>JAGPMW010000004.1 GCA_018052705.1 Selenomonas sp. | reverse complement strand
TCTGTGGTAAGATAAGACATAAAGGAACCTTCTTTCTTTGTGTTTTGTTTGGTCACTTAACACTATAAAGAAAAGTGGTTCCTTTTTCTATCCCCACTTGAGTTTACACAAATGATTTTACACTATCTCGCATTTGACTCATGCTGCAGTATTGCTCTTTGCAAAGAATATTTTAAGATTTTATCCTACGTGTCGGGTACGTTTTCTGCGTTATGAGGGAGAAATAGCAGGTACGGGAACACGGATGAATCTAGTTAAAGATGTCGATGTTGAGCGGCCGATCTTGCGTATGGTGGAGGAGGCACAGAAAGTCATTGGGGCGCAGCTGCGCGAATTTACTTCGCTGGACCCTACTACCGGTAAGTTCCGTATGGTGCCGGAATATCCGGAATTTGCTTGGCAGGAAGGGCTGATCAATGCCATCACGCATCGTGAGTATGCAATGAGCGGTGACTATATTCGTGTTTCGATGTATGATGATCGTTTAGAGATACAAAGCCCCGGTAGATTACCGGATATTGTGACCGTAAATAATATCCGTGATACGCGTTTTTCACGCAATATGCGCATTGCCCGTGTGCTCACCGAATTTGGCTGGGTACGGGAGCTGAATGAGGGCGTGAAGCGTATTTATTCGGATATGGCAGAGTTCTTCTTGGAGGACCCGGAGTATACAAAGCCCAGCGGGGTTGCCGTACGGTTGACGCTTAAGAATAATATCAAGGTCAGGAAGCTGCGTCGACAGGATAGGGCAGTGGAAGCTGTTGGGAGTGAAGCATGGGGAAATCTCGATGATTTGGAAAAGGAAATCCTGGCGCTTATAGGAAGCCGTCAGCAAATGACGAGAGCGGAACTGTCCAAAATTATAGGCAGGTCGGCGGGGACGATTACTTCACGATTGAATCAGCTTATTGATAAAGGCTTAGTCAAAAGGCAAGGGAGCAAGCATGATCCTACACAGACGTATGTTCTAGCGTAAATGGTAACTTCGCAAACTGTTTGAGAAGTTTGCGAAGTAATTATGAAGTTCGGGAAATGATTTTCTCGCTGAAGTGCTATAAATGCTGTGTTTATGAGGTCTTAGAAAGAATTTGCAGGGCTTGGCAGGTTTGCGAAGTAAGTGGATGCTATGCTGTGATGCTTACTCGCTTGGTGTTTATTTTGGTGTTTACGAGGCGCAAATACAAGCAAAATACTCTTGTGATGGCAAGGACATCCTAGACAGAAAACCAATAAAATCAAGCCTTACACACGGTTTTCTCTCGGTGCAAAATGCCGTGTAATTTCCTCCTAAGCAGAGGGTCGCGCGTTCGACTCGCGCCAATCGCACCAGTAAATTCAAGGCCTCCCGAGAAATCGGGAGGCCTTTTTGGTTTGAGGCAGGAGTTATAAGAAAAATAGGGAATAAGTACAGTAATAAAGGTTGTTATGGAGTATTATGATTTCTGATTGGAGGCAGGCTGATATGGAAACAAATCTGAATGATCTTGAAGGGCTGCGGATTGCGATGGACATCGAGGCGCGCGGGTATCATTTTTATCAGGGGGCCTATGACCGATTCAAGGAAGATAAGGTCCGGGCAATTTTCAAGATGCTGCGGGATGAAGAAGCGGTGCATCTTGATACGTTTACTCATTATTTCGAGGAGATTGGGGCAACGAAGGAAGCCTATGAGACAGACTATCTTTTTGATCCGGAGGTGTCGGGGTATCTGACCGTGCTGGCCGAGGCCCGGGTATTCCCTGCGAAGGAAGAGGCAGCGACGGTATTGGCGGGAATTAACGACCCCAAGGATGCACTCGAGTTGGCGCTTGAAGCGGAGAAGAATTCGGTTTTGTTTTATGATGAGCTGTCGGAGTGCTCGAAGTTTGAGCAGGCCCGGCAGGTCTTTGAGAAGCTTAAAAAAGAAGAGCAGCTTCATGTGGTGAAGATTGCCCGACAGCTTCAGCAGTTGATTTGACATGGTTTTTTAGAGACTTGAAGCAGGAGAGGTTTTTGTATAGCGCCGAGGCTTGATGCTGGCGTTATACAAAAACCTTTCTTTTTATGGGGCAATTCGTGGTATAATAGGAATAGATGTTCGTCGGCTTGCAACAGCAGGTGTGCATCTTGTTTTTGGGGGGACATGGTGTTTCAGAAAGAAGGTAGTTTTATGAATCGGAGTATTTCGGTCGCCTCAACGATACAAAATCGGCCAAGTGTAGAGGAAATCCTCAATGCGGTGACGCATGGAATCGGAGCAGCG
Organism: Selenomonas sp.; assembly: GCA_018052705.1. Lineage (GTDB taxonomy): Bacteria > Bacillota > Negativicutes > Selenomonadales > Selenomonadaceae > Selenomonas_A. The sequence continues at coordinate 101,697 of JAGPMW010000004.1, read as the reverse complement.
TTATCTGTAGCAGCGCTGGTCGGAATGCTGTTCCATTATGCGAATGGCGGTGTCTGGCATTTGACCAGTTGTCTGGTTTATGGTCTTTCACTGATCCTGCTTTATCTGGCTTCAACGCTTTATCATAGCTTTACCAATATCCGGCTTAAGGGGATATTCAAGTTTATTGATCACGCATCAATCTATGTGTTGATTGCAGGAAACTACACGCCTTTTGCGCTCTTGCCGCTGCATGGCAGCCTGGGGTGGACAATCTTTGGCGTGGTCTGGGCCCTGGCGGTAGCGGGCATCATATTCCAGCTGTTCTGTGTGAAGCGGTTCCGTATTTTGGGGACGGTCTGCTATCTGGGAATGGGCTGGTTTGCGGTGGTCATGGTTCAGCCGTTGCTGACGCTTCTGCCCGTTGAGGCAGTATACTGGCTGGTAGCCGGCGGCCTACTGTATACGGTCGGCGCCGTATTCTATTTGGTGCGCAGTATTCCCTATAATCATGTTGTCTGGCATTTGTTTGTAATGGCCGGCAGTGCAGCTCATTTTTGGACGATTTTCCATTATGTGCTGCCAGTGCCTGAGGTCATGGAGCAGTTGGCAAGCATAGGACAGGCTATATTGTAAGATTTATGGCATAAAGCCTGTCAGATAGTGAATAGTGGATTAATTCCATATAAGGGCTGGTTGGCAGTTTCATCAGAAAATGGTGAAACTGCCAACCAGCCCTTGTTTTGTCGATAACGGTGGGGTAGTTCATATAATCTTAACATGATGTTAACCAATCTATGCTTTAGGCAGGGTATGATGGAAGACAAAGATTCTTTCGTGAAAGGGCGGAGTATCTGCCCTGGCTATTCTTAAGGAGGAAAAATGATACCAGATCAGCCTGATATTGAACAGATTTTAAACGATAAGAAAATTGTTGCGGTATATCAGCCGATTGTTGATCTGCATAACGGCAGTGTATTTGGCTATGAGGCATTAAGCCGCTTTCCAGAGGCTGGGTATGGCTGGTGGGACCCGGAAAAGGTGTTTGCGGCCGCTCGTGAGCAGCATCATCTATGGCAGCTCGATTACCTGTGTCGCAGCATGGCAATCCTGAATGCAGCGCCAATTCTTGCAGAACAGCAGACCTTATTTCTGAATGTGGATGCCAATATTCTCGAAGATCAGGAGTTTCATCAGGGAACTACGGCTAAATTTTTGTCTGATCGCGCGCTTCCTGCAGATCATATTATTTTTGAGGTCAGCGAGAAGGTATCGATTGAGGATTATGCCAAGTTCTCCCGGATATTGGAGAACTATCATGTTCAAAAATATCGTATTGCCATTGATGATGTTGGCTCTGGTTATAGTGGACTGAATCTTTTGGCCCAGATAGAGCCGCAGTTTATCAAGCTGGATATCGGTCTGGTACAAGGCATCCATCGTAATCACAAGCAGAAAGCTATTGTGAAAGCTCTGGTCGATTATGCGGCAGCAACGCAGATCCGTACGATTGCGGAAGGCATCGAGGAATGGGATGAGCTGGCCCTGTTGATGGAGCTGGGGGTGGATTATGCGCAGGGATATCTGTTGGGCTATCCGCAGGAACAGCCGGGGCCGGTGGCGGAGGAGATCTCGCAGCGTATTCGGGCGTTTCAGCAACGGATGCAAATGATTCAATATGGAACCATTCAGTCAATGCAGATCGGCATGCTGGCCACTGAACAGAAAGTTTTTTCTCCTCAGACGAAGGGCAAAGATATTCTGGCGTATTTCAGCGAGAGTGGAGAAGAGGTCGAAGATGTGGTCATTCTGGATGGCGACGTACCTGTGGGGATTATCAGCCGGTATTCTTTCAGTCAGAAGCTCGCAACACCTTATGGAATTTCGCTATACAGCGACCGGCCGGTGCGTCTGCTGATGAATAAGACGCCTCTGGTCGTGGAATATGATATAAGCATCGAGAAGGCATCAGAACTGGCGTTGAATCGGCAGGCCTGCTCTGCCTATGATGCAATGATCATTGTCAAGGGAAAGAGTTATTATGGGGTGGTCACGATCCGTACGCTGCTGGAGAATACGACGAAGCTTAAGATTGACCAGGCCAGGCATGAGAGTCCGCTGACCGGTCTGCCGGGAAATAATATCATTGAGCGGATGCTGCAGGAAAATCTGAATTGTGCGGTCCCGTTCAGTCTGATTTATATCGATCTGGATAACTTCAAGGTCTACAATGACATCTATGGTTTTGAGGCCGGGGATAAGGTCCTGATCGCCTGTGCAGAAATCCTGAAACGGACGATGTTTCAATATGCAAGCCAATATTTCTTAGGGCATATTGGCGGGGATGATTTCATTGCGATTATCCACGAGACCGATATCCGGCAGTTGTGCGAGCGGATTATTGACGTATTCGATCAGGAAATGCCGCAAATGTACTCGCAGAAACACCGTCATGATGGCTGGGTAATGGCAAAGAATCGGCATGGAGAAATTGAGTGTTATCCGCTGCTGTCGATTTCGCTGGCGGTATTGAATATTCCAGGGAACTCACGGTTGACGCCGACACTGTTAGGTGAACGAGCAGCTCTGTTGAAAAAACGGGCAAAAAATGTCACAAGGAGCTGCTTTGTGATGGAAGATCCATTGGCATTGACGGCTGCTGGGGATTAGAGGTCAGGAAGCATAAATATGATTCGTAGGTAATTTTATGGCTAGCGGCCAGTTGTATTCTATTAGGGTTATTCGGCAACGAGTTTGTTGGTTGTTGGCAGGAATTTTGCCGGGATCGGTGTATCCAGATGCCAGATGATGCTCATTGGCCGGCTGCCCGTGTGACGGAGGTAGGCGGCCGTCCCCAAAAAGAGGTAAGGGGCGCTGCCGCAGAGGTCGTCGTTGTATTCGCGTACGAAGAGCAGGATGCGCCCGCCCTGCTCCCGGTGATGGATGTAACGCTTCCCAGTCTTTGAGATGTCAGAGGTTGTGCTCTGGCTTTGCCAGTGAAACAGCCGCTCATTCATCGAGTAGTCATTGTACATTGTAGAGGGGGAGTAGTGTTTTTCTGATTTATTGAGCGTGACCATGAAGATATCCAGCTGCTTTTCCTTCAGATGGAAGACGCCCTGACGCACTGTGTTTGGCTTGTAGTAGTCCATGGCGGCAAACAGCTGGTCACGTGTATAATGGCAGTGGACGTCAAGCGGGCAGTCAAATCCGAGGCTGCAGGTTTTATCGATGAAGTCCAGATGGGCCAGCTGCCAGGCGAGGATTTCCTGGATTTCCTGTAATAGAACGGGATTTTGGCGCAGGGTCATCAGACGGTCGGTGAGGCTGGCAAAGCCTGTTTTTTCCAGCGAGTCCTGCCAGATCGTGAAGTGCAGCATCTGCAGCATGCGGGTTTCGATGGGCGTGAAGATGCGATCGGCTGACTGGTCGAGGTCTGGCAGCAGGTTGAGCAGGAAGGAAAGCCAGCGGCGCGAATCGATGGCCACGAGTCTTTTGCAGGCTTTGGTCAGAGTCGGTTCAGCCGGTTCCTGAAAATCTGGGCGAACTTCAGCCATTACGCAGAGCCGGGCAAAGGAGTCCTTGTTGTTCTTGCGATAAAGCTGGCGGATATCGAGTCGGTAGTAGTGCAGGAAATTAGCCAGGGTCAGTGGCTGGCCGCTGTCGGCTGCGAAGGTGCGCAGTTTTTGGATCAGTCCCTGACGGTTATTAAGTGAGGCTTTCAAATTGGCCAGAATTGCCGTGCGGGCTTTTTTCTCGAGCTGGATGTAGCAGCCGTGAGGGACTGCCGTGAAACCGTGCTGAATTTCGCCAGTAATGCTCCGGCTGGTGTTGCTGAGCAGGGCCGTGAATTTTTCTTCGAACCGATAGTTCTGATTGGCTTGACCGATGAAGTCGAGGACGGTCAGACAGTCTTTTCCTTCTGCCAGGCGCAGGCCTCGTCCGAGCTGCTGAAGAAAGATGGTCAGGGATTCGGTTGGCCGCAGGAAGAGTATCGTATCGATTTCCGGGATGTCGACGCCTTCGTTATAGAGGTCAACGACGAAGATGAAGCGGATACTGCCTTCAGCGAGCTGACGCCGGGCGGCTGTGCGGTCGGCGTCGTTAGAGCTGCCGGTCAGGCAGCGGGCAGGGAATCCATGCTCGTTGCAGTAGGCGGCCATGAATTCAGCATGTTTGACCGAGACGCAGAAGCCGATGCCATGTGTGCGGTTTGGGTCAGTGACATAGCGGCTGATGCTCTGCAGGACCCAGTCGGCACGTTTTCGGGCTGTTTTGGTTTGCAGGGCATAGACATTTGTCAGCTCGCTTTTCGCATAGCCGCCTTTTTCCCAGCGCAGGCCGTCGAGGTCGATGGTATCACTGACACCGAAGTAATGGAACGGGCAGAGCATCCCGCGCTCGATTGCCTCAGGCAGGCGCAGCTCGGCTGTTGGCCGGCTGCCAAAATATTGCAGGATGTCCTTGCCATCCATGCGCTCCGGTGTAGCGGTCAGCCCCAGCAGAATCTGTGGCTGGTAGTACCGGAGCAGCTGCTGATAGGAGCTGGCGGCGGCATGATGGAACTCATCGATGATTATGTAGTCGTAAAAATCGGCAGTTGTTTTGCTGGTCCAGTCCTGACTGTTGAAGGTCTGGATGGAGAGAAAGAGGTGTTCGAGCTGGCCGGGACGGTGCAATCCAACGAACAGGTCACCGAAATTCGGATCCTGCAGGATGCCTTGAAAGCAGGCCTGGCTTTGGGCCAGGATTTCTTCCCGATGGGCAATGAAGAGAAGGCGGTTTGGCTGGCCGGGGTGTTCCCGGCAGAACCGGCGATAGTCAAAAGCCGCGATAACGGTCTTGCCCGTGCCGGTCGCAGCGACGATGAGATTGCGAAAGTTCTGGCGGATGGTCCGTTCGGCGGCCAGCTGGTCGAGAATCCGCCGTTGATAGGCATAGGGCGTGATGGTGAACTGATAGGCAGATGGGGACTCAGCAATCTGCTCATGGCAGCGTTCCCGGCGGATGGCGGCTTCGAGGTATTCGTGCTGAGTGAGCGTATAGGTCTCGAATTCCGGCGCATGCCAATAGGATTCGAAGGTTGCCATGACTTTACGCATGGTGGCCGGGGAGTCGTAGGCTGTGATCTTCACGTTCCATTCCAGGCCGCTTGAGATGGCGGCATTGGAAAGATTCGAAGAGCCGATGTAGGCGGTGTGGTATTTGGTGTTGCGGTAAAAGAGATAGGCTTTGGCATGCAGGCGGGTCCTTTTGGTGTCATAGGACATGCGAATTTCGGCGTTAGGCAGTCCGGCCAATGCATCGATGGCCTTGACGTCGGTGGCACCCATATAGGAGGTAGCGATGAGGCGCAGCTGGCCGCCGCCCGCGGCAAAGGTCCGGAGCTCTTCATAGATGAGTCTCAGGCCACTCCACTTGATGAAGGAAACCAGCATATCAATGCGGTCGGAAGAAAGGATTTCTTTCTTGAGTTCGTTGAACATAGACGGCTCGCTCTGCGCACCGGTGAATAAGGATGTTTCGATGAGCGAGGTTTCCGGGCGGGGAATGACGGCCTTGGCGCGGAGTACCCGCAGGTTATTCTGCTCCGGTAAAAGCGCCAGCAGCTGTTCGCCTTGCAAGGCAACCCGCTCACCTGCCAGATCATCGTTTGCAGTATGCTGTTGAATGAGCTCAATGATCTGATTGGCTAATTTTATCTGAGCTGCCAGTTGCAGTTTTGGGTCCTTTTTTCCTGCCTGCTCAGCGGTGATGGCCAGACCCTGATCGATAATACGGCGCAGGTAGGCTGTCAGGATGCCCGCGCCTTCTTCCTGATCAATGGGAGCGATATCTTTGAAATTATCAGCAATCAGGGCGAGTTTTTTTGCAAAATCCTCATTGATGACCTGTTCATAGATACCTGGTTGAATCCTTTTTTCCATAGCGTGCTCCTTTTACTGGTAATGTGTTCTCTGTTCCAATTAAAGATCAAACGGCGAAAATCCTGCTTAAACGAGAAAATACAGTAATTTTGGAGAAAGTGGCTGCCAATAAATTGGATCATGGAGTGTTGGCGTCTTTGATATGCCTGCATTGCTTTTCATTTTTATAGAAATGTAGTATAATAGACGAATGACACTCTCTCTGCTGGTTATTGCTGGCGGGGATTATAGGCTTAAAATCTTGAACAGACAAAGGTAACTTTGTCTGTTTTCGCTGTTTATAGGGGTCTATATTTATCAATTCATTTATATTTATACATTTTATACATGAAATCGGGAAAGTTGAGGCGGGTATGTTTTTATTATTTGCAGCGCTGACTGTTTATGGTCTGGGGGCTTTGACGATGCTTTGGCCGAAGAGGCTGGAGCTGGGGGCGCATTATGCGGGTACGATGCTGGCGGCCGTGGCGAGTGGTATGGTGCTGGCCGCAGCGGTGGCGTATCTGTCCGGGTTGTCCTGGGGATGGCTGGCTCCTGCTGTGTCGGGGCTGCTGGCCGACTGGGGCTGGAGCCGTTATAGTCTGGTGGCAGATGGCTGGAGTGCCGCTTTTCTGGTGATTGCCGGGCTGGCGGGCTGTATTATCAGCCTGTATGCACTGGATTATGCGAAGGCTTATCGCGGCAACGGACTGCGGGCACTGACGGGTTTATGGAATCTTTTTTTAGCATCGATGGTGCTGGTACTGATTGCAGGGGACGCCTTTTCGTTCATGCTGGCATGGGAGGTCATGGCTCTGGTATCGTTTCTGTTGGTAAATCATGAGCATCGGAAGAAGGATACGGTGAAGGCGGCCTATCAGTATATGGTTATGACTCATCTGGGGACGGCGGCTATTCTGATTGCGTTTTATCTGCTTGCGAGTGCCGCCGACAGTTTTGCCTTTGCAGATCTGGCCCGGAATACACTCGAAGGTTCATGGCGGCATGCTGCGTTTGCGGCGGCTTTTATCGGATTTGCATTGAAGGCCGGCCTGATGCCGCTGCATGTATGGCTGCCAAATGCTCATCCGGCGGCACCAAGTCATGTGTCGGCGCTGATGAGCGGTGTGATGTTGAAGATGGCGGTCTATGGTTTGGGACGGTTCGTGTTCTATTTCCTTGGCATGGAAGTCTTTGCCTATGGTGTGATCGTTCTGCTGGCAGGGCTGATATCGGCCTTTCTGGGGGTGCTCTATGCCACGATGGCCAAGGACATGAAGCGCATTCTGGCCTATTCTTCCGTGGAAAATATGGGCATCATCTTTGCGACATTTGGCTGCGGTATGCTGCTGGTGCAGACGGGGCATGGGCTCATGGCGCTGGTTGCGTTTGCGGCGGTGCTCGTACATTCGCTGAGTCACAGCCTGATGAAGGGCTTGCTGTTTATGAGCGCGGGGGCAGTAATGCATGCCACGGGGACGAAGAATGTGGAGCTGCTGGGTGGATTGGCTAAAAAGATGCCTTATACGGCGGCTTTTACGCTGGTCGGGGCGATGTCGCTCTCCTCATTGCCCTTCACGAGCGGGCTGATTGGTGAGTGGATGGCTCTGCAGAGTTTTATCACGCTGGGCTGGCAGACCGGAACGCAGGAAATGAGGCTGCTGGTTATCGTGGCGTTTATCCTGCTCGGATTGACCGGAGCACTTGCGCTGGGGTGTTTTGTACGTCTCTATGGAATCGTTTTTCTTGGGCGGCGTCGCTCAGCACTGGTCCTCAGGGCAAAAGAAATGCCGTTCTTCATGTTGCTCGGAATGGGACTGGAGGCTTTGCTTATCGTGCTGTTCGGCATTTTTCCGGTGCCGCTGGTCGGCTTGATGTCGAATGCACTGAGTGGTTCTACGCTGTCTCTTCCGCTGACGAATGTATGGGCAGTGGTATGGAATGGTACGGGCAATCTGGTAAATCCGGCCGCATTTTCCTGTTATAATCCGCTATTGCTGCTTTTGCTGACACTGATCGTGACAGCGGCTCTGGCCGTGGCGCTTGAGGGGCCGGGCATGCTGGTCCGCCGGGATGTGACATGGAATTGCGGGACGGTACCGACCCGCCGGCAGCAATATACGGCAACGGGATTTTCCAAGCCGCTGCGCCGCGCTTTTGATATGATTCTGCAGCCCCACCGGGAGCGGGTATTCCTTCATAAGGAGCATGCGTATTTTGGGCGTCGCCTGCAGTATAAGCTCTTTATCCCAGATCTGTTTACAGAGCGGCTGTATGTGCCGGTGCAGCGGCTGATGATCGGGCTGTCGTCCTGGCTGCGACTGGTACAACAGGGCAATGTGCGTTTGTATATCGGTTATATCATGCTGGCCATGGTGGCTGTGCTGATCTGGGGGGTAATGTGAGATGACTGTTTTATTGCAAACCATGGGAACTAGTCTGGCACAGGCATTGCTGTTGTGTATCTTTGCACCACTGGTGACCGGGATCATCAACAAAACCAAAGCAATTCTGCAGAAGCGGCAGGGGGCCAGTATCCTGCAGGAATATTTCGATCTTTGGAAGTGGTGGCGCAAGCCGGCAATCCTGACCCCGTATACCAGCTGGCTGTTTGTGCTGGCACCGGCGGTATATTTTGGGACAGCAGTACTGGCGGCAGGCATGGTCCCGGGTCTGCTGCTCAGTTTGCTGCAGCCCGGTACGGGAGGCCTTAGCTGTGGGGATGCGTTTGTTTTCGTCTATCTGCTTGCGCTGGGACGCTTCTTCATGGTGCTGGGCGCGATGGATTCGGGCACGGCTTTTGGTGATATGGGCGGTTCCCGCGAAATATACATTTCGGTGCTGGTCGAGCCGGCGGTCATGCTGGCAGTGCTTGTCAATGCACTGCGCTATCAGTCGACGACATTGACCCGTATGGTTATTGATTTTGATACGTTCTATTTCACGGTGCCGGCGGTGCTGACCGGCGTGGCGTTCTTCCTGGTCATGCTGGCCGAGAACAGCCGTCTGCCGGTGGATAATCCGGATACACATCTGGAACTGACGATGATCCACGAAGGCATGACACTGGAGTATTCTGGCCGTCTGCTGGCGTTGATTCACTGGGGCAGCATGCTAAAAATCCTGATTTTTCTCGTGTTGTTCAGTACACTCTATCTGCCATTGTCGCTGCCAGTGGCCATCAAGGTAATATTGGGGACGTTATTTATCGGCATTGTGGAGACACTCAATAATAAGATGCGGCTGTTCAAGGTGCGGGTATATCTGGCTGCGGCCGTGATCCTGCTGGTTGTTTCCCTGATTGCGGAGTGAGGAGGACAGGATGGAATATTTAGTGGTTTTACTGATCTTTGTTGTCTTTCTGCAGACGCGTATTATGGAATTGCGGCGGGCCGTGTACTGCCTGGCCGCGCAGTCCGGCATTATTGCCGGAGCCTGTCTGGTTATCGGCCTTGGGGCGGGCGGCGGACTGCATGCCCTGCTGCCGGGACTGCTGACCCTGCTGGTGAAGGTGCTGTTCATTCCGGGCGCGATGCTGCGGCTGATTGGCCGGATTACCGATGCCCGGGAAATCTATTCGGATATCAATGTAAATTATTCAACGCTGGCGGCGGCCCTGTTCCTGATTATGGGATATCTGCTGGTGGATCGTCTGCTGCCGGGGACGCCGGGGCGCAGCATTATTGCTGGTTCGGTCCTGATGATCATGACGGGGCTGACATTGATGGTCATGCGTAAACGGGCCATCTTGCAGATGGTGGGGCTCATAACGCTGGAAAATGGCATTTATCTGCTGGGACTGCTGATTACTGATGGTTTGCCATTGGTGGTGGAGCTGGGAGTTTTCCTCGACGTACTCATTGCCGTTGCCGTACTGGTCATTTTGACGAATCGCATGAGTCTTTCGTTCATGACCACGGATACGACTGTCATGAAGAAACTGAAAGGATAATAGGACGGGATGATTTCTATGTTTACAATACCGGAACTGGTATATACGATATTGGCTTTGCCGGTGGTCTTCAGTATCCTGTCGGCCATGAATATCGGCAGCAATACGGTGCTGCACTGGCTGAACCGTCTGACCGCGACGGCGGTGGCTGTGGCAGCACTCGAGCTGCTGTTGTCATTTGACCCGGCAGAGCCGGCGGCGTTTGGCTATTTCTATCTGGATGCGCTGGGCCTCTGGATGCTGCTGATTGTCACGGCGCTTTATCTGGCGTTTGCCTGGACGAGCAAGGCCTATCTGGATCGCGACACGAATATCCGATATGGTTATCTGCGGCGGTTCGGCCGACTGGAAGGCCGGTTTTATGCGTTGTCACATCTTTTTGTCTGGACCATGCTGCTGGTGGTTCTGGTGGATAATCTGGGGCTGATGTGGGTAGCTATTGAGGCTACGACGCTGGTGTCCGCGCTGCTGGTGGCATTCAAGTTCACCAAGACTTCGCTCGAGGCAGCCTGGAAATATGTCATGGTCTGTACAGTCGGCATCTGTCTGGCTCTGCTCGGAACTATCCTGCTCTACTATGCGCAGATTCTGGCACTTGGCGGTGCGCAGGCGCTGGACTGGCAGTATCTGGCCGCTAATGGCAGTGCTCTGAATCCGGCGCTGGCCAAGGTGGCGTTTTGTTTCCTGTTCGTCGGCTACGGCACGAAGGTCGGTTTGGCACCGATGCATGCCTGGCTGCCGGATGCACATTCGGAGGCGCCGGCATTGACGAGCGGTCTGCTCTCGGGATCTCTTTGCATTTGCGCCATCTATGTACTGCTGCGCAATGTCATTATTATCATGCCGGCAGTTGGCATGGGCTTTATCAGCGGCTTATTCCTGTTCTTTGGACTGCTGACAATTGCGCTGGCCATTCCGTTTGTGGTCGTGCAACGCGATATTAAACGTATGCTGGCCTATTCTTCGATGGAGAATTTCGGACTGATGGCCGCTGGTTTCGGACTGTTTATTCCCGTGGCAGTCGAGGCTTCGTTGCTGCATATGCTCAATCATGCACTAGTCAAATATGCCTTGTTCTATACCGCGGGTACGATCATGGAAGCTTACGGAACCAAGAATATGATGCGTATTCACGGCATGTTCCAGCAGGCACCGCGTACGGCGCTGTTCTGGTTGCTGGGCATTGTGGGGATTCTCGGCATGCCGCCGATGGGCATCTTCTTTAGTAAGTTTTATATTTTGGCTGGTTTTTTTCAAGGCGGTCAGCCTGGGCTGGGTATTCTGGCGCTGATTTTACTGGCCGGCATGCTGATCGGGATTCTCTATCATGCCCTGCGCATGCTGGGAGGCAAGCCTTCGCGTAAATCTGCGGGTGAACTCATTGGGCGGCTGGATGCAGTTGTGCTTATGGTACTGCTGCTCGGCAGCGGCGTGGTCAGCGGACTGCTGCCTGAGGTTCCTTATGTTGGTCCGCTGATTACGGCAGCGGCACAGATCGTTTTAGGAGGGATTTCCTGATGGATGGGATAATAGAAATCAAAGCAGCGGAGCTGCAATCTGCTGCAAGGCGCCTGTCAGCTGGCGGCCGGCATCCGCTGGCTGCCATGTTTGGGCGGGATGAGACACGAAAGGGAGCGGGCTATGCCATCTATTGCCTGTTTGAGCTTCCGGAAGAACGGCGGATGGTCATGCTTAAAGCGCTTTTTCCGGCTGATGCTGAGCTGAGCTATGAATCGTTGACCCCGGCGCTGCCAGCAGCAGCCTGGTACGAGCGGGAAATCCGGGACATGTTTGGCATCGTGCCGTTGGGGCACCCTGATCCCAGACCGCTGGTGCTGCACGAATCATTCCCAAAGGATTTTCATCCGCTGCGCAAGTCGGTTGCCAAGGATGCCAAAGTGCGCGCCGGCAATGAGCAGGCTGCCTGTCAGATCCCTATGAACGTGGCGCATGGCGAGGGCGTCTTTGAGGTACCAGTAGGGCCTATCCATGCGGGAATCATCGAACCCGGACATTTCCGGTTTAGTCAGGCTGGCGAGTCCATGCTGCAGCTTGATGCAAAATTGTTCTTCACGCATCGTGGCCTGGAAAAGGTCATGGAAGGGAAGACGCCGTGGGAGGCCTTGCCGGTTGTGGAGCGTATCTGCGGGGCCTGCACTGTGGCGAACACCTGGAGTTTTTGTCAGGCTGTCGAAAAGATTGCCGGCGTGACGGTGCCGAGGCGGGCGGAACTGATCCGGACGCTGCTGCTGGAGATCGAGCGCATTACGAACCATGTCGGGGATTTAGGCAATATACCGGGTGGTGTTGGTTTTGCTCCGGCTATTAGTCTGGGGGAGCGGACGAAAGAGAGTATGATGCGGCTGCAGGAAGAGCTGGCGGGCAATCGTTTCCTGCGCGGTATGATTATTCCGGGCGGAGTGTCGATGGATATTCCCTCGGGGCTGCAGCAGTCCATTCGGACTTGTCTGCAGCAGGTGGCAGTCAATGTTGCTGATCTTGCCAACATGTTTGCGGAGCAGGATAATTTTCAGAACCGTATCCGGACTACCGGTATCGTGCGGCATAAGACGGCTGTTGATCTGGCGATGGTCGGTGTTGGCGCCCGTGCCAGCAGTTTTGCTCATGACAGCCGTCAGGATTTCGATTACGGCAGCTATCATGAGCTGGATTTCCATGTCGTTACGGCGCGGAGTGGCGATGTAGCTGCCCGGCTGGCCGTCCGCATTGATGAGCTGCAGGTGAGCTGCAGGCTGGTGCAGCAGTTGCTCGGCCTGCTGTCAGAGGCGTCAGCCGAGCTGACGGTTGAAGTACCGGCTCGGGCCGGCGAGAATTGGGGGATCAGTGAGTCGGCTCGGGGCAGCAACCTTCATTATGTGGCCCTTGATGGGGCGGGGCGGATTGACCGCATTTTCGTCCGGAGTGCTTCCTATCCGAACTGGCCCGCATTGCCGATTGCTGTACAGGGAGACATCATTCCGGATTTCCCGCTCATCAACAAGAGTTTCGAGCTCTGCTATGCCTGCCTGGACCGCTGATAGGAGAGAATTATGTTTAAAGTAATCCAAAGAATACTGAAAGATAAGATAGCAACAGAGCCGGTCTGCCTGTCCGGCAGTGAGCGCTTTCGCGGGCAACTGGCCGGTAAATGTCCGGGGTCGCTGGCTGGCACCTGTGCCAGTGCCTGTCCAGTGCAGGCTTTTCAGATTGATGAAGCATCAGCTGATGGTTATCGGATTAATTATCGGCGTTGCATCTTTTGCGGACGCTGCGTTGAGAAAGCCGTGCAGGGAGCTGCGGGGGCTCAGGGGCTGCTGCATCATTCGCCAGTAGACGCGATGCCTTTTTTGCTTGAGACGGCGCAGGAGGTTACGGCAGCGGTCATCTGCCAGCGGCTGGGCCGATCGCTGCATGTCCGTCATCTGGATGCCGGTTCTTGTAATGCCTGCGATTTTGAGATGGGGGCCATGTCTAATCCGGTATATGATCTGCATCGCTATGGCGTTCATTTCGACGCATCGCCGCGTCATGCTGACTTGCTGATGGTCACGGGGACGGTCACTCGTCATCTGGAACAGGCGCTGAAGATGACCTACGAAGCGATGCCGGAACCGCGGCTCGTCATGGCCTGCGGTTCCTGTGCGGCCGGTGGGGAGACCTATGGCAGCAGCTACGCGATCGTCGGTGCAGCGGATAAGGTCGTACCAGTCGATCTTTATGTACCCGGCTGTCCGCCACGGCCGTCAGCGATGATTGCGGGGCTGCTGGCTGCGGCGGATATGTTGGCTGAGAAGTTGTAGAAATCGGAAGAGTTTTCCTTTATTTGACGAGAAAGTTTGGCCTGTGATAAAGTAAGGAAAGTACGGTTTGATATCGTATATAGATATATTAGAAGAATAAAGTCTGGTAATTTTGAGAGGTGGTTTTATTGAAGAAACGAATAATCCTTTCTATGGTGGTTACCCTTATTTTTGTATGTATCTCTTCTGTGGCCATGGCTGCCTCGATCCTGGTCAGGGGTGGATCGCGCGGGGAATCGGTACGCCAGGTGCAAAGTCTGTTGATTGAGCAGGGATATCTTGCGGATAGCGCGGACGGCATCTGCGGGCCGAATACGGTAGCGGCAATCCGCCATTTTCAGCAGGATAATAATCTTACTGTTGATGGTATTTGTGGCAACGGTACCTACCGGGTGCTGTCCGGAGGCGCAGACTACGACCCTCCGACGGAGCCTGCGCGTCATAGCGGGCGGGTTCTGCGTGTGTCCGCTACGGCCTATAGTTCACAGGATCCCGGTAATACGCCGCATACGGCGATGGGAACACTGGTCCGGCATGGTGTGATTGCGGTCGATCCGGACATTCTCCCGATGGGGACCCGGGTGTTCATTCCCGGTTATGGGGAAGCTGTGGCTGAGGATATTGGCGGTGCAATCAAGGGCAATCGGATTGATGTTGCTTTTGATACGCGTAAAGAAGCCTTGTCTTTTGGCCGCAGGAATCTCGAAGTTTATATTATGGAATAGTCTTTTTAGCTGTCGCAGCCGCGGCAGCTTTTTTATTTGTACGAATAATATTAAGCTTTTTTGGTAAACGCACGAAAAAAGGCTTATGACAATCGTCATAAGCCTGATATTCTCAATGGCAGAGAGGGTGGGATTCGAACCCACGGTACCTTGCGGTACACTTGATTTCGAGTCAAGCACCTTCGACCACTCGGACACCTCTCCGTGTTCTCGCGAACAGAAATATTATAGCACAGATATATCTTTGTTGTAAAGGAAAAACGTAATATTATCATAGTCTGTGGCAGGCTGTGGGCTGAGTGAGCAAGTGAAGGGCTGATTTCTTCTGCAGAAGATTGTTTGTGAAAAAAATATCTTTTTATCGTAACAGGGGGTATTTATAAGTCGTAATGTGTTATAATAAAGTAAGAAAATTCGTAAAGGAGGAATCATTATGAACAGGTTTACGTTGCCACGCGATATCTACTGGGGAGAGGGTGCTATCGAGGAACTCAGGAAACTCGATGGCAAGAGGGCTGTACTCGTTCTCGGGGGCGGATCAATGCGTCGCTTTGGCTTTGTGGATAAGGTGCTGGCGTATCTGAAGGAGGCAGGGATCGAGACTGAGTTTATCGAGAATATTGAGCCGGACCCTTCGGTGCAGACGGTCCTGAATGGTGCGGCCAAGATGCGCGAGTTTGAGCCCGACTGGATCATTGCGATGGGCGGCGGTTCACCGATTGATGCGGCCAAGGCTATGTGGGTGTTTTATGAATATCCGGATACGGATTTCGAGTCACTCATCCAGCCATTCTCCTTCCCAACACTGCGCAAGAAGGCCCGCTTCCTGGCGATTCCTTCTACATCAGGAACGGGAACGGAGGTTACGGCGTTTTCGGTCATTACGGATACGGAGAAGGGAACGAAATATCCGCTGGCGGATTTCAATATCACGCCGGATATCGCATTGGTCGACCCAGCTTTGGCAGAGACCATGCCGCCCAAGCTTACGGCGCATACGGGAATGGATGCACTGACGCATGCGATTGAGGCGTATGTTTCTGTGTTGCATTGTCCGTTTACGGACCCGCTTGCCACGCAGGCCATTATGATGGTGGACCAGTATCTGCAGGCATCTTTCCGTGGCGATAAGTCTGCTCGCGAGCAGATGCATTATGCGCAGTGTCTGGCCGGGATGGCCTTCAGCAATGCTTTGCTGGGGATCACGCATTCACTGGCCCACAAGACGGGGCCAGCCTATAGTACTGGCCATATCCCACATGGCTGCGCGAATGCAATCTATTTGCCGTTTGTTATCCGGTTTAATGCGAAGGATGAGACTACGGCCGCGCGGTATGCTCTGATTGCCCGTCATATTGGACTTAAGGGCGATTCGGATGCAGCTTTGGTCGAGGCTCTTTGCACGAAGATTGATCAGTATAACTCAGCCCTCAACATTCCGCATACGCTGCAGGAATTTGGAATCGTCGAGGCAGAGTTCCTGCAAAAATTGGATCATGTGGCAGAGCTGGCAGTTGGCGATGCCTGTACGCTGGCCAACCCGCGCAAGATTACGCCGCCAGAGATGGCGAAGCTGCTGAAGGCAGCATATTATGGTACACGCGTAGATTTCTAATTGTGTCATTTATTCTTATTTCTCAGCAGAGAGCTGATGGAAAAATTGCAATAAAAATAGCAGGGCATCTTTCGATGTCCTGCTATTTTTATTGCAAGCATTATTCTGCTGCCTTGACGACCTCTTTGCCATCATAGTAGCCGCATTCCGGGCATACATGATGTGGCATTTTGGGCTCGTGGCACTGCGGGCAGGCTACGAAGCCTGGCGCTTCCAGCTTCCAATTTGCGCGGCGCTGATCGCGACGGGCTTTGGACATTTTGCGCTTTGGTACTGCCATTTTATTTTCACCTCCGGAGTTATCCGTATTCCTGTTAGTGAAATCCATGCAATGGGTTGATGCTGAATGGATTCATTTAACAAATTTGTATGTGTATTGACACATGATATTATGATACCTTTTTTTCTCAGTGAATGCAAGAAAATTTTTCAGTCCCGGCGGATGAAATCAGCGAGTGAAGGGTGATGCGGGGGCTTTGCCTGATCAGTGCCCGAGGGGGAAGTGGATGGAAAAACAACAGCCGGTGCTGGCGCTGTTTGTGGAGCTTTGTTTTCAGTGCTGGACGGGGAAAGGCTGCTTTTTGTATTAAGGTCTGTCAGTCGTACTTCTAGCATATCGCCATTTTTTATGGGATCAGTGAAGTCTACGGACTGTCCATTGACAAGGATGGTGAATGTCACATGGCTGGTAGCTGCCGGCGGCTGGAAATTGACAGCCAGCAGGGCATCACTGACGGTGGTGGTGATGCGCTCAGATTTGTGATAGGTGATATCGCAGCCATCGTCAATCAGTGTACCCGGACTGGCTGTGCGGCCATTGACCGTCAGTTCAATATTGGCTGACGGAATAGAATATTCCTTGTTTTCATAGTAGATGCGAATAGCAGTATCGATATCCTTCAAATTCAGAATGTCGCCAAGCTTCGGCGTTTCGTCTGCGATATATTCGACATGGTCACCCTCGTGGATGGGCAGAGAAATGCTGGCGGGACTGTCGTTCAGCAGGATTTCCGGGGTGCAGCTATAGGTTGTGCTGGTTCCGTTAAGTGTATAGCGGAGTTTATGACCGGTTGGCGGATACCCGGCCGCCAGCAGGGCCTCACCGAGACTTTTGAATGTACGGCTTTCGACGGTGTCGCCATCAGCCAGCAGCTGGTCCCCGTCAGCTTCCTTGCCATTGATGGTTACTCGTTGCTGGATATGTTTTTCACGGCCGTTGACGTAGATGCTGTATTCTTCTGCCGACGAGATCAGTTCACTTAGATGGACAACCGGGGTGGCCCCGTTTTTGCCTGGGACGACCGTAATCTGTGCACCGTCATGGATTACCGTATCCAGGCTGGCGTCTTCGCCGTTGAGGGTGATGCTGGCAAAGGTTCCTAATGATCCGGGGAAGAATTTTTTTTCAGTCCCGAGGTTGACCATCAGACCCAGTCCCGGATGGCCGTTATATTTTCGCATGTTGATGCCGGCGTTGAGCAGAGCATCAGATACGGTGAGTTCACGGAAATTGAACAGACTGTATTCTTCATCATTTACATGTACGGATAGGAAATGCAGCGTATTGAGTGAGGCGATTTTCAGGATGCCGAGGGGAGTCACTGCATCTGGCGAATGCAGTTCATCTGGCAGGTCGATGATTCCGTCTACTTTGTCTGGCCTCCGGACAGCAACCCGGTTGTGTGGCATGCCCAGCGCTTCAGCGACACATTCGCTCAGGTGTGGGGTCAGTGAGCCTCCGCCGACCAGCATGACGGCCTGGGGAGCTTCGCCGTTGAGGTCCAGAATCTGTTTGGCGATGGCACTGGCCAGATTTTCGATGTTAGGGAAGACCGGTTCGAGGATTTCCTGGCTGCTCAGCTCGTATTCCATACCGAGGATATCTGTAAAGTGTACAGACTGACCTTCGGCAGCCTGACGCTTGATGTCTTCGGCAACGTTGAAGTCCAACAGGAACCGCTGGCTGATTGCCTCAGTGACTTCATCACCGGCCAGAGGGACCATTCCATAGGCGATAACCGAACCGTTCCTGGTGATGGCGACATCAGATGTGCCGGCACCGATATCGACCAGTACCAGATTCAGGTGCCGCATCGTCGGCGGAATCAATACATTGATCGCAGCGATTGGCTCGAGTGTCAGGGCACGCATCTCCAGCTTGGAGGCATGGAGTGCGGATTGCATCGAGTCGATGACCTGTCGTGGGAGGAAGGTGGCAATGACGACGGCTTTTGCTTTCCGGCCGCGTTGGCCGACGAGCATCTTGAGCTCGATATCATCGAGTACATAGCGGATGGTGCTGTAACCAACACAGTAGTATCGGGTCGGGTCGTCGACGGCATGGGATTCTGTTAAGGCCGTTTGTGCGGCCTGGACCCCGGCAAAATCGAGATTGCGCTGCTGTTCAGCGGTTATGAGTCCGCCTACTTCCATTTCGGCTTCAGCGGTCATGGTGTAAAGCGCGCGGCCGGCGGCAGCAACAGCCGCATTATGAATCGGACCAGTCTTGGCAATCAGGGATTCCTTGACCTTTTCGATGATGGCCGCAACTTGTGGGACATCGTGGATCTGTCCATCGAGCATGGCCCGGGTCTTGTGTTCCAGCCGGTCAGTCGCAATGATGCGGAGGTTGTTGTCACCGTCATGTTCTGCCACGATACCGATGACGCTGCGGGTGCCAATGTCCAGAGCGAAGATGCGTTCGCGCTTCGCCCGGGCTGGGGTATTGCCGGCGGTCTTCCTGCCGCGGGCCTTTGTGGTCCGTTTTCTTGTTTTTGTAGTGGTTTTTCTTGTATTGCTCTTTGGCGCAGCATCGCTGCCAGTAGCTGCTGGGATCACGACAGTGTCTGTTTTCTTTATCGTAGGCATAAAAAAACTCCTTGCTTTGAAGAAAATAAAAGGTTATTTATTTTATTTCGAGAACTCTATAGTATAATCCTGTTTTTGAATGAAATTATTCAAATCAGATGGAGATAAACGGGAGTGATAACTATGACAGGAAATAGAGAAGTAATTACAGGCAGTGATTTCAGAAGAATGATCACTGGAGCATACAGCGAGTTCCTGCTGGAGTATGAAGGGATAAACCAGCTGCAGGGGACAGGCAGTCTCCCCGGGACTCATGTGCTCCGGACCATTGGGGCGGCGGTAATGCCGTTGCGGGCGGTAAAGGATGACAGCATAGGCGGGTTGGCCCAACGGGCGGCTTCCGGCGCTGTATTTGGCGCGCGAGGAAGTGCTGGCGTGGTTTTGTCACAGATGTTCCGCGGTATCAGCAAGGGGCTGTCCGGCAAATATGATGCGACGTCTTCCGAGTTCGGCAAGGCTTTTCAATATGGTATCCTCTATGCACAGCGGGTAATCCCGGACAAGACCGAGCAGCCGATTATCACATTAGCCAAAGCGGTGGCAAAGGGGGCCTATCAGGCAGTCCGGGCCAATGTACCAATTTCGGAGATCCTGGAAGCTGCTATTGCTGCTGGCGAAAAAGCGTTACAGGCTGTTGGCCGGGAGGACGCCGGAGCACGGATCATGGTGACGTTCCTGCAGGGGTGTCTTAAGGGGCTCGATGGCAATTTTGTCTCGCCTGCAGTCAGCTTGTCGCTTGGTCTTGAGTCGCAGCAGCCCAATATGCCGGATCCACGCAATGATGTTGTCCGCCCATACTGTGTACGGTTTGTGGTGAAAAATACCAAAGTGGATGTGGCAGAACTCAAGAATGTGCTTAAGGAATATTCAACTTTCGCTTTGGTTGAACCGTGTGAACGGGGCGTGGATGTTCATATTCATACGGATCATCCGGGGACGGTGCTGGAACAGGCCGTTGGCTGGGGGCCCTTGACTCATGTTCATATTACGAACATGAGTGAGCCCCATACGCTGGAGGCCCATGGTGCATTAGTTCGGGTAGCGCTGCTGGCTGTGGCGGGTGATAGGGAACAGGCGCGTACGCTTCAGGCTGCTGGTGTAGATATCATTGTTGATGGCAGTCAGCAAGTTAGTCCATCGGTGTCAGAGCTGGTAAATGCAGCCCATAGCGATTTTGCGGAGTCTTATGTCATGCTGGCCTGGAATATGGATTTCTGGCAGGCTTTCCGGCAGGCGAAACGACTACTGGGCAGTCGCGTAGAATTGGTATTGTGTACGGATGAACGGCAGCAGGAGGCGGCCGTGGCTGTTTTTGACAGTGAGAAGAGTGCAGCCAGCAATGCTGAGCTGATGCGCTCGGCTGCTGAACGGTCGTAGTATGTCATAATATTTTTGTTAAAAGAGCTGCTCAGGTGAGCAGCTCTTTTAATTTGGCTGCGACAACGGCTGGCTTGATAGCATGCATACAGGCATTGGTCTTGTATTTGCAGCGTGTCTTGCAACAGGCGGTGCAGCCATGCGGACTTAGAATGAAATGATGTCCTGGTGTCAGGGGGCCGTAGATGTCTGGATGAGTTGGCCCCCATAGCGACAGGGTGGTAGTGTTGACGGCTTCTGCAATATACAATGGACCTGTATCCCCTGTGAGCAGCAGATCGGCTGATTGCAGAAGGGCGGCCAGCTCAATCAGGCTGGTCTGGCCGGCAATGGAAAGCGACTGACGGCCAAGCGCCTGTTGGGCCCGCTCGATATAAGGCGCATCATTGGCAGCTCCGCTGAAGACAATCTGAACGGAATGCGGCAGACTGCGCAAGGCCAGACCAAAGTTTTCTGGTTCCCAGTTTTTGTCAGACCAGGTGGTACGGGTGTTGACAAAAAGCAAAGGCTGCCCTGGTGTATGAGGCTGGATGCTGCGGGTCCGCCAGAAGGATTCAGCAAAATTAGCGAGTTTTGCCGGGATATTCAGGATCAGTCCTGGCTGGAATTCAGCTGGAGTTATCCCGAGTGGCTGCAGTGCCGTGGCATAACGCCGGATTTTATGCCGGTCGGCAATATCCGGGGCCATTTCGGTCATGAAGAGGAAGTTTCCTTCATGGCGTTCATGGATGCCGATGCGGCGTGGTGCGCCACTCAGGCGCGTAAGCAGACCACTCAGGAAAAGGCCCTGGATATCCAGGGCGATGTCGAAATGATAGGGTTTCATAAGCTGTTTTGCAGCCTTTAGACAGGTGCGCAGCTCATGAAAATTCAGGCCGGAAAAAGCCTGATCGAAGCGCCGGCGGTCCCAGACCAGCAGCCGGTCAATGTCAGGATTTTCCTGCAGCAGGCTGTCGGCTGGGGCGCTGACCAGCCAGGTGATCTGACAATCCGGATAGAGCCGTTTGAGGTTATGGATGACTGAAGTTGTATGCAGGACATCGCCAATCGCACTCAGACGGACAATCAGGATACTTGTACCTGGCGGCAGGGATGCTTTTTTTTCTAACATAAAATTCTCTTTTCTGGAGGTTGGTTTTCCTAGCAGTTCATAGTAAAATAGAGGGATAGGCTTTCATAGAAGAACAATTTACTTTATATTAGCATAGTAAATATGAAAGATACAAGCGAAGATACAGGAAAAAGGAGCGAATCATATTGCTGAAGGACATGACAATCCGTTCGGTTGCCAGCGATCAGGCCTACAGCCGCGGTGTGCGGTATTTCAACCGGGGAGCGGTAATCCATATTGAGGCGCTCGGTGATGATTATACGAAATTCCATGCCGAGGTGCAGGGCAGCGAACTGTATGAGGTGGATGTTCGCTTGTCCAAGGACACCAATGGAATCGAGAGCTGCGATTGTGATTGTCCGGCAGCGCAGCAGTATCTCGGGGCCTGTAAGCATGCGGTGGCAGTGCTTAAGGTAATTCAGGAAGAGCAGGAACAGCATGCAATGACAGCTGCGCCAATGACAAGGCAGGACATCCTGACACAGCTTAAGGCCGATTTTGATGTGCGCGAGCAGGCCGATGCGCCAGGCTCTGCTGGCAGCCGGCGGATGTTCAAGTTCTTTGAGGATGCTGTACAGGCAGATAAGCCGCGCAATACAGCTGTTTCGCAGTTTGCGTATCTGGTTCCACGGCTGTTCGTAGAGGAGAATTATGGGGAGACGAAGCGGTGGTTGGAGTTCCGCTTTGGTACAAGCCGGCTCTATGTGGTGAAAAATATCCTGCAGTTCCTGCGCGACAAAGAACTCGGAAACTGCTGGCCGTTGGGACAGA
This sequence comes from Selenomonas sp., assembly GCA_018052705.1. Lineage (GTDB taxonomy): Bacteria > Bacillota > Negativicutes > Selenomonadales > Selenomonadaceae > Selenomonas_A. Next base: position 79,593 of record JAGPMW010000004.1, on the reverse strand, counting down.
GTGACAAGGTTGACTTGTCGCAGGTGCGCTGGGCCGATCCGGTTTCCGAGAAACTCTATCAGCTGCTGCAGGAGGCCTATCGGGCGGAGCAGGGCGTTTTGACGTATGAGCCCATGGGCTACTACTATCGTGGCAGCCGGAGCTATATTTTTGAGCAGAAACAGTTTAAATTGTCGCCGGAGAATCTGGGGCGTTTTATCGAGGTTATGGGGGATCTGACCTTTGAGATGCGCATCAATGGCGCTGAGTCGGAGGAGGTGCGCGGCATCCATGCTGATCCGGAGCTGAAGGTGACGGTTCGTGAGCAGGAGGGGCATGGACAGGTTACGCTGCTGGCTGATGATCTGCTGCCACTGGATGACAGCTACCGTTATCTTTATCATCAGCAGTACATCTATGCTGCTACGCTGAAGTTTGCACGGGCACTTAAACCATTGTGGCAGTCGTTTCGTACGACCTCGCATATCGACATTGCGCGGTCGGAGATGGGACGTTTTTTTGCAGAGGTGCTGCCTCGACTGGAAAAGGCAGCCGAGGTTGAAGTCGATTCCAAGTTTCTTGAACAGTACCGCCTGCAGCCGCTTACCGCGGAACTCTACGTAGATTATGCCGGTGATGGGATTGCCGTGAAGCCGGTGCTGGCCTATGGCGATGCGCGTTTTAATCCACTGGTGGAGCAGGAGCCGCCGTTACGCGATGGCCGGGGCTTAGTACGAGATCTCAACGGGGAACAGGAGCTGATGACCCGGTTTGAAAACTATGGTTTTCGGACGGAACGTGACCAGCTGGTACAGAAAGATGAGGAAAAGAGCTATGATTTTCTCACAGAGGAATTACCGTCTTTGCCTGAATGGGTAGATGTATTCTATGAGGACAGCTTTGTCAAACGGCCAGTGCGGCCGATGCCAAAGGTCACGGCAGGGGTAAGTGTCAACGATATGGATCTGCTGGAGGTCACCTTCAATATGAAGGATCTGGACTTTAATGAGCTGATGAATATCCTTGATTCTTATCGGCAGAAGCGGCGTTATCATCGGTTGAAGGATAAGACCTTTGTGACGCTCGGCGAGCAGCAAATGCAGGCACTGGCTGATTTCGTAGATAATGCAGATATTACCCGGGCAAATGCAGTTGATGGTGGTAAGGTGGAACTGCCGCTGTCCAACGCGATGTATCTGGATGAACTGGTGCGCGCGGATGAAAGTCTGCGGCTTGAGCGCAGCAAAGAGTTCCGGGCGATTGTGCGGGATATCCGTCATCCGGAAGATGTGGAGGCCGAGGTTCCCGCGAGTCTAAAAGGTATCCTGCGTGACTATCAGGTGACGGGGTTCAACTGGCTGACGACATTGTCAACGTACCATCTGGGGGGGATTCTCGCCGATGATATGGGACTGGGCAAGACACTGCAGGTGATTGCCTTTCTGCTGTCCAAGCAGGATTACAGCCAGCCGCCATCGCTGGTTGTGGCGCCGACTTCGCTTATGTATAACTGGCTGGATGAGATCGAGCGGTTTGCACCTGAGCTGAAGGCAGCAGTCGTGGCTGGCAGCAGGGCAGAGCGTGAAAAGATCCTCAGTGGAGCAGACGCGAGTTTCGATGTGCTCATTACGACCTACAATATGCTTAAAAGGGATATTAATTTGTATGAGAAGCGGCGGTTTCGGTACTGTTTTCTTGATGAGGCGCAGCATATTAAGAATCCGACAACACAGAATGCCCGTGCTGTGAAGAAAATCAAGACAGCTGGCTATTTTGCGCTGACAGGCACGCCTATCGAGAATACACTGACCGAGTTGTGGTCTATTTTCGATTTTCTGATGCCGGGCTACCTGCTGAACCAGAAGAAGTTTAAGGCGCGGTTTGAGACCCCGATTGTCCGGGAACAGGACGTGCGGGCAATGACGGATCTTAAGCGTCACGTCATGCCTTTTATCCTGCGCCGGATGAAGAAGGATGTGCTTACTGAACTGCCGGATAAGGTCGAGCGCAAGATGGTCAATGAGATGACGCCAAAACAGGAGAAGATCTATCAGGGCTGGTTTATCAAGAGTCAGCGTGCATTTGCAGCCGAACTTCAGGCCAATGGTTTTGGGGAGAGCCGGATCAAGATTCTGGCCATTCTGACACGACTGCGGCAGATTGCCTGTGATCCGGCAATGTTCCTTGAGGGGTATGATGGTGGATCTGGCAAGCTGGATATGCTGGAGGAGGTCGTCAGTGAAGCGGTCGGGGGTGGCCATCGTATTCTGATATTTTCACAGTTTACAACGATGCTCGGTCATATCAGCGAGCGCCTTAAGGCACTTGGTATTTGTTATTTTTATCTTGATGGATCAACACCGCCATTGGAGCGTATACATTTGGTCAAGGCATTCAATGAGGGCTCGATGCCGGTTTTCCTGATATCACTCAAAGCTGGCGGCACCGGGCTGAATCTTACAGGGGCAGATATGGTTGTTCATTTCGATCCCTGGTGGAATCCGGCAGTTGAGGATCAGGCGACTGATCGTGCCTACCGGCTGGGACAGAAAAACAATGTTCAGGTTCTTAAATTCATCACGAAGAATACGGTGGAGGAGAAGATATATAAGCTGCAGGAAAAGAAAAAATCCTTGATTGACCGGATGATTCAACCGGGCGAGAATTTCCTGACGAAGCTTTCCGAGGATGAGATCAAGGAATTGTTCGAACGTTAAAGGCAAATATGAAAAAAGCAGGTGGTATGGTTACCAGCCTGCTTTTTTCTATCAGTAGTGGGGATGGGCTTTGACGTAGTCGATGGGGCGGCTCCAGTCAACATGGACCTGAGTTGCATTCCAAAGACGAGTCAGTGAGGTTTGAAAGCTCTTGATATCCGCCAGGGGATCAACGGTCATTTCCGTGAAATCCATGAGTGTCTCATGGGGAACGTTGATTTCATGAGATGCTGCGAGGTAATCCTCAACGAGCTTTTTGCCTTCGGGCTGATCAAGGTTGATGATCGCTTTCCTGGCGTCGGCATCATAATCGATCCAGCCCAGCGCGTTTTTGTAGCTGATTGCTACACTGAATGTATTTGCCATAACTGAAAACTCCTTTTTTGATAAAGCGTACTGCTTCATTATAAGCGATTCGATAGGGAAAGTTCAAGGTCGAATCAGGGATGCTGCTTTTCGGCACCTGCTAACTATCGTTTATTGTCAAGTCTTGCACGGGTGGTTTTTTTGTGCTATTATACATACAAAGAAGGACAAGCCTGGGATGTGCGCGGGCTTTTATTATGTCTAACCTACATTTTTTTTAGGGAGCCCGATTTGATTCTGGGGGATGTCCGCTTCGGCGGAGACTGAAGCCAGACTTAGGGCACCCACCTGCTAGTCGCAGGTTTTAGGCATATAAAGTGAACGGCATTTTGGACCCCTGCTTTGAAAAGGGATTGTTGCCTTAAAGGCTGGCAGTCCCTTTTCGCGTATATAAAATACAAAATCCAGCGCGAAATAGCTGTTGCGGTGACTCAATGAATCTGGCGTTTTAGCGAGAAAGAGACCTCATTGATCCGGGTGACCTTAGGATTGGACGAGGGAGAATCAACGATTTCAATGTTATCGAGCATGTCGGTGACCTGTGCACGGATGCTGTCCAGGTATTCGCGGCGCAGACGCTGCTGTTCTTGTGTTTCATCATCTGAGAGCCCGACGGAGCGTTTCTTGCGCGACAGTTCATTGATACGGGCGATGAGTTCCGGTGTAATCATAGCAAAAACCTCACATTTCGTTATTTCTTCATAGCGGCATGGCAGGTGCACGCCTGCAATGCTATTTATTATAATCGTTTCGCGGAAAAATGTATACAGGCAAACGGATGGTTCCCTGGTTCTTTTTGGTATTTTATGCCCGGTAATGCAGCCCGGGCATATTTGCGTTATAATAGGGGTAGTTTGCAGCGGATGCTTTTATGGAAAGGAGCATGGCTATGGCAGTAACGGTACCAACACCGCCGGTTCCCCCAACACCACCTGCTGTTCCAACTGTCACATTAGGCGGTGGCGGCAGTGTGACGGAGTCGACCGTACCTCAGAGCGGGCATCAGTCCGATGCCGATCGGCAGGAGGCACAGGCTCGTCAGGCGGTGGCCAGGGGGGATGGGGCACTGTCCAAGACGACGAAGGAACAGCCCCAGCAGCCGGCTCAGCAGAAGCAGCCCCCTAATAGCGCAGACGAGGCTAAAACGACAGTTCAGACGGATCCGCAGGCAGCGGCAGCTATGCAGGCGGATGGTGATCAGAAACAGCAGCAGTCATCGGGGGCACCAGCGCCGCAGTCTGCATCTGTCGCTCATGGCGCCGTTTATTGGGGGACGTCGCTGGTCGTGATATTTGTACTGGCTTATGTAATTTTTCGGACGATGATGAAGCGGAATAAAGGTGGGGCGAAATTATCGTTTCAGGATATTCACGCAGAGGAAGATGATTCTCGTTATGATGCGCAGAACCTGCGCGGCCTGACGCCGGATGAAGTATTGCAGCAACTTGCTGAGGAGGAGGCGGATGAGATACGGGAAGCCCGAGCGGCGGCCAAGGCAAGGCTGCGCGAAGCCGGGAAACTCCCTCAACTGCCAGAGCCGCCTAAGGCGGCAGTTCCAAAGCAGGCTGCCAGGCAATACCGTGACCAACTGACGACGATGCTGCCGGCGGAGCTACCCAAGACTCTACCTAAGCCCATGCCTAAAAAAGATGAGGAAGGACATTTTGAGGTCCGGGTCTGAATCATGGTTTGTGTTTGACAGGGATTTCCTGTCTATATATAATATAAAGATGTAAAGTTGACGGAATTATAACTGTATATCTGCCATAGGGTGATGGAAGATATACTGAGATATGGAGAGTGAAGATTGTGTTAGATATCAAATTTGTCCGCGAACATCTCGATGAGGTTCGTCAGATGCTGGAAAACCGTCATAATTCGCTGAACCTGGATGATTTTGCGGAGCTGGAAAAAAAGCGCCGTGATCTGTTGCAGGAAACGGAGACGCTCAAGAGTGAGCGTAACGCGGTTTCTAAGGAAATCAGCATGATGAAGAAAAACAAAGAGAATGCGGATGAGCGCATCAAGGAAATGCGCGAGGTCGGGCAGAAGATCTCGGCGCTTGATGATGAGCTGAAGAACGTTGAAGAAAAGCTCCGTGATATCCTGCTTCATATTCCAAACATGCCGAAGGCGGATGTTCCCATTGGCAAGGACGATACGGAAAATCCGGAAGTCCGCAAATGGGGAACACCAAAGGAATTTGCATACGAACCAAAAGCGCACTGGGACATCGGTGCAGATTTGGATATCCTCGATGCAGACCGTGCTGCCAAGGTGACCGGGGCCCGGTTTACTTTCTACAAGGGCTTGGGCGCGCGTCTTGAGCGGGCCTGCATTAATTTCATGATGGATCTCCATGCCAATAAGCATGGCTATACGGAGATGCTGGCACCATATATCGCGAATAAGGACAGTATGATCGGTACAGGCCAGCTGCCAAAGTTTGCCGAGGATATGTTCAAGCTCGAAGGTATGGATTATTATCTGGTACCGACGGCTGAGGTGCCTACAACGAACTATCATCGCGATGAGATCCTTGACGGTGATAAGCTGCCGGAGTACTACAGTGCATATACGGCCTGCTTCCGTGCCGAAGCTGGAAGCGCCGGCCGCGATACGCGTGGACTGATCCGTCAGCATCAGTTCAACAAGGTCGAGCTGATCAAGTTTGTCAAGCCAGAGACCAGCTGGGACGAGCTTGAGAGCATGGTGGATGCTGCCGAAGATGTTCTGCGCATCCTGGAATTGCCGTATCATGTCGTACAGCTTTGCACTGGGGATATGAGCTTCACGTCGGCGAAGACCTATGATATTGAGGTATGGTTCCCGAGTCAGCATAAGTATCGTGAGATATCGTCCTGCTCGAACTGCCTCGACTATCAGGCACGCCGCGCCAATATCAAATTCCGCCGTGATACCAAGTCTAAACCGGAGTTCATTAATACGTTGAATGGTTCGGGGCTGGCTGTTGGCCGTACCGTAGCGGCTATTCTCGAAAATTATCAGCAGGAGGATGGCTCGGTCATTGTTCCGAAGGCGCTGGTTCCGTATATGGGCGGTGTCGAAGTAATCCGTCAGCCGGAGTAAATAGAAGGAAAAGCCTCCCCGACAGGGGGGCTTTTTTTGCCGGATCTGATCGGCCGCTGCGGCCAGACCAGAGAGATATTGCGAGGTGGATATAATGAAGATTGTAGTAGGGATTACGGGTGCCAGTGGCAGTATCTATGGTCTGCGGCTGATTGAGGTGCTTCGCGCTGCCGGCCATGAGGTACATGCAGTTGTCACACATAGTGGCTGGCAGGTGCTCGAGTATGAGTGCGGTGTAAGCCAGGAGGAACTGCGGCAGCGGGTGGATGTGCTCTATGACGTGGAAAATATTGGGGCGGCAATTGCCAGTGGTTCATTTCGGATGGATGCCATGGCAGTGGTTCCCTGTTCGATGAAAACGGTCGGGAGTATCGCTCAGGGCATCTCGGATAATTTGTTGACGCGGGCGGCAGATGTTGCGCTGAAAGAAGGGCGGCCGTTGATCCTGGTTCCCCGGGAGACTCCGATGCATGCTATCCATCTGGAAAATATGTTGCGGTTGGCTCGGGCAGGTGTACGGATTATGCCGGCTTGTCCTGGCTTCTATCATCGGCCCCAGACCCTGGCAGATATTGTCGATATGCTGGTGGGGAAGATTTGTGATATGCTGGGGGTTGAGCATCAGTTGTTTGACCGTTGGCAGGGGGGAAAATAACGCAGCAGCCTCGTTCGGGTCTGCGTATCAGGTTGAACTTTTGATGCAGCCCCAGGCGGGGAGGAACTCGATGGAGTGATCTGATGCGGGTGCAATGGATCACTGATGTGAGAATTAGGCGGGGCATGATGTGAAATTCATGGCTCGCCTATGTTAAATGCATCTTTTTTGTGATGCGTGAAAGAGGGGACAATGAGAAAAATCTATGCTGTGAGGCAGGGCCGGCAGACCGGGCTGTTCAACACTTGGTCAGCCTGTGAAGCACAGGTGAAAGGCTATGCTGGTGCCCGCTACAAGGGCTTCACGGATGCGGCTGCGGCAATGGTATGGCTGCAGGGCAGCGATGGGCAGACAGAACTTTTTGCTGCACCACCGAAGATACATACCGTAAGAAAATCAGCTGTTGATAAGCCGGACCCGGATCGGGCTGCTGAGGCAGTGCCACCCGATTATGTGATCTATACGGATGGTTCCTGTCTTCGTAATCCGGATGGTCCTGGTGGCTGGGCTGCCGTAATCATGGACCAGCGAAAGGGAACGAAGACTGAGCTTCATGCGGGAACTCCATCGACAACGAATAATCGGATGGAACTTTCAGCTGCTATTGCTGCGCTTGACTATGTCCCCGCCGCAGCGGTGGTGGATCTTTATACCGACAGCCAGTATTTGAAGAATGCGTTCACGAAGCAATGGCTGGCTGGCTGGAAACGGAAGGGCTGGAAGACAGCCGCTGGCAGCGAGGTGAAGAACCAGGATCTTTGGCGGCAGCTGGATGAGTTGTTCTCGTCGAGAACCGTGCGGTTCCACTGGGTCAAGGGGCATGTTGGTGTTGAGCACAATGAGCGATGTGATGAACTGGCTCGTGGTGAAGCAATGAAATATGTCTGAAGCAGGGCACACTGCAAGATATCAAATCGGGTTTGGTTTATTTATCTAAGGGTGTGTGCGTGTATACGTACATATTTGTATGTTAAGTTTGTTATAAAAAATAGTACACTTATCTTTACTAATTGCCTATTTACTGCTACAATCGAGAGGTAAGATTTGTATTGATGAAAGGGGAATAGCATGCTGGTCCGGACACTGGAATTCATCGGTACACTTGTATTGCGCCGCTTTGAAGAGTTTGGCATGATTGTCCTGTTGTATCGGGATACGATGCGTGAACTGGGGCGTCGGCCACGGCCTAAGCATATCCTGGCCCAAATGTCTCATCTGGGGGTGGACTCCCTGCTGATCGTGAGTCTTACGTTATTATTTACAGGTGTTGTTTTTACTCTGCAAACGGCGGATATTCTGATCAAGTTTGGCGCTCAGGGGACCGTTGGCGGAATTATTTCAATCGCAATCGGCCGTGAATTGGGACCGGTACTGGTTGGGGTGGTTTGCGCTGGCCGCGTGGGGGCGGCAATTACCGCCGAGGTATCGACAATGAAGGTAACGGAGCAGATCGATGCTTTACGGGTTATGTCTGTCAATCCGGTCAATTACCTGATTGTGCCGCGTATGCTGGCTTGTATGTTTGTTGTGCCGATCCTGACCGTATTTGGTGATGTGATCGGTGTGGTCGGCGGCTGGGTGATTGCAGTATACTATTCGGGTATCAGCTCGTATACATATATGAATTCCATCCATACGTTTGTCGATGTATTCGACCTGACTGGTGGTGTTATCAAGGCGATTTTCTTTGGCAATGTCATTGCTGTGCTCGGCTGTTACTATGGCCTGCACAGTCCGGATGGTGCCGAGGGGGTTGGCAAGGCGACGACGAAGACCGTTGTTTCATCGATTATCGTCATATTTATATTGAACGCAGTCCTGACGTTTATTCTGTATTAAGTCAGGTATTCTATGGACAGCTTGTGAGGCAGCATGATTCGACTTGTAGATGTGTGCAAATCCTTTGGCAGCAAAGAGATACTGCACCATATCAATCTAACAATAAAAGATGGGGAGACAATTGCGATCATTGGCGGTTCGGGGTCAGGAAAAAGCACATTGCTGCGGCTGCTGATTGGACTGATCCGGCCGACTGCAGGGCAGATCTGGGTGGATGATACGGAGATTTCGCAAATTAGTGAGAAAGAATTGGACAAGGTCCGCTTGCATATGGGAATGGTATTTCAGTATTCGGCACTGTTCGATTCGATGACGGTAGGTGATAATGTGGCCTTTGGCCTCAGAGAACACACCTCACTCAGTGAGCCGGATATCGCGCAGATTGTGCAGGACAAATTGCATCTGGTGGGGCTGGATGATGTATCCGGTCTGATGCCGGGGGAACTTTCTGGCGGAATGAAGAAACGAGTGAGTCTCGCCCGGGCAATTGCGTTTGAGCCTAAAATTATCTTTTATGATGAGCCGAGCTCAGGCCTGGACCCCATTATGACCGGGAAGATCGACGAACTTATTATCCATACACAGAAGACCTTGCAGGTCACTTCGGTGGTGGTTACGCATGATATGGCCAGTGCCTGCCGGATTGCTGATCGTATTGCGATGATTTATGAGGGCAGCCTTATTGCCGTGGATACCGTGGAGAATTTCAAGCAGATCAAGGATGAACGGGTGCAGGCTTTTTTCCATAGCCTGCGCACAGTAAAGGAGGAGCAGCGGATATGACGACAGAAGCGAAGGTAGGAGCCTTTACGCTGGCGGGATTGTTGCTCCTCGCTGGTGTGCTCGTGATGCTGAGCGGGATTAAGCTTGGCGGAGCTAAGGGGTATACGATTTATGCCGGGTTTAAGCAGGTTATCGGTGTAGAGCCTCAGTCGGTGGTCCGGCTGTCCGGGGTGCCGGTCGGTAAGGTCAGGACCGTGCAGAATGATGGTCGTGGCGTCACGGTGACTTTAGAGATCAATAAGGACGCGAAAATTCCTAAAGGCTCACAGGTGGTTATCGGCTCAGTCGGCGTTATGGGCGATAAGTTTGTCAATATTTTGCCGGCTGACAGTTCGAAAGGCTGGGTGGAAGATGGCGATTATCTGATCGGACAGGATGAGGCCGGGATGCAGGATCTCATGGCCGGAGCCGGGAAAGTCATCAGCCAGGCACAGGATTTGCTGGCAGGTATGAACAATATTGTTGGCAGCCCTGATTTCCAGACTTCGGTGGTGCAGATGGCTATGAACATGCGCGATGCTACAGCCCATATTAATGGGATGATGGCAGCTTTTGAGTCGATGGCTAATGCCAATCAGGGCAACGTCAATCAACTATTATCGAATCTCAATACAATGGTGGCAAGTCTGAATCGGACCGCGAATGTTGTCGAAGCAATGATGACAAATCTTGCTACGGTCGGTGCAGATCCGAAAACAGCCGAGAATCTGCGGCTGACACTGGACAACATTGCACAGACCAGCGAGAAGATCCGCGTGATCAGCGAGGGGGTTGCCAAAGTGGCTGGGGACGATAAAATCATTGATGATACGAAAGCGATTATTCATAATACCCGGCAGTTGACTGATAAAGCAGGAAAGCTTAAAGAGCGTCTTAACAACATAAAGGTGACATCAGATGCTGATCTGTTGTATAGTGGCATGAAAAAAGACTGGAGTACAAATTTCAACGTCAACATTGGCGAAGATAAAGGCGGCTTTTTGAACTTTGGGGTTGATGATATCGGCAATGCTGACCGGGGAAATTTTCAGGCAGGCACCCGATTTGGCAATCTTGGTGCCCGGGCAGGGGTTATCTATGGCGAGCCTGGTATTGGTGTTGATGCCTATGCGGGTGAAAAATTCAAATTCTCGGCCGATGCCTATGATCTGAATGATCCGGCAGTGCGTCTGAGGGCTCAGTATCGGCTGGGAAGTAGTGGCACATGGCTTATGGGACAGTGGAATGATGTCACAGATAAAGACCGTCGGACCGCATATGTAGGCTTGCGTCAGAGTTTTTAAGGTGGATAGTCGACGTCAGCTGTTTTGGCAGCTGACTGAAATAGATAAGGTATGAATGATTCAAGGGAGGATACAATCTTGAAAAGAAATAATCGCTTTTATAACAAATTGACGGCTATGGTAGTCAGTGGACTGATGATGATGACGATTTCTGGTACAGCTATGGCTGCTGATACGGTTCAGATCGATCTCAAGGACAGTGTGGAGATGGCCTTGGAGAACAATCGGAATATCAAGTCAGCACTTGGGGATGTTGATGCGGCAAAGTGGAATCTGTCGAATTATCGTCGGCAGATGGGACCAACTTTTAGCTGGAGTGCTGCTGGTAATCGACTGGACGGCAAGGCTTATGAGGCGGCGCAGGCTGCAGGAAATCCGGCCTACAATTCTGCATTCACGAATACGTTCACACTGGGAATGCCGTTGTATAATGGTTCATTGCGCGCTGCAATCGATAAGGCTGGTTATGCCATTAATGTTGCCGATGTGACACTTGAGGATACGAAGCAGACAATCCGCTATCAGGCGACAGCAGACTACTATCAGATCCTGCAGTGCCGCAATCTGATTGATGTGCAGCAGGATGCGGTCAATACACTGCAGGAACATCTGGATAATGTCAATGCACAGTTCCGTGTCGGCACGGTTGCCAAGTCGGATGTGTTGGCCTCTCAGGTCCAGCTGGCTAATGCACAGCAGTCCCTGGTCTCAGCTCAGAACAACTATGATATTGCAGTTTCGACGCTCAATAATGTTATCGGTATGCCAACGGATACCGTTCTCGATATCCGCGATCAGTTGAAATATACGAAATATGATCTGGCGCTGACGGACTGCACGAAGTATGCCCTGGCAAATCGGGCTGATGGAGCCGCAGCCTATTATGCAATCAAAGAAGCTGAAGCAGGTATCAATAGCGCTAGAGCAGGTCAGCATCCAACTGTGAATGCTGCGATTACCCGGGAAATTGGTGGTGAAAAACCGTTTGAGACGAATCATACAAACAGTGATTCCACAATCGCCGGGGTATCGGCATCCTGGAATGTTTTTGATAATGGCGTGACGGCTGCTGCTGTGCATTCGGCAGAGGCATCACTGCTCAAGGCTCAGGAAGCATCGGCGTCGAAAGATGAGACAATTCAACTGGAGGTCCGTACGGCCTTTTTGAATCTGCAGGCAGCTGAGAAGAATATCCAGACAACGCAGACCGCTGTTAATCGGGCAGAAGAAGACTATAAGATTGCACAGGTCCGTTATAGTGCCGGCGTTGGCACGAATCTGGATGTCATGGATGCCGAGGAAAAACTGACAGAAGCCCGGACGAATTATTCGACGGCACTTTATAACTACAATACCAGCAAGGCCTCGCTCGATAAGGCGATGGGGAGTCCCATTGATATCGATGTTGTGAAATATCGGGAATCTCAGCAGGCAGGTAATTCGTTGAATACTGTTCGTAAGGATGCACTGCTGCATGATAATGCGCTGCTGGAGCCGACCAAAGAGGCTAAGGCTGTGTCAAAGATGCAGGCCGTAAAGGATAGAGACGCTGACCGTATTGCCCGTAAAGCAGCAAAAATGCAGAAGGCGGCTAGAGCGACAGCGACTGAGCCGGTTGTAACAGCGGCAGGTACGGCCACTGTTGCTCCGGTTGCGGCGGACACCAAAACCGTGGCCGCTGAAATGGCGAAATAAGGACAGGAAATAATAGCCAGGGAGTGGGCTTCTAAGGGGAACATTAATGAAGCAGAGAATATTCAAAATACTGGCGGTCGTCCTGATGATGATTGTCCTGGGCCTTGGCGGCCTTGGATATTATGTGCAGACGCATACATTTATGGAGCTGGCAGGACAGACTGCGGGCTCCATGGCGTCTGAGGCACTGGGCGTACGAGTGGATATAGGCGATATTCAGGTAAGGTCTCTGCATGATCTCGAAATTCATAATCTGGCGATCTATGATAAACAGGCGGAACTGATTGCCCGGGTTGAAAAAGCCCGGGTAACCTACCGCCTGTTTTCTGTGCTTTCAGCGCCGGCCGATACGGTGAAAGAGGTCGTGCTATCGAATGTTGCTGCTACCGTAAAACAGCGGCCGGACGGCAGTTGGAATATTCAGGATCTCGTGTCGACAAACAGCAGCGATCAGAAATTTCACGGCAAGATCCGTGTTGAGCAGGCTGTTGTGGCGGGACAGGCGCAGGGGAAAGAGCTGACGCTGACGGATGTTGCTGGTTTTGTTGATTGTTCGGATTATCCAGTTACGAAGTTTGAAGCTGCTGCTAAAAATCAGGGTGCTGTCCTGCAGGCAAGTGGTACGCTTGCCAGTGACCGCCAGATTGTGAATGCCAAAGTGGATTCTATTAATCTGCTGGATTATCTGCCGCTGATCCCCGATGGACTGCTTCCGGATAATGTGACGATTCGGGCGGGGAGGATAGAGAACGCCAGCCTTAATTTGTACCGTAATGGCGGTCAGGTATCATTTAGTGGCGAAGCAGACTTTTCTGACGGTGCAGCAACGGTGCTGGATACCGATATTACCGATATCAAAGGGCATACTGCTTTTACGAATGCAGAGGCATTGATTTTTGCTGATGCGGAAGCTGCCGGGCAAAAGGCGAATGTTCATGGTAAAATCCGCCTGAATACGGGCACACCATATCTGGATCTGGAGGCATCATCAGCTTCATTCGATCCCTCAGCAGTGCTGAAGAATTTTCCTGGACAGGGAGCAGCTTCTTTTACAGCAACTGTTAAGGGCCCACTGACAAATCCAAAGGTTGATGCAGATGTGAAGGTGACAGCAGGATCTGTGATGAATATTCCGTTCCAGAACGCATCGGCCAAGCTGCGTTATCAGGACCAGCATGTGTTCCTGAAGGATTTGCGCGCTGCCCTGCTAGGCGGGACAATCAGCGGAGAAGCGGCTGCATCGGCAGAAAACATGGAATACACAGCCCATATCAAAGCCGATGGGATCGAGCTGGACCAGATGGCTGAATATGTACCGGTACTTAAAGCGGTCAATGGCCAGGTGACGGCGGATGTTGGTGTTACCGGCAAAGGGTCTGATTGGCATGATCTGCAGATCTGTGGTGATGCGGCCTTGAATCGAGGTTCGTATCGCACTTTGCCTATTGAGTCACTGACGGCTTCATTTTATGCTGCTGGTGATGATATTACCATTGATTATCTGAGTGCGAATCTCCCCAATGATAGCAGGCTGGGAATAGAAGGGTCGATTCAGGATGCGTCGACGCTGCCAAAGATGGATATCGCCTATTATGGAGCTCATGTTGATTTGTCCCTGTTGCAGCATCTGGATGCACGGATTGATATGACAGGCTTGTCTGATTTCAAGGGAACAGTCCGTGGTGATGCATCAAATCCACAGGTTGCGATACAATTCCTGGGGCAGAAGGGGACAATTTTTAAGCAGCCATTCGACAGTCTGAACCTTACGGCCAGCGGCAGTCTGGATGGTATTGGTATCGACAGTTTTCTGATGGAAAAAAATGGCAAGGAGACCTGGCGGGCCGTTGGGGCCGTGGGCTTTACGGGTGAGAAAAAGGTCAACTTGCAGCTCGATACTATGGGGGCAAGGATGGAGGATATTGCTGCGCTGCTGGCACCGGATCAGCCGATTACCGGTAATGTGGATAATGTCATCAAGGTGACGGGGACACTCGATAATCCGTCAGCAACGGGATATATTCACTTTTATCAGGGGAGCTATCATGGTGTGCTGCTTTCTGGTATGGATGGTGACTATTTTCTTAAAAACGGGTTATTGCGGTTACAGGATTTTCATGCTTATTCGCCAATGATCGATATGGTGCTTAATGGCACCATTGATCGTCAGTGGCATCTGAATCTGGTGACGGCAGCTAAGGATATTAACCTTAAACGAATCGAACATAAGCTTCCCTATGAGGTCAGTGGGCATGGGACGTTCAACGGCAAGATTACCGGGACAATTTCAGATCCAGAATTTTATGGTATCCTGGATGCGCCGCAGATCGTGATGAATGGACAGACGATAACTAATCTCCATGGCAAGGTTAAGTATAGCAGGAACAGGCTGGATGTAGATCAGTTTGGTTTTCAGCAGAATCAGGGCAGTTATGATCTGGTCCTGGCCGTTAATACGGATACAAGAGGCCTCTCTGGGAACGTCGTGGTACAGAATGCCGATATCAACGCGATAGCTGCTTTGCTGAACCAGAAGAATGATCTGATCCAGGGGCGGCTGTCCAGTGGTATTGAACTGGGAGGTACGGCCGATAATCCGGAGGCGGCGATCACTGGTGAAATGAAGAAAGGTACGATTGGCGGCTATGATGTTCACAATATAGCATTAGATTTACGGCTGCTGAACAAGGTGATCTATATCAAGAAATTGAGCGGTTCACAGGGCTTGAACGGACAATTTCAGGCAACGGGGAGTGCTGCGTTGGATGGACCGATTCAGATGAAGCTCACAGCTAATGGTATAGCGGCGGGCATGTTCACAAAAATGGCCGGTGTTGCTGCTGATGTAACCGGTAAGGCGGACATAAGTGCTGATTTGGGCGGGTATACGAATAACCCCTCGGCGGATGTGATGTTGAATGCCTGCAATGGCGGTGTTCAGGGCTCGACTTTTGATACGATGGAAGGCGTATTTCATTTGAAAAATGGTCTGGTTAATATAGAGAAGCTGGATGTCAGGAAACAGGTCGGTGAAAAAAACTGTTCAGCGAATGCTAAAGGCGTTATCCCCTGGCGGGCAATCACGGCACGTTCGGATGAATGGCTTGATGATCAGGAGCAGATTCAGCTGACAGTAGGTCTGGACCAGGCCGATTTGTCGCTGCTTCCGACCCTGTCAAGGCAGATCGACTGGGCAATTGGGGCAACTAATGGCAGTCTGAAGGTACATGGAACGCTCGCACATCCTTTGGTGGAAGGTCAAATTATGATACCGTCAGGGGCGATGAAAATAAAAGAGCTGGAAAAGCCGGTCACCGATATGAAAGCACAGGTCGATTTTTCCGGGAATAAAGTGACAGTAAAAGAATTTTCTGGTAAAATGGGCAATGGTACTTATAGTATGGACGGTTCAGTCGAACTTGATGGTTTGACGCCAGCGCATTATGACTTTAATCTGATCTGTAAGCAGCTGGATATTCAAAGTAAGTTTTTCCGTGGTCCGTTGAACGGACAACTGTATTTAAAAGATGAGGATTTTTACGGGCACCACTGGCCAAAGATCTCCGGGCAAATTGATTTTCAGGATTGCCTGGTGTCGGTGCCGACGGTTCCTGACAGCGATGGTAATATGCCAGATGCTGTCTTTGATGTTCAGGTGAATGTCGGGGATCGTGTTCACTTCTATAGTGCCTATTTGTATGATCTTTATCTTACCGGGCAATTTCATGCGGGCGGTGTTACCAGTCATCCCAAGATGAGTGGCAGCCTGCAGGTGAAGCGTGGCGGTACGATCAATTATTTGAAGACGGTGTTTAATATTCGTGAGGGCGTGGCGTCCTTTAATCAGGTGGGATCGTTCCTGCCGAGTATTGATTTTTTGGCTGATACGCGATTGACGCAGGCAAAGGTGTTTTTGTCAGCCAAGGGGCCGCTCGGGGGGGATATGGACTTACAGCTTACCTCGAGTCCGGAGATGAGCCAGACTCAGATTATCCAGCTGTTGACGCTTCGGAATGCCTATAAGAATGGCCAGACGAATATGGATGCCGGCGATTTATTGTCTGTCGGGCTGCAGATGAGCTTCTTGTCAGAAATTGAGGGTGTTATGCGTAATGTTTTGTATATGGATCAGTTCACACTTTCTCGTGGCAATGGTTCGGCGTTTGACATGCATACGGCGGAAACGGATACAAACAAATACGATTTTAATGTTGAAATGGGAAAATATATATCGAGCAAGGCTATGTTGAAGTATACGCGTGGCCTTGGCGGAACTAATATCAATCGTTATGGCGTCCAATATGATATGAGTGATAAGTTTGGCCTTACGCTTGAACGTGAAGGCGGCGCTTATATTGTCGGGCTGGAAGCTAGGACGGCATTCTAGTTAAGAAGGAGGGCAGAATGCGTTTTGAGCAATATGTAGCTGAGCTCAGCCGGGTAAAACTATTGGAGCCGGAACAGGAGCAACGGCTATGGCAGGCATATAAACAGACCGGGGATGAAGAGGCCAGACGGATACTTATCGAGTCTTATCAGCCGCTGGTGTTCAAACAGGCGCTGCCTTATCGGGGGCTGCAGAATATCATGGATATTGTGCAGGAAGGAACTATCGGTCTGATTGAAGCTGTAGAGCATTATGATCCGGGCCGAGGGGTGGCATTCAGCTTGTTTTCTGTACATCGCATTCGCGGACGGATGCTGAACT
The DNA here is from genome assembly GCA_018052705.1 of Selenomonas sp. GTDB lineage: Bacteria > Bacillota > Negativicutes > Selenomonadales > Selenomonadaceae > Selenomonas_A. Next base: position 62,478 of record JAGPMW010000004.1, on the reverse strand, counting down.
TTCTGAGGAAGGAAGGCGTGGTCGATGTTGCTTGTATGGATGCTGCAGTCATTGCTGGCGGTATGACGTTAAAGGAAAACTTGATCGATACAGCACCATCCGTGGCTGAGCAGGCTGAGGACCATGAGCTGATGACCCGCGTACGACAGGCGATGGACAGGCTGCCGCTTAAAGAAAAAGCAGTTCTTGAAAGTATCTATATACAAAGCGAGACGGCAACTGATGTAGCGGATGGCTTGCAACTCAGCACTTCCCATATCTATCGGCTGCAGAAAAGCGGCATCCGCCGGGTACGGGGAATGCTATCGCGGTTTATACAGCATTGGTGATAATAAGAGTAAAATAGTGATATGAACATGAAAATAGCAGTGAAACAAAAATAATCGCTGTTAATTCTCTATAATCGCGTAATATGGCAGGTAAGAAACAGATAGTCATTCTGGAATATAGTTTCATGACGATTGGGATTAGAAGACAGGGGGGATCGCTGTGGCAGACCGGCGTAAAACGCAAAAAAATCATATTCGGGCAGCCCGGGACTGGCTTGGACAGGCGGAACACCTGCTGGATCATGAAAATGATGTTCAGGGCGATTTGAAGCTTATGCTGGCCAGGGCGGAACTGTCAAAGGTGCAGGAATCGCCGCGTGGAAGATGGTTTAGATGCTGGTGGCTTCGGCTGGTGCCAGCAGTTCTGGCATTGTTCATTGCTGCTGGCGGCTGGCTGTTCTGGCAGCATTGGCAGCGGCCGGATGTCCCGGTCACTGCCAATGAGCCGGTCTTAGCGGGGAGCCACAATCCGGTAGAAGAATCCTCCCCTCCACGGGCAACTGGACCTTCTGTACAGCAAGCGCAGCCGGATACTAAAACATCAGCGTCAGCATCAGCGCTGCCGGCTTCACAGCCGGCGACGCTGATCACAGTACCGGAATCATCAGCAGTGCTGCCACATGTTTCGGCTGCTCAGCCTGCTGTGACGCCTGTACCGACTCCACCAACTCCCGCGACACAGAAACTAATGCAGTCTGCAGGAAAGATCCTGCGGCAATAACGGAAGTAATCAATTAGGAGGTTTGACCTTTGAAGAGAAAAAATGAACGATTCCTTGCTTATGCTGTGGCACTGGCTGCCAGTTTTGCTGTAGTGCCGGGGATATCTTATGCCGCTGCCAGTGTGGAGGCGCCATCAGCTACAAATACAGCGGGTGCAGTCACGTCCGCTTCGAGCCCAAATGCAACGCAGACAGATGCTGCGGCGGCTAAGGTTGATAAGCGTACACAAGAGTGGGCTAAGAATCGTCCTGAAGATAAGGCACTCGAAGACGGCAGCAGGCAATATGAAGGGCAGACTATTGTTGATACGCTGTTTGAGGGAACAACCGCACTGACCGAGTCAACGGCCAAAGCGGCAATCTCGATGCGTACTGGTGATATGTTTACCTACAAAGGACTGTCCAAGGATCGTGACGCAATATACAATGAGGGCTATTTCTATGACTTATATCCGACATTTAAGAAAGTGCCGGAAGGTGTCATTATCACCTATCATGTACTGGAGAACCCAATTCTTGCCAGTGTGAAGATTGAAGGCAATACCGTTGAGTCAAACGAGACGCTCAGTGGGCTGATGACGGTCAAACCAGGCGAAATTCTCAATAGCCGTGTCCTGCAGCAGAATGTGCAGGCAATTCAGGATCAGTATCGCAAGGATGGCTATATTCTCGCGAAGGTCACTGATATGGATATAGACCGAGCTGGTAATTTGAAACTTAAGGTTAATGAAGGTGTCCTTGAGGGCTATAAGGTCAAAGGGAATACCAAGACCAAGGATCATGTCATTTTGCGCGAGATGCGGCAGAAACCCGGTGAGCCGTTCAATTCCAAGAAGGCGCGCCGCAGTATGCAGCGCGTCTATAATCTCGGTTTCTTTGAAGATGTCAATATCAAAATGAATCCGGGTGTGAATCCGAATGCCGTGGTTATGGAACTTGATGTCAAAGAGAAGCGTACGGGTTCTTTTGGAATCGGAGCTGGTTACAGCTCGGAAGATGGCATTATCGGCATGGTGAGCATTGGCGATACGAATTTCCGCGGCACAGGTGATGCTGTAAGTCTGACCTATGAAAAGAGCGGCAGTGATTCGGATGCCCATGGTTACTCGTTGTCCTATCGTCATCCCTGGATTGACAGCAAGGAAACGGTAGGCACAGTTCGCGTCTATAACCGTACCTACGAGTATGATGACTATGATACCAACGGAAGTTTGAAAGAAACGTATATGCGCAAATATGCTGGCGGGGAAGTAACGCTCGGACGTCCGGTCAGCGAGTATTCAACGAATTATGTTACGCTGCGCAATCGTAAAGATGAGTATGTCAAGCATGAGAGCGATGGTAATTCCAACCCGACAGATCGCAGCACGGATACAGCCTGGCTCAATAAGAACTTTGGTACGACCCGCAGCATCACGCTCGAGCATGTCACGGATAGCCGCGACAATATCTATAATCCGACGCAGGGCGGCCGGGTCAGCTTATCTGGCGAGGTAGCCGGTGCCGGCGGCGATTTCAATTTCCAGAAACTGACGATCGAGGATCAGCGCTATCATAAGGTCGGTCATGCCCAGGTCCTCGCACTGCGCGGCCAGTATGGTGTCGGCTGGGGGCATATTTCGGAGTTTAACCAATATAAAGTAGGCGGTCAGAGCAGCCTGCGCGGCTATCGTGAGGATCAGTTCCGTGGCGACCGTATGGCACTGGCTACGCTGGAATACCGTTTCCCTATTGTCAGCAAAGTGCAGGGAGCTCTCTTTACGGACTGGGGCGCAGCCTGGTCTGATGGCTATACGCCGGAGAATATCCATGGCAGTGTCGGCATTGGCTTGGCGTTGACTACGCCACTTGGACCATTGCGCCTTGATTATGGCCGTGGCAGTGATGGCGGGCGTGTACACTTTACAGTTGGTGGTTCGTTCTGATTGCAGCCTTTTTTAGGAAAGGAAGTGTGCAGCCGTATGAAGACGCTGCTTTGCCTGGTACTGGCAGCGATGCTGCTGGGGCCGGCTGCCCTGGCGGAGGCGGGCGTACGGGTCGAGTCAGTAGATGCTGAGGTGACAGCCGAACATAGTCTGCCACCGATTGTGCGCGATCGCATGAATCGCAGTGTGGGGACGATAGCCGACCAGCTGATATCTGGTCGGGAAGTGTCGGCCGTTGCTGGGACCTGTGCGGCAGATGAACAGCTGATCCGGGAAGTATTCGACAAAGTGCTGGTCGGTTATACCGTCGAGCGGGTGTCCATCGTGCCGGCTGAACATACGCTGGTGCAGGTGCAATTACTGCCCTGGTCAGATGTCATTCGAACGGTAAAAGTTAAAACAACCGTTGAAGGCATGCCACCACGGATTGAGCGGCTCGTGCGTCAGGATCTGGCCGGGGTTGATCAGGTATTTGATGATGCGTTGATTGGGCTGCCGACGGCGGCATCGGATTGGACCAATGGGGTACTCAAGCATCATCTGAATGATTATTTGGCGGCGCATCTGCCCGAGTTCCGGGCTGATTTTGAGCTGCAGCCGGATAAACAGGCCAGTGTGATGCTGGTGGTCTATCCGAAGCTGCCAGTCGTCCGAACCGTGGATTTATCAATGCGTTCGGATACCATTCCCAATTTTACTTTGCTAGGGCATCGCGAGCTGGCTCAGAATAAAGTTGATGATCTGGTGGGGGTCCCTGTAGCGTTTGTCCAGCGGCATCAGGCAGAGCTGGAAAACGATATTCGTCAGGAACTCGATGGCCTGTCTGATTTTCGAACACTGCACATGAAGACTGTGGTAGATATCCAGGCCGCAGAGCAGCTGCGTTTGATGAGCCGATCGAACAGCAGCCGTTACCGCCTGCGGCTGACCGGCTGGCAGGATATTGGCCGCAGAGGAACTACACATCATGATGCTGATGATAATCTGCTGTTCCGGGTTCATGCAGGCAGGATGCTGAGTGGGCAGGATGAGTTCTTTTTATTGTCGGATGTTATGCCGCAGCAGATGAATTGGGATTGGCAGCTGGGTCTGGATCGACGGCTGAATTCGCGTTTCCATGGGCAGTTGCGTTATGATGTCCGGCAGAAACGATTTGTGTTTGGCGGCTGGCAGCAACTGGCATCACGATGGCAGCTGCGTTATGAGTATCGCGTTGCTGATCATCTGGGGGAGGCTGGCCTGCGTTATAAAATGCATGACTTCCTGAGTCTCGAGTATGTGATGGATCGTGAGCAGAGCTGGCTGCGGATTATTGGTGATTTTTAGTAGATTTGGACAATGAATTTTGACTGAATCTGCTTGAATAAGAAATAAGAGTTTGTTATAATGGTGTTCGTGTATGGCAGTTTTGTAACTGACCATGTCAGGAATAATTAACCATAAAGCCCGAGAGGGAAAAGGAGTAATTAAAATGGTCAAATTACAGAAAAAACAGGTTAAGATTATCAGCGTGCTGATCGCACTCGTATTTGTCGGTTCGGTGGTAGCTTTGGCACTGACGCAGTCCGGATCGGGGCTGGCTAGTGCTGCCAGCTCTAACGTCGGCGTGGTTGACTATAATCAGATTATGAGCCAGCACCCGCAGGTTCAGGCAGCCAGCTCAGAAATGCAGACGGCAGTCCAGGATGCTCAGAAAGAGTTTGAATCGAAATCGGCTAATATGAATGATCAGGAGAAACGCGATTATTATACGCAGACACAGCAGCGTCTGCAGCAGAAGAATCAGGAACTGATGGAGCCAATCACGAAGAGTGTTGAGGAGTCTGTTAAGAAGGTTGCTGAGCAGAAGGGCTTATCGGTTGTTCTGGAGAAAGGCGCTGTCGTCTATGGCGGCACGGATATCACGCAGGATGTTGTAAAACAGGTAAGCAAATAAGTCTGATATAGCGTGCATAGTGTTCCGATACGGTTATATAAGTCTTACAGTACCGAGCCATTCGTTGCGCTCGGTACTACTTTTAACAGGAGAGGACAGCAGTGACAGAGCAGGACAAGAATCAGCGGTCTGCCCTTCCGGTTTCCGTGGCGGAGAGGAAGGCTGACCGCCGTGGACCGAAGCGCCGCAAGGAGCTTCTGATTGGAACTGTAGTGGCTCTATGCCTCCTGGCTGCTGGTGCTGGGCTGATCCGCTATTTCGTGGCGGGAAAACAGCCTGCGGTAAATTCTGCAAGTGTAGATGCGGATGCTGGTCTGATTGACTGGCAGCAGGTTATTGAGGCGCATCCGGATTATCAGCAGTTCAAGCAGCTGCAAGAGGAGTGCCGCACACTTGAGTTGGAGACCCAGGATGTGTCTGATCTGTTTCAGGTCAGTCCGCCTGCAATGGATCCGAAACCGTTTGAGGATGCCGTCTGGCAGAAAAATGCACATGATGTTATTGGCGGCCGGCTCGAGTTGGAGCGCAAGGCCAATAAGATCCGTGCTGATTATACGGCTGCGACCGAGGCTGAGTTCCAGACCCGCAGCAAGGCCATTGACGAGGAATATCTCAATGCCATTCTGAATCTCAACATTCGTTTGGATAATCAGGCAGCGATGCATAATCCGCTTGATTCCAAGCAGGCTATTGCTGATGAGGAAGCAGCCTGGCAGCAGCAGCGCCGCCAGTTGCAACAGGAGCGTGGTGAACGTCAGCGTGAGTTGTATCGTCAGCGCCAGCAGGATATTGCGGCGCACGTCCAGTCTGTAGTGGGACCGGAGCTGGCCAAGTGGCGAGGTAATCTGCCACAGACTCGTGTGCAGCAGGAAGCGGCTGCTGTGCAAAAGCAGTCGGATGCGGATGCCAGAAATACCGAGCTGATTTCCCGCCAGATGGAAACGGCCCGGAATATTCAGCAGCGCTTGGAAAAGCGTCAGCAGCTGGCCGATAAACGGGCGGCGTTGGGGGCTTTGGAGGCGCATATTCTCAATGATGTAGCCGGGAAGGCTGCTAAGATTGCCATACTGCATCATTTCACACTGATCCTGGTCGACCATCCACGGACCTTGTCGAGTTTCGATCCAAATCTGGAAGCTGTCGATCCGCTGCGGGCAAAGGCCAGTATCGCGGTTGGGGTAAAAACAATTGATGTGACGGATGAACTCGTTCAAGAGATGAAGACACTTTCGGGTCAGACAGACGGTCCGTCGCAAAGCTGATAACAGCAAGAAGAATCTAAGGAAATAGAAAGAAGCGAATCATAATATGAAATTACGAAAGAAATCAACAGCGCTGCTGGCAGCGGCTTTTGCATCGATGATGCTTATGAGTGGCTGTGGTCAGGCAAAGATTGGCTATATTGATGGTGACCGAGTTTCTAAGGAGGCGCCACAGATTTCAGCTCTGGTTGAAGAGGGAAATCAGAAACTGCAGGAAGAGCAGACGAATGCTGAACAGGACTTGCAGCAAAAAATGAAGGAAAACCCGAATATGAGTCAGGAAGATGCACAGAAGGCACAGATGGATGCACAGCGTAAACTGCAGGGATTGAATCAGTCCTATGCTTTGCAGCTCCGCCAGAAGCTGGATGTGGCGCTGGGATCTGTGGCTAAGAGCAAAAAGCTGGACGCAGTGGTTAATAACTCTAAGGAACAGCCAATTGCGATTACGGGAGCCGTTGATGTAACGGATGATGTAATCAAGCAGCTGCAGTAAGGATTGGGGCATTGATATGAAAAAGACTTTGCAGGAAATTGCAGCATTTGTCGGTGGGCGGATTGTTGGGGATGCCACTGTCGAAATACATGGGTTGGACAATCTTGACGGTGCTGGTCCGCAGGACCTGACCTTTGCGGTGGATCCTCATATTGATGAAGCCAAGGTCTGCAGGGCGGCGGCAGTCATGCTGCCTGAAGGAATCGGGGATTTTCCGAAGACGGCGCTTTATGTGGATGAACCACGGGCTGCTTTTGCAAAGCTGCTGAATCTCTTTACACCAAAATTGGAGTTTCCACAGGGTATTAGCGACAAGGCACATATTGGTAAGGATGTGTCACTCGGTGAAAATGTTGTCGTCATGCCATTTGCGGTGGTGGATGATCATGCGGTAATTGAGAGCAATGTCGTATTGTATCCGCATACTTATATTGGTCAGTATGCGGAAATTGGGGCGGATTCAGTCATCTACTCTAATGCGACCGTTCGTGAGCATTGTCATGTCGGTAAACGCTGTGTGATTCATAGCTCCGCGGTTATTGGCTCGGATGGCTTTGGCTTTACAACGAAGGATGGCGTTCATACGAAGGTGCCACAGGTTGGTAATGTTGTCCTTGAGGATGATGTCGAGATTGGTGCTCATGACGGTATTGATCGGGCCGCTATGGGGTCTACGGTCATTGGGAAGGGAACGAAGATCGATAATCTGGTGCATATTGGTCATAACTGTAAGATCGGTCCGAATTGCCTGATTGTTGCCCAGACAGGGATATCTGGTTCGACCATAGTAGATAACAATGTCACGTTTGGCGGACAGGTCGGGACCGTTGGCCATATCCACATTGGTGCGAATTCAGTCTATGCGGCTCGGTCGGGGATTATTGGTGACATGCCGGAAGGTGTGTTCTGTGCCGGCTTCCCGGTTCAGCCACATACGGACTGGCTGCGAATGCAGGCGGCGATGAAACATCTGCCAGAGATGAGCAAGAAGCTCAGGCAGATGGAAAAAAAGCTGGCGCAGTACGAAAAAAAGTAGATTCGTGAATCAAAAGCCTTCCTGCCAGTGGAAGGCTTTTGATTTCCAGAAATAGGGGGCAGAGCAATTGCTGTCGTATCATATTTTAAAAGTTATCAGCTGGCTGACTTGCCTGATGCCACGTTTTATCTGTGAGGCTGCTGGATTTGCCATTGGAAAATTTGCCTGGATGATTGTTCCGGGCCGTCGTAAGAAGATGGCTCGGGAACAGATAAAAAAGTGTCTACATGTTGATGATCAGGAAGTAGAACGGATTGCCCGGGCTAGTACTGTGCGCTTTGGACCGATGCTGTTTGAGGTGCTCCGGTTTCCGGTGATCCGAAGGCATATGCATGAGTATGTCCGAATCGAAGGCTTGGAAAAGCTTCAAACATGCATGGCTGGAGGCAAGGGGGCTATCATTGCAACGGCTCATAGTGGGAACTGGGAGCTTATGGGAGGCGCTTTTGCTATGGCCGGTGTTCCCCTGGTCGGTGTGGCTATGAAACAGAAGTCGTCTGGAGCTGACCGTTTTATTAATGAATACCGGTCGATGATCGGCATGCATATCACCTATAAGACAGGCGTCCGGGAGATGTTTGATATGCTTCGAAAAGGGTGGGCCATTGGATTGCTTATGGATCAGGATACAAATCGTCATGATGGCATTATCCTCGATTTTTTTGGCCAGTCGACGAACTGCACACCGGGAGCAGCCTCGATGGCTCGTTTTCAGGAGGTGCCAATCGTTACCTCGTTTATGCACCGCGATGCTGCGGGGAAGCATACCCTTTTTGTCGATGGACCGTTTTATGTGAGAAAGACGAAAGATAAGCGGGCCGATATTCGGCTGATGACACAATTGTTGACACAGGCGATTGAAAGCCATGTGCGCAAGTACCCGGAGGAATGGTTCTGGCTGCATGACCGCTGGAAATCTGTCAGGGAAGAATAGTGTAGGTGTTGACCAATGCTTGCATTGGCAGCGATTGTTGGGTAAAATATAGTAGGGTTATAATTAGCAGGAGGAGAAGTTTTGCAGAACCAGATTACATTGGCAGCGGGAACAGCCTATACGGGGGTTGGCCTGCATTCGGGGCAAGAAGTCCATATGGTGCTGAAACCGGCTCCGGTGGATACAGGAATTGTATTTGTCCGCACCGATATTCCGGACCGGCCTCAGATTCATGCGGCAGCCGAAAATGTTACTTCGACATTACGGGCGACGACGGTGGAAGAGAACGGATGCCGGGTGTTTACAATTGAGCATCTGATGAGTGCCTTTCATGCCCTGGGAGTCGATAACTGCCTGGTAGAGATGGATGCCGAGGAGCCACCGGTTGCGGAAGGTAATTCGCTGGCTTTTTTTGAGCTTATGCAGACAGCAGGTTTCCGCGAACAGGAAAAAGAACGACATGAAATTGTGATTGATCAGGTATATCGCATTGATGATGATAAGAATGAACGGTTTGTCATGGTCCTGCCGTATGATGGCTTTCGGGTCAGCTTCACTTCACTGAACCCGCATAAGCTGATCGGGGTTCAATATGAGAATTTCGATATTGATGCCGAAACGTATCATCGGGAAATCGCACCAGCCCGTACCATTGCCTATGAACAGGAAATCACGGCTTTGCGACAAATGGGCCTGGGGCTTGGCGGGACACTGGAGAGTGTTATTGTCTACAATGATGAAGGCTGGCTGAACCCGCTTCATTTCGAGGATGAACTGGTTCGTCACAAAATTCTGGATGTTATTGGTGACTTGCGTTTGGCTGGAAAAATTCGAGGGCAGGTTATTGCGGTGGCTTCAGGACATGCGTTGAATACAAAGCTTGCAAAGCTTATCGCAAAATCACTAGGATGAGCAACCTCCCCGATGCAGAGGAACTGCATCGGCTGTGCATAGTAAAAGGAAGAAGGAATTATAATGGTTTTAGATATTAACGATATCATGAAGATTCTGCCACATCGTCCGCCCATGCTGCTGGTCGATCGCATTATTGAGCTTGAGCCGTTTAAATCGGCTACGGGGATTAAAAACATCACGATGATGGAGCCTCAGTTCCTGGGACATTTTCCCGGACATCCAATTATGCCGGGGGTTCTGATTCTTGAGGCGATGGCACAGGTCGGTGGTGTAGCCATGCTTTATCCGGAGGAACATCGTGGGAAAATTGCACTGTTTGGTGGAATGAACAATGTCAAGTTCAAGCGTCCGGTTGTTCCAGGTGATCAGCTGGTCACGAAGGCGGAACTGGTACGTATGCGCGGTGATTTCGGTCTACTGCATTGCGAGGGTTATGTTGACGATAAACTAGTTGCTTCGGCAGATTTTAAGTTCGCGTTGAAAAAGAACGAAAATCTTTGATTTTCGCTGATGTTGACAAGATAAACGGTGTCAGTCCTTGCTCAGCTTAATAAATGCTTTTATTTACGGTCTTTTGCTGTGCCAAATTAGGAAACCCTAGTCGGATTATAACTAACAGCGGGTGCAGCAAGGCCGTATTGGTGTTGCATGTTGAGGCAAAAGAGCAAGGAAGTCTGCATATATTGTGGGGGGCAGGCATCAGAGGAAGGTTGAAGGAGTTGGAGCAGATGAGTGCTGATCAGATTATCAGTGAAAACGTAAATATACATGAAACTGCTGTTATTGCCCCAGGGGCAAAGATTGCTGAGAATGTGGAAATTGGTCCGTATTCTGTAATCGGTGAAAATGTGGAAATTGGTGAGGGCACCAAGATTGGCCCGCATGTTGTTATCCACGGCTGGACGGAAATTGGCAGGGAATGTCGTATTTTCCAAGGGGCTTCTATTGGTGAGGAACCACAGGATCTCAAATTCAAAGGGGAGAAGAGTTATACCTTTATTGGTGATCGTACGACAATCCGTGAGGGTGCAACGGTTCATCGGGCAACTGGAGAAGGCGAAGAAACCCGTATCGGCAATGATTGTCTATTGATGGCATTGACACATGTTGCGCATAACTGTGTGGTTGGCAATCGCGTCATCATGTCGAATCTGGCCAGCCTGGCCGGGCATGCTGTGGTTGAGGACCGGGCTGTTATCGGTGGCATGGCCGGCGTTCACCAGTTTGTGAAAATTGGCCGCAATGCAATGGTCGGCGGGATGTCCAAGCTGACTCAGGATGTCGTGCCGTTTACGATTGTTGACGGCCGTCCGGCAAAGGTTGTTGGTCTGAATAGTGTCGGGATTTCGCGTTCTGGCATAGCGGTAGAAGCGCGCCGAAATATCAAGCAGGCGTATAAGATATTGTATCGTTCAGGCCTGAGTTTGCAACAGGCGGTGGCTGTCATCGAGCAGGAAGTTGCTACCTGCGATGAAGTGGACCATCTGCTGCGCTTCCTGCGGAATGCCGAGCGGGGGATTTGCCGTGAGCGCCGTGATAACGACTGACGCATTCGGAGGAGTGACATGGAAAAAGTTGGTTTGCTGGCTGGAATTGGCGCGCTGCCTGTAGAATGCGCCAAGGCAGCCAGAGTGCAGGGCTATGAAGTATACGTCGTAGCTTTGCTGCCGGAGACAGACAATAGGCTGAAGGATTACGCCACAGATTATCAGGAAATCAGTGTGTTCAAAGTGGGCAAAATTCTGAGCTATCTCAAGAAGAAGCAGATTACGCAGGTGACGATGATTGGCAAGGTCACCAAGGAACTGTTGTATGCGCATAAAGCCATGCCCGATTTCAAGACCATGCAGATTCTGATGGGGCTTCCCAATCGGAAAGACGATACCGTTATGCAGGCGCTGGTCGAAGCGGTCGAGACTACCGGGGCAAAGGTCGTCGATCAGACTGCGTTGATTCGGCCGTTGATGCCGCTGTCAGGAACTCTGACGAAGCGTGAGCCATCGACGGAAGAAAAACAGGATATGGAGTTTGGCTTTCGTATGGCCAAGGAAATCGGTCGGCTGGATGTGGGGCAGACTGTCGTGGTGAAAAATCTGGCCGTTATGGCCCTGGAGGCAATCGAAGGGACAGATGCCTGTATCCGGCGTGGCGGGCAGCTTGCCCGTGGCGGGGCGGTAGTGGCCAAGGTTGCCAAACCGGAGCAGGATAATCGTTTTGATGTTCCGGCTGTTGGCTGCAAGACAATCGAGACTATGGTTGAGGCAGGTGCAAAAGCGCTGGTAATCGAAGCCGGGCAGACCCTGCTGGTGGAAAAGGACCAGGTTTTACAGCTGGCAGACGACAATGGCATCACCATTGTTGCAATGTAAGTACAGAGGCGCAGGGGATACGGAAAAATTTGTGTCCGCTGGCGTCTCTTTTCGTGTATAATAGAAAATGGACTATTATGAGAAGAAGGAGGTGAGCACCGTGAAAATCATGTTTTCAGCCGGCGAAGTTTCGGGGGATGTTCATGGCGAAAGTTTGGCGCAATCAATCCTGCGGCTCGATCCGGCGGTTGAGTTGATAGGATTTGGCGGTTCACGCATGGAGCAGGCCGGAGTGCGGTTGTTCCGCAACTTTGCGGAGTATAATGTGATGGGAGTTTGGGAAGTCCTGATCAATCTGCGCCGTATTCTGCGGCTGCTCCGTGAATTGACTGCATTTATGGAGCAGGAAAAGCCGGATCTGTTAGTGCTCATCGATTATCCGGATTTTAACTGGCGGCTGGCTAAAAAAGCAAAGAAACTGGGAATCCCGGTATTTTCCTATATTCCGCCATCGGCCTGGGCATGGCGGAAAGGACGGGCCAGGGATTGCGCAAAACTGGCGGATGAGTTTGTAGCGATTTTTCCGCATGAATTGCCGGTATATAAGGCGGCTGGAGCGAAGATATCCTTCGTCGGGAATCCTTTGGTGGATGCTGTTCGACCGGAACTGCCGCGTGTGCGTGCGCGCAGTTATTTCCATATTCCGGCGGATAAGACCGCTGTACTGCTGCTGCCGGGCAGCCGGAAACAGGAGATCGAGCTGCTGCTGCCGGCCATGCTGCAGGGGGCCAGACGATTGCAGGCGGAGCGTCCGCAGACGATGTTCCTGCTGCCTGTAGCAGATGGCATCGATTCTTCCCGGATACGGGAAATGGCAGCCGCTGCCGGGGTTTCGGTTACTTTGACGCACGAATACCGGTACTCATTGATGGCAGCGGCCGATGCGGCGGTAGCTACTTCGGGTACAGTTGTTATGGAGGCTGCCTTATTGGGGCTTCCCTGTGTCGTGCTCTATCGGCTGTCACCAGTTTCTTATTTTGTCGGCCGGATGCTGGTTCATGTGGAAAGTTTCAGTCTGCCCAATATCCTGATGGGAGAACCATTTGAAAGGGAGCTGTTACAGGATGCGGTGACTGCTGAAAATATTGCGTCCGAGCTCGCACAGCTCTATCCTGGGGAAATACATCGGGCCGAAGTCGTGGCAAAGCTCAAAGAAGCCTGCACACGATTGGGTAAGCCCGGTGCATCGGGCCGCGTTGCAGCTAAGATTCTGGCAGCGGCTCGGCGGTTTGCTGCAGAAAACAATTTATCGGGGGAAGAACATGAAAAACTATAAGAGGCTGCTTCAGTATATACGGCCTTACCTGAAATATCTGGCTATGGCGATTGTCTGTATCATTGTTGCAGCCGGCTGTAATCTGTACCTGCCATGGATCATCAAGGATATGATCGATAAGGTGCTGGCGGATAAGGATATGGCGATGCTCAATATGATTTGTGTTGGCATCGTGGTCGTATTCCTGATTCGTGGTATCTTTTTTTATGGGCAGTCGTATCTGGTATCGTATATCGGGCAGAAGGTCATTATTGATGTTCGCGAAGTTATGTTCCGGAAATTCCAGCGCATGCCGATGGCCTATTATGATAAGCATCAGACTGGTGAAACGATGAGCTATATCACGAACGATGTAGCGGCAATTCAGTCGGCTCTGGTCGATCAGCTCATCGAGATGGTGACAGAGGGATCAACCCTCATTGGTTCTATCGCCCTGATGCTTTATCTGGACTGGAAACTGTCGTTGTTGACTCTGATCGTTATCCCCTTGGTCGGACAGGCCATGAAGATATTTGGGCGCAAGATCAAGCGGAATGGTACGGTAATCCAGGAACGCATGGCAGATATTACATCGCTGCTGCAGGAGAGCATTTCCTCGATTCGTATCGTCAAATCGTTTGTTCGCGAAAAGTATGAGATTGAGCGATTCTCGAAGCAGAATGACCTTAATTTCCAGGCTGCGATGAAGAATGTTCAGTTGACCAGTTTGCTGACCCCGTCGGTTGAGTTCCTGGCAGCGATATCGGTTACGTTTATTGTCTGGTTCGGTGGTTATGAGGTGGTCAATGACGAGATGACCGCAGGCGCACTGGTGGCCTTTCTGACTTATGCCATCAATTTGGCCAATCCGGTTAAGCGGCTTTCCCGTGTCTATGGTAATCTGCAGCGGGCGATGGCGGCTGTTGACCGTGTCTTTGCTGTCATCGATCTGGAAGAGACCATTCACGATAAGAAAGACGCTAGGCCTTTACCGGCCACGAATGGCCGCGTATCATTTAATCATGTCATGTTTGAATACAAGAAGGGGGCTCCGGCCCTCCGGGATGTATCGCTGGAGGTGCAGCCGGGGCAGATGATTGCGTTTGTTGGTCCCAGTGGCGCTGGAAAGTCCACAATTGCCAATTTGATTCCTCGTTTTTACGAGGTGACCGATGGGGCGATTGCCATTGATGGGCATGATATTCGTGATGTCACCCTTGCTTCGCTGCGTGAGCAGATTGGTATTGTCCCTCAGGAAACCATGTTATTTTCAACGACAGTTCGGGAAAATATCCGTTATGGCCGTCTCGATGCTACGGACGAAGAGGTTGAAGCAGCAGCACGAGCTGCGAATGCAGATCTTTTTATTCGTGAGCTGCCGCACGGCTATGATACGAATATTGGCGAGCGGGGATTAAATCTTTCCGGCGGACAACGCCAGCGTATGGCGATAGCCCGTGCTATTTTGAAGAACCCGCGTATCCTGATCCTTGATGAAGCAACGTCGGCGCTGGATACGGAGAGCGAGAAGCTTGTCCAGGCAGCCTTGGATAAGTTGATGATTGGTCGCACTTCCTTCGTTATTGCTCATCGTCTGTCGACAATATTCAATGCTGATCAGATTTTTGTCATTGATAATGGACAGGTGAAAGAGCACGGTACGCATGAGGAACTTCTGCAGCGGCAGGGGCTGTATAGTCACCTGTATAATATCCAGTTCGGTAAGAAGAATGTGTAAGAAGGGATAGGGAAGAGATGCAACTCCTTTATGATATAGCGGCTGTTCTCATTGCAATACTGATTATCCCAGTATTCATTGTTCGTTCAATCCGTGAAAAAGGCTTTGTGGAACGTATCCGGCAAAGTCTTGGCTTTTTTCCGGATCACGTGCTGGACAAGGTGGAAAAAAAGCATTGCATCTGGGTGCATGCCGCATCTGTGGGCGAGATTGTAGCGACCAGTCCATTAATCAAGGAATTCCATAAAGAATTTCCTCAGACGCCGATACTGGTGTCTGTTGTTACGACCAGCGGGTATGAGATGGCAAATCGGATCATTAAAGATGCGGATGCGATTATTTATTTTCCGTTGGATCTGCCATTTCTGGCTGGACACGTGCTGCGTCGTATTCACCCACGCGTGTTTTTGCCGGTAGAGACCGAGCTTTGGCCAAATTTCCTGAAAACAGCCCGTCAGATTCATGTGCCAGTTATGATGGTTAATGGGCGGATCAGTGACCGCAGTGTGAAACAATATAAACATCTGCACAGTCTGCTGACGAATATGATTGGCACGGTGACCAGATTTGCGATGCAATCCCAGATTGATGCAGATTATATTATGCGTCTTGGAGCGCCAGCGGACCTTGTTACAGTCACAGGCAATACGAAATTCGATCAGACCTATACCGATGTCAGCATTGAGGAAAAACGACAGATTATCGAGGATATGGGACTGGCCGATAATGAGGGTATCTTACTAGCGGGCTCTACGCATCGTGGAGAGGAAGGTTATGTACTCAAGGCCTTTGCGGCAGTGCGTAAGACGCATCCGCATGCCAAGCTGGTCATTGCACCGAGGGAATTGCTGCGCACGGGAGAGGTCATCCATCTGTGTGAGAAGGCTGGCTTCAAAGTTACGACGCGGACAACACCGCAGCTGCAGGCATGCAGCGGAGCAGATGTGGTTATCCTGGATACGATTGGTGAACTTGGCAAGGTTTACAGCATCGGTGATGTTGTTTATGTTGGTGGCAGTCTGATTCCGCATGGCGGGCATAATATTCTGGAGCCGGCTGCCCACGGCAAGGCAATCATTGTCGGACATTATATGTTTAATTTCAAGGATACCCATGCTTTATTCCGGAATCGTGACGCCTGTATTACTGTAAATAATGGACTGGAATTGGTGCAGGAAACGGTGCGTCTCTTTGATGACCCAGCTCATCGGCACAGCATGGAGCAGGAAACACTGGCTATTGTGCAGGAAAATAAAGGGGCATCTCGTAAATCGGCTATAATTTTACGCGAGACCATCGAAGAATATGAGAGCCAGCCGGAAAATCGCCAGCGGGCACGTTCTACCCAAAAAATTGATAATTTCCAGACCTACTTCATTGATTTGGTGCATACGAAAAATGTAGATGGAATCCTTATGCGGGTGATCATGGCGACTTTATATGGATTCTCCCAAATTTATGCGCAGTTGGTTAATTTTAAGTTGTTTGGTTATCGGGTCGGTTTGTTTAAAAGGCAAAAGCTCGACTGTTTTGTCATCAGCCTGGGAAATGTGACAGTCGGCGGTACGGGCAAGACTCCGACAGCGCAGCGGCTGGCTCGTGATATCCGGGATATGGGGTACCGCGTCGTGATCCTGAATCGCGGATATCGCGCCAAATGGCATGGTGATATTGGCATTGTTTCGGATGGCCAGCGACTGCATATGACTGCAGCTGAGGCTGGCGACGAGGCCTTTATGCTGGCAAAACATTTACCCAAGGTACCGGTCCTGATTGGCGCTGAACGTGCGGTAACCGGGCGCTACGCAATCGATAACTTTGGTGCTGAGGTGGCTATCCTTGATGATGGCTATCAGCACTGGCAGCTTGAGCGTGATATGGATATCCTCCTGGTTGATGCGGTCAATGTATTCGGCAATGACTATATTCTGCCACGTGGTACGCTGCGTGAGCCTATCTCGCATATCAGCCGGGCAGATGTTTGCCTGATGACGAAAGTCGATCAGGCGGCGACAGGGTCTTGCGAGTACATACGGGAGACCGTTCATCGTTATAATGCCGATGCCCAGATCGTCGAGAGTATTCATCAGCCACGTTGTTTCATCCCTCTTGATGAGTGGTATGTCGATATTGCTGGTGACGGTATCGATGCCAGCAGTATGACCGGGAAGAAGGTCATGGCGGTATCGGCAATTGGCAATCCGGCTTCGTTTGAGCAGACCTTGTCTGATTTAGACACGGTGATTATTGAGAGCCTGCGTTATCCGGACCACCATGACTATACAATGCAGGAAATGCAAGAGATACTCCATCAGGCCGAACGCATGGGGGCTGAGGCAATTATCATTACGGAGAAGGATGCGGTAAAGATTCCGGCTGAAGTGATTCATGCTGGCTGGGACATTCCGGTCTATGTTATCTGTGTCGAAGTGTCATTTCAGCAGGGGAAAGTTGAATTCGATCAGCTTCTCCAGCAAGAGCTGGCTGCTAAGCTTGGCGAACGTCAGCCGCGCAGCGGACTAACGAACGAATAAGTATTATAGCGCACGAAAGGATGAGGGAATCCATGAAAGTTTTATGTGTCATTCCGGCCAGGTATGCATCGACGCGCCTGCCGGGCAAACCGCTCAAGGATATTGCCGGTAAGCCGATGGTCTGCCGGGTTTATGAGCGGGCAGCGCAGGCGCACAAGGTCTCAAGGACGCTTGTTGCTACGGATGATGAGCGCATCCTGCAGGCAGTCCGGGAGCATGGCGGTGAGGCGATGATGACGCGTAAAGACCATCCGACAGGTACCGATCGGCTGGCTGAGGTAGCGGCCTCGTTTCCAGATGTAGATCTCATCATCAATGTACAGGGAGATGAGCCCTTGATTGATCCGGGGCTCATTGATCAGCTGGCCAGTGTTTTCGAGACTGATCCGGATCTCTGTATGGCTACGGTCAAGACGGAGATGTTTGACGAGGCCGAGCAGACCAATCCTAATAATGTCAAGGTCGTTACCGACAGACATGGGTATGCACTGTATTTTTCGCGCTCCCTGCTGCCTTATCCACGCCATAAAGGCTGTCCGGTCTATAAGCACATTGGCATTTATGCCTATCAGCGGAAGTTCCTGTTGCAGTATGCCAAGATGGAGACGACCCCGCTCGAGTCTGCTGAATCGCTGGAGCAGCTTCGGGCTTTGGAGAATGGCTGCCGCATCAAGGTGGTAGAGACGAAGTCGACGTTTGTCGGCGTTGATACGGCTGAAGATCTGGCTAAAGTCAATGCGATCTATAAAAAGATGAAGAGTTGAGAACGGGGGCGTCTGCAGCCCCAATGGAAGGAGAATGGCAATGAATAAGGTAAGAGTAGGTAATTTTGAAATCGGCGGTGGCGAAAAATTGACGCTGCTGGCCGGTCCCTGTGTCCTGGAGGGAATGGAACGCTGCCTGCTGATTGGCCGCACTATTAAAGAAATTTGTCAGCGGCTCGATATCAACTATGTATTCAAGGCATCCTTTGACAAGGCAAACCGTTCCTCCTACAATAGTTTCCGCGGCCCAGGTCTTACCAGGGGGCTGGAAATGTTGGGACAAATCAAAGAAGAACTTCAAGTGCCGGTGGTAACCGACATCCATGAGGTGTGCCAGGCTGCTCCGGCGGCAAAAGTTGTCGATATTCTTCAGATCCCGGCTTTCCTGTGCCGTCAGACGGATCTCTTGCATGCTGCAGCACAGACTGGCAAAGTCGTTAATGTTAAGAAAGGTCAGTTCCTTGCACCGGAAGACATGCGCAATGTAGTTGATAAACTGCATGAAAGCGGCTGCGACCAGATCATGCTGACAGAGCGTGGGGCATCCTTTGGCTATCATAATCTGGTGGTGGATATGCGTTCACTGCCCATCATGCGCTCGTTTGGCTACCCCGTCGTTATGGATGGCACCCACAGCGTTCAGCTGCCGGGCGGTAATGGCACGACATCCGCGGGCAACCGTGAGTATGTCGAGTATCTGGTCAGAGCTGCTGTTGGCGCCGGTATTGATGCTCTTTTCCTTGAAGTCCACGACAACCCGGAAGAGGCGCTCTCTGATGGAGCGAATATGGTCTATCTCGACAAATTGGAAGATCTGCTGAAAGATGCAGTAGCCATCCATGAGATTGTCCGCCATAAGGGTCAATGATTGAGGTCGGTTGTGAATTCTGTCAGTAGGGGGAAAAGACCTGTGATAAGAGAAAAAGCGATTGAAACACTGGAAATAGAAGCTGATGCGGTACTGAAGCTCAAAGATCGCATTGATGATGCGTTTGAAGCCGCCGTGAATTGCATATTGGAATGCAAGGCCCGCGTTGTCGTAACGGGGATGGGAAAGTCCGGCCATATTGGCCGCAAGATTGCAGCCACGCTGGCCAGCACTGGCACACCTGCCTTTTTTATGCATCCGGCGGAAGCTTTTCATGGTGATCTGGGCATGGTCACGGAGAATGATGTTGTCATTGCGATTTCTAACAGCGGCGAGTCTTCCGAGATCGTGAATATCCTGCCGATTATTCGCCGCATTGGCGCGAAAATTATTGCGATGAGTGGCCGGCGGGAGTCTCAACTGGGACGTAACAGTGATTTCTTCGTTGATATCGGTGTCGAGAAGGAAGCCTGCCCGCTCGGCCTTGCGCCGACGGCGAGCACCACGGCGACGCTGGCCATGGGCGATGCAATGGCCATGGCGTTAATGTCTGTCCGTAACTTTACGAGTCAGGATTTTGCTTTGTTCCACCCAGGTGGAGCATTGGGACGTCGTCTGCTGCTGAAAGTATCCAATGTCATGCATACTGGGGATGACAATCCAATCGTGCATCAGGATAAGACGGCAAAAGATGCGTTGTTCATTATGACAGATAAAGGACTCGGGGCTGCATCTGTGGTGGATGATAACGGCAAGTTCGTGGGCCTCATTACCGATGGTATTATTCGCCGTTCGCTGGCGAAAGACTATAAATTCATGGACGAAGCGGTTCGCAATATCATGTTTGATACGCCACTGACTATCAAGGCCGATGCGTTGGCAGCTTCAGCGCTTTCGGTGATGGAGAAGCATAAACCGCGGCCGGTAACGGTCCTGCCGGTCATTGATGCGGAACATAATCCAGTCGGTATTGTACACCTGACGGATTTGCTGCGTCAGGGGGTGGTCTGAGATGGAACAGAAGGCGGAAGCGCTGGAGCGCGCAAAAAAAATCAAACTGGTTATTTTTGATGTTGATGGTGTCCTGACTGATGGCGGAATCTATATTGGTGAAAAAGGAGAACTCTATAAACCTTTTTTCTGCCGTGACGGGCTGGGGATTACCTTGGCGCATAATGCCGGCCTGAAAACGGCTATCATAACGGGCCGCCAGTCTTCACAAGTCGCTTTCCGGGCGAAAGAACTGAAGATCAGCGAGGTCTATCAGGGCAATCCGGATAAGCGGGCAGCTTATCAGCAGCTCAAAGAACAGAATGGGCTGTGCGATGAGGAGATCGCTTATATTGGTGATGATCTTATCGATCTGCCCATTATGTGCCAGACTGGTTTGCCAATGGCTGTTGCTGATGCGGTACCGGAAGTGCGCGCCGAAGCCCGGCTGGTTGCAGGATTTTCTGGCGGCCATGGTGCTGTCAGAGAACTTCTCGAGTTCATCCTGAAGGCGCAGGACAAATGGGATAATCTGATAAAAGAATTCTATAGGCCGGCTGCTGGAAACGAACAGGAGCTGGCCCAATAAGTAGGTACACGATGGGGGAACATTATCCATGCAGTATAAATTCGTGATGTTCATGAGCTGGCTGGTCAGCCATCTTCCATATGGTCTGGTTATGGCCCTGGGCGGATGTCTGGGCAATCTCTACTATCTTCTGATCAAAAAAGAGCGGGAGCGGGCAGTTGCGCAGATCATGCCGGCATTGGGGCTTTCAGAGACAGAGGCGCGGAAGACTGTGCGGGCATCCTTTGTGAATCTGGCGCGCAATGTATTGGAAATCCTCTATATGCCGCATCTGAACGAGCAGAATTTCGAACAATATATTGAAATCGACCATTTGGACCGCCTAAAAGCGGCGTTGGCAGAAAATAAAGGCGTAGTTATTCTGACCGGTCATGTTGGTACGTGGGAATGGCTGTCTGCTGCGTTCACACTGAACGGCCTGCCGCTTACGGCGATTGCCAAGCCGCAGCCGAATATGCAGTTTACGAATGCATTGAATGATATCCGGAAGTCCATCCATGTAGAGATTTTTTCGCGCGGAACCAGTGAACTGCTGTCGGCAGCCCGTGCCCTACGGAAAGGGAAAATTCTTGGCTTTCTGGCTGATCAGGATGCGGGGGCAGGGGGAGCATTCCTGCCATTCCTGGGCCGGGTTGCCTCGACACCGATGGGGCCCGCGGTATTCGCTCATAAATTCAATTCACCAGTCGTACCGGCTTTCATCCTGCGTCAGCCGGATGGACACCACAAAGTAGTCATTGGCGAGATTATGCGGTATGAGGACACTGGCGACACGGATAAGGATTTGTTTGAGTTTACGGCTCGAATGACGAAAGTTGTTGAAGCCATTATCCGCGAGAATCCGACTCAGTGGCTGTGGTTTCAGAAGCGATGGAATACCCCGCCGGATATGCAGAAAATAGGCAAGCACCATACCGTGAAGGCACAGGAGGATAGCTGATGGATAAGAAAAGGAAGGTCCTGCTGGTATTGCTTTTTGCGGCTGCAGCCGGCGTTATTGCCTGGGCCGTTATGACAGTTCCTGCACCACGGCAGCAAGAGGAACAGACGTCGGATTCTCAGGTTATGACCTACGATGGCAATACGATCAGTGAGACAAAGGATGGCCGGAAAATATGGGAACTGACTGCTGATCATATTGAAGTGGATGTCAACAGTCAGGATGCCCGTTTGGAAAATGTTGTGGGTCATTTCTATATGGCGGATGGCCGCACGGTAGAGGTAAAGGCGGATACCGGCAGCTATGAGCGTGCAGTGGGAGATATCAACGTCAAGGGAAATGTTGCTATCACGACCAGTGATGGTGCCAAACTGGCAAGTGATGAGCTGAAATGGACGGGCCAGGAGTCCGTGCTGGCCGCAATTGGCAATGCTACGGCATCTAAAGATGATATGAAGGCTAATGGCGACCGCATTGAGAGCGCGGATGGTTTCAATAAGATCAGAATTATCGGCAATGCCCATCTGGTCAAAGGAGGAGAAGCAAAATGAACAAACGAACGATACGGCAGCTGCTGCTGGTTCTGACGGTCAGCGTTGTTTTGCCGATGAGCAGTCTCAGTGCTGCCGGAGAATCGGCAGAGCTTGATGCGGATACGGTGGAATATGATATGTCATCGGGATTGGTTACGGCCAGCGGTGATGTATTGATGAAACAGGGGCCGGCGCGTGTTTCTGGCGCCCGGGCAACGTATAATTCCAAGACGCAGGAAGGTATGGTTGAGGGTAACGTCATTGCGGTGCGTGAAGCGATGCATATAACCTGTGCTAAAGTCATGACCGATGGGCAGGGGCACATGCTGGCGACTGGCAGTGTCCACGGGACGCAGGGCGATAAGAGCTTCATTGGTGAGCAGGTAGATTACTATCCCAATCAGAATCAGTATGTGCTGATTGCTTCTGGTGGGTCGATTACGAGCGCGGATGGAACCTTTACTGCGGACCGTATGGAAGGCTGGCTGGGAGATGAGCATTATATTGGTACCGGTAATGCCCACGTGAAGAGTCCCGCTCGCAATATGGAAGCTGGTGGTGATCGGGCGGATTATTACGGTAAGGATCAGGGACGTGTCATCCTGACCGGCAATGCCTGGGCAGTACAGGATAATAATACGATGAAGAGCAGTCACCTGACAATTTATCTTGCTCAGGATGGGGCAGCTAAGGTAAAATAAGATTGAACGAACCATGCTTGGAGGGTATAAGCTTTGCACATCGAAGCGAGAAATCTGGTAAAGAAATTCAAGGAGCATACCGCTGTTGACAGGGTGTCTCTGCGCGTAGAAAAAGGGGAAATCGTTGGCTTGCTCGGACCAAATGGTGCGGGGAAGACGACCTCCTTTTATATGATTGTCGGGCTGGAGCAGCCGACGTCTGGTGAGGTATACTTGTCGGATGTCAATATTTCGGATATGCCGATGTATCAGCGGGCTGCGCTTGGCATCAGCTATCTGACGCAGGAGGCTTCGATTTTTCGCAAGCTTACCGTAGAGCAGAATATCCTGGCAATCCTGGAGACGACCAGATTGTCAAAGGCCGAGCAGTATGATAAATATGAAGAACTGTTGGCAGAATTTCATATCGAGCATGTGCGTAACCGCAAAGGGACAGAATTATCAGGGGGGGAGCGGCGCCGGGTTGAGATTGCCCGCTGCCTGGCGCTTGAGCCGCAGTTTATCCTATTGGATGAGCCCTTTGCCGGTGTCGACCCATTGGCCGTGGCAGACATACAGGATATTATTCAGTATTTGCGGCAGCGCGGCATGGGGATACTGATTACGGACCACAATGTTCGTGAGACCCTGCAGATTGTTGATCGTGCCTATATCCTCAGCGAGGGCAAGATTCTGCTTGAAGGGGACAGTCATACTATTGCCAACAGCCCGGTAGCAAAAAAATTCTATCTGGGTGAGAATTTCAGCCTTTGATTGGAGAACGAACGATGCATTTACGAATTTTAGATAAATACATATTCCGGGAGGTATTCATGACCTTCCTGTTCGGCATCTGCGCGTTTTCCGCCGTATTCATCGGTTCTGGGACGCTGTTCAAGATTGCCAAGTATATAACAGACTATGGTGCCTCGCTGCAGGCTGTCGTCAAGATTTTCATTTTTGGTCTGCCAAGTGTCATCATGTGGACCTTCCCTATGTCGATGCTGCTGGCTACGTTGTTGACTTTTGGACGTTTATCCGGTTCAAGCGAAATCACGGCAATGAAGTCCTGTGGCATTGGTTTTGGCCGGATTGCAGCACCGGCCATCGTACTGGGGCTGATTGTGAGCCTTGGTGCAATTGCCTTTAATGAGTATGTCGTGCCATGGGCCAATACTGCTTATCGCAATGTGGTCGCTTATGAGATTCAAGGGAATACCAGCATGAAGTCGCAGGAACATATTATCCTGAAGGATATTGAAAAAGATCAGATCCAGCGGCTGGTCTATGCGCGTGTGTATGATGCGGATACACAGACGCTGCAGGGGGTAACCCTGCAGGATTTCGATGCGGAGGGGCATGTCCGTCATGTCGAAAATGCCGAGTATGCAGACTGGAGCGGCGGAGCCTGGACGATGCATAATGGTATGCTTTACGATATCACGGAAGGTGATGGGCAGAGCGAGCATACGGTGCGCTTCAATACACAGGTATTGCCCGTCAAGGCGGATCCAAAGCAGATTGTCCGGGAACAGAAGGATCCCGAGGAATTGACGATGAAGGAACTTAAGACGCAGATTGATATTATGCGGACACAGTATGTGGATACCAAGAAATTGGAAGCGGAACTGTATCAACGTGTTACCGTCCCCATGGCCAGTCTGATCTTTGCGCTCATTGGCGTGCCGTTGGGGCTGCAGCCGACTCGTAATAGCTCGTCGGCAGGTTTTGCTATGAGCGTTATCATTATTTTTGCCTATTATGCGCTTATGACTATGGGCAATGCACTGGCTCGTAGTGGTGCAATTGCGCCATTACTCGCGGTATGGCTGCCTAATCTTATAGGACTTCTGGCCGGCGCATTGCTGATGCGCCGGGCATCACGGTGAATGGACCGATACTATTGTTGAAAGGTGGATTGATGAAGGATGTATGGAGTTCTCCTGATTGCCGTGCTGATTATTACCGGTGGTGCGATTGCATTTATTGGTGATCGGCTGGGCACGAAGATCGGCAAAAAGAGGCTGTCTATATTCGGACTCAGGCCACGGCATACCTCGATTGTCATTACGATATTTACAGGTATTTGCATTACGACATTGACTTTTGGGGTCATGGCGGCGGCATCAGAGAATGTCCGTACGGCACTCTTCGGAATGGAACGTCTGAACCGTACGATGCAGGAGACGCAGACCAATCTGAATCAGACGCAGGCCGCTTTGCAGGATGCACAGACTGAACAGGATCGTACCGACGATGCGTTGCGCCAGTCGAAGGAAGATGTAGCGAAGCTCAGGAGCCAGCAGGAAACCCTCGAAGCCGATACGCGGCGGCTTCAGGAGGGCAACCGCCAGCTGGAGCTGGCGAAGCAGCTGCTGGTAGATCGCAATGATGTGCTGAGTGTCCAAAATGAAAGCCTTGGCCGTCAAAATAACACATTGTCTGGGACTAATACGGAACTTAGTGGCCGCAATGAACATCTGACGGCAAATAATCAGAAATTGGAAAAACGGACACTGGATTTACGTAACGGCTTAATTACAATGCGCGAAGGTGATATCATTTTCCGGGCGGGGGAGGTTATTGCGAGCGGTGTTATCCGCGGCAACCGGTCCGGGACAGAGGTGGCTAATGATATTCAGTCATTGGCGCAGCTGGCGAACCGCAATGTATCGGCACGGATGGGGAAAGATAACTCCGACGAGGATATCTGGATCTACCAGCCGGAATATGATGCAGCTGTCAAGTCGATTGCAAGCAGTCCACAGGATATGGTGGTCCGTATCGTTGCTGCTGGCAATCTTGTCCGTGGAGAAGCGGTGCGGACTTCGCTGGAACTCTATAAGAACAGTGTCATCTATAAGAATCAGGAATTTATTATTGCCAAGCCATATGCATTGGACAGCGGGACTGATGCGGAGGCGGAACAGACTGTGATGAGCTTCCTGAAGGATGTGAATCTGGCAGCTACGGCCAAGGGAATTCTGCCGGATCCACTGCGCGGATCAGTCGGAGTTATAGAAGGGGCCCAGTTCTATGAGATGGTGCATTCGCTGCGTGGGGTAAGAGGAACGGTGGTTCTATCTGCTTATGCGAAGGGAAATACTGATGCGCTGGGACCGCTGCGATTGACGTTGAAGATGGATCAGCGGCCTGATAATGCGATACGATAATGGAAAAGGAAAGCCTTCCTGCAGGAAGGCTTTTCCTGTCTGGTCATGGAGAGGGGCTTTTATGACAATAGCAGCATTAGATCCCGGGCGGGACAAGTGCGGTTTTGCTGTGCTGGACGATTCAGGAAAGGTCTGCATGCAGCAGGTGATAGAAACGGCTGCCCTTGAACAGCGGGTGCAGGCCGCCTATCATCAATATCACTTCAACCGGTTAGTGGAAGGCAATGGAACAACCAGCAGCTCTGCATTTGAACGTCTGGAAAAGGCCCTGCCCAGCCTGGATATCCTGCTGGTTGACGAGTATCGTACTACGGAACTGGCCAAGGGGGAATACTGGAAGGCCAACCCGCCTAAAGGCTGGCGGCGCCTGCTGCCAGTGACGATGCAAGTGCCGCCTGTCCCGGTAGATGATTTTGTGGCAGTTATACTTGCCAGACGCTACTTACAGCATATGGAGGAAAAGAATCATGACAACAGATAAGCAGCTTCGCCCAGATTGGACGGAATATTTTTTGGATATAGCCAAGGCAGTGGGCCGTCGTGCGACTTGCCTGCGGCGACGCTATGGGGCAATTATCGTAAAGGATAAGATCATCATCAGCACTGGTTATAATGGTGCGCCGCGTGGTGAGAGCAATTGTATCGACACAGGCATCTGTGAGCGGCAGCGTCTGCATGTACCTAAAGGGCAGAACTATGAACTTTGCGTGTCGGTACATGCCGAGCAGAATGCAATCATTAATGCTGATATGGCAATGATGCAGGGGGCAACCATCTATATCGTGGGCTACAATGCAGACGGGACACTGGCCTCTGGCAAGCCCTGCCTGTTATGCCGCCGTATGCTGCGGAATGCCAAACTGGCGCAGGTAGTCTATTATGAAACCGATGGACAGATTGTATCCTGCCGGCCCGATGAGATCCACGATTAAATCAGGTCTCCAGCTTATTTTCATTGACACTCTATAGCGGGTGCGGTAAAATAGGCTTGCTATTGAATTTTTGATTATCGCTAAGAAAAAGAGGTGCGACTTGTATGCCGGATTATATGTTGGCGTTTGTCATTGCTGCAGGAGTAGCGCTGCTCATTACGCCAGGTGTGATTTTCCTGGCGGCCAAGACGGGAGCAATGGATGCTCCAGATGCTAGAAAAGTACATAAAAAACCGATTCCGCGTATTGGCGGGCTTGGAATCTATGCTGCCTTTATGGTGGCTATGCTCAGCGTTATCTCTTTTGTGGAGGTTTCTCCCGAGGTTATGCAGGAGCTTATTGGTCTGATGGTGGGCGGTTCGCTTATTGTGCTGGTCGGGGTCATTGATGACTATAAGAATCTGCCAGCCAAAGTGAAGCTGGTGGGGCAGATCCTGGCAGCTGCAATTCTGGTGGTCGGTTTTGATGTGCGGATTGATTTCATCACCGATCCGTTTGGCGATTACCTCTATACGGAATGGCTGGCTGTTCCGGCCACAATCTTCTGGATTGTGGGGCTGACGAATACAGTCAATCTCATTGATGGTCTTGATGGGCTGGCTGCAGGGGTATCGACGATTGCAGCAGTTACGATTTTCCTTGTGGCTTTGCAGCAGGGGATTATACTGGTAGCTGTTCTTACGGCTGCACTTGCCGGCGCTGCCTTTGGCTTTCTGTATTACAATTTCAATCCTGCCCGCATCTTCATGGGCGATTCGGGTAGTATGTTCCTGGGCTATATGCTGGCAGGGATATCTGTCATTGGGGCTGTCAAGAGCGCGGCTACGATTGCGCTGATTGTTCCGATCCTGGCATTGGGCTTGCCGATACTGGATACGACCTTTGCGATTGTCCGTCGTTATCGTGGCGGGGTGCCGATTTTTAAGCCGGACAAGGGGCATCTGCATCATCGGCTGCTTGACCTCGGCTTCAGCCAGCGTCAGGCTGTACTGCTCATGTATGTCATTTCTGCTCTGCTAGGACTCAGTGCTGTGGCATTGACAGAAGTCAGCAGCCAGCTGGCGATTTTGATTGTTTGTGTAGTAGTGGCCGCTGTGCTGTTTGGCGCGAAAAAGATCGGTATTTTTCATATGAATGATTCTGCTCATCAGCATTGAAGCAGTAACCAGTCAAAAATAAAAGGCAGGCGTGGTCCTGCCTTTATTTGCAGGAAGGGGATTTTGAATGGACAAGAAGAAAATCAAGGTGATGACGGTATTCGGGACGCGTCCTGAGGCAATCAAGATGGCGCCAATCGTATTGGAATTGCAGAAACATCCAGATACGATCACTCCGGTCATAGCTGTAACGGCACAGCACCGTGAAATGCTGGACCAGGTGCTGAATCTGTTCCATATCGTGCCTGACCATGATCTTGACATTATGGCTCAGGGACAAACCTTATTTGATATCACGTCCAAGGCGATGCTGGGGCTGGATCAGGTACTGACGGATGAGAAACCGGATATTGTTCTGGTCCATGGCGATACAACCACGACTTTTGCGGGGGCGCTGGCGTCATATTATCATCAGACGATGGTTGGACATGTAGAAGCTGGACTGCGTACGCATAATAAATATTCGCCATTCCCGGAGGAGATGAATCGTAAGCTCACCGGGTGCATTGCTGATCTGGATTTTGCGCCGACGGAGACATCGGAGCAGAATCTGCTGTCGGAGTCGGTGGCTGCGGAGCGTATCTTTGTTACGGGCAACACGGTTATCGATGCACTCCATCATACGGTTCGGGATGATTTCCAGTTCGCTGATGAGATGCTGCAGCAGATTGATTTCAAGAATAAGAGGGTTATCCTGGTAACGACGCATCGTCGGGAGAATCTCGGCGAGCCGATGCGTCATGTCTATAAAGCACTTCGCCGGCTGGTTGAGGAATTTGCCGATGTGGAGATTGTTTTTCCGGTACATAAAAACCCAAAGGTCCGTGAGGTTGTCGATGCTGAATTGGGTGGATTAGCCAATGTGCATCTGATCGATCCGCTTGATTATGAACCGTTTGCAAACCTGATGCACCGGGCCTATCTGATCCTGACGGATTCGGGCGGCGTCCAGGAAGAAGCTCCAGCGCTTGGCAAGCCGGTATTGGTGCTGCGTGATACCACGGAACGTCCGGAAGCAGTCGAGGCTGGTACAGTCAAGCTGATTGGTACCGACAGTGATCGCGTGTATAACGAAGCGAAAACATTGTTGACGAATAAAGAAGAATACGGCCGTATGGCTGAGTCAGTTAATCCGTATGGTGATGGCAAGGCATCGGCCCGGATTATCCAGGCTATCCTGTATCATTACGGGTTGGCTGAAAATAGGCCGGATGTATTTATCGGCAAATAATCCAGAGCCCCCTCCATTCGGAGGGGCTTTATGTTTTAGAAGGAGGAGGGGTGAGCCGTGGCTCGGCAGGATGATCCGAAACATGAGGGACTGAAGCAGGCAATCAAAGCGTTTTCTTTTCTGGGCGGAGTTGGCATCTATCTGGTTGTCTTTGTAGGAGTTTGTGGTTTCCTTGGTAATCTGGCTGATATTTATTTTGGTTTCGGCTACAGGGGAAAATTAATAGGAATTATCATAGGATTTCCTGGAGCTATCTATACACTTTATCGTCAGCTTAAACAAAATAAACTGGTTTGATTCTTCACCGGCTGGAATACAGGTTGCACGCAATTTTTGGCAAAAAAGGCTTGCCAATCGATAAACAATCGAATATAATAGGCATTGCTACAAATTACGATAACTCTGTTTTATCGGTTTATGGTAGCATAAATAACTCTTATTTATGCTATAGTTGGAAAATTTATATGGTTTTTGAAGGAGCATTTTCAAGACCATAAAGGGGTTTTTCACTTTATGTCGAAATAAGAGGATAGGCGATGTGCGCGGTTTTTAAATTGCAGCATGCAGTTGTGTCGATATTCAACGAAGACGACGGGAAAGCTGCCGTCGGAGGAGGAATATGGAGGAAGTTTTATCAGGGTATGTGCGGAAGCTGGTCCGAAGTCTGGCAATCTGTACGCTGGTGATGTTTATCGCTCTTCTGTCCGCGGGAGAGGGGACACTCATTGGCGCGCTTTTTGCTGGATATCTGGCTGCGGCCGTTTGCATCTGGACCCTTGTATATCGTACCTGGAGGAGCGCCAGCCTGGATATGGCCAGCGCTAAGAAGCAAATGCTTTGGGGCCTTTGCCTGCGGCTGGTGACCTGTTTTACAGTTCTGGCTGTGGCGGCTCAGACTTCGACGCGTGTTTTTGCTGTAACTGCGTTGGGGCTTCTCCTGTGCTATGGACTTGCAATGGGACATCTGGTGTATTACAACATACAGTCTGGTAAAAAATAATTAAGGGGTGGGGAAATTCCCTGACCTGGTAGGGAGGTAGAGGTTATGCATGAAATCGGTGTTCGTGAAGTAGTGCAGTTTGCCGGCTTGACCTTCAATTGGGAGACTCTGTGTATGACATGGCTTGCCATGGCAATCGTCATCATTATCGCATTCTTAGCTACACGCAGTCTGAAGCTTATTCCGACTGGCTGGCAGAATGTGTTGGAGATGATTGTTACTGGCTTGAATACGCAGATTGAAGGAACAATGGGAAAACGGGGGAGTTTTCTGGCTCCGTTCATTATCTCGTTGTTCATGTTCCTGCTGGTATCCAACTGGCTGGGACTTATCCCAACACTGTCGTCGCCGACAAACGACTTGAACACCACTCTGGGCTTAGCCCTGCTGGTTATTGTGATGGTTCATGTACTGGGCTTGTATATGAAGGGCGGACATTATATCGCGCACTTCTTTAAGCCAACTCCGGTATTTGTCATCATCAATGCCATCGAGGAGATTGCCAAGCCGATCACGTTATCGTTCCGTCTATTCGGCAATATCCTGGCAGGTGAGATTCTCATCATCATCCTGCTTCAGCTGATGCCGGTCTGGATGCCGGTGCCGTCAGTTATCTGGCTGGCCTTCAGTATCTTTATTGGCGGAGTTCAGGCATTCATCTTCACCATGCTGTCGATGGCATATTTTGCCAGTGCAGTAAAGGAAGATGAGGAAGAGTCGTGAGGTATGGCCATGTTCATATTGGGATGAATGTGCCATTACACTAAGGTCCACTGGACAAGAAACCTAGTTCTTTTGTACTTTTTAAGGAGGATTTTTTCATGGAAAACGCAATTATGGTAGCAGCAGCTTTGATTGGTGCAGGTGTCTGCATGGGTCTCGCAGCAATTGGTGCCGGTCTGGGCGACGGAATGGTAACGAGCCGTTTCATCGAGGGTATCACGCGTCAGCCGGAGGCTCAGAGCAAGCTCTTCACGAATACGCTGATCTCCGTCGGCCTCATCGAGTCCATGGCTATCATCGCAACTGTTGTTGCCCTGATTATGCTCTATGCTAACCCGCTCATCAAATAATTCCATATTTTGATGAAACACTCTATAAAGGGGGCATAGCAATTGATAGAGATTAATGGCACATTGATTGCTCAGATTCTGAACTTCCTGATTCTGGTTGCGATCCTTCGCGCTGTTGCCTACAAACCGGTTGTCGGCATGCTCAAGGCACGTCAGGATAAAATCCAGGAAAGCCTCGACAAAGCTGATGCCGATGCTGCTGAGGCAGACAAACTCCTGGCTGAATACAGGGCCAAGCTGGCCAAGGCAAATGCCAAGGCTGAGGATGTTGTCCGTCATGCTGAGAAGCGGGCCAGTGAGGAACGTGAAGCACAGCGGGCAGAGACGAAGCGTGAGATCGAGCAGATGAAGAAGGCAGCAGCAGCTGAGATCCAGCGTGACCGTGAGCGTGCAGTAGAGCAGCTCAAAGGCGAGGTCGTGGTTCTTTCCATGGCAGCCGCTGGCAAAATCATCTCCAAGAATATTGACAAGACAGAGAATGAGCAGCTGATCACGGAGTTCGTGAATAAGCTGGATAAAGACAAGATTGGTGATCTGCCATGCTAAACTTACAGCTTGCACGAAAATATTCCCGGGCAATCTTCGAGATTGCACAGGAAGACGATAAGCTTGCGGAGTACGGTGCGGAACTGGCAGGCGTCCAGGCAGATATTGCTTCTGTTCCGGCAGCTATGTCGTTTCTGACGAATCCGCAGGTCGAGTCGAAAGCAAAGAAAGAGCTTCTGGCAAAACTGTTTGCGGGAGAGCTTTCCAAGAATGTGTATAGTTTTCTGATGCTTTTAGTCGATAAGCGCCGTCTGGCGCTGCTGGGAGCAATTACAGAAGACTTTCAGGTGCTTTCCAATCAAGCCCGGGGCATCCTTATCGCTGACGTGACAACGGCAGAGCCGGCCAGCGCAGAGCAGCAGGATAAAATCCGCGAAAAGCTCGCGCAGGTGACTGGCAAGAAGGTGGAGCTGCGGCTTCATGCGAACAAGGGCCTCATTGGTGGCGTAGTCGTGAAGATTGGTGACCGCCGCATTGACGGCAGTGTTGCTGGTCGTCTCGAAACGCTGAAGAGAGAATTACTGGCTAACAAGTGATGAAACTGGGGTGACAGCGAAGTTATGAAAATGAATCCGGAAGAAATAACGGCCATCATCAAAGACCAGATTAAGAACTACGATGTAGACCTTAATGTCGATGATGTTGGAACGGTTATCGAAATCGGTGATGGTATCGCGCATATCCATGGTCTTGAAAAAGCGATGGCTGGCGAGCTGCTCGATTTTGGTAATGATATTTATGGTTTGGTCCTGAACCTTGAGCAGGACAACGTTGGTGCCGTTATCTTAGGCGGCGAGACGAAGATTAAAGAAGGTTCGCAGGTAAAGCGTACCGGCAAGATCATGCAGGTCCCAGTTGGTGACGAAATGATTGGTCGTGTCGTTGATGCGATCGGCCGCCCAATTGATGGCAAAGGTGAAATCAAAACGACGCAGATGCATCCGGTTGAGTTCCAGGCGCCAGGTATTGCTGACCGCAAGCCGGTAAAAGAGCCGCTGCAGACTGGTATTAAGGCGATTGATGCCCTGGTACCAATCGGCCGTGGCCAGCGTGAACTCATCATTGGTGACCGTGGTATCGGTAAGACGGCAATTGCTATCGATACGATCCTGAATCAGCATGATCAGAATTGTATCTGTGTCTATGTTGCTATCGGCCAGAAGGCTTCTACGGTTGCCCGTGTGGTCAAGACGCTCGAAGAGAGCGGTGCCATGAAGTACACGATTGTTGTTGCTGCAACTGCAGCTGACAGTGCACCATTGCAGTATTTAGCTCCATATGCCGGTGTTGCTATGGCGGAGCATTTCATGTATCAGGGCAAGGCGTGCCTCTGTGTCTATGATGATTTGACGAAACATGCAGCAGCATACCGTGCAATGTCCCTGCTGCTCCGCAGACCGCCAGGACGTGAGGCTTATCCGGGCGATGTATTCTACTTACATTCCCGTCTGCTCGAGCGTGCAGCCAAGCTCAGTGATGAGTTAGGTGCAGGTTCGATTACGGCTCTGCCAATCATTGAGACGCAGGCTGGTGACCTTTCGGCTTACATCCCGACTAACGTAATCTCCATCACGGATGGTCAGATTATGTTGGAGACTGATGCATTCAACTCTGGTATCCGTCCGGCTATCAATGTCGGTCTGTCCGTATCGCGTGTTGGTGGTTCGGCGCAGATCAAGGCGATGAAGCAGGTTGCTGGTACGATGCGTCTGGATCTGGCCCAGTATCGTGAGCTGGCAGCATTCTCGCAGTTTGCATCCGATCTGGATAAGGCCACGAAGGCCCAGCTGGACCGTGGTGCTCGTATGGTCGAGACGCTGAAACAGGCACAGTACAGCCCGCTGCTCGTACAGGATCAGGTCATGATCATTTATACGGCAGTTCGCGGCTTCCTCGTTGATATTCCGGTTGAGAAAGTCGTATCGTTCCAGACGGACTTCCTGAAGTTCATGCATACGCAGCATCCGGAAATCGGTCAGAAAATCATCGAGCAGAAGAAGCTGGATGATGCACTGGAAACAGATCTGAAGAAGGCAATTGAGGAGTTCAAGGAAACTGTAACGTACAAAATGGCATAAGGCAGCGAGGTGATTCTTTTTGGCTAGTTTACAGGATATACGCCATCGCATCAAGAGCGTAAAGAGTACCAAGCAGATAACCAGTGCCATGAATATGGTCGCTACGTCGCGTCTGCGTCATGCCAAAGAAGCAGCGATTGCCAATGCGCCCTATGCAGCGAAAGTTATGCAGGTCGTGAAAGAGATTGCTGCCACAGCTGGAGGAGATTTTTCTCATCCACTGCTGGCGAAGCATCCGGAAGGCAAAAAACTGATTTTCCTGGTGACGTCCGACAAGGGCCTCGCTGGTGCCTATTCCAGCAATGTCTGCAAAGCAGCAGAGTCGCTGGCAGAGGATAAGGCAGATACGGAGTTTGTTATTGTTGGCCGCAAAGGGGCCAGCCATTTCAGAAATCGTGGCTATGATGTTGTGGAAAGCTATGTGGGCATCAGTGAACGCCCGACGTTTGAAGCAGCGCAGAATATTGCAAATGAACTCGTAAAACGCTTCGAGTCCGGAGAAATCCGCGAAGTGCAGATGGTCTATACGAAATTTGTTTCAGCCATCAATTGCGAGCCGCAGCTGGCAAAAATGCTGCCATTTGAGGCAGAAGAGAGCGGGGCTGCGGGCATCCATACCGAGTATATCTATGAGCCGGATGCGGCTACGGTACTTGGGCATATGCTTCCGCAATATCTGTATACGACCATTTACGCAGCACTGCTGCAGTCGGCGGCCAGCGAGCTGAGTTCCCGCATGAATGCTATGAGCAATGCTACGGATAACGCAGAAGAGCTCATGAGCAAACTGGACCTCTACTACAATAAGGTACGTCAGGCAGGCATCACGAACGAGATCACTGAGATTGTTGGTGGCGCCGAAGCTCTGAAATAAGAGCATAGTAAGGAGGTTTACCATTGGCAAAAGGTAAAGTCGTACAGGTTATTGGACCTGTCGTAGATATTGAATTTCCCGCAGGCGAACTGCCGGAAATCCTGAATGCAGTTACCATCAAGGGCAAAGCTGGTGAAGTGGATATCGACCTCGTCGTCGAAGTCATGCAGCACCTTGGCGACAGCGTGACCCGCTGTATCGCTAT
This sequence comes from Selenomonas sp., assembly GCA_018052705.1. Lineage (GTDB taxonomy): Bacteria > Bacillota > Negativicutes > Selenomonadales > Selenomonadaceae > Selenomonas_A. The sequence continues at coordinate 27,395 of JAGPMW010000004.1, read as the reverse complement.
GAGCTCTACGGATGGTCTTACCCGCGGTATGGAGGCTGTTGACACTGGTTCGCCAATCAAGGTGCCAGTCGGCAATGAGTGCCTGGGCCGCGTATTCAATGTCCTCGGCCAGACGGTTGATCATAACCCTGCACCGGTGGGCAACAAGGAGTTTTGGCCGATTCATCGTCCTGCTCCGCATTTTGATGAGCAGGAAACATCCGCTCAGATCCTCGAGACGGGTATCAAGGTCGTTGACCTGATTGCTCCGTATTCTCGTGGTGGTAAGACTGGTCTTTTTGGCGGCGCAGGCGTCGGCAAGACCGTACTTATCATGGAATTGATCCATAACATCGCAACTGAGCATGGCGGCTACTCCGTATTCGCTGGTGTCGGTGAGCGTACCCGTGAGGGCAATGACCTTTGGGGTGAGATGACTGAATCTGGCGTTATCGATAAGACGGCGCTGGTTTATGGACAGATGAATGAGCCGCCAGGCGCACGTATGCGTGTTGCCCTGACTGGTCTTACGATGGCTGAGTACTTCCGTGATGTCCAGCATCAGGACGTACTGCTGTTCATTGATAACATCTTCCGTTTCATTCAGGCAGGTTCTGAGGTATCCGCACTGCTCGGCCGTATGCCGTCGGCAGTAGGCTATCAGCCGACTCTGGCCACGGATATTGGTGCGCTGCAGGAGCGTATTACATCCACGCAGGATGGCTCCATCACATCGGTACAGGCCGTCTATGTCCCGGCCGATGACCTTACGGACCCGGCTCCAGCTGGTACGTTTACGCATCTGGATGCAACGACAGTTCTTTCCCGTCAGATTGCCGAGCTGGGTATTTACCCGGCCGTTGATCCGCTGGATTCGACCAGCCGTATCCTGAATGCAGAGGTTCTGGGCGAAGAGCATTATAAGGTAGCCCGTGGCGTTCAGGCAGTTCTTCAGAAGTATAAAGAGCTGCAGGATATCATTGCTATTCTTGGTATGGAAGAGCTCTCCGATGAGGATAAGCTTACCGTATCCCGTGCTCGTAAGATCCAGCGATTCCTTTCGCAGCCGTTCTTTGTGGCTGAAGTGTTTACTGGCTCGCCGGGCAAGTATGTTCCGCTCAAAGAGACCGTTCGTGGATTCAAAGAGATCCTGGATGGTAAGTATGACGACCTGCCAGAGAATGCCTTCTATATGGTTGGCACGATCGACGAGGCTGTGGAGAAAGCAAAGCAACTCAAAGAGGAGGAATAATCGATGGCGACTATCCAGCTAGAGATTGTCTCTCCGGATAAAGTGGTCTATTCCGCCGATATCAGTATGCTCATCGTCCGCTCTACTGGCGGCGAGCTGGGTATACTGCCTCATCATGCGCCGCTGGTTACGGGGCTTATGCCACATGCCATGCGCGTGCGCCTTGGAGGCGACCGTGACGAGCAGCTCATTGCTGTCGCGGGCGGTTTCATGGAGGTAACGCCGGAGAAGATCACGGTTCTGGCAACGGCGGCCGAGCAGCCGATTGATATTGATATCAATCGCGCCCAGCAGGCGATGGCCCGCGCGAAAGAACGTCTGGCTCAGTTCCATCAGGGAGAGCCTGCAGCGAAAGATATCGATGTAGAGCGCGCCCACCTGGCGCTGCAGCGGGCAATGGCCCGACTGCGCGCGACCAAGATGGAGTTTCAGGAATAACAAACGTAAAAAATCCCCCGGCCACATCGTGTGTGGCCGGGGGATTTTTTATGCTGGCAATCAGCCAAAGAACTGATAGTACAGGGCAATCAGGAACATGGCAACAGCCAGGCCCATAGAGCCGAGACTGGCGCTGTTGAGATAAGCCTGTACCTTTTCGGATACTTTGGCATGGCGCGTAAGGTAAGTCAGCAACAGCGAGAAAGTCAGCAGCAGGTACATTGCACGGTTCATCGTGTCGAAATGATCCCAGCCGAAGATTGTGACGACAAAGGTAAAGCAGATGATGGTCAGCAGCAGATAGTCCTTGCCAATTTTTGCTTTTTCCTTCGCCTTGGGATCTTCCTGCTGCGGATATAGCTTCTTTTGCATTTTCTTGTATTGTTTAGACATGTCAGTCAGTCCTCCTATTGAGAAATGATATAAATCGCGTACTTTTCAATTATACCATAGCAGCAGTTATTTACCAATACGGCAGCAGGGGTTCCCGGTTGACGGCTGGTGTTGACAGTGAAGGACACTGCTGTTTTTAGGGAAAGTGTAAACTTTTTTACAAAAATATTTGCAGGACGGCATAATGCTTGGTAAAATGAAAGGTACGATAACTTGCAGAATAAGATTCCTAAGGGAATGACATAGGAGGAAAAAACATGATCAGAGAGCATCGGAGCAGGAGCAAACTCGAAGCTTATTATCAGAAGTTTACAGCAGACGGGGTGCTTGACCCGAATGTTCATCCGTGGGTGGCTGAATCGTGGCAGAAGAGCGAGGCACTGGGCATTGGTCAGGAAACGATGAATATCGAGCATCGTCTGTCCAAGGATAAATTCCAGGAATTACAATCCAAGCATCAGGATGCCATTGATTATCTGAGCTGTCTTAGCGAAGGCATCCGCGAATTCTTTCAGGAATACAATTTGAGTCTGCTGTTGATTGACGCTGACTGCACGGTTCTCAAGAGTTATTCGCTGCCATTCTATCAGATGACGCCTGGTGAGATCGAAGGTGCCAGTGTTGGTATTGAGCAGGTCGGTACATCCAGCATCAGTGTGGCCTATGAGCATCAGACTCCGTTCTGGATGTTTGGTCCGGAGATGTGGGTCAAGGAGTGCCAGCTGGGGGATGCCTGCTCGGCGCCGGTCAGAGTTAATGGTGAATTTCACTATATTATTACGTTAGTTTCCATGGAGCAGGCTGCGATGCCACAGGATGCTGTTATCTCGCTGCTGCTGACGATGAAGACGGCGCTGGAACAGCACTTGACAGAGTCCATCCGCATCAAGGCAGAGGAGACGATCCTTGATGCAACACCTTTTGCGGTCTATCATGTAATGCCGGGCGGCGAGGTGGCCTATGCAAATCAGATGGGGCATACGCGGCTCGAGGGGATCGGCGCCAAGAAGAATGTTGAAGGCAAAAGCACGTCGAACCTCAACGATGTGATTATGAACTATCAGCATACGCCTGTTTATAAAGGTTTCCGTGGGGTACCGTCCTACAATAAAGAGGTTACCTGGATCACGCCGAGCAAGACCTACGAAGATATTACGACGGTAGTGCCACTTGAACGTGATGAGGATCAGGCAGTCCAGAGTGTCGTGGTTGTCTCCATGCCGATTGAGGATCTGCGTACACTGGTCGCGCATGCGGCTGGTTATACGGCGAAGTACAGTCTGAACTCTATGGTAGGTGAAGGGACGACATTTGCTAATGTTCGCAATAAGGCTGCCCGTGTGGCGCGCAATAAGCACCACATCCTGATTCAGGGAGAGGCTGGTACAGGCAAGCAGCGTATGGCACATGGCATCCATCAGGCCAGCCCACGGGCTGCGGGTCCGCTTATCACGCTGCGCTGCGGGGATACGACGCCGGAACTTTTAGAGCAGGAACTTTTTGGTGTGATGCTTGACCCGGAGGTCAGTCATCAGGGCCGGCTGGAACTTGCTTCTGGTGGTACTTTGTTCCTTGATGAGATTGAGAAGATGCCAAAGAATATTGCGGTCAAGCTGGCAGATGCTTTGACAACAGGCCGGACTACTCGGATTGGCGAGGATGTAGAGCGTACTATTGATGTGCGTATTATTGCTGCCTGTGACAGCGATCTCAAGCGGCTTACGGAGCGCGGTCTATTTGCGCGTGAGCTTTATGAGTGTGTCTCCAAGAGTGTGGTCCGTGTACCGGCACTGCGCAGCCGCCGGGAGGATATCCCGAAGCTGGCCGAGCATATCGTCAGTGAGCTGGCGGAACAGCATCAGATGGATCCGAAGCGTATCCTGCCGGAGACGGACAAGGTCCTGCGGGACTATGACTGGCCGGGCAATATCAAGCAGCTGCAGAGTGTGCTCGAGTATGCGTTCTTCAATACGGCAAGCAGCGAGATTGGCCCGTCTGCCATCAGTCTGATGGGCGATGTGAAGCCGGATAATAAATGGAAAGAGGATAAGGATGTGTTCGTCAAGGCCTGGAAAGCTGCTGGGGGCAATGTCAGCCGTCTGGCCAACCTGCTGAATGTCAGCCGCGTGACGTTGTATCGTTATCTGAAGAAGTATGGCTTAGAGAAGAAGTAATCATAAGGTTAAAGGAGTAACAGACTGTGCGTTTAAGAAGAAAGCCCTGGGTGGACGAAGCAATCCATGAATTCGATTCTTTCGTATTCAGCCGTGATCAGGAGATCGGTGAGGAGAAAAAGGGGCAGTGGGCGGCCCTTTTTGGCCGGCAGGCGCCGCTTCATGTCGAGCTTGGAACGGGCAAGGGGGATTTCATCAGCCAGTTGGCAGAGCGTCATCCGGAAAATAACTATATTGGCATCGAAGCTCAGCAGGATGTATTGTATTCGGCGGCTAAGAAAATTGCCGGGATGGGGCTGACCAATGTCCGGCTGCTGGTTTTTGATATCAATCATATCGAGAATATCTTTGCCGAGGCGGAGGTGGATCGCTTCTACATTAATTTTTGCGATCCCTGGCCGAAGAAACGCCATGCGAAGCGCCGGCTGACACATATTGGTTTTTTGGAGAAATATCGGAACTTCCTGAAGAAACCGGGCGAGCTGCATTTCAAGACCGACAACCGGCCGTTGTTTGATTTTTCGTTGGAACAGTTTGAGGCTGCAGGGTTGAAGGTACAGCATGTATCGTTTGATTTGCATGCGGAAAATCCACCAGATAATATCATGACAGAATATGAGCGTAAATTCAGTGGTTTTGGCGAGAAGATCAATCGCTGTGAAGTGATTTTTGACTGAAGCGGAATGAATCAGCAAAGGAGGCCGTACCGTGCGAATCCGCAAGACACTGTGGAATAATGATGCCGAGCCGATTATCGTCATCATGGTCATTCTGATGGTACTGGGCACGATCAATGTATTCAGTTCCAGCTTTGTTCTGGCTACTACCGATTTCGATAATCCGTATTATTTCCTGACTCGGCATGTTTTCTGGCTGGTGATTGGTGTAGCGGCATTTATTTTTTGCCGGAAAGTCAATTATCAGCGCTGGCGGTTGATGATGCCGTTGCTGCTGTTGATGACTGTTCTGGCGCTCGTTGCTGTGCTGCTGATTGGGACGTCGGTCAATGGCGCGAAGCGCTGGTTGTCGGTTGCCGGTTTTGGTTTTCAGCCAGCCGAGTTTGCCAAATTACTTGCTTTGATGCTGGCGGCTGCAGCTTTATCTGTTCGCATTAAGCGTCGCCGGGCTGCCAGTATTGGCAATATGCAGTATCTGGTTATCCTGCTCATGGCCTTTTTGACTGAGCTGGAGCCGGATATGGGTACCGCTTGTATTATCATTGGCGTTCCAATTATCATGGCAGTCGTGGTTGGGCTGCCTAAATGGCATTTGCGGGGAATGATTGGGGCCGTGGCTGCGGCTATGCTGTTGATGATTACGGTTCAGCCGTACCGGCTGAATCGTATCAAAATCATGCTGAATCCCTGGTCAGATGCACAGGGAATCGGCTATCAGACGGTTCAGTCCCTTTCCACCATTGGATCGGGCGGTTTTTGGGGAATGGGACTGGGTGACGGCGTGAGTAAGTATGAGTATCTGCCCGAGGCACATACTGATTTTGCGTTTGCGATTTTTTGTCAGGAACATGGATATGTAGGTGCGCTTATGGTGTTCCTCTTATTTGGGCTGCTGATCCTTTTCTGTGTGCGTGTTGCCAATCGGGCCGAGGATGAGTTCGGTCAGATGCTGGCGACGGGAATCATGATTCTGATCATGGGACAGGCAATTGCGAATCTGGCGATGGTCGGCGGAATGTTTGCTGTTGTCGGCGTACCTTTGCCGTTTATCAGTTATGGTGGTTCATCGTTGATCGTCACCATGATGGCGATGGGAATGCTCCTTAATATCTGTGATCATGCAAGGTCGCGGAAAACAGGAGAATTATTGCAGGAAGATATAAGTTCTAAAACGGATGAGGAAAAACCAAAGTTGCGGTTAGTGAAATAAAAAAGCGAATGTCAGAACGCGGTTGCGTTCTGACATTCGCTTTTCCTGAGGCAGGAATCCGAGATTGAATCCGGGTTATTATTTTTGGGACTTGCGCTCCTTAGCCCGTCCTTTAGCTGCTTTATCCTTGGCTTTGACCTTGTCGTCAATCTTCTTGGCCTGCTGATATTTGGCATAATCCACGCCCATGCTGGCCAGTTTATGCTTGACCGTCATTATCGGATGATGCAGGAACATGCGCTTTTGCGTGGAACCCATGATTTTTAGGAATTCCTGGGCCTGGCTCGATCCAAAGCAATTGACTGTACGATCACAGCGGTCGCAGATTGGTTTGGTGATGCCATAAGGACAGCGGTTCATTTTTGTCATAATTGTAGCGAGCAGTGCTGTGCATTTCGGACAAAGTTTGTCACCTGGCGTGCTGTGATGGCTGTGGCAGTACACACCAAAAGTTTTGCGGATATTGGCTTTTTCTTTGGGGATATTGTTTTTTATTTCTACCGGTTTTCTTTTCGGTAAGAAACGTGAAAATATACTCATACTGAATCACCTTTCAATCTGGTTAGTAATGATAATACCATTATTCATTTTAAAGGTATTTGCCGATAAAAGCAAGTCTGCTTCGAGCCCTTAAATAAAGAGGCAATCAGTCTGCGCCTTTAGGCCTTGACTTCTTAGACTTTCATAGTAAAATTTAAGAGGGGTATTCTAGCTGAATATTGATATTATGTAGAGAATGAGGGTGGACGAGATCGATATATTGAAGAAACATGGCAAGGCTATTTCTAATGTACTCGTGGTTTTACTGGTCTTGGGCGCTGTATATGTCAAGGCTCAGGAGAACGGTGTGGATTCGCTTTTTCGCTCTACGGACCTGTATATTCTGCTGGGCGCAATGGCTGGTCTGGCTGTAATCCGTGTATACAGTCGGAACCATCGGAAATGAAAGCGGCTGTATGTGTCCTTGCTTTGGGCGGTTAGGGAACAGGTATCATCAAACAAGCGGGTATACGACAAGAACGGAGGACAAGCATGGCAGACCTGAATGGTCAAAATTTGATGGACATAAATGATGGACTCAAGGAAGTCTCCCTCAAAAAGATCCTGACCGACACCATTAATAAAATTGAAGATAACAAGGCACAGATTTTTGATATATATGAAACAGCGCGGAGCGAAGTAGAGGCCAGTAAGAAGATGCTGGCCGAGCTTAAGGAGAAAGCAGCGCAGACGATTCAGCGGGTGGATGAGCTGGCCCGTCAGGAACAGCAGGAAAAGCAGAAACTGGTTCTGGTCAGCAGTAATTTTCAAAATTATTCAGAGGAAAAGATCCGGGCGAGCTATGAGGCAGTCAAGAATGTTCAGGTAGCATTGGGCGTAGAACGTGAAAAAGAACAGGGACTGCGGTTACAGCGCGACAAACTGGAGCTTCGTCTGCGTCATTTGCAGGTTATGCTGGTACAGGCGGAACATTTAGCGCTTGCTATCGGCTCGGTACTGTCTTATCTGAGCTCACAGGTCAGTGGTGTGGTATGGAAAATCGAGGCCGTGCAGAAGGATAAATTTGTGGGGGCTCGTATTATCAAGGCGCAGGAAGAAGAGCGTTATCGGGTATCGTGTGAGATCCATGATGGTCCGGCACAGGATTTGGCAAACCTGATTTTCCAGACCTCAGTGGCGGAAAAGCTCGTCGATTATGATCCGGAAGAGGCGAAGCAAACGTTGCAGGAGCTTAGGAAGCAGATTCGGGATTGTCTGACGAATATACGTCAGGTTATCTTTGATATGCGGCCCATGGCCCTGGATGATCTGGGTCTTGCTCCGGCCTTGAATCAGCTGGTAGGACAAATGGCTTCGCGAGGAATACTGTCAACCGATTTTAGCATTGATGGGCAGCCCTATGAATTGCCGAAGCATGTTGAAATTGCGATTTTCCGTATTGTACAGGAGGCTCTGAACAATGCAGCGCATCATTCCGGAACCGATAAGGCCCGGCTGCGGGTGCTCTGCCGGCCAGATGCTTTGTCGGTTTTAATACAGGATGATGGCAAGGGGTTTGATACGGATACTGAACCGGAGATGCCTGAGGCTGCGGAGGTTCTTAGCGAAGAGGAGAGTTCCCATGCCGGCCAGTTCGGGCTGCTGGGGATGAGAGAACGAGCGAAGCTTATCGGCGCGGAGATCAATGTGGTGTCTGCACCTGGCAAGGGGACACGAGTTCATCTTCGGGTGCCCCGCCGCCAGCCGGCTGAGGACGATCGGAATGTTAAAATTATCAATACAGCAAAAAAGGGTCGCAGATAATGTCAGATTGTAAAACAACAAAAGAGCTGGATCAGCGGAGAGCGCCGGTGGCGGAGGCTATGAGGGCCTACGCGCGCGATGGCGCTCTCGCTTTTCATACCCCAGGGCATAAGCAGGGGCTGGGGGCTCATCCATTGCTGCGTGAGCTCATCACGCCGGAAGGTCTGCGGGAAGAAGTCTCGCTGATGGAAGAACTGGATGACCTGCACGAGCCGACCATGTGCATCCGGGAGGCAGAGGCTCTGGCAGCCGAGCTCTATGGGGCGGATGCAGCCTGGTTTATGATTAACGGGACCAGTGGCGCCATCCATACGATGCTGATGGGGACGCTGTATCCTGGTGATGTTGTACTCGTTCCGCGCAATGCCCATCGCTCGCTGGTTGGCGGGATTATTCTGGCTGGAGTCAGACCGGTCTATATTCAGCCAGCCATCGATACTAGACTCGGGATTGCGATGGGGCTCCGTCTGGCCGATATTGAGGCGGCTGTCGAGGCGCACCCGGAGGCGCGGGCACTTGTTCTGGTCTATCCAACCTATTACGGGGTGACCATCGATCTGGCGGCTGTGGCCGCACTGCTGCACAGCCGCGGGATGCTGCTGCTGGTGGATGAGGCTCATGGTCCACATCTAAAGTTCAGTGAGGCACTGCCGATACAGGCTATCGATGCCGGGGCGGATCTGGCGGCGCAAAGTACGCATAAGATTACGGGCTCGCTGACCCAGACTTCGCTGCTGCTGGGGAAGGGCATGAGGATAGATTATGAGCGTGTGCGGCAGGCTGCGAGCCTGCTGCAGTCGACGAGTCCGAATCAGCTGCTGTTGGCTTCGCTCGATATTGCGCGGCTGCAGCTGGCTGAACAGGGGCCGGCTCTGATTGGCCGCGCTGTACGTCTGGCGGAGGCACTGCGGGCTGCTATCAATGAGATCGATGGGCTGTGGTCCTTCGGCAGTGAGTACATGGGGGGCGACGGGGCCGACGCTCTTGATCTTACCAAGGTGACGGTCAGTGTTCGCGGTCTAGGCATCAGCGGACCCGCGGCCGAGAACATTCTGCGGCATGAATATAAGATACAATGCGAGCTTTCCGATGCCTGTAATCTGTTGTTCATTATTTCGTATGCCGATACTGAGCGGGAGACGGCACTGCTTTTGACGGCACTGCAGCGGCTGGCGAAGGAGCATCGTGGGCGGGGCATCTTTGCGGTGCCCGCTGACTTGCCGCCGGTACCGCGTTGTGGTCTGGACCCGCGGACTGCATTCTTTGCTGATGTGGAGCCCGTGTCCTTTGATCAGGCTGTCAGCAGGATTGCTGCGGAGCAGGTGATGTTCTACCCGCCGGGAATACCAATCCTGGCACCAGGGGATATTATCGATGTGGCAGCGGTGCGCTATATCCGGTCCATGCAGCAGCTCGGGCTGAAAGTCGTCGGCCCGGCAGACGCCGGTCTGCAGACAATAAAAGTGGTAAAGGACAGATGAGAATGAGCAAAGGGAAATTGATTATTATCGAGGCCGGAGATGGCTCGGGCAAGGCGACGCAGACGCGGGCACTGTATGACCATTTGCAGGCTGACGGCTATCGGGTTCATCGTATCGAATTCCCCGATTATGAGGCCGATTCCTCAGCGCTCGTGCGGATGTATCTTCATGGCGATTTTGGCGGGCATGCAGAGGACGTTAATGCATTTGCCGCTTCGACATTTTTCGCGGTCGATCGTTATGCGTCTTTTCGGATGAAGTGGAAGCAGTTTTATGATGCCGGGGATATCATCCTGGCAGACCGCTATACAACCAGCAATATGGTGCATCAGGCAGTAAAACTTACGGATGCAGCTGAACGCGATGCGTTTCTGGACTGGCTCTGGGATCTGGAGTTTAACAAGATGGGGCTGCCGGTACCTGATCGGGTCGTTTTTCTTGATATGCCGCCAGTGGTTGCCGATCAGCTGATTGCGGCCCGCGCCGCTGCTACCGGGCAGGCAAAGGACATACATGAGCAGGATACGGACTATCTGCATCGCTGCTACCGGGCTTATGCTGAGCTGGCTGGGCGCTATGGCTGGTCAAAAGTCAAATGCGCTGCGCAAGGAAAGCCGCGCAGCATCGGGGCAATTCATACCGAGGTTTATCAGGCAGTAAGGGAGATTCTATGATAAAAGAAGTATTGGTGGTCGAGGGCAAGATGGACGTTGTGGCTATTGACAAGGCGGTCGAAGCTGACTGTATCATCACGGAGGGATTTAATCTCAAGCCACAGGCGCTTAAGAATATCGAGCAGGCCTACAAGAAGCGCGGCATCATCATCATGACAGACCCCGACATGGCTGGGGAGCGCATACGTACCTATCTGACGCGTCGTTTTCCGGAGGCTAAGCATGCCTTTGTACCGGTCGATGAGGCAACGGATCATGATGATATCGGCATCGAACAGGCTAAGCCAGAGGCCATCCGCAAGGCGCTGGCTAAGGTTCGCACACTGGAATGGGAACCGACGAACCTGTTCACGGGGGCTGATCTTATCATGAACGATCTGTCGGGAGCTGCTGATGCGAGCCAGCGTCGGGCCAGACTTGGTGCAGCGCTTGGTCTTGGTTTTGCAAATGCCAAGACTTTTCTGAAACGACTCAATCACTATGGCATCACCCGCGAGGAGTTCGATGCTGCCGTTGCTACGCTTGCGAAGGAGGAAAACGCATGAACCAGCAGGACGAACAGATTATACAGCCGAAAATTGCCAGCCGGGAGGTTACGACGCATATCCTGAAGGCGTTCGGACTTCATATGAGCAAGCGGCTCGGCCAGAACTTCCTTATTGACGCCACTATTGTGCAGGGCATCGTTGATGCAGCTGAGATCCAGCCTGGCGACCGCGTGCTTGAGATCGGTCCGGGGATCGGGACGCTGACGCAGGGACTGGCCGAGACCGGTGCCTGTGTAACAGCGGTTGAGCTCGACAAGAAACTGCCCGCGGTTCTGGCCGAGACGCTCAAGGCTTACGATAATGTCACGATTGTTCCTGGTGATATCCTGAAGGTCAATATTCCTGAGATTATGGGGGAGGGGCCTTTCACGGTGGCCGCAAACCTGCCTTACTATATCACGACGCCGATCCTCATGACATTGCTGGAGCGTCATTTGCCAATCACCAATCTCGTGACGATGGTGCAGCGCGAAGTTGCGGAACGCATGGTGGCAGAACCGGGTTCGAGGATTTATGGTGCACTTTCAGTAGCGGTCCAGTACTATACGGATCCGGCCATTGTGCTCGATGTGCCGCCACGGTCGTTTATCCCGGCGCCGGAAGTGGACAGTGTAGTTATTGCCTGCAAAGTGCGTGAGCAGCCGGCCGTGCAGGTCAGCAGTGAGAAGATGTTCTTCCGTGTGGTCAAGGCAGCCTTTGGGCAGCGCCGCAAGACACTTGCGAATGCACTCAAAGGTGGTGGCTTGCCGAAGGAGCAGGTCCGTGATGCAATGGAGCAGGCGGGCATCGATCCGACGCGCCGTGGTGAGACACTGTCCCTGATAGAATTTGGCCGGCTAGCGGATGCTTTTAGTAGTATGAGCATCTGAGACCATTTATTGAAGCATAGGCAATTGGTACGGCGATGCGCTGAAGGGGGATGCGGACATGAAGATCCTGGCTGTAGATGATGACGACTCTATTCGTGAACTGCTCGAGCTGCAGCTCACACGCAATGGATATGAGGCGCTGACGGCGGCAGATGGCAGGGAAGCACTGGACAAAGCATCCGGAGCAGATCTGATTCTGCTTGACGTCATGCTGCCCGGTATTGATGGTTTTGAGATATGCCGCCGCCTCAAGGCGGACCCGGTGCTGAGGGCTGTTCCGATTATCATGCTGACGGCAAAGGCAGAAGAGATTGATAAGGTACTCGGGCTGGAGCTTGGTGCTGATGATTATCTGGTTAAGCCGTTTTCTATCCGGGAGCTGCTGGCTCGTGTCAAGGCCGTGCTGCGCCGGAGTCAGAACAACCAGCCGGCTGCTGAGCAGCAGTTGATTGTCGGCGAACTGGTGCTGGATTTTCAGTCCTATACGGCCCGTATTGGCGACCAGCGTCTGGCTTTGACGCCCAAAGAGTATGAACTGTTGAAATTACTTGTGACCAATCCGGGGCGGGCATTCCTGCGCGACGAGCTGCTTGAGCGAATCTGGGGATACGAGTACTACGGCGATACCCGGACCGTGGACGTCCACATCCGTCATTTGCGGGCCAAGCTTGCTGCTGCCCCGGAACTGGCAGCCGGCATAGAGACCGTGCGTGGTATTGGCTATCGGTTCGTGCGTGATCTTTGATCGAACTAACTTTACATAGAATTAACAAAACCGCAACAGTTCACTGTTGCGGTTTTGTTATGCTATAAACACAGTAAGATTGTGGAGGTTAAGCCAATGAAGATGAAAATCGATAATTTGGATCTATACTATGGTGACCATCAGGCCCTTTATGATGTATCCCTGCCGGTGCCGGAGCACCAGGTAGTGGCGCTCATTGGACCATCGGGCTGTGGCAAGTCGACTTTTCTGAGGACACTAAACCGCATGAATGATCTTATCGATAGCGTGCATATCGATGGCGAAATTCGTCTGGATGGGGAGAACATCTATCAGGATGATATGGATCTGGTCCAGTTGCGTAAGCGGGTCGGAATGGTATTCCAGCGGCCCAACCCATTTCCTATGTCGATTTACGACAATGTGGCCTATGGCTGCCGGGTACATGGGATGAAGGACAAGAAGAAGCTCAATGAGATTGTAGAGAGAAGCCTGCGCGGGGCAGCTCTGTGGGATGAGGTGAAAGACCGGCTGAATGCTTCGGCGATGGGGATGTCCGGAGGTCAGCAGCAGCGGCTCTGTATTGCGCGCGTCATGGCTGTCGAACCAGAAGTTGTCTTGATGGATGAGCCGTGTTCGGCCCTGGACCCGATCTCTACAATGAAGATTGAGGAATTGATTGCCGAGATTAAGCAGCAATATACGATTGTCATGGTGACCCATAATATGCAGCAGGCGGCCCGGGTATCGGATTGTACGGCCTTCTTTCTCAACGGCAAGCTGATTGAGCATGATGAGACGAATGTTATATTTACCAAGCCACATGACAAGAAAACGGAAGATTATATTACGGGGAGGTTCGGCTGATGGAAAAGACGAGACAGGAGTTCATCAAAGAACTTCAGCAGGTGCAGGACAAAGTATATCAGATGGGTGTACGCTCCGGTGTAGCGCTGGAAAAGGCGGTACAGGCGCTAATCCATGGCGATGCTGCGCTGGCAGCTGAGGTTATGCGGGAGGATGATATCATTGACGATATGATTATTGATATCGAGGATATCTGCCTGCTGCTCATTGCGAAACAGCAGCCGATCGCGCATGATCTTCGGGTTATCGCTACGGGATTCAAGATTTCAACAGATATTGAGCGTATCGGCGATCACGCCTTTGATATTGCAAGGGCCGCGGGAGCGCTCGAGGCACCACTCGACCATGAACGGCTGCAGCTGATCCGTGAGCTGGCTGATTGCGGGCAGGAGATGGTGGACAAGGCCATGGAAGCCTATCGGCTGGCCGATGTACAGTTGGCTGATGAGGTTCGCCATATGGACCGACGGATGGATGCAATATTTGAGCGGACGTTCTACTCGCTGTCAAAGTTCGTGACCGATGAGTTACAGCACCCGGAGCGGGCAACAAAACTGCTGTTTATCTCGCGCTTTCTTGAGCGCGTAGGCGACCATGCTGTCAATATTGCGGAGTGGATCATCTATCTGGAAACAGCCGAGCGCATTCATCAGAAGAAACAATTGTCATAGAAGCGCTAAACGGGAGTGTGAGCGAGGGAAAGATCGAGGTTTGAGTCAATCGGTTCGAATCGGATTCAGACCCGCCTGCAGAAAGGCAGTTTTACCGAGCCCTGTGCTGAGCATTGACCTGCTCGCGCCCCGTTTCTGATTTCTGAGGTATTCTTTTAAATTTTCGTTTATTCGTCTGTGTATTCGGCGATTCTGGGGAAGGCAAGTATGAAGGTGGTTCCCTGCCCAGGGGTGCTTTTTACAGTAATCGTTCCGTCGAAGAGGTTGACCAGAAATTTAACGAGGGAGAGACCAATACCATTGCCACCGGACTGGCGGGTGCGGGCTTTGTCTACCCGGTAGAAGCGGTCGAAGATACGGGGCAGATCACCGGCGGCGATACCAATGCCAGTGTCGCTGATCTGGTATTGGACGGTTTTGTCATCGGCTGTGCAGCGCAGCGTGATGGTCCCCTGTTCGGGGGTATATTTGATGGCATTTTCAGTGAGGTTGCGCAGAATCTGCTCAAGCAGGTCCGGCGCAGCTTTTATTTTTGGTGCAGTGTCAGGCAGCTCGAGTGTGATGGTCTGTGATTTGGCAGCAGCCTGACGACGAAGTGGAGCCTCTGCGGCCAGCAGCACAGCGCTGGCATCGACCGCGGCACGCGGGATCTGTTGCCGATAATCAGAGGAATCGAGACGGGCGAGCTGCAGCAGGTCATGGATCAGACGGCTCATGCGCTGAGACTCGCGGTAAATGACGGCCGCGAAATGGCGGCTGTCATCGGGGCGGCTGAAATCATCATCCATCAGGGTTTCGGCGAAGCCGGAAATGGCGGTCAGCGGCGTGGCCAGTTCATGGGCGGCATTGCCGACGAACTCGGTCTGACGGCGATTGATTTCCTCGAGCAGTGAGATATCGTGGAAGACAGCCAGTACAGTCTCTTCGCAGGTGTCTGGAAATGGAGCGAGGAACACCTGAAAAGTACGTGTCTTGGCGGGAAGTTCCGTGCGGAAGCTGATGGTCTGGGCGAAATTGTCGCGGAGTACCTGCTGGGCGCCTTGGGATAACCGGGCACTGCCGATGACATGGATGCTATGCCGCTGCAGTTGTTCCGGGCGGAGCTGGAACGACAGCTGTGCCTGCCGATTCATGCCGGTAATATCGCCACGGGCATTGATGAGCATGACTCCGTTATCCATATTCTCAAGGATCAGTGAGAGCTTATGCGTCTCGGCCCGGGCTTCTTTGATTTTCTCGGCCAGATTTGCTGTCAGCTTATTGATGGTCTGGGCCAGGATATCAAATTCATCGCCGCTGTGCCATTGGATGCGGCGTTCCAGGTCACCGGCCGCGATTGCCCGCGCAGCCGCGCTCAGCCGCTGGATCGGGCGGACCTGGCGGCGGGCCAGCCATAGAGAAATGATGAGGGCGGTCAGCAGTGCCAGCATAAGAGCAAAGCCGATGGCCCGTACGATAACGTCATAGGACTGCTCTAAAGAAGAGAGTGAGGTCGAGGTCCGAATGATGCCGGCCAGCCGGCCCTCATGATAGACCGGAACCGCTACATACATACGGTTTTCCCTGAGCGTCTGGCTGTAGCGGATGGCAGTGCCATATTCATGATTCATGGCCTGCTGGACTTCGTCGCGCAGCAGATGATTGTCGAGCTGATCCGCCGGTTCTGCTGTATCGGCCAGCACCGTGCCCTCCTCGTCAAGGATAGTGATGCGCAGTGCCGTAGCCTGGCTGATATTTTGAATCACAGCAGCCAGACCATCATTGGCTGGATAAAGCTGGTCGGCCAGGGTCATCTCCACAATGCGGGCATTGAGGATGAGCGAGTCACGTTCCCGTTCTATCGTATGGTCATGAAAATAGTTAAGCAGGTAGGCTCCAAGTAGTGTCAGTGAAGCAAGTACGACCAGCAGGAATGATGACGCCAGCCGCAGCGTGATCCGTGATTTCAGCATGAAATGCCCTTCTTTCCTAAATAATACGCCAATGGATGGTATCGTTGAGTTTATTGTATCATACCAGGGCTGGCTGTATGCTATCCTTAACATAGAATTAACATAGTGGCAACAATCCAGGGGACAGCTTTTGATAGGATAAGCATAGAGACCGTTACAGGCAATCATTACGAATGAGGTTCATAAACAGGAGGAGACGAAGATGTTCAATCAGATGCGAAAAATTCTTACCATGGGTACACTGGCCGTCAGTGCGGCTGTTCTTTTGGCCGGCTGTGGTGGTGGTGCATCGGGTGGCAGCTCTGGTGCTGCCACGGAGGTCAGTGGCAAGATCAGTGCTTCTGGCTCGACCGCGCTGCTTCCCTTGCTCAAGCCAGCGCAGGAGGAGTTCCAGAATCAGCATGCCAAAGTGACGGTCAATGTCGCGGGCGGCGGATCATTCACGGGCATGAATCAGGTAGCTGAAGGCTCAGTCGATATTGGCAATTCTGACGTCAGCTTGCCGGATGAGTATAAAGATAAAGGGCTGGTCGACCATAAAGTGGTTGTAGAGCCGTTTGTCTTCATCGTCGATAAAGCCAATAAAGTTGAAAATTTGACGAAACAACAGGCTGTCGATATTCTGACCGGAAAGATCACGAACTGGAGCCAGGTCGGCGGGGCAGATCAGAAGATTACACTGATCCATCGCGCCAAATCCTCCGGTTCGCGGGCCACAATCAGTGAGGTTGTCCTGAAGGGCGCGGCCTTCACGGATGATGCGATAATTCAGGATTCCAATGGTGCAGTCCGGGCAGCTATCGCGACGACACCGGGCGCGATTGGCTACGTCGACGCACCCTATGCAGATGAATCCGTCAAAGTATTGAAATTTGACGGAGTAGAGTTCAGTGCCCAGAATATTATCGATGGTAAATATCCAATTTATGGCTATGGGCATATGTATACGAAAGGTGAGCCGACCGGTGCCGTCAAAGCATTCATCGACTACATCATGAGTGATGAATTCCAGAACAGCCAGGTAGAGAAACTGGGATTCATCCCCGTCAGCAAGATGAAGAAGTAAACAGCAGACAAGGAGTTAAATGTTATGGAACAGGCAGCAGATATGAGCCGGCTCGGAGCACACCGGCCAGGTGGGGGACATGAGCGCAGGTTGTTCTATGATCGGTGCGGACGGTACCTTTTCATCATGGCGGCCTGTCTCATGACGCTGATCATCTTTTCCATTATCTTTTTTGTCGGCCGGCAGGGCCTGCTGACCTTTACCACGGTTAGTCCGCTGGAGTTTTTCTTCAGCAGCGTCTGGGACCCGTCTACTGGTAAATTCGGGGCGGCAGCCTTTATTGTTGGCTCGGTTGTATCTACGCTGCTGGCCGTTCTGCTGGGGACTCCGCTCGGGCTGCTCGGAGCAATTTTTTTGGCCAAGGTAGCACCCGGAGTACTGAAACAGGTGATGAGGCCGGCGGTCGATCTCTATGTGGCGATTCCCTCTGTGGTTTATGGCTATATCGGCCTGACACTGCTGGTACCATTTTTGCGGGAGTTTTTTGGTGCCGCTACCGGATTTGGCGTAATGGCGGCATCGCTGGTGCTGGCCATCATGATTTTGCCAACTATCTTGTCGCTTAGTGTCGATGCTATTCAGGCGGTGTCCAAGTCGATGGAGGAAGCTTCATTAGCACTCGGGGCAACATGGTGGCAGACTATGATCCATGTTGTTCTGCCAGCAGCGGCACCGGGCATTATGACGGCTGTTGTACTGGCGATGGCTCGGGCCGTCGGAGAAACGATGGCGGTGCAGATGCTGATCGGTAATACCCCCCAGATCGTCACCTCGCTGTTTACTCCGACATCGACCCTTACGAGCAATATCGTTGTAGAGATGGGCAATACGCCATTTGGATCTGTCTGGGGGAATGCCTTGTTCCTGATGGCCTTTGTGCTGCTGCTGCTGTCATTAGGGATGATTCTGCTGATTCGCCGTTTTGGACAAGGGAAGGGGGCCTACTGATGAACAGCAAAGTACAGAACCATATCGCGGTCGCTGGACTTTGGGTGACGGGGTTGTTTATCCTGGCGTTGCTGGCCGCTTTTCTGGGGTATATCCTCTATAAAGGTCTGCCGGTGCTCAATTTCCATTTCATTTTTGCCAAGTCCAGTGATATTATGGCCGGTGGCGGCGTGGGAGCCCAGCTTTTCAACTCATTCTATATGCTGCTCTTGTCGATGATCATATCTATTCCACTCGCTTTGGGCGCGGGGATTTATCTGGCAGAATATGCCCGGGACAACCGTCTGACAAAATGCATCCGGTTGTCTGTGGAGAGTCTGGCAACGGTTCCTTCTATCGTGTTGGGGCTGTTCGGTATGATCATCTTCGTCAATACGATGCATCTTGGTTTCAGTATGCTTGGCGGGGCGCTTACGCTGGTCCTGCTGAACCTGCCGATGCTGGTACGCGTTACGGAGGAAGCCATCCGCACGGTGCCGAAAGCATATGAAGAAGCCAGTCTGGCCCTTGGCGCGACAAAACTGCAGACCATCTGCAAAGTGGTCCTGCCCAATGCGCTGCCTGGTATCATTACAGGGGTAACGCTTACCGCCGGTCGGGCGCTGGGGGAGACAGCTATCCTGATTTTTACAGCCGGGACGACCGTATCACGCTATCTTTATGATACCGATGTCATGGCCGGCGGCGAAACGCTGGCTGTCCATCTCTGGTATCTCATGAGTGCAGGGCTGGTACCTGATCGCGACCTGATTGCGAATGGTATTGGTGCATTGCTGATCCTTTCGATATTAGTTCTGAATTTTATCCTTGTCCTGCCGTTGCGTCTTTGGCAGCGGCAATCCCGTTCCTGAGCGGCAGCAAAAGGCCGGCAGTATCTCTTTGATGAGTACTGCCGGCCTTTTGCTGTCCATTTTGAACGAAAGAGGATTGTATGTATCAGACGGGTTCCTGGATGACCATGGCTAGTGGCTGGCCATTTTCAGCACCCCAGTGGAGATTGCAGGCACGGGTGCAGACCGGATTACCGGCAATCCAGTTGTCAAGGCTCGATTCGATGTATTCACTGCCTTCGCCGCTAAGCTTGCAGACTGGGCAATTGGGGCAGAGGCTGTCCCGGTGATGGAAGAGATGGTAGCAGGGATGCTGGTTGGAGGCATACGGCAGCAGCTGCCGTATCGTCTGGTTATAATAGACCGGTTTCATAGTGATCTTGTCGACAATATAAATCATTTCCTGCATATGATTGAGGATGTCGCGCAGCTGTTCATTTTCATGCTTGATGCTGGTGTCAGAATCGTGAGGCAGCAGGATGTTGCCCAGAATGACGGCAAAGATGCTGAGGCTGCTGATGACTTCCTGGGAGAATTCATGTGGCGCCTGTGCACTTTCAAGGCCGATGCAGCCCAGGGTGTCACTGCCATGGGAAATCAGACAATGGGCAAAAGAGCCAAGCCCCATTGTCTTTGCTGCTGGCTGGTATTTTGTATCCAACTGTGAAGTATCCGGACAGATTGACATGACACCGTACGGCGTCGGCTTATACTGGTTCAGGATCATGGTGTTGTGCGCCGGGATCAGATCGGAGATATCTTCTTCATGATTTTGCTGTCGCAGGGAGAATCCCTTGGGGCTCAGCCACTCAAACCGATTGGTATATTGATTGGTGTCGTTGTCAAAGTAATCGATGGACACCCGGTCCAGATTGAACCGCTTGCCGAACATCCCGAGCGATAATTCAATTGTGGTTTTGGGGCTGTTGGTCTCGTAGAGCAGCATGAAGATAAACTCAATCATGTTATCATTGAATGCACGCTGCTGCAGATCGGCAAAGCTGTCTACATTGCGCTGGCTGGTTGACGCTGCAACATCGAAAAGACTGCTCTGATAGAAGGTGTAGCGGCTTCGGCCTTGACTCTTGGACTCATAGAGGGCGCGGTCTGCATGCTTGAACAGATCGGCATAAGTCGTGCCATGAGCCGGATACTGGGCAATACCAATACTGACGGAGAAAGGCAGGGAGGTATCACCACTCTTATAGTTGCGTTTTAATTTGGCAATCAACTGCTCACAGTGAGATTTTATGATGCTGTTATCGGTTGTACTATGAAGCAGGACAACGAATTCGTCGCCGCCGATACGCCCCTTGATGTCAGACTGACGAAAATTTTGATTAATTGCACTGCCCATATCTTTTAGAACAGCATCGCCGAAAAGATGACCGAAGGAATCGTTGATATTTTTGAAGCCGTCGGCATCGATGATCATCAGCGCTGCCTGATCGTTTTGTGGAGACAATGCGCGTAACGCCTGATCAACCCGTTTCTTTGAAGCGTCTTTGTTCAGCAGGCCGGTCAGCTTATCATAAGCGGCTTCACGCTCAATCCGTTCCTGCCAGAGTTTCTGGGTATGGATATTGCGGATGTTGCCAAAGGCGGCAGCTGGTGCATGGCCGTCAAAATAGGTGACGATATGGATTTCTGACCAGATATATTTATGCTGGTGGCGTCCACTGATCCGGATTTTGCCGGAGAAGCTGCGGGGGCGGTTGGTATAGCGCGGAACATGGTGAAAAATCATGTGCAGATAATTGTGCAGCAGCGTAATATCTTCAGGATGAATCAGCTCAGACTGCCATAACTGAGTCGATGCGTCGGTCAGGTGTACCGGCAGGTCGTAGTCGCTGCTCGCGCCGGCCGGATCAAGTTCAAGGATATCCCGGACCAAATCCCAGTGAAAATAGATCCGTCGGTCGAACTTTTCTAAGGCCGCGTAAACCTCGTCCGTAAAGGCGGGCGGGATCTTTTGATTGACTGCATTCATAGTGAGTTCCTTCCAGGCTGCTTAAATTTTCTAATTTAATTATAATCTCATAAGTATAGTATAGCGGATGCAGGACAATTTTACCATAAAACAACAAAATAGAAAATAAAAAAATATTGGATTAGTATTGCAAATAGCGTTAGTATCGATTACCATGATGAAAGACAGACGGAAGGCTGATGGCCTGATTTTAGAGAGGAAAATTTTATGAGCAAGTATGAGTATAAGACAAAGGGGACCTGTTCCCGCAAAATTACGGTCGAACTGGATGGCAGGACGATTCATCAGGTAAATTTTGAGGGTGGATGCAATGGCAATCTGGCCGGAATCTCGAAGCTGGTGGAAGGTCTGGATATTGATTTTGTGATTGAACGCTTCAAGGGAAATAAGTGTAATGACAAGCCGACATCCTGTCCGGACCAGCTGGCAATTGCCCTGCAGGAAGCGTATGCCGCAGAGCAGAAAACAAAGAACTGATGGCCGAAAGGAAGCGTGAGCAGTGTGATCTTTGATAGTCACAGTCATACCGGTTTTTCGGCTGATTCAGAGATGAAGGCCGCCGATGCCCTGGCGGCGGCTGAGAAAGCGGGTCTTGGCCTTGTCTTTACCGAGCATCTCGATTTGGATTATCCTGGCACTACCAATTTTACTTTTGATCCTGTTGAGTACTGGCGGCAGTATGATCAGCTGCGCGGGAGCCGGTTGAGGCTGGGCGTCGAGGTGGGGATGCAGGCAGCTACGGCAGAACGAAGCCGTGCATTTGTCGAAAAGGTTCCCTTTGATCTGGTAATCGGGTCGATTCACATGGTGGATGGTCAGGATATATACTATAAGGAAGCTTACGGAACAGAATCTAAAGAAGTATTTTTTGCTAAATATTACCAACAGATGGCGCAGAATATACGCCAGCATGATTTTATTGACGTATTAGGGCATATTGATTATATTGCCCGGTATGCTCCTTATGACAATCCGGAAGTCCAATATGGTGTTTTTGCTGATGCTATTGATGCTGTTCTGCAGGCGGCGATTGAGACCGATACCGTGCTGGAGCTCAATACGCGCCGTATGGGCAGCAGAATGGCAATCAAGGAGCTTATACCGGTTTATGCGCGTTATAGAGAGCTTGGCGGTCGGCAGGTGACATTGGGGTCTGATGCACACACGGCGGATGCCGTTGGCAATTATTTTCAGGAGGCTCGTGAAGTTGCTGATGTTCTCGGACTTCATATCGTAACCTTTGTTGGGCGTCATATGGTCAAATGCTGAGTTTGCCTGCGTTGGCAGCATGAAAATGAAATAATTAATTCGTTTGGGAAACCTGACAAACCAGTTGCGATTGTAATTGGTTCGTCAGGCTTTTCTTGTAACCATAGGGCTTATATGCTATACTTCTCCTGCAATTTAAATCAAATTCTAAGTATAGTAGACAGGAATATGGGGAAAGGACAAGGATGCATATGTTTGGACTTTATAGGGGCGTCGTAATGACTTTGACTGCGCTGGTACTGTTGACTGCATCGGCAGCCGCACAGCAGGTCGTGGTAGATGGCGTAGGGATTGACCGCGAGACGGCGTTGCGTGATGCATCGCGCAACGCCGTAGAACAGGTTGTAGGGACGTTGGTTGATTCGCGGACGCTGGCTCAAAATGCAGCGGTGCAATTAGATGAAATTTATACGAAATCACAGGGATTCGTGACCGATATCAAGCTGCTGTCGCAGACGAATCAGGCCGGCATTGTGCATATACGTGCACAGGTTGAGGTAAACACCAATCCGGATGCCCAGCTTATGAGTAATTTGAATATGCTCATGATGCTTAATGATCCACGTATTGCTGTGGCGATCTTGCGGCAGGATGCACAGGGACGGGTTATTGGTCATGATGCCATTTCAGAGGCTGCGTTGAACAACCGTCTGATTCAATTGGGATTTTCGCATGTGGTGGATGCTGGTCTGGTTTCGAGTCTCCAGGATGCGACGCTGCTGAATGAAATTTATAACGGAGGAACAGCAATAACAACGGTGGGACAATCTTTAGGGGTTGATTATCTGGTAATCGGCCGCACACGGGCGCAGTCTCAGGCGATATCATTGCCGGACGGGAATAATGGCTATGCTCCTACCTTGCTAAAGACGGGGAATGCGGTCATGACGGCTAACGTGTTGAAATTTGATACCGGCGAAATTGCTGGTACCTTTACTGTTTCGGCCAAGGGGGTTGAGAATAATAATGAAATGGCTGAGCAGAAGGCAGTTGAAAAAATGTCTGAAGCGGCCGCTGGAAAGCTCGAGGAGAAATTCCGTCATCTTAGCGCGGTTTCGACTTGTGGTTTAGAACTTGATGTGTACACCGCCGATTACGATGCGGTTAGTCAGCTGGTGAAAGATCTGCAGGGACTCAGCGGTGTTCAGCAGGTATATCTACGGGAACATGCTGGTAATAAATCCATCATTTCGGTAGATACGATTGTGAAGCCGGATAAGCTGGTGCAGATCCTTAAAGGGAATAGCAGTTTGGGAATCTTTGTTGCTGGTATAAGCAATAATACGGTGAAGCTTTCCATATCACGATGATTTTGTTAGGGATAAAAATCGATGGGGGCAATTATGAAAATCAAGAGTTGTTTGATGGTGATATGTTTGTTGCTGATTACGATGGCCGGAGTATGTTCGGCTAATGTCAGCATTTTGGAAAACCCGACAATCGGGGTCTTGCCATTTAAGAATAAGGGGATTATTTCGTCCGGCTGGCAGCGGGAGCAAATGAATCAAGTTACAGATATTGTTTATGCAGAACTGCAGGATACAAAAGAATTCAGCAATTTAGTGGAGCGCGAACGCTTGCGTGCTCTGACTGATGAATATGCGCTGACGAACACCGGGCTGGTCAATTCGTCAACCGCGGTGCCAATTGGCAATCTGACTGGTGCCCAGTACCTTCTTATGGGGAGTATTAATAGCGTCACGGCCCGGAAATCGGAGACTTCGGTGGCAGGATTAGGCACTGACCGCTATAAAGTTACGGCGACGGTCAGCATGCGGATTGTTGATGTAGAGACTGGCCGCGTGGCATTGGCTGCAGTCGGAACAGGCACTGCTAAAAATACTATGGTTAAGGGTCCTTTAAACATTATTCGAATTGGGACGGCGGATATTGATGATCAGCAGGTGATCGAAGCATTGAGGGCGGCAGTTCATGATGCTGTACAGGGAAAGTATGGGCTGGTGGCCCGTATTAATGGCCGGGCTGGTAAATAAATCAGATAAATGAGCGAGGAGAGAAGCAATGAAAATAATATATCCTGTGATTGCTTTTGTTATGATGATTGGCATTTGGGGCATCCCCGCAGAAGCAGCCAGCCTTTTCGATACTTCAGCGGGTGGTCCTAAAATCCTCATTGGAGAAATCCAGAGCTATGGGGACTATGAGCTCAAGGCCGAATACTTTGATGACTTTGCCGATAAACTCAGCAGGCAATTGCAGGCGAATAAGCTGATGCTGGCTTTTCGTGGCAATAAGAATCTGACAAATGAAAGCGGCCGTCATGATGGAGCCGATACGGACACGGAAGATGTAAGGTTATCCGAGATCCATATGGATGCGATTGTCCGGGGACATCAATATGAGCGTGGCTTTGCTGCTGCCAAGCTGATCCGGTACGGAGATGCAACGCTGGGCCGTCGTCATTTCTTTGATACAGAGAAAATAGAAGCCTGGCGCAAGCAGCCGGATGTGACATATCATCTGACGCCTGAGCGGCAGGTGGAGGCACAGGCTATTGCTGATCGCTATGGCGCGCGTTATCTGTTGTTCTGTAGTATTGATGATGTTGACGTGCGGCTTAAGCATACGATGTTTGCTTCCCGTACGGATAAAGAAAGCCGGGGCAAAAAGATTCGCGCATCATTGGAGTATTATATCGTCAACACACAGACTGGCAAAGTATATGAAGGGCATTGCGAGAATAAGAAGACCTCGCAAATGCTGAATTTTGCGGTGGCAAAATTCGGCAAGGGGATGCAGGTTGAGAATATGCTGAATGAAATCATGGATGCGCAGGTTATGGATATAGCTAACGATCTCACGAAAAAAGGAATGCAGGCAGTACAATGAAAATGCTATTGGTGTTATTGATCGGGGGGATGCTGTCAATTCTCCCCGGCGGAGGCTTTCCTAGGGCAGAAGCAGCAGATAAGCCTGTTGTTGTTATTGCCGGGGTTAGCAGCCGGGTGGCCAATTCAAATCTGAAATTGACCAAAGATCAGCTGCTTCCGACCGTTGAAGAGCGGTTGACAGCGATGCTGTCGGGAAATTCGAAGTTCGATCTGTACGCGTTGGACACGGATACTAGCCGGGCCAGAGTGGATGAAGTAAGTATGATGAATAGGCTCGGCGAGGGGAAAATCGTACCAGAACTTCAAAACAAGGTCGACTATATCATTTTCGGTTATCTGACAAATTTATCTGGAGTCAAGGCGCAGAGTGGAGCACTGATTTTGGGCGAAGGAAAGGACCAGACCGTACATGCGGAACTTAGTATGCGGGTTATGGATGCACATACTGGTGCACTGGTTTTTGTTACAACCAGTTCTGCTAAACGAAAAGGCGAATTAAAATATAGTGCAGCAGTGCTGGCTAAACGTAAGGATAGTGGGATGGACGAAGCCGTAGCTGGTGCGTTGGCTGAAGCAGCTGATGACCTGGCGGCGCAGTTTTTGCAGGCAATTGTTCAAGGAGAGTAAATGAGGAAAGGGATTTTGTGAGAGAATGAAGACAAAGGTTTTATTAACATTAATACTGGCAGGGGCATCGCTGCTGCCAATGGGGAACGCAGCAGCTGCCGGAAATATCTGGATGGATAAAAGTGCAGAGGTACAGGCGAAGGATTACCAGAAAGTCATATTGTATCCAATTCGTTATCGGAATGAGAGCGATCCGCATGCGCCCGGAACCGGGGATTTGGATGGCTATGACAATTATCTGCATAAGCGCCTGAACAAGAAAATGAAGAAAGTTAATTTCTTCGGCTTTTCGCCAATGCTGGAAGAAAAGAACCGTATTTTACGTGACAATCCAGCGTATGAGCATTTGAAGGATCATTTTGATTCCGAAGAGGCACGTTCTAAGGCCGTATATGAAGCAACAGCAGCCGATGGATACCTGCTGCCGCATATTCGCTGGGACAATCAGCGGGTGGACCATTCACCTGAAACTTGGGTGAATGTTCAGATGGAGTCTTACACGGATGTCGAAAATGGTCCTGCTGGAGATAAATCGGGATTGAATTATAATCGCTGGTGGACGAGTCATTGCATTTCCGGGCATGATAGTGTGTTGCAGATGTTGGATATGGATTATACACTTTATGATGCAACCACGGGCCGGAAGGCCATGACTCTGGTTGACTATTACCGCTGTTACGATGTTTCCGAGGAACATGCTTTCAGGCAGGTGGCCAATCATTTTGTGGGAGATTGGTACCGTCAAAAAAATGACCATGCTCAGAAAGGGATTTCGGCAGACGCACCGGTATTGGGGTTCCGGGAGCTGAACCTGCCAGCGGAGGCAGCTCAAGATGAGTTCGCAATTAAGACGATTTATTATGCGTTCAAGGATGAAGCCGGTGATCAATTAAAGAACTTTAAAGTAGATGATATGCCAAATGCTGGTCAGTATTATGTTACTGGCGACATTACAGAATATAGGCGTGGTGAAACCTGGAATCCGCCTTGCGTGACAACATCAGTAGAGAAAATTTCAGAAGAAAAAAGAAAATGGTATGATAAAAATAATGTAGAACAAACCATGAAAATAAAGAAATATGCTACACAAATATATGATCACTATGGTTATTATAGCTTTTACTATCGCGTAGGGGCGCGTTTGAGCCTGGTAAATGCAAAAACGGGCGAGGTTATTTATTCAAAAGCAGATACAGCCAGTGATAGTGAGCGCTATGCGAATGCCCTCCGGTCAATCCTGAAAGATTTTTATCGTGACATTGATAAATTGGCGGCATCATCACTTTCTTCAGGTGTCCCTAATTGAGCCTTTGCCAGGATTGTTTGTATTTTGCGAAGGCAGAACAACTTTTAAAACAGAACAATGCAGCACAATCGTATGCAATATAGCATGAAATCATAGCTTGTTGTTCTGCATATTGTGACTAAAGGCCTGCAAAATCTGGTTATCGAGCCCCGCTACGAGCAGCATAATGGACTGTTCCCCGTTCATCAGACAGGAAAATAAAGACCCTATCATAGAATAGCTTAATTTTATGCGGCTTTACTCCGAATTTCAAACGGAGTAAGGCCGTTATTCATATCAATACGTTCAAAATTA
>JAGPMW010000003.1 GCA_018052705.1 Selenomonas sp. | reverse complement strand
TTCTTGAAAAATCTGCCAAATTTATGGCACAACTGTTTGAAACAGTGTGCATGAGTTTGGTATTTAATAAGTCACATTCCCTTGCCATGCATTACTGCAGGCTTGTTTGGGATGTGCGAAGTTTGAGGTCTTAATTTATTTCAGCATTTCCCTGACCACTTCTGCCACGACTGTGTACGGGTCAGTCTTATGCTGTTTGATCTGCTCAACATACGTGTCAAGCCGGCCGCTAGCGACAATTTTCTGCTCGATATAGCCACCGACATCACTGTTCAGGATGTCGAGCATCTCATCACGGGTACGCTTCGTACGGCGGCTGGCCAGCTGGCCATTGCCCTCGATATACGTCCGGTGTTTCACGACAGTCCCTAAAAGCTCCTCAATGCCTTCATTCTGGCTGGCAATGACCTTGGTGATTGGCGGACGCCAATCGGTCATGAAGCTATCCAGATCCAGCATCATGTTGATCTCACGAACAAGTTTGTCCGCACCATCGATATCGGACTTATTGATGCAGTACACATCTCCGATCTCGAGGATACCGGCCTTGATCGCCTGAATATCATCGCCCATGCCCGGGATCAGTACGACAATTGTCGTATCTGCAGCCTTGACGATATCCACTTCCGACTGACCAACGCCGACGGTCTCAACGATGATGATGTCCTTTCCAAAGGCATCCATTGCTTTGACAGCATCTGCAGTCTTATGGGAAAGACCGCCCAGGCTGCCGCGAGTGCCCATACTGCGGATAAAGACTCCCTCGTCGAGGGTCAGATCGTTCATACGGATACGGTCACCCAGGATGGCGCCGCCCGTAAACGGGCTGGTCGGGTCGACAGCAACAATTCCTACGGTCTTGCCCTGTTCCCTGTACGTTCTGGCAATCTTGTCGGTCAGGGTGCTTTTACCAGCTCCTGGTGGTCCGGTGATTCCCAGAACATACGCATGTCCGGTATGCGGATAAATCTTGCGCATGATCTCGACAGCCTCATCATACTCATTCTCGATGGCCGTAATGGCACGGGAAAGAGCCAGTCGGCTGCCATTCAGCAGTTCTTCTGCAATATCCAATTTTCCACCACCTCTCGGTAGTTTTTTTGCGAATAGTACCAAAAGGGGCAAGCCAGGGCCAAGTCCCTGGCTCCCCCCTACTGACACAAATCTATGTCTGAATTTCTCAGAGCTTAGTATTCTCTTTGATGAATTTTATGACGTCACCAGTCGGCGTTCCCGGCGTAAATACTTCGGATACGCCAGCTTTTTTAAGAGCCGGGATATCGGCATCAGGAATAACGCCGCCACCGATGATCAGAACATCTTTCATGCCCTTTTCATGGACGAGATCGACAACTTTCGGGAAGAGATGACCATGGGCACCGGAAAGGATGCTCATAGCTACAACATTGACGTCCTCCTGCAGTGCTGCCTCAGCAATCTGCTCCGGCGTCTGGCGGAGGCCCGTATAAATGACCTCGAATCCGGCATCACGCAGGGCACGGGCAACGACTTTAGCGCCGCGATCGTGGCCGTCAAGACCCGGTTTAGCAACTAATACTCTGATTTTCTTTTCCATTTTGAATTCCTCCAACTATGCTACCGTCAATCAATCGACAGGTCTTTGCTTACAGGCTGACATGCGCCTCATACTCGCCGAATACTTCACGCATGACGTTGCAGATCTCACCCAGCGTTGCATAGGTCTTGACTGCAGTCAGGATATACGGCATGAGGTTCGCGTCATCATCCTGGCAAGCTTTCTTGAGGTCAGCCAGGGCAGCTTTAACTGCATCATTGTCGCGTTTTGCCTTCATCGCGTTGACTCTGGCTTTCTGGCCGGCACCGACAGCCTCATCGACTTTCAGCAGGTCTTTTGGAGGTTCTTCATTTTCCAGCTGGAACTTGTTGACACCAACGATCGTACGGGCACCAGACTCGACATCCATCTGCCATTTGTAAGCAGAATCCTGAATTTCCTTCTGGATGTAGCCTTTCTCAATAGCTGCAACAGCGCCGCCGATATCGTCAATCTTCTTGATGTAATCCCATGCCTCAGCCTCAATCGTGTTCGTCATGGACTCTACATAGTAGGAGCCGGCCAGCGGATCAATGACATCAGCCAGACCACTCTCGTAAGCAACAATCTGCTGCGTACGCAGAGCAATCGTAACAGCTTCCTGCGTCGGCAGAGCCAGCGCCTCATCACGGGAGTTCGTATGCAGGGACTGCGTACCACCCATGACAGCAGCTGCCGTCTGCAGAGCAACACGGACAATGTTATTGTTCGGCTGCTGTGCCGTCAGCATCGAGCCAGCGGTCTGCGTATGGAAACGCAGCATCATGGATTTCGGCTTTTCCGCATGGAAACGCTCTTTCATGACTTTCGCCCAGATGCGGCGGGAAGCACGGAACTTCGCAACTTCTTCCAGCACATTATTGTGTGCATTCCAGAAGAAAGACAGACGGCCAGCGAAATCATCGATCTTCAGGCCAGCTTTGATGGCAGCCTCGCAATATGCGATACCATCGGCAATCGTGAAGGCGATTTCCTGAGCAGCCGTGGAACCTGCCTCACGGATATGATAACCGGAGATGGAAATGGTATTCCATTTCGGTACATTCTGCGAGCAATACTCGAAGATGTTCGTGATGAGACGCATGGACGGACGCGGCGGGAAGATATACGTACCGCGGGCAGCGTACTCTTTGAGGATATCATTCTGGATCGTGCCGCGGAGCTGGTCAGCTGCTACGCCCTGCTTCTCAGCAACAGCGATGTACATAGCCAGCAGGACGGATGCCGGAGCATTGATCGTCATAGACGTGGAAACTTTGCCCAGGTCGATCTTGTCGAACAGGACTTCCATATCAGCCAGCGAGTCAATAGCAACGCCGACCTTGCCGACCTCACCCTCGGAAATGGCATCCGTGGAGTCATAACCGATCTGCGTCGGCAGGTCGAATGCACAGGACAGGCCCGTTGCACCATTCTCGATCAGCATACGATAACGTTTATTGGATTCCTCAGCCGTAGAGAAACCTGCGTACATACGCATCGTCCAGAAACGTCCACGATACATCGTTGGCTGTACGCCGCGGGTGTACGGGTATACGCCTGGGAAGCTGATCTCGTCAGCATAGTCTGTATCTTTGATGTCCAGCGGCGTGTACAGACGCTTCTCTGGCAGATGTTCGCGCTCTGGGAAACGAGCGACAGCCTTCGCTACGCTGGCTTCGTATTTCGCAAGCTCAGCCTGGATTTTCTCATGTTCAGTGCTCATTTGGAAATTCCTCCTGATTCATTCAGTCATTTTATCTATTTGAATTATTTGGTTAGTCTTTTTTCATGCTGCCCGTCTCAACGAAACGCTCATGGAAGGAAAGCGACTCTTTGAGGATATGTGGCGTATTGTCATGTTTCGTGGCTTCCGTTGCACGCTGGAAGTAATCCAGCAGAAGCGGACGATAATCCGGATGAGCGCAGTGGTTGATGATCTCCAGTGCACGCTCACGCGGTGCCTTGCCACGCAGATCAGCAACACCCTGCTCCGTGATAATGACATCCACATCATGCTCCGTATGATCGATATGCGAGCACATCGGAACAACCGACGAGATCTTGCCATCTTTGGCAATGGACGGCGTGTAGAAAATGGTCAGATACGCGTTGCGGGCAAAGTCGCCGCTGCCGCCGATACCATTCATCATCTTCGTGCCCGTGATATGCGTGGAATTGACATTACCATAGATATCGACTTCAATAGCCGTATTCATAGCGATAACACCCAGACGATGCACGACTTCCGGGCTGTTGGAAACTTCTTCCGGGCGCAGCAGCAGGTATTTCTTATACTTGGCAACGTCCTTGTAGAAACGGGCCATGCCTTCCGGAGACGGACTGAATGCAGTACCTGAAGCAAAGTTCAGTTTACCGGCATCAATGAGGTCAAGCATGCCATCCTGAATTACCTCGGTGTAGACCTGCAGGTCCTTGAGATCCGAGTCTACAAAACCAGCAATAACGGCATTAGCAACATTGCCGACACCGGACTGCAGCGGCAGCAGGTTCTTTGGCATACGACCAGCCGCGATTTCCTTGTTCAGGAATTCGAGCGTCAACTGGCTCATCTTCTTGGAGCCCTCATCAATCGCCTTCAATGGACGCGTATGATCAGGGATATCGCAAGGAACGATGTACTTGATTTTCTCTGGTGTGCAGGGAATATAGCTTGTACCGACACGGTCACTGGCCTTCACGATTGGAATCGGCAGACGATTTGGCGGGTCCATCGGGATGTAGACATCATGCATGCCCTCAAGCTCAAGCGGCTGAGAGGTGTTGACCTCAACAATGACCACATCTGCACTCTGAACATACGATGCAGCATTACCCAGCGACGTCGTTGGAATAATGTTGCCGTCTTCAGTGATTGCACAGGCCTCTACCACTGCCACATCTACCTTGCCCAGGTAGCCGCAGCGGCTGAGCTGTGCCGACTCTGACAGATGCAGGTCAAGATAGTTGACCGAACCGTCATTGATCTCGTTACGCAGAACCTTGTCCGTCTGATATGGCAGACGTTTGCCGATACCATGAACCTGCGCCAGCGCATCATCAAGTTCCGGACCAGTGGATGCACCCGTCCAGAGATTGATCGTGAACGGTTCCTTCTTCATGCGCTCCGCCAGTGCAAGAGGAACAGCCTTCGGATACGAAGATGCCGTAAAGCCGCTCGTTGCTACATTCATTCCTGGCTTGAAGTAAGCAGCTGCTTCTTCTGCCGTCACAATCTTCGCCTGCAGAGCTTTACTACGCACGCGATCGAGAATATCAATCATGGAAAATCCTCCCTCATCAGTGCCGACCCATTTTCGGTTCCGACATCAGATTCTAACATCTCCGAGCATAATTCATAACCAGAAGTATTTCTTTCGATTCCATAGTGACCGTGAAAGTATAACATTAAGTTATCATCACTATGAATTATAACCATGAATTATCGTACTACTATGCCACAATTATGCCCTATGCACTAGAATAGCACGAAAAGAAAACGCCGTCAAGAATGCTTGACGGCGTTTTCAAGGAATTTGTTAAAAACTTCACGAAGAATCCCTTCGCTAAAATTTTCGTTATTTTCTTGTAATATGATAAGACAAACTGCTAAGACCAATCGACAAATCTTCATTGACAATATGCATCGTATCCGGCACTTCCATCTTGATCGGTGCAAAATTCCAGATGCCCTTGACGCCGGCAGCAACCAGTTGATCCGCTACGCCCTGAGCAAAAGCCGCCGGCACCGCAATGATGCCGATCTGTATATTGCGCTCCTGTACGATCTCCTTCATGTACCGGATATCTTCTACCTTGACATGATTGACCGTCGCGCCGATGACATGCGGATCCTGATCGAACAATGCCACCAGATTAAATCCCAGCGTAACAAAGTTCTGATAGTTGGCCAGCGCTGCGCCCAGATGACCAATACCAATGACCGTGATATTCCAATGATTATTCAACCCAAGAATCTCGCCTACATTGCGCTTGAGCTCGTTGACATAGTAGCCGACGCCTTTCTTGCCAAACTGGCCGAAAGATGCCAGGTCCTTGCGGATCTGCTCCGGCGTGATGCCGAGCCGCCGCCCCAGCTCATCGGACGAGATGATGTCAATTCCTTCATCCTGAGCCAGCCTCAGCGTACGGAAATACAGTGGCAGGCGATCGATTGTCGCCTTTGAAATATTAACCTGACCTTTCATTCGGCCACCTTCCTTTCGTCTGATCCACATTCCTCAGCGGGCTTCATCTCCTCGCTCAGCAAAGCCGCTGCCGCTGCCAGGGCAGCCATCATCCATAAAAACATAGATGATGGAATATTGAACAGCAGGTCATCGGTAAAGCCATTGAGTGCTACCGACAGGATTGCGAGTCCGAGCCCCAATGAAATGCCCCCCAGCAGACGCCAGTCTTCCCAGTTCCGGAAATCCTGCCACAGCGAAACAGCAGGGACGGGCCGACTGCTGTCGACACTCTCCTGCACCTTCTGCAATTCGGCATCGGCTGCATGTTCCTCTTTGAGATCAAAGGGGCCAGGCTCAGACGCCGCTGGCACCGGCGGCAGAAACTTTTGCCGCAGTGCCATGACCATGCTGCCAAAGAAGAACCAGCAGAATGATATCGCCCCAGCGATACCAATCTCGGCCGCATAGTTCAGGTACAGATTATGCGCATGTACAATCCGGATTGCTGCGCCCTGCAGATAGAAATCATATTCTGGATAGACCATCCAGTAAGCGCCCCAGCCAATTCCCAGAAAGGGATGATCCTGAATCATGGCCAGCGTGCTTTCCCAGAACGCCAGCCGCATCTCTGAGGAAGTATCCACTTTAGTGAACACAGAGGACAGCCGTTCATAAAGAACCGGGTCCGCCAACAGCAGGATGCCGCCAACAACAACGCAGGCCAGCAAAACCCGCCAGTCTTTCAGCATGCCATAAAGTAAGAATATGACAGCGATCACCAGACAGGCACCACGGGCATAGGTCATTCCCAGGCAGGCCGTCATTGCCAGCAGCAGCAGGCCCAGTATCAGGCGTTTCGGCCGGCTGCCAGACTTGGCAAACAAGCCAAAGATCAGGCAGATCACGATATCCAGATACCCTGCCAGGATATTTGGATTTTCCCAGGTTGAAAACACCCGTTTCCGCAATTCGGGAAATGCCTCGCCATCGACCCACTTCATCGCGCTGATATCGATGCCAAACAAGAACTGATAAAAGCCATAGATCACTACGATCACCGCAGCAGCACCAATGGCCACGAGAACCTGACGGAACTGACCAGCTGTCCGCACATTCTGGCCGATCAGCAGATAGGTCAGGACATAGACGCCGACCAGATTATACCAGTTATAGAAACTGAAGCCCCTGTCCGGCGACACGAACACCGATACGCCGCTGATGAGCACAAACAAAGCCGCCGGTACATCAAACGGCAGATGCCGGAATTGAAACGTCCGGTCAGCCCGGAAGTGCAGAACGGTCATAAGGATACCAAACAGCAGCGCAATCGTTGCCCCTGCCGGCCAAAGTGCCAGCAGGAATACTTCAGCCAGCACGGCATACCATGACCACTGGGAAAAGCGTTTTTTCCACTTATTCCGCGCCGCCTCATGACGACGGCGATAAAAATCCTGCATCTCTGCAGATTCAGAACTACCCATTGACTCACCCCCTCCGTTCGAGCAGCAATTGTCGTTCGCTGCCTACCAGATAAAGCGACCCGGCCATAACCATGAGTTTTTCTTTATTGGCCAGTTCCAAAGCTCGTTCCAGCGCTTCCGCATTATCCGGTACAGCTTCCACATGCTGGACATGGGGAGCCGCTTTTCTGGCCAGTGCCAGCGGATCTGAGGCCCGGTCTGAGTGAGGAACGGTGACTACCACCGTATCATTGGGCCGCAGCAGGATGTCCAGCATATTATCTATATCTTTGTCCTTGAGGATGCCCAGCAGCAAAACCCGCTGTTCCGCCGGGAAATACTGATCCAGACTCGATCGTAATGCTTTCATGCCCGCCGGGTTGTGGGCACCATCAATAATGATGGTCTGCCCGGCCTGGTCGACACGCTCAAAACGGGCCGGCCAGGCAACCAGTTTCAGCGCCTCGCCAATACCCTGCTCATTGACCCGGGCATCGATATTATGAATCAGCTGGGCAGCCATGACAGCCACGGAACTATTCACTACCTGATGACAGCCCAGCAGATGGAGCTCATAGGGTTCACGGGCCACGCCCAGCAGTCTGGAGCTGAACTCCAGCTGCTGACTGCGACCATCGCAGGCGATGAACGTCGACTGAAAGTCTTCGTCCGCCACAAAAATATCAGCATTCCGGGCATCAGCAGTCTCACGTATGATATCGAGTGGCTCCCCGGCAGCGGCTGTCACGACAGGCACCCCGTCCTTGATGATGCCCGACTTGTGCCGGGCAATACCGGCCAATGTGCCGCCGCAGCGGTCTGCATGTTCAAAAGTCACGTTGGTAATAACCGAAAGTTCCGGCGTAATGACATTCGTTGAATCCAGCAGTCCGCCAAGACCGACCTCAATGACCGCATATTCCACATGACGCATGGCAAAATAGAAGAAGGCCAGTGCGGTCAGCACCTCAAACTGCGTCGGACTTTCACTGCCCTCAGCGACCATCTGGTCGACATAGACCCGGATCGTTGAAAGACAGTGCGCGAACTCTTCCTCGCTGATTGACTGTCCGTCCACGCGCATCCGCTCCGTATAGGAGACCAGATGCGGGGAACTGTAAAAACCGGTATGAATCCCCGAATGCTGAAGAATGCCGGCCAGCATCGCCGAAACCGAGCCTTTGCCATTGGTGCCGGTCACATGAATCGTACGATAGCGGTTCTGCGGCAGGTCCAAAAGCTCCAGCAGACGGTTGATGCGGTCCAGTCCGAGCTTGATGCCAAAAATGTTCAGCCCCTCCAAATAGGAGAGTGCTTCCTCATAGTTCATGCTTGTCGCTCCTATCAAAGCTTTGCGAGTTCCTGAATCCGGCCTTCTACCGACTTCTTCTTCTCCTCATAGCCAGCCAGTTTCTCTTTTTCACCGGCTACTACCTGCTCTGGCGCTTTCTTAAGGAATCCTTCATTGCCCAGCTTGCCAGCCAGACGCTTGATCTCTTTTTCCAGCTTCTCCAGTTCCTTATTCAGACGCGCTGTTTCCTTCTCGACATCGATAAGCCCCTTGAGCGGCAGATAGATCTCGACGCCATTCACGACACCAGCCATCGCATTATCGGGCTTGGCCGATCCTGCCGGCAGGATTGTTACGGGCTCGGCTGCAGCCAGCTTGTCCAGATAGCTCTGATTCTGGGCAAAGACCTCACGCAGCGACTCATCGGTGAAGTTCAGGATAACCTCGCTCTTATGCCCCGGTGCCGCACCGACCTCCGCCCGCATATTGCGGACCGACTTGATGGTTTCCATTATCGCTGTCATCTGGGCCTCTACGCTGTCGCTGATGCGCGCAGCATCTGCCTCCGGCCAATCCGCAATCATGATACTGCTGATATTCTCTGCATGCGGCACCTTCTGCCAGATTTCCTCAGTCAGGAACGGCATAAACGGATGCAGCAGGCGCAGCGTGCCCTCCAGAACGTGCGACAGCACATAGAGCGCCGTATTGCGGGCCTGCGCGTTGTCCTTGTCATAGAGACGGGCCTTGGTCAGCTCGATGTACCAGTCACAGAACTCATTCCAGATGAACTCATAGATCATGCGGGCAGCCTCGCCGAGCTCGAACTTGTCCAGATTCCCAGTCACGTCGCGGACTGTACGGGCATAGCGCGAAAGAATCCACTGATCAGACAAAGTGTAGTCGCTCTCAGCCGGTACAAAGTCCTTGTCGAAGCCCTCTTCCAGATTCATCAGCATATAGCGGGATGCATTCCAGATCTTATTGGCGAAGTTGCGGGCAGACTCGACGCGCTCCCAGTAGAAACGCATATCATTGCCCGGCGTATTGCCTGTAATGAGCATGAAACGCAGCGTATCCGCACCATATTTCTCGACGACCTCGACCGGATCGATGCCGTTGCCGAGCGATTTGGACATTTTACGGCCCTGGCTGTCGCGTACAAGACCATGGATGAATACATGATGGAACGGGATGTCCTTGCCGAACTCGAGTCCCATCATGACCATGCGGGCTACCCAGAAGAAGATGATGTCGTAGCCGGTAACCAGCGTAGCCGTCGGATAGAACTGCTTGAATTCTTCCGTCTGCTCGGGCCAGCCCATCGTCTCAAACGGCCAGAGGCCCGAGGAGAACCAGGTATCAAGCACATCCTCATCCTGATGGATGTGATGGCCATGACAATGCGGGCACTCCGTCAGATCCGTGCGCGAAACGCTGGTCTCGCCGCAGTCATCACAGTACCAGGCCGGAATGCGATGTCCCCACCAGAGCTGACGCGAAATGCACCAGTCGCGGATATTATCCAGCCACTGAACATAGGTCTTCGTGAAGCGCTCTGGTACAAACTGGATGCGGCCATCCTGTACGGCTTCGATGGCCGGTTTGGCCAGCGACTCCATCTTTACAAACCACTGCTTGGATACCAGCGGTTCGATGGTGCTATGGCAGCGCGAGCAATGCCCGACAGCATGCTCATGATCCTCGACCGATACGAGCACACCAAGCTCATCGAGCTCTTTGACCAGTGCCTTGCGGCAGTCGTAGCGGTCCATATCCTTGTATTTGCCAGCACCTTCACCCATCGTACCGTCGTTATTGATGACCTTGATCTGTTCCAGATGGTGACGCATCCCCATCTCAAAGTCATTCGGATCATGTGCCGGAGTTACCTTGACGGCACCTGTGCCGAACGATTGATCAACATACTCATCGGCAAACAGCGGAATGCGGCGGTTGACGATTGGCAGGATCAGGGTCTTGCCGACCAGATCCTTATAGCGGTCATCGTCCGGATGAACGGCTACACCCGTATCGCCGAACATCGTCTCCGGGCGGGTCGTCGCAATCTCGACATACCGGTCCGTTCCCTCAACCTGATACCGCAGATGCCACAGATGCCCCTGCTCCGTCTCATGGTCAACCTCGATATCCGAGATAGCCGTATTACACTGCGGACACCAGTTGGTGATGCGGGTTCCCTGATAGATCAGGCCTTTCTCGTAAAGACTGACGAATACCTCGCGGACAGCATGTGAGCACCCTTCATCCATCGTAAAGCGCTCGCGGTCCCAGTCGCAGGACGATCCCAGCGACCGCAGCTGATACATGATCCGGCTGCCGAACTTCTCTTTCCAGTCCCAGACGCGCTCGAGAAACTTGTCACGGCCCAGATCATAGCGGGTCTTGCCCTCTTCGCGCAGTGCCCCCTCGACCTTCGCCTGCGTTGCGATACCAGCATGATCGCAGCCCGGAACCCAGACTGTGTTGAATCCCTGCATGCGATGATAGCGGATCAGGATATCCTGCAGCGTATTGTCAAGCGCATGTCCCATATGCAGCTGCCCTGTAACATTTGGCGGCGGAATAACCATGCTGTATGGCTTTTTTTTCTTATCAACCTCAGCATGGAAGAACTTGTTCTCTTCCCAGTACTGATACCATTTCTTCTCAAACGACTGCGGGTCGTATACCTTCGGAATATTGTTTCCCTGTTCCTGATTCTCTGACATCGTTCATCCTCCTACTTCATGAGCACAAAACTATAAAACGCCTCCGTCCAAAAGGACGAAAGCGTCTGCTATCGTGGTACCACCAATCTTCTCCTGCAGCCAGTAACATGGATGCGGGACTCACAGCCTTAACGCGGCCTGACGACCGGACCTACCCTGGCATGCCAGATTCAGCCCGGCAGCTCCGAAGCTACCTTCCACCATCCGTCGCAAAGACTTTCACCTGCCGTCTCCTCGCTGAGCCGCCCGAATGCTGTACTCCTCTTCTTCCCTGCTATTCTATTATATGGCGTTAATTCTATCATACCTGTCCCTTATTTGCAACTTGTCCTTTTTGGCATCATTTTCT
This sequence comes from Selenomonas sp., assembly GCA_018052705.1. Classification (GTDB taxonomy): domain Bacteria; phylum Bacillota; class Negativicutes; order Selenomonadales; family Selenomonadaceae; genus Selenomonas_A. The sequence continues at coordinate 92,486 of JAGPMW010000003.1, read as the reverse complement.
TAATTGCACCATACTTCTAAAAAGGATATAATGATGCATAGAGAGTTAGTTATAGGAGTGTTGGGATTAATATGAAGTTACCATCAGTTTCATTGGGAACAGCTGTTGCGGCAGCAACAGTAGGGATTGCTTTTGCCGTGGTTGTTATTGGCAGTATATCGGTCTCAATGTCCAATCAGGACCGGGTCATCATGGGCGTGCAATCAAATGGCACCACCCTGGCAGGCATGACCAAAAAAGAAGTCCATACGTTTTTCGAAAAGACAGCTCAAAATAAGCTGAACCACAAAGCGGCTATTCTTACCTATCAAAATCGCAGCTGGGAAATCCAGGCCAAAGACATCAACCTGCAGGCCAATATCGACGATGCAACAGACGCTGCTTATCAGGTTGGCCGCAGCTCTTCATTGCCGGTCAACCTGCTCATACAGCTCAAGTGCGCCATGTTTGGCACGAAGATCGATCTGACCGGCCGCTACGATGAGAATCTGCTGGAGCAAAAGCTGCAGCAGGTCCAAAAGGAAATCCATAGTGATCCGGTCAATGCTTCTGCGCAGCTGCTGGCCAATGGCAGCATCAAGAAAACAGCCGCCGTCATTGGACTGACACTTGATATCGACCCCGTCAAAGCGAGTCTGGACCCCCAGCTCAAAGCGCTGGCACTGACAATCCGGACTCCATTGTCTCCGGCTGAGGAGCCGCCTTTTGTCACCGATGACGATCTCGCCTCCATTGACGGTGTGCTTGGCTCATACACAACCCGTTTCTCGCCCGGCGACCGCGGAGACAATATTGGACTGGCTGCCAGTCAGCTGCAGGGTGCACTGGTTCGCAGCCAGTCCACCCTGTCCTTTAACAATATCGTTGGGCATCGCACCCGGTCAGCCGGTTACAAGAATGCCGGTGTCATCGTTGACGGAGAACCAGCCATCGACGTAGGCGGAGGAGTCTGTCAGGTCAGTTCAACACTTTACAATGCAATCCTTTTGGCAGGCATGAAGCCGACCGAACGCAGCAATCATGCGTTGCCATCAAGCTATGTCCCGCGTGGGCGTGATGCCACGGTTGCCGACGATCTGCTGGATCTCGTCTTCCAGAATCCGCTGCCGCATCCGGTCTATCTGCGGGTTGCCAATACCGGATCATCACTGACCATCTATGTGCTGGGAACCAGGGCCGACCTTGCCGGCAAAACCATCACACTGGTCACAGGCGGCTCTTCCGCCCATCCATCCCTGTATCGCGTCTGGAAAGAAAACGGACAGATCGTCGATCGGGAATTCATGCATACCGACAGTTATTCCTGATCACTACTAAAAAGAAGGTGGACAAATTGCTTTCGCATTTTGTCCACCTTCTTTTTTCATTTCACCGTAATGCGCCCCAGTGCAGCCGGTTGTATGCCCTGCTGATTCAGGTACGCGGCAAATATTTCTTCCATCGTGCCATACTCGCCGACAACCTTTGCCGCTTTCAGCATCGTATAGCCATCACCACCAGCAGCATTAAAATCATTGACTGCCAGCGTGTATAATTTATCCGGCTCCAACGGCGCATTGCCGATCCGGACAGCAGTGACCCGTTTTCCAGCTTTGGCCGACTTATCCAGTGTGAACGTCAGACCGCTGACCTGCAGAAAGCCGCCGAATGGCGCTGGCAGATATTCCACGGAATGTTCGAGCATCTCATGGATGGCAGCTCCCCGGATTTCCAATTTGACCAGTGTATTGCCAAAAGGAAACACGGTCATGAGATCGGCCCTGGTCAGCTGACCGGCCGGCAGATTGGCCCGGATACCGCCCCCATTGACCACGGCAGCATCCGCCCCGGCGCCCCAGCGCATCGCATCGGCCGTCAGATTGCCAAGGTCTGCCTCCTGTGCCCGGACAAGGCTCCGATCACCGGACAAAGCCCGCGGTGACGTCGCCACAACCTGCTGAAAATCCGTTTTATTTCTTGCTTCTATTTCCTGTAATGCAGTCTTGACCCCGTCGTCCGGCTCACCGGCCAGCTGCTGAACCGCCTGTCGATCGAGCAGGGCGGCTCTGGCCTTCCGCAGTTTATGATTCTGAACCACCAGCTCTACATCGCCCAGATAATGCCCGTGCCAGCCAGTCTGACAGATCAGTGTCCGCCCGACCAGCCGGCCTTTATTCAGCTGGGTATGACTGTGACCGTCAATGATGACATCAAAGCCGGGTACCTCACGGGCAATGCGCTCGGACGTAACTTCCGAACTGGCATCAAGGCCCATATGCATAAGGCCGATGACCACATCATGCGTCTTGCGCAGTTCGGGGACCAGCTGTTTGGCCACCACTACGGGATCAAGGAACCGGACATCCTTTACATTGGCAGGGCTGGTCTTATAGGCCGTCTCAGGTGTGCTCAATCCGACCACCGCAATGCTCACCCCATCGAGTACAAAACTCTTATAGGGACGGAACACATAACCTTTTCCCTCCTTGTCTACCAGATTTGCACTCAGCACCGGAAAGTTCAACATTCCAGCCAGTTCCTGCAACCGGTCGGCACCGTAGTTGAAATCATGATTGCCCGGCGTCATGGCATCATAACCGGCCAGATTCATCAGCTGAGCCATATTCGCCCCCTTGCTGATGTTTATGATCGGCATGCCATGAAAGGTATCTCCGGCATCAAGAGCCAGCGTATCCTCATCTTTATCCTTCTGCGCGCGTATTGCACCAGCAATCCAGGCCATCCCCAGTGAGCTGCCATTGTCATCCCCATCCACAACTCTGGCATGCATATCATTGGTATGCAGGATCGTTATATGGACGCCATCTTTCTGTACCGATGCCAAGACCGGTACGGGCAGAAAGACAGTCAGGATCAGTGCTGCGGCCAGCAGCGTTTTACATAGCTTCTGCTTCATTCGTTCTTTTCCTCCAGCAGTGGTTTCAGGTATTTTCCCGTATAGGATGCCGCTGCCTTGACGATGTCCTCAGGGCGCCCTTCGGCTACGATAGTGCCGCCCTTATCTCCGCCCTCCGGCCCCAGGTCAATGATATGATCTGCGGTCTTGATGACATCCAGATTATGCTCGATGACGATCACAGTGTCGCCGCCGTCTACGAGCCGCTGCAGAATCTCGAGCAGCTTATGGATATCAGCGGTATGCAGGCCGGTCGTCGGCTCATCAAGGATATAGAGCGTCTTGCCGGTACTGCGGCGCGAGAGTTCCGTGGCGAGCTTGACGCGCTGCGCCTCGCCGCCGGACAGAGTCGTCGCGGGCTGCCCCAGCTTGACATAGCCCAGCCCGACGTCCTGAATGACCTGCAGCTTGCGCGAGATCCGCGGCACATTGGCAAAAAACACCACAGCTTCATCAATGGTCATTTCGAGCACCTCAGAGATGTTCCTGCCCTTGTAGCGGACCTCTAATGTCTCGCGATTATAGCGGGCGCCCTTGCACACTTCGCAGGGCACATAGACGTCTGGCAGGAAATGCATCTCGATTTTCAGGATGCCGTCCCCCTTGCAGGCCTCGCAGCGGCCGCCTTTGACGTTAAAACTGAACCGGCCCGCCTTATAGCCGCGCATCTTGGACTCCGCTGTCTGACTGAACAAATCGCGGATCGCATCGAATACGCCAGTATACGTTGCAGGGTTGGACCGCGGAGTCCGTCCGATCGGCTGCTGATCGATATCAATGATCTTGTCGATATGCTCGAGGCCCTTGATCTTCTTATGCAGTCCTGGTTTGCCCTTGGCATGATAGAGGCGCGATGCAATGCCCTTGTAGAGGACCTCGTTGATCAAAGTACTCTTACCCGAGCCCGATACACCGGTCACAAGTGTCAACGTCCCGAGCGGGAACCGGACATCGAGGTTCTTGAGATTATTTTCCTGTGCCCCCACGATCTCAAGGAATTTGCCATTGCCCGGCCGACGGCGCGCGGGCACCGGAATAAACTTGCGGCGCGACAGATACTGGCCTGTCACGGACTCTGGCACCTGCATGATCTCCTGTGCAGTGCCCTGGGCCACAATCTGGCCGCCATGAGCACCTGCTCCCGGACCGATATCAATGATATAGTCTGCCGCATACATGGTGTCTTCGTCATGCTCAACCACTATGAGCGTATTCCCGAGATCCCGGAGATGCTTGAGTGTCGCGAGCAGCCGGTTGTTGTCGCGCTGATGCAGACCGATGCTCGGCTCATCAAGCACATAGAGAACGCCCTGTAGTCCTGAGCCGATCTGGGTTGCCAGCCGGATGCGCTGCGCCTCACCGCCCGACAATGTGCCGGCAGAGCGCGACAGCGTCAGATAATCCAGTCCCACATCGAGCAGGAAGTTCAGCCGGGCATGGATTTCTTTGAGGATCTGGGCCGCAATTTTCTGCTCGCGCTTCGTCAGTTCCAGCGACTCGAAGAACTGATCGGCCTCCCGTATGGTCATAGACGTGACCTCGTGGATATTCTTCTCCCCAATCGTCACCGACAGGGTCTCCGGCTTGAGCCGGGCGCCATGACAGGCCGTACACGGAATCTCGGTCATATAGTTCTCATAGGACTCGCGCATCTCATCGGAGTCCGTCTCGTGATAACGACGGGACAATGTCGGCAGCACGCCCTCGAATTCCACATGATACTCCTTGAGCTCCCCAAACATGTTCGTGTACTTGAAGCGGAACTTCTCATCACCCGCACCATGCAGCAAAACCTGCCGGGTCTTTTTGTCCATATCCTTCCATGGTGTCTCCAATGTATAGCCATAGTCCTTAAGCACAGCAGCCATCGCACACATCGCATAGGAATGCCGATTCTTGGACAACGGAGCAAACACACCCGCGCCGACCGATAACCGGGCATCAGGAATGACCAGATCTTCATCGAATTCCATATGACTGCCAAGCCCCATACAGACGGGGCAGGCACCGTAGGGATTGTTGAACGAAAACATACGCGGTGTAATCTCGGGCAGACTGATGCCACAATCAACGCAGGCAAAATTTTCACTGAACATCAGCAGTTCGCCATCGACGATCTGGACATAGACGACTCCTTCACCCAGCTTCAGCGCAGTCTCAAGCGAATCGGCCAGCCGCTTTTCCATGCCTTCACGTACAACAAGCCGATCAATGACCACCTCGATGGTGTGCTTCTTATTTTTCTCGAGCTGAATATCCTCATTGATATCATAGATCTCGCCATCGATCCGGACCCGGACATAACCTTCATGGCGGATATGTTCCAACACCTTCTTGTGTTCGCCCTTTTTGCCGCGAATGACCTGCGCCATGATGAGCATCTTTGTCTGTTCGGGCAGATCCCTGATCTGATCTACCATCTGGTCCACAGACTGCTGCGTAATTGGCTTGCCGCATTTGGGACAATGCGGATGGCCAGCCCTGGCATAGATCAGGCGCAGATAGTCATAGATCTCTGTAACCGTGCCGACTGTCGAGCGCGGATTATGGCTGGTCGTTTTCTGATCGATAGAGATTGCAGGAGACAGTCCATCGATGTTGTCAACATCCGGCTTGTCCATCTGTCCCAGGAACTGGCGGGCATAGGAGGACAAGGACTCGACATAGCGGCGCTGCCCCTCGGCATAGATCGTATCAAAGGCAAGCGATGATTTGCCTGATCCAGACAAGCCGGTAATAACGACCAGCTGGTCGCGGGGAATCTCCACGTTGATATTTTTGAGATTATGGGCACGAGCGCCCTTGATCCTGATGCAGTTATCCATAGTTCCTCCTATTTTTTCTTTACTGGCAGGCTGCCCTCGAGCTCGATGATCATATCACGAAGCTCGGCGGCCCGCTCGAATTCCATGCCCCGCGATGCCTGCTGCATCTCCCGCAGCAGCGATTTGACGAGTTTTTCCTTATCTTTCTTGCTGAGTTTCTTCTTTTTCTTCGCTGTATCATCACCATACGAGGCCGCCGTCTCTGCCACAAACGTGGTCTCAATCAGCGGAACGATTGGCTTGACGATCGTCTGTGGCGTGATGCCATGTTCCTTGTTATAGGCCTGTTGAATCTCCCGGCGGCGGTCAGTCTCGCCCATGGCCCGCTTCATGGAATCGGTGATGCGGTCCGCATACATGATGACATGGCCATGCGAATTACGCGCGGCACGCCCAATGATCTGAATCAGTGAGGTATCCGATCGCAGGAAGCCTTCCTTGTCGGCATCGAGAATCGCAATCAGTGAGACCTCCGGCATGTCCAGTCCCTCACGCAAAAGATTGATGCCAACGAGCACATCGAATTTACCAGCCCGCAGGTCATGGATGATCTCAGCCCGCTCGATTGTCGCAATATCCGAGTGCAGATACCGCACTTTGATGCCGGTTTCCTTCAGGTAATCGGTGAGGTTTTCCGACATCTTCTTCGTCAAGGTCGTAACGAGTACGCGCTCATTCTGCCCGATTCGCACCCGGATCTCCGACAACAGATCATCAATCTGCCCCTCCAGCGGCCGAACCTCGATTTCCGGGTCCAGCAGTCCCGTCGGACGAATGACCTGCTGCGCTACCTGCTGTGCTTTTGAAAGCTCATATTTGCCCGGCGTAGCCGAAACGTATATGATCTGGTTGATACGGGCAGCAAATTCCTCGAAGGTCAGCGGCCGGTTATCGAACGCCGAGGGCAGACGAAACCCATTCTCCACCAGTGAAACCTTACGGCTGCGGTCTCCCGCATACATCGCATGAACTTGTGGCAGCGTCACATGAGACTCGTCCATGACGATCAGAAAATCCTCAGGAAAATAATCAAGCAGCGTATAGGGAGAATCGCCCGCCTGACGATGGGTCAGATGCCGCGAATAGTTTTCGATGCCCGAACAGTAGCCCATCTCCTGCATCATCTCGAGATCATAATTTGTCCGCTGCTCGATGCGCTGTGCCTCGAGCAGTTTGCCCTGCGCCTGAAAGGATTCGAGCTGTACTTGCAGTTCCGTCCGGATATCCTTCATTGCGATTTTCAGGTCTTCATCTTCCGTCACATAATGCGAAGCCGGAAATACCATGACATGTGTACGCTCGCCATACACCTCGCCTGTAACTACATCAAATTCCGTCATGCGATCCACTTCATCGCCAAACAGTTCGATGCGCACTGCGCGGTTATTATAGCCGGCCGGAAAGACCTCGATGACATCGCCACGGACCCGGAACCGGCCGCGCTCAAACGCGATATCATTGCGCTCATAACGGATGTTCACCAGTTTATGCAGGATTGCGTCCCGCTCCACTTCCTGCCCCTTATGCAGGGACAGAACCATCTCATGATAACTTTCCGGCGAACCCAGACCATAGATACAGGATACCGAAGCCACGATGATGACATCCCGCCGCTCAAAGAGAGAGCAGGTCGCCGAATGCCGCAGCTCATCGATTTCATCATTGATGGACGCATCTTTCTCAATATAGGTATCCGTCGAGGCGATATAAGCCTCCGGCTGATAATAATCATAATAGCTGACAAAATAGCCGACATAATTCTCAGGAAAGAAGGCCTTAAACTCGCTGGCCAGCTGGGCCGCCAGCGTTTTATTATGGGCAATGACCAGCGTCGGTTTCTGCACCTGTTCAATTACTTTCGCAATCGTGTAGGTCTTTCCTGTACCGGTCGCACCAAGCAGGACCTGTGTTTCCTGGCCATTCCGGATTCCGGCCGCAAGGTCTTCTATCGCCTGTGGCTGGTCGCCCATCGGCTCAAACGGCGCCACTACCTTGAACGGCGTTTCTTTATCGAATTGCATCGTATTCAGCTTTGGCACCATAGCCATATCCAGATCCTCCTTCATAAATCGAACATACATACTCTATTATATCGCACAATAACAAAAGGCTCAATGGAAAATATGATTATCTTCCCTTGAGCCTTGCTTGATTCTTTTATTTAACCTGCAACTTCTTCAGCCGTCAGCAGATACTGTACCTTGACCTCACGGTTCGTATTGAGATCGATAAATTCCCCGCGACTGGTCTGTACCACCGGCAGCGATGTCACCCGGCTTTCATCGATATAGACGATGCGGCCCCTCTCACCATTGCTCAGTGCTACCCAGTTGCCGTTCAGGGCATGGCACAGATGCCTGAGGAATAACACGCCATATTCCGTATCCAGCTTGCCGTTCAGGATGTCATCATAGAGGATGGAAAATACTTCAAAAGGAGAACGGCGCTTGGCAAAGACACGATCTCCGGCCATGGCATCGTAGATATCGAGAATCGCCAGGATACGGCCGAACCGCGAAATCCGGTCTTTCTTGAGATGGTTGGGATAACCTGAGCCATCACAGCGCTCATGATGCTGCAGGACGCCCCACATGATATCCTGATTCGACCTGAGCGTCGTCTTATCAATAAGCTCATAACCGGCCTGCGGATGTTTCTTGACAATATCGAACTCAGCCGGGGTCAGCTTCCCCTTCTTCTCCAATATTTCAGGCGCAATGCGCATCTTGCCGAGGTCGAGGAATAAACCGGCAATAACCAGATTATACTGATCCAATACCGACCAGTTGAGCCATTTCCCCATCATGCCTGCCATAATACCGACATGCAGGCAGTGATTAATCAGATAGTCACCCTGACGATTCATGTTATGCATCTGTGAAACAGCCTTAGACCCATTGCAAAGTTCCAGAAAGTTCTTTTCATCTGTCAATTCCTGCAGTGCCGAAGCATTAAACGTGCCCCGTTCAGCCAACGCTGTAAATATAACCTTAAGCTGATGATGCACCCTGTCATAGCAGGTCATATAGGCATCATCCAGCAGGAATTCCCGCCCAGGAACAAACGTCGCCTCAATTACAGGCTCAGCTTCTTCCACATAGACCGAAAAAATGGGGCGATCCAGAAGGCTGAAAATCATATCATTATTCAATACCATACCGGCACCAATCAGTACATTCGTGCTTTCATCCAAAACATCCCGGCCAATAATCATTCCTGCCCGAAGATTCTCAATGGCATATGCTTTCAGCATAACATTTCATCCTCCTAATAGCGACATCCCACTACCGCTCATAACCATCCATGACGTGCCTACATTATAGCATACCAAAATAGTATCTGACCACCTGTATTTAAATGCCCCAGAGAAAAAAAACGCTGTTCCCTCTGGGGCATATCCACAGGAAACAGCGCCTATCTTTCATATCATTTCAGCAAAAGTTCAGCCTTTGACAACAATATTCACCAATTTCTTCGGCACACAGATAACTTTGACGATTTCTTTGCCGGCCGTCAGTTCCACGGTCCGTGGCAATGCCATTACCGCTTTCTCCATTCCGGTACGGTCGAGATCTGCAGAGACCGTGATCTTATCGCGGACTTTGCCATTGATCTGCAGGACAATCTCGATCTCGGACTGTCTCGTCGCAGCTTCATCATAAACCGGCCATTTCTGCTGATGAACCCTGCCATTGCCAAACAGTCTACTCCAAAGTTCTTCCGTAATATGCGGCGCAAACGGAGCCAGCATCTTCACAAGATCAGCAGCAATCTCACGCACAAGACCCTGATTGATCGTCTTGTCCTGGAAACCGTAGAACGCGTTGACCAGTTCCATAACCGAGGAGATTGCCGTATTGAACATGAAGCGATCACGGACATCCTCTGTGACCTTCCGGATAGTCAGATGCAGAACGCGGCGCAGCTCCTGCTCCTCTTTCGTCAGTGCCGTCACGTCATACTCATCCTGACCGGCCTTGATATCGTCCTCGAAATGTCCAAGGATACGCCATACACGACCGAGGAAGCGGTAGGCGCCCTCGACGCCCTGATCGCTCCATTCCAGATCACGGTCAACCGGTGCCGCGAACAGGATAAACAGGCGGGCCGTATCGGCACCGTACTTCTCGATGATTTCCTCCGGGGAAACGACATTCCCCTTGGATTTAGACATCTTGGAGCCATCTTTGAGCACCATGCCCTGCGTCAGCAGGTTCTTGAACGGCTCATCGAAATCAACCAGTCCCGCATCATGCAGAACTTTCGTGAAGAAACGACTGTACAGCAGATGCAGAATCGCATGCTCGATACCGCCAATATACTGATCAACCGGTGCCCAGTAGTTGACTTTATCCTTGTCAAACGGTGCCTGATCATTCTTCGGGTCCGTATAACGCAGATAGTACCAGGACGAACAGATGAAGGTGTCCATCGTATCCGTCTCACGGGTCGCATCAGCGCCGCACTGCGGGCATTTGCAATGCACGAAGCTTTCACTGCTGGCCAGCGGCGAAAGCGATCCCTGATCAAAAGACACATCCTCTGGCAGCAGGACCGGCAGATCTTTTTCCGGTACCAGCACTTCGCCGCAATGCGGGCAGTGGATGACCGGAATCGGTGCGCCCCAGTAACGCTGACGCGAGATCAGCCAGTCGCGCAGACGATAGTTGACCTTGCGCTGGCCGAAGCCCTGCGCCTCAGCCTCATCAATAATGCCGGACATAGCCTTATGCATCTCCATCCCGGAGAATTTGCCGGAATTGACGAGCACCCCGTCTTTATCCGTATAGGCTTCTGTCATCTCTTCAAGGCGAAGCTCCTGCCCTTTCGGCTGGATGGTCAGGATGATCGGCAAATCATACTTTTTCGCAAACATCCAGTCACGCTGGTCGCCGGACGGCACGCCCATGACAGCGCCCGTACCATAATCAGCCAACACATAATTCGTGACCCAGAGCTCGACCTTGTTGCCATTGAACGGATTGATGGCATAGATGCCGGTGAAGATGCCTTCCTTCTCCGACTCGCTGGATGTACGCTCCAGCTCAGACTGGTTGCGCACCTTCGCGCAGAATGCCTCGATGGCCTCAGCTTTAGGATTGCCCGCACAGATTTTCGCTACGATTGGATTTTCAGCGGCCAGTGCGACAAATGTGATGCCATATGCCGTATCCGGACGGGTAGTGTAGACTGGCAGCTTCTCTCCGAGCTCTGGCACATCCAGCTGGAATTCGAGTCCCTCGCTGCGGCCGATCCAGTTATCCTGCATCGTCTTGACGCGCTCCGGCCAGCCTTCGAGCTTATCGAGATCCTTGAGCAGAATATCGGCATAGTCCGTGATCTTCAGGAACCACTGGGACAGATCCTTTTTCTGCACATCAGAGTCGCAGCGCCAGCACTTGCCATCGACCACCTGCTCATTGGCCAGCACGGTCCCGCAGGTATCGCACCAGTTGACCGACGCCTTTTTCTTGTACGCCAGCCCACGCTTGTAGAACAGCTCAAACAGCCACTGCGTCCACCGGTAGTACTCCGGCGTACACGTAACCGCCTGACGGTCCCAGTCATAGGACAGGCCCATCTGGCTCTGCTGCTGCTTCATATGCTCGATATTGCTGAACGTCCAGTCTGACGGCTTGACACCATGCTTGATGGCAGCATTCTCTGCCGGCATGCCGAAGGAATCGAAGCCCATCGGATGCAGAACATTATAGCCCTCCATCGTCTTGTAGCGGGCCAGCACATCACCGATGGAATAATTGCGGACATGTCCCATATGCAGATTGCCTGACGGATACGGGAACATCTCCAGTGCATAGTACTTCGGGCGATCTGGATCCATCTCCGTCTTATAGACATCATCTTCCGTCCATTTGGCCTGCCATTTTTTCTCAATTTCCTGCGGTGAATACTTCTCCAAGGCAATCTCCTCCTATGATATGCGAAATCCCGCCTGCAAAATGCAGACGGGATCTTAGCTTCGCGTTTTACAGCTAACGCTTATTATACCGTAAAAGCCTTTGTATCGTCAACCGGCATTTACAACAATCAGGCGTTACTGTTACTCATGTCCATCCATTAAGGTCTTCTGTTTTTCCCGTGCTTCCACCCATTTCCGGCGGGCATCCTGATAGGTCTCGCATTCCAGCGTGAATCCCTTGCCGGACACCTCGGATGTGTCCGACACAATCATGAAGGCCTGCCGGTCGTAGTGCTCAACAATAGTTTTAACGCGGCTGACCTGCGTGAGGCGCACGACGATAAACAGGATATCCTTATGTTCCTGCGCAAAGCCGCCCTTGCCCTCAATATAAGTCACACCGCGATGGACGTTTTCCATGATATCCTGACAGATCTGCTCGGCTGCCGGAGAAACGATGAAGATCGACTTCTCCCGATTCAGACCGGCCGCCACACGGTTCGTAAGCTCGGCCGTCACATAAATCGATACCAGGGTATAGAGCGCCTCATCCACACTGAACATCCAGGCTGAAGCCATGACAATAATGAAATTCATCACAAAGATGACGGTCCCCATATCCAGTGAATAGAATTTCTTGGCCACAGCTCCTACAACATCGAGGCCACCCGTATTGCCGTTGGCCCGGAAGATGATACCAAAACCAATACCGGCCATGACACCGCCAAAGATAGCACTGAGCATCCCATCGGCCGTAACATTCCAGTTTACCATGAAATGTGTTGCATCAAGGATAACGGAAAGCACCACGGTCCCCACGATAGTATCCCAGGCATAGAGCCGGCCGAAGACCTTGTAAGCCAGATACAGGATTGGCAGGTTATACACGAGATTCTGGGCACCGACAGGCAGACCGGTCAGATAATAGCAGATCAGCGCAACACCACTGATCCCGCCAGTCAGCAGATGGGCCGGAATAATGAATAAGTTGAATCCCAGGCAGGTAATCAGGCAGCCTAGCGTAATCTGCACATAACGCATTGCATGTTTTCTTAATTCGCTGTTTGTCATTTTATCGTCCCATCACACAATCTCGAAGAAGTCGTGCGACGCCTCATCAGCAATCACATCAACCTGCCCTTTGGCTTCAGCCAGTTCCTGCGACAGCCGCTCTCTGAGTACAGCAACGACCGGGAACTCTGTGCCGAAATGTCCGGCATCGATGACATGCATCCCGAGTTCCACAGCCTGCTGTGCTTCATGGTATTTCACATCACCAGTCACATAGACATCCGCTCCCATGAATGCCGCCTTATGGATGAACTCGGCACCACTGCCGCTGCAGAGTGCGACCTTGCGCACCGGACGGGCCCCAGCGTCAACCAGCCGGACATGCTCTGTCGGCAGTGCCTTGCGCACCTGCTGTGCAAAATCATGAACTGTCATCGGTGCCGGCAGCCGCCCCATACGGCCCATACTGTCCACGGTACCATCCGGCGACTGGCTGGCAATGACGAACGTCGATAGTTTGGACAGGCCGATGGCTGTCGCCAGCACATCATTAACCCCACCCACGGCAATGTCCAGATTCGTATGGGCCGCGGCCACGGCGATATCATGCTTCAGGAGCTGCTGCAGACGGCGTCCCAGCGGCAGATCGGTACGGATCTTTTTCAGCCCCTTGAAGATCAGCGGATGATGGGCTACAATCATATCCGCACCGCTCCTGATGGCACATTCCACCACACTGTCACTGACATCAAGACAGACCAGTATCCGCCGTACGTCCTGATCCAGCGCCCCGACCAGCAGGCCAGGATTATCCCAATCTTCAGCCAGACGCTTCGGTGCAATGCGTTCGAGCGCATCCATGACTACCTGACAACTCACCATTTCAGCCGTTCCTCCAATTCCATGACCTGCTTCTTCACCTGTGCGTACTTCCGGCTCTCCTGTGCCCGTGAGCTTTTCTCCATCCCGGTCAGCACGCGGCGCAGCTGAAACAGCAGCGCCTCGATGTGGTGCCGCAGAAGCGGTGGTTTCTTCGCCCACAGAACCGGACCAACCAGCAGATCAAGTGCCGATGGCATTGTCCGCCGGCCCCTCCTGGCCTGGATAATCTCATAGATACGTCCATCAGCCACCGCCAGTGACTCATCGCTTATATGCCAGCCATGTCCATACAGCCACCGGCGGAGCTCTGCTGCGCCATTCATCGGCTGCAGCACCAGCGTTGTCAGGCTTTTTGTCACATCCGGGGCAGCCTCAAAAATGGAGATCATCAGGACACCGCCCATACCGGCAATGCAGGCGGTATCGACCTCCCCCGGTTCAAGAACCTGCAGACCATCACCGAGGCGAACCGATATGGCCTCCGCTGATACAGCATTTTCGCGGACCGTGCGCTTCGCTGCCTCATACGGCCCCTGGTTCTTGTCGCTGGCAACTACAAATGAAGCCCGCCCTTCCCGCAGCAGCGTGATGGCCAGATAGCCATGATCCGTACCGATATCTGCCGCCCGGCAGCCCTCAGGTACCAGTTCTGCCAAAGCCTGAAGCCGATCATCGATTTGCATAGGATTCCCCCCTTACAGCAATAACATAAAACGATAACATAAAAGGGTGTAACATATACGTTACACCCTTGTGCGTTCAATGGCTCCTCGAGCAGGATTCGAACCTGCGACAGCCTGATTAACAGTCAGGTGCTCTACCGGCTGAGCTATCGAGGAATATTTTCACGATGCTTCCGCATCAACAGAAACTATTATAGCTGACAGCCCCGTTTATGTCAAGGATTTTAATCCAGAAAATCCTTAAGCTTGCGGCTGCGGCTCGGATGCCGCAGCTTCCTGAGAGCCTTCGCCTCAATCTGACGGATACGCTCACGTGTAACACCAAAGTTCTGTCCAACCTCTTCGAGCGTACGAGCCCGTCCATCATCAAGCCCAAAACGAAGCCGGAGGACTTTCTCTTCACGCGGGGTCAGTGTATCCAGTACTTCCTCGAGCTGTTCTTTGAGCAGCATGAAGGATGCCGCATCTGCCGGAGCAGGTGCATCCTGATCTTCAATGAAGTCGCCCAGATGCGAGTCTTCCTCCTCACCAATTGGCGTCTCAAGCGAAACCGGCTCCTGAGCAATTTTCATGATTTCCCGCACCCGCTCGACGGTAATATCCATTTCTTTGGCTATTTCTTCCGGAGCCGGCTCACGGCCAAGCTGCTGCAGCAGCTGACGGGAGACACGGATCAGCTTGTTGATCGTCTCAACCATATGTACTGGAATACGAATCGTACGCGCCTGGTCAGCAATCGCACGGGTAATGGCCTGACGAATCCACCAGGTTGCATAAGTACTGAACTTATAGCCTTTGGTGTAATCAAACTTCTCGACTGCCTTGATGAGTCCGAGATTGCCTTCCTGAATCAGATCAAGGAACAGCATGCCACGGCCAACATAACGCTTGGCGATACTGACAACCAGTCGCAGATTGGCCTCAGCCAGGCGCTTCTGCGCTTCTTCGTCCCCATCCTGCATCCGCTTTGCCAAAGCAACCTCTTCCTCGGCTGTAAGCAGAGGCACGCGGCCAATCTCCTTGAGATACATGCGGACAGGATCATCAATGCTGACGCCTTCAGGCACAGACAGATCGATCTCGACCTCTTCTGTTTCCTTGTCCTCCGCATCATCATCCTGATCATCCGTGTTGCTCGAATCATCCACTATTTCAATACCTTTCTTACTGAAGGTATCATACATCTGATCGATTTCATCGGGAGAAAGCTCTTCTTTTTGCAAAGCCTCAACCAGTTCTCCATACGTCAGCGTCCCGCCGTTCTTCTTGCCTTTCGACAGGAGATTATCCAGGATCTCTGAGCTATGGTTCTTACTGCCAGCCTCAGCCTGCACTGCTTTTTTCTTAGCCTCAGCCATTCAGCATTCCCCTTTCCATGTCTATCGAACTCCATCCATTTCCATTCAAGTTATAATTCATCCATTTCATCTTTGATATTCTTTACCTCATTTAATTCCTGGATATACGCTGTATCTCCTGCCTTCAGATATTCCTCTGCCTTGCGGGAATGTTCCATGTACAGCATATTAAGGTAAGCTTTCCTGAGTACTCTAAGCGAGTCATTATACGCTTCCGTTTCTTCACGTCCACCTAAATCTTCGACCATGGCCCGCGAGAGTTCTGCCGCCGCGTCCTCACTGAGTCTTTCCGCGACCGTCACATCATCGCCAGCCTGCCTTTGCGTACCCAGATCCTGCAGGAACTGCAGAATCTCACGCTGGGTAGGATCGCCAATGCCTGTCAATGGCAATACAGACTGCACATGCTGCAGGATACCAGCATCCTGCCAGGCCATGCGGATAACCACGCGCCCAGCCTTTCTGAGAGCATTATCCTGCTGGTGAACGGCCTGACGGATGGGCGCCCGGCCATTGCCGGCATCCTCGGGCAGTGCCTGCCCGGCATAATGCCGGAATTCATCGCGCACAATACCCTCATCAAGAAACAACGCCTGCGCGAGTTTCTTGACGTATTCACTGCGCACGGTCACCTCACGAACCCCGGTCAAAACCGGCATCATCTCGTGCAGTGCCTTCACTTTGCCTTCCAGCGTATCATAATTCACATGGTTCAGCACATACTGCAGACGATACTCCACCAATGGCAAAGCCTGTCTGACAAGTGCCTGGAATTTTTCAGGACCATGCCTGCGGATATATTCATCCGGGTCCTTGCCATCCGGAACAACAATCACCTTGACGATGGCTCCTGTGTCCCTCACGATCGACAAGGCACGAATGGTTGCTTTCTGTCCGGCTTCATCGCTGTCATAACAGAAATAGATTTCCGGCGCATAGCGCAGAAGTTTTTGGCAGTGCTCTGCCGTAAACGCGGTTCCTAAAGAGGCAACCACATTCTTGACGCCAGCACCATAAACGGATATCGCATCCATATAGCCTTCCACCACAATCGCATAACCTGCCTGTTGGATTGCCCGATGCGAGCGGTCCAGGCCAAAAAGGATCTTTCGCTTATTAAACAATATCGTTTCTGGTGTATTAAGGTATTTGGGCGTACTGTCATCCAATACACGGCCGCCAAAACCAACCACCCGCCCGCGCTCATCCGCAATCGGGATAATCACACGGTTGCGGAAGCGGTCATAAAGACCGCCGCCATTACTGCGCTCGGCTGAGAGGCCGCTTGCCAGCAGGAACTCCTGCTTCACGCCGCGCTTCTTGAAAGCCATAGACAGCTTATCCCAGGCATCCGGTGCAAAACCAAGCTTGAATTCCTCAATTGTCTCGGAAGAAATATCTCTTTGGGCAAAATACTCCTTACCCGAAGTTCCATAAGCAGTCATAGTCAGACAGTTATGGAAAAAATCGCGAGCCAGCTCATTTACTTTGCGAAGATCCGCGATCTGCTGATCCCGGGCCAGCTCCTGTGGTGTCCGCTGGCGTTCCGGCAAAGCAACTCCAAGCTTTTCTGCCTGAAGCTTAATCGCTTCAAAATACGTAACGTTCTCAATTAAAGATATAAACTTGAAAACATTTCCGCCTGCATGGCAGCCAAAGCAATAAAAGAAGCCCTTATCCGGGACAACGGAAAAGGAAGGGGTCTGCTCACTATGAAACGGACAGCAGCCCCAATAACGATTTCCTTTACGTTTGAGTGGAACATAGCTCTGCACGACCTGAACAATGTCTGACTGTGAGCGTACCTGCTCCACAAACTCATCCATTTTCTCGCTGCGCATAACTTTTCCCCTTACGATATAACCAAAATAAGACACTCAATAATAAGACACCTGTACTTTATTCGCGCTAAAACGCCATATTCCTGCTTACCATGGAAATTTTTTTCCCGGATAAGCTCACAATTTTCAATACAGACCATCTCAAGTTATACTATTCCACCCAAAATGTCAATATCCTTTTTGCTGGACAAATTTATTTAGCATCAATGCACCATGAGCCCGACTGGCGGAATAAAGATTTCATGAAAGCGCTGGACGGCATAGCTGTCTGTCAGGCCAGACACATAGTCAGCCACGATTTTCTGGCGTCCCCAGCATTCTTCGCGCTGAATAAATTCTGATGGCAGCTGCTCAATATCTGCCATGAACCAGTTATAAAGTTCCCGCAGGACAAATGCAGCCTGACGACGTTCGCGGGATAATGCATCCGAGTGATAGATCCGGTCAAACATAAAACTGCGGAATCGGTCCATTGCAGCCTGTATAGCCGGTGACAAACAAATTTCATCCTTCCCGGCTGACTGCGTGATCATATCACCCACCATGCTCGTAATCATATGCGAGGTGTCAGCTCCCAGAGAACTGTATACTGCCGCCGGCAGATCTCCAGCCTGCAGCAGGCCGGAGCGCAGACTGTCATCATAGTCATGACAGAGATACGCAATACGATCAGCCGTGCGCACAATCTGCCCTTCCAATGTCTTCGGCAAGTTAGGCCCGGTATGGTTGACGATGCCATCCTTGACCTCATAGGTCAGATTCAGCCCCTGACCGCCACGTTCAAGAAATTCCACCACACGCAGGCTTTGTTCATTATGCGTGAAATGTCCGGTGAGCTCATTCATGACAGCCTCGCCAACGTGGCCGAACGGTGTATGCCCGACATCATGTCCCAGGGCTATCGCCTCAGTCAGATCTTCATTAAGCTGAAGCCCCCGGGCAATTGTCCGCGAAATCTGTGCTACCTCGAGACTGTGTGTCATCCGCGTGCGATAATGATCCCCGGATACAATGTAGACCTGCGTCTTATGCTTCAGGCGCCGGAATGACTTCGAGTGCAGGATACGGTCACGATCCCGCTGGAATTTCGTCCGGAACGGGCACTCCTCCATCGGATGTTTCCGCTGCGCCTGCCGGCTCTTCGCCGCCCAAGGCGAAAGAATCTGGACTTCCTGTTCTTCGATACGTTCCCTGACGTTCATATTCCAGCCCCCTTCAAATAGATATCCTTATATATTACAATACAATTGAGGAAAAGTCCTGCCTGTACCGCCTGTTTTTATTAATATTTTATCTTTTTTGCAAAAAAAGCCTCTTTGCGGTAAAATTATAGAGAATAAGAGTAGCCTGAGCGATTATGACGAGAAGGAGGGTATTCTATGACACTTAGCCGAATTCCTCTATATTTTGCTTTCAGCCTTGCCCTGGGTCTGTTATGCGCAGTCCCCGCCAATGGCCAAGCCCACCCGAAGCTGATCCAGCTGAGCAGCAGCCTGGTGACAGCCCGTGAGCAGCCCCTTGTTTCTGCCGATAAAACCGCGTATAACGAGTCCACTGGCCGCTATACGCTCACAGGCAATGTCCGCATTGTTATTGGCGGCCGCACGATTACAACCAACACGGCCCAGATCAGCAGTCAGACTCTGCAGATCTGGACCAATGGTGATACAACACTTCTCGAAGGAGAGCTCTGTTTTACTGGTGATGCACTATATGCAGATCCGGCTGAAAATACAGCCTGGTTCTTCGGCACCCGCTGCGGGCTCAAGCGCCCCGGACTCGTCATTCATGCCGACAACATGAATTATAACTGGGTGACCCGCATCGTAACCTTCGATGGACATGTCTACTGTGCCCAGCACGGACATAATACAACAAGCAGCCATTTGGAATTCGATCTGGACAAAGATGCGATTATTGGCTGACCACAAAAATACCCCCTGCCCCGGACCGCACCATGGTGCTATCCCAGGCAGGGGGTATTTTTTAGGTTTTAAAGAACAATCTTGCTGAAATCAGCGATACGATTAACCAGATCATCAATCGACTTAAGCAGTCCCAGACGATTATTCTTGACCTTTTCGTCTTTATCCATGACCATAACAGCATCAAAGAACGCATCAATCGGCTGAGCCAGTTCCGTCAGTGCATCAATGGCTCCAGCATAGTCGTGTCCTTTGACCAGGCTTTCCATTGCACTGGCGGTAGAGGTATAGACCTGATACAGTGCCTTTTCCTCGGCCGCCTGGAACAGCGCGGTATCCACACTGGCACAATCCGCCTTCTTCGCCAGATTGGCGGCACGGACAAAGGCCTGAATATTCGCAGCAGCAGCAGACGATGTTACGAAAGCGGTTACCGCGGCAGCTCTGAGGCTGACCAGATAGAGATCATCGACATCAGTCAGCACAGCATCGACAACATCATAGCGCGTGCCGTCGAGAACATTCTTCAGGCGCAGACGCATGAAGTCAGCAACGTCAGCCTGCATCTTCGTGCGGGCGGCCTCAGCTGTGATTCCATAGAGATCCATGGCCTTGTCAACCACGCCAGCAAGACTCAGCGTATATTTCGCCTCGATCATCATATTGACGAGGCCGAGAGCCTGACGGCGCAGAGCAAACGGATCCTGGGAGCCCGTCGGGATCTTACCGCGGCTGAAGGTGCCGACAATCGTATCGATCTTATCGGCAATGCTCACAATACGGCCGGCCTCGGACTGTGGCTGGCTGTCGCCAGCAAAGCGCGGCATATAATGCTCATCGATGGCAATTGCAACATTCGGGCATTCACCATCGAGCTTTGCATACTCACGGCCCATGATGCCCTGCAGCTCCGTGAACTCGGTGACCATGCCGGTCACGAGATCTGCCTTGCAGAGCAGTGCTGCCCGTACCGCATGCTTGTGGGCCTTCTCATCTGCACCGAGTGCATCGGCAATGAAGCCGGCCAGCTCAGCCAGACGCTCAGACTTTTCATACATCGTTCCCAGCCCCTGCTGGAATACAACGGTTTTCAGCTTCTCACGGTGTTCTTCCAGCGTCTTCTTGCGGTCTTCATCAAAGAAGAACTGCGCATCTGCCAGGCGGGCACGCAGCACACGCTCATTGCCATGCTGTACCGTCTCCAGATGTTCATTGCCGCCATTGCGGACGGTGATGAACAGCGGCATCAGACTGCCATCAGCGGCCTTGACCGGGAAGTAACGCTGATGATCGCGCATTGGCGTTATGACGGCTTCAGGCGGCAGCTCCAGATATTTCTCCTCGAACCTGCCGCACAGCGCCGTCGGGTACTCGACAAGATACAGGACCTCTTCGAGCAGTTCTTCCGTAATCTCCGCCGTACCGCCATTCTCTTTGGCAACTGCCTCAATCTGCTGACGGATCAGTGCTTTGCGCTTGTCCTGATCAACAAGAATGAAGTTCTGCTCGCAGGCAGCCTCATAGCTGTCAGCATCGGAAATCTCGAAATCGCCGTCCGACAGGAAGCGGTGACCACGGGAAACGCGGCCGGATTTGACCTCGGCCACCTCAAACGGGACAACTTCGCTGCCATAGAGGGCCACAATCCAGCGCAGCGGACGGATGAACTTGAAGTCAAGATCCGCCCAGCGCATGTTGTTCGGGAAGCTCAGACCGCAGATGAGCTCTGCAAGGATGGTCTGCAGAAGTTCCGTGGCCGGCTTGCCTGCCTCATGAACCATCGCATAGACATAACCGTCCTTGACCACCAGATCCTTGGCGTCGACTTTCTGGCCACGGGCGAACCCCTGCGCAGCCTTGGTCGGATTGCCATCGGCATCAAAAGCGATCTGGATGGACGGGCCACGGTTCTCACTCGAAACATCCGCCTGTTTTTCGGCCAAATCCTTGACGATCAGGGCCGTGCGGCGCGGCGTGCCAATCGTGCGGACACTGCCAAATTCGATACGGTTCTCTTTGAATGCCTTCCCGGCATTCTCTTTCAGCTGGGCAAGAATGCCCGGCATGACATGGGCCGGAACTTCTTCCGTGCCGATTTCCAGTAATAAATCCTTACTCATGATCATTTCTCCCCTCTGTGCAGCATTGGATAGCCCAGCTCTTCACGCTGTTTCAGATAACACTCTGCACACAGACGGGCAAGCTTACGAACACGACCAATAAATGCCGTACGCTGGGATACCGAGATTGCACCACGAGCATCCAGCAGATTGAACG
The DNA here is from genome assembly GCA_018052705.1 of Selenomonas sp. Lineage (GTDB taxonomy): Bacteria > Bacillota > Negativicutes > Selenomonadales > Selenomonadaceae > Selenomonas_A. Next base: position 70,868 of record JAGPMW010000003.1, on the reverse strand, counting down.
CATGGGAGCATTTCAGTACATAGTCATAGGCCGGATGCACATAGCCCTCAGCGATGACGCGTACTGCCTCCGCCTCATACTTGTCAAACAGCTCAAACAGCAGTTTCTCATCCGAGAGGTCAAACGCATAGACCGACTGCTCATACTCGTTCTGATGGAAGACATCGCCATAGGTGTAATCATCCGTCCACTGGATGTCGTAAACATTTTCAACGCCCTGAATATACATGGCCAGACGCTCGAGGCCATACGTGATCTCGGAAGCAACTGGCTTGATGTCCTGGCTGCCGACCTGCTGGAAATACGTGAACTGCGTGATTTCCATGCCATCGAGCCATACTTCCCAGCCCAGCCCCCAGGCACCCAGCGTTGGAGATTCCCAGTTATCTTCGACAAAACGGATATCATGCTGCTTCGGATCAATGCCGAGACGCTCCAGGCTCTCAAGATAAAGCTCCTGAATATTGTTCGGCGAGGGTTTCATAATGACCTGAAACTGATGATGCTGATACAGGCGGTTCGGATTATCACCATAGCGGCCATCCGCCGGACGGCGTGACGGCTCAACATAGGCCACATGCCATGGTTCCGGACCCAGCACCCGCAGGAACGTCGATGGGTTCATGGTACCAGCACCTTTTTCTACATCATACGGTTCGGCCAGGATGCAGCCCTGCTCAGACCAGAATTTCTGCAGGGTCAGGATGATTTCCTGAAATTTCATGAGAACAACTCCTCTACAAAAAATACTATGCTGCAGGCAACAAAAAAGTCTCGTCCCTGCAACGCATTATCGTTACAGGGACGAGACTTGGATTACAAGTTCCCGCGGTTCCACCCTGATTGGTTCCCGTAAAGGAAGCCCACCTCAAAGTATTGGTTTCCGCTCAGAAGCGCCTTCGCACCGCTGACCGGCTCTCACTCTCCCGGTCTCGCTGAAATGGCGCTACTCCTCTTCGTCATCGCTAAAATCAAGTTTAACTGATTCTTCTATGTATGTCAATGACACGGATTCAAATCCATAGGATTATTGCACCATCACTTCACCAGTTTTATCCCCGGAATGATCGTCTCATCGATTTTGCGGCCGATGCCGTCCTGTTTCTCCTTCGGATAAGCCAGTGCAATGAGCCAGGATTCTGCCGGATCATTGATATAGATGATTTTAAGGGTCTCATCCTCCCCCTTCATCTTGCACTGAACCGTCGTAACCGTTGCCTCGCGCCCATCAATTTCAACCGCTTTTGCCTCGGTCGAAACATCCGTCATATTTGCGGCCTTCGTCAGCGATTGGATATAGGAATCGGTCAGCACCTTGCCAAAATTCTTATAGAATTGCTGCACTTTTTCGCTATCTGCACCACCATAGGACTGGTTAATATTCTCCTGATCAAAGGTGTTTACCGCAAACTCGGCCATATGCAGATCTTCGCCAGTCGGCCGTTCCATACAGCTCTGTGCTTTCTGCACGAAAACCGCTGTACTTGGATCTAAATTCATATCTTTTGGTTCCGCTTTTATCGCAAAAGGAAGTTTCAGATTTAACTGATAGACGGTTCCCTGAACAGCTGTCGTTTCTAACGGCTTATCCATGAAACAGCCGGTTGCCAGCAGGCAAATCAGGATCAGCGTCAGCATACCCGTCTGGATTATGTTCTTTTTCATCATATCAATCTCGCTCCTATAGCTGCTGAATAAAGGCCAGCGATTTCAGCGGTTTGCCCAGCATCGATTGCAGGTATTGCAACAGGATTGCCTCCGCCTGCATAAGCAGCGCCGCACTGATTTTCAGTGCCTGTGGCTGCTCCCAGTCAAAATCCCTCAGGCCAATGATAAACATCCGCAAATCGGAGGGGAACGGCTCTGCCCCGGCCTCATGGCAATCCGTGCAGAGTACCCCGCCATCATGCATGAGGAAATACGCATCAGCCGTAATGGCTTTGCCACAGTGGACGCAATGCTCGAACCGCAATTGCATTCCCGTATACTCGAGCAGCTGATAAACAGCAGCAGCTGCTGTCACACGCGGATTCCGTGTCTCAAATGCTGCCATTATTGCAAGCAGCTGGGTAAACATATGCGGTTCCGGCTCTCCTTCCGGCAGGAATTCACGCAGGAACTCAGCTACAAAACTGCCATAGGCCATAGTGGTCAGGTCCTCACTAAGCTTACGGTAATGCTGCTGAAGCGTACACTGCCGGACCGTGTCGACACGACGTCCCTCAGCCAGCTGCAGCTCGAGATAGGAAAACATCTGCATCCCGCCAGCCAGCGGACTGCGCGGACGACGGCAGCCAAACGCTGCGGCCCGCACCAAACCACGCTCCTTCGTAAAAAAGGTCATCATCTTGTCCGCCTCGCCCCAGTTTTTTGCTCCCAGCACTACTGCATCGGTCTTATACAGCGCCATCGTTCTTTTCCTTTTTCTGCAAATCCGCCACAGCGGCTGCAGAAATATTCGTATCGTCAGCAGCGGGATGCGCCACCCGCTGCGGCATGACAGCCCCCGCTGTCAGCATATACTGCAATGCCGATTCGCTGCTGATATCCAGATAGATGACATCCTTCTTAAGAACGAAGAGATTCGTCCCCGAGGTCATGTTGAGACTCCAGGGCACGAACACGCAGACGTAGTCATCACCGAGCTTCTCCTTGAGCATCTGCGGCACATCCGCCATGATAAACCCGAGCGCCTTGGACTGATGAAACGGTACCAGCACCACATGATCGAACATGCTGTTCGATTCGAACACAGCGGTCGACAGATGCTTGACGCTGTTGTAGATAAACTTGACTACCGGGATTTTCCCCAGCAGTTCCTCACCGAGATGGATAACCCGTCGGGTTGCCCAGTAGGATGAAGCCCAGCCAGCCAGATAGATGACCAGCAGCAGCGTTGCCAGCCCCATTCCCGGGAAATAGAAGGGCAGATGCTTGCCCAGTACGCCTTCGGTAAACTGCAGCGTCTCTTCCACCACAAAAAAGGTAATCGCCAGTGGAACCAGCAGGATCAGGCCATTGATGAACCGGCGCGATACCCGCCGGGACAGGCTGCGGCGGCGTTCACTCGAAGGCTTGTCCTCACTCATCGTTCGCCACCAAAGCCAAAATTGTGCAGAACACCATCACGGTTGCGCCAGTCTTTCTTGACCTTGACCCAGAGATCGAGGAATACCTTCGACCCCAGCAGATTCTGGATATCCTCGCGCGCCATCGCGCCAATCTTCTTCAACATCGTGCCCTTGGCACCGATGATGATGCCCTTCTGGGAATCCCGCTCCACATAGATAGTCGCACGGATATAGACATCGTCATTCGAGCGGGTCGTCATCTCATCCACATCAACCGCAATCGCATGCGGAATCTCATCGCGGGTCAGCTGCAGCGCCTTTTCCCGGACCAGTTCAGCCACGATCAACCGCTCCGGCTGATCGGTGATCATATCTTCCGGATAGTACTGCGGCCCTTCCGGCAGATATTTCTTGACCTCGGCCAGCAGGCTGTCGAGATTCATCTTCTCCTTGGCGGAGATTGGTACAACACCAGCAAAAGAATACTGGCTGGTATAGTGAGAGATGATCGGCAGCGCGCGCTCACGCTCAATGAGATCGAGCTTGTTGACGACCAGGATGACCGGCTTGCGCGTAGCCTGCAGCCGCTCAAGGATATAACGCTCCCCGGGTCCCATCTTTTCAGTGGCATCAACAACAAAGAAAATTGCATCGACTTCCTTGAGCGTTCCCTCAGCCGCCTTGACCATGTACTCGCCAAGCTTATGTTTGGGCTTATGGATGCCCGGCGTATCGAGGAATACGATCTGTGCATCCGGCTCCGTCAATATACAGAGAATCCGGTTGCGCGTCGTCTGCGGCTTATCGCTCATGATCGCGATTTTCTGTCCGATCAGTGTATTGATCAGCGTTGACTTGCCTACATTCGGTCGGCCGATAACGGCAATAAAGCCGGATTTATGTTTCTGATTCTGTTCCATCTGTCTGTCTCCTCATTCTCTGGGGATACCCAGCTTATCCATCACGAAGCGCTGTTCCGCTTCCATCTCTGCCCGTTCTTCGTCTTCCATATGATCATACCCCAGCAGATGCAGCATGCCATGGACCGTCAGGAACGCCATCTCCCGGCGCACACTGTGCCCATAGTCAGCAGCCTGTTCTTCAGCCCGTTCCACGGAGATAATGAGATCCCCGAGTACGTTGACGTCCAGCCCGCCATCAATCTCCGGTTCCTCACTCTCGTTAAGTGCAAACGACAGCACATCGGTGGGCCGGTCAATGCCGCGATACTGGCGGTTGAGGGTGTGGATATAGGCATTGTCCGTCAGCGTCACGCTGACCTCGCCATTCTCGACGCCATAGAGCTCCCCCACCATCTCGGCTGCCTTAGTGACATTATCGATAATTTCCTGCGGAAACGATAACTCCTCAGGATAATTGCTGATGATTACTTCCATACTACCCTTTCTGCTCCTGATTCCGGCCTGGACGTACCGTTCTGGCGGCATCTGCCTCGGCCTTTGCCTTCTTCTTTTTGGCTTCCCAGTCACCATAGGCCTCCACGATGCGCGTGACCACCTCATGCCGGATGACATCCATCGGTGCCATGCGGACAACGCCGATCCCCTTGACGCCAGCAAGGATCTGAGAGGCCTCACGCAAACCAGAGGTTACGCCGCGCGGCAGATCGATCTGTCCCAGATCGCCCGTAACGACCATGCGGGAGCCGAATCCCAGACGGGTCAGGAACATCTTCATCTGCTTATCCGTCGTGTTCTGAGCCTCATCCAGAATGATGAATGCATCTTCGAGCGTCCGCCCGCGCATATAAGCCAGCGGGGCAATCTCAATGATGCCCTTGGCCATGAGCTTCTGATAGGTGTCCTGCCCAAGAATGTCCTGCAAGGCATCATAAAGCGGCCGCAGATATGGATCAACCTTGTCCTGCAAGTCGCCCGGCAGGAATCCCAGCCGCTCACCAGCCTCCACTGCCGGCCGCGTCAGGATAATCTTATTGACCTCTTTATTGCGGAAAGCCGCCACAGCCATAACCACGGCCAGATACGTCTTGCCTGTCCCGGCCGGCCCAATACCAAACGTGATGGAATTGTGCCGGATGGTATCGAGATAAAGCCGCTGTCCCAATGTCTTTGGCCGCACATGCCGTCCACGCGAAGTCACGAGAATCGTATCGCCAAACAACGTGTGCAGGGCCTCGCCCTTGCCGCCTTTGACAAGTCCGATTCCATAGCGGACTTCATGCATGGTGATCGTCGTGCCCTGACGATAAAGGTACTGGAGTTCCTCCATGACCTTCGCTGCCGGTCCCACCTGCGAACTCTCGCCCAGGATTTCTACCTGATCGCCACGACTGACGAACTGGCAGTCAAAACTATCCCGAAGCACCTGCAGGAATTGATCCCGTTCCCCCAAAAGAGAATAGGCTTCTTTATGATCTTTAAAGATAATCTGCTTTTCTAATGCCTGCTGCAAAGAATATATTCACCTTTTTCCTTATCCAATCATCATTAAAATCCAATCTGCTTTATTATACCTCTTTTCCTGAATCTCCGCGACCATAAAGTTTCCCCTCGCCCACCGTCAATCGTTCCGGCTGCTGCTAAAATCCTTTTCTGCTGGCAGGTCTGGATTTGATTCGAGCAGATGAGCTCAATTTTGACATCCATTAATGAACTCGGGATGTAGCTTTAAGACACAACAAGCCTTTATACATCGAGCCCAGCCGCGTGGGCAGCGCATAGCCATAAGTGGAGCCTTGGTGTTCTGCGTTAAGAAGAATTTTTTTGCCTGCTACCGATTGTTTCAAAAGAGCGTCCGTTCAAACGAAGTGCGTTTAGCTCCTTTTGGAATGCTTAATTGAACGGCAAAAAAATTCTTTAGCAGGTTACCCAGGTGGAACGTTGGCTAGGCACTGTCCTCGCGGCGGTCTTATTTCTGCCAATCCCGGTTCGTTACGATCAGCAGGCCGTAGTGCTCCACAAAAATAGCCGCAGCGAAATACTTCACTGCGACTATTGGTCGTTACTTTTTAACTTTTTTACTCAACCGTAACAGATTTTGCCAGGTTGCGTGGTTTATCTACATCGCAGCCACGCGTGATTGCGGCATAGTAAGCGAGGAGCTGCAATGGAACTACCGCCAGGATAGGAATCAGGAGCTCATCCGTTTCCGGAATCCTGATAACATGATCCACATACTTCTCCAGTTCCTCATCGCCCTCGGAAGCAATACCGATAACAACGGCATCACGAGCCTTAACCTCTTTGATGTTGGAGAGCGTCTTCTCATAGACACTCTTCTGCGTAGCCAGTGCGATAACCGGCACACCCTCAACGATCAGGGCCAGCGTACCATGCTTAAGTTCACCAGCCGCATAAGCCTCAGCATGAATGTAGGAAATCTCCTTGAGCTTCAGCGAGCCTTCGAGTGCGACATCATAATCCAGCGAGCGGCCAATGTAGAACACATCCTCATTGAAGCCATACTGCTTCGCAAAAGTCTTGATTGGTTCAACATCCGACAACGTATTGCCAATGCCATTTGGGATATCCTTGAGCATAGCGATAAGCTCTGCCACCCGTTCCGGCTTCTGCGTTCCTTTGATCTCGGCCATATAAAGCGCAAGCATGAAGAACAATACAATCTGCGTCGTATAGGCTTTCGTCGAGGCAACAGCAATCTCCGGGCCAGCCCAGGTATAGAGTACCTGATCGGCTTCGCGGGCAATGGACGAACCGACCACATTGGTCAGCGCCAGCGTCTTCGCACCAAGGCGCTTGGACTCTTTCATCGCTGCCAGCGTATCACTCGTCTCACCAGACTGCGAAACCGCAATGAACAGCGTATTCTCGTCGACAATCGGCTCACGATAACGGAACTCGGAAGCCACATCGACCTCGACCACCGTACGCGCCAGCTTCTCGATATAGAACTTGCCCACCAGACCGGCATGATAAGCTGTGCCGCAGGCAACAATATAGATCTTGTTGAAGGAATTGAGATAATCCGCATCCCATTTCAGCTCATCCATAACAATGGACTTGCCATCTTTGGCAATGCGCTGGCTCATCGTGTCACGGACAGCCTTCGGCTGCTCATGGATTTCCTTGAGCATGAAATGCTCATAGCCGCCCTTTTCAGCCGCTTCAGCATTCCAGTTGACTTCGAATACCTTCTTCGTCACGGGCTCACCCTGACGGTTGGTAATCTTGATGGAATCCTTCGTGAGTACAGCCAGCTCCCCATCGTTGAGGATGTAGGTGCGGCGGGTACGCTGGATGATCGCCGGGATATCCGAAGCAATGAAGTTCTCACCCTCGCCAATACCAATGACCAGCGGGTTATCCTGCTTGGCGGCAATCAGCATTCCCGGATGTTTGCTGCTCATGAATACGAGGGAATATGCACCGTCGATACGGCGCAGTACCTCGCGGACCGAAGACACAAAGTCTCCATTGTAGATCTCTTCGAGCAGATGAGCTACGACCTCTGTATCCGTCTCGGACTTAAAAGCATGCCCTTTCTCAATGAGATCCTCTTTGAGCGTCAGGTAGTTCTCGATGATGCCGTTATGGACAACGACGAAATCACCGGAGCAGTCCGTATGCGGATGCGAGTTGGCATCAGACGGACGGCCATGCGTAGCCCAGCGGGTATGACCAATGCCCATCGTCCCCTGCGGAACGTCGTCCTTGATCTTATCGCGCAGTGAAGCCAGACGGCCTACACTTTTCTCTACCCGGATACTACCATCATTATAGACAGCAATACCTGCCGAGTCATAGCCACGATACTCCAGCTTGGAAAGACCTTCCAGCAGGAACTCCGCTGCCTGTTTGTCACCGACATAACCTACGATACCACACATAATAGTACCTCCTATGAAGTTGTGCCCTGTTGTGTCCTGCAACCGCTCTTTCCCCACGCTCACGCCTGGGATTTAACCGTTTTCTATCGACCGGACCGGCCGGAAGGCATCCGCTGACTATTCGACAACCTTCTCCTCGTCTTCTCATGAACCGTTCAATGAACGCGTCTCACGAGAACTTGCGCTAAAAATAGGTTTCCCTATCCTTTTCAATACACCAGAACAACAGGATATTTTCTCTGGATTTCTTCAAAATGCGCCGTATTCCACAGCACTCGCATATTGTAACCCATTTCGTTATAGAAGTCAATATACCCAATCTAGGCCAACATTTTCAGGCAAAAAGTTCTAAATGCCGTGGCCTTATCCTGCCCGGCGGCGAGACCGGCAGCGGCCTGATCAAGATATAGACTGTCATGCCCGACCGCACGCGTAGTCTGCTGAATCAAATCGATCACAGCCTGACGCTCAGGTACCTGCTGATAGTCCGCCAGCTGGGCTATCAGTAGAAAACGGACCAGCGAAAATTGCAAGACCAGCCGCAGCCATTCCCGGTAGTAGTCCGGCTGCTCCTCGGTAATGAACAGGTTTTTGAACACGGCATTAACCAGATAATTTTCAAGCAGCAACTCATAAACAGGCAGAAAAAAGGCCCGATAGATTTCTTCATCTTCCTCATAGCGGGCCAGACTCGCGGCGGTAACGGCCGCCTGATCCTCAAGGTGCCAATAAGCCAGCGCAGACTCAATCCGCTGCCGAAAATCCAGCCGCAGTTCTGGATTTCGGAGCCGCAGCTGCAACAGACATTGGAGCTGCTCGAGCCGCCATCTTGAATCCGGCCGTTCGCCAGTAATTGGATCGTGCTCCGGCCGCAGCTGTATAGCATATGCCGCCTGCAGACGCGACTGCTGCCGGCCCGCATGATGCCCGCCAATTAGTGCCGCCTCCCAGAAATAATCATCAGCCAATCGCAGCCGGTCGGCCAGCGGCTGCCCGTGGGCCTGCAGGATATGTACGATAAAACGCCGCAGCGGCAGACAATCCATCCGGAGATGTTCGCCTGCATCAGTAATGCGCAAGCCGGACAATTCCTCTTCTGCCAATTCACGGGTATGGAAATGCAACGGCTTATCCTGACCCAGAATCAACTTGGCAGCCTCAGGACAGGACACACAAAGTGCCCGCTCCGCATAATGATCATTCCAGCAATAAATAACCCGGGGATAAGTCCGGCACGTCTCAGACAGGTTGCCTTCCTCGGTCTTGCGCTGGATCATGCACAACCCGTCATTGCGCAGGAAAAGGCACCGCTGCCCCTTGCCCATACGGATACACGCCACATCATCCATTGTCCCATCGGCCTGTTCTTCCTGCCGATGGACGATCGCGCGTCCCAGCAGCTCTCGCACTTCATCATCCGCTGTCCTGGCATAGCGGTCGCACGTTGCTTCATCAATGACGATTTCCCAGCCCTGACAGCAGGTATCCGGACAAAGTCCGCCGGTACAGACAAACGCATCCATATAGTCAGGTTCACGCAGTTCCAGTAACGTTTCCGCTCTTTTTTTTGACATACTCCATCACTTCTTCACATTTTATCGGTTCATTATACACCCATGGCATAGTCAAAACAAACCGCCACCAGCCGATTGCAGCCACGGATCGCTGCCGGCAATAAAAAGTCCCGGCTTACATAAAACCGGGACTGCAAGTACTATTTATACTTTTTGGAATGTAAACTGGCCAGCTTCAAAACCAATATTGACCGTATCTCCTTCGCGGATTTCGCCTTTGATAATTTCCTTGGAAAGGGCGGTCTCCACGGTATGAATCAGCAGACGACGCAATGGTCTGGCCCCAAAATTCGGGTCAAAGCCCTGATCTGCCAGCGCCGTAAGGGATGCATCATTCCAGCCAAGCGTAATCTTGACCTGACGCTCCAGCCGTGCCCCCAATGCCCCGAGCAGAATCGCTGCGATCTTTTTGACCTGCTCTTTCGCCAGAGCCTTGAACACGATAATATCGTCGACACGGTTGAGGAACTCCGGCCGGAAATAATCCTTCAGGATATCCTTGACCGCGCCCCTGGCCTCCTCGTAATTTTTGTTAAGGATCTCGTGGGAACCGAGATTACTGGTCATGATGATGACCGTGTTCTTAAAGTTCACCACCCGGCCTTTGCCATCGGTCAGTCGGCCATCATCAAGAATCTGCAGCAGGACATTGAACACATCCCGATGGGCTTTCTCGATCTCATCCAGCAGAATGACACTGTACGGATGGCGGCGAACTGCCTCTGTCAGCTGCCCGCCCTCATCGTAACCGACATATCCCGGAGGCGCACCGATCAGACGGGATACGCTGTGCTTCTCCATGTATTCACTCATATCGATACGGATCATGCTGCGCTCATCATCGAACAATGACTCAGCAAGCGTCTTGGCCAGTTCTGTCTTGCCAACGCCCGTCGGGCCAAGGAAAATGAATGAACCAATAGGGCGGTTCGGGTCCTTGATCCCCGCGCGGGCACGCAGGATGGCTTCGCTGACTGCCTTTACTGCTTCCTCCTGACCGACTACCCGCTCATGCAGTACATCCTCCAGATGAATCAGCTTCTCGCGTTCCCCTGTCAGCATCTTGGTGACCGGAATACCTGTCCAGCGGCTCACTACCCTGGCGATGTCTTCCTCGCCTACTTCTTCTTTGAGCAGCTGCTCATCCTTGGATTTCGTGGCAATCACCGCTTCTTCCTCTGCCAGTTTTTTCTGCAGTTCCGGCAGTTTGCCGTATTTCAGTTCGGACATGCGGTTCAGATCATAGGCACGCTCCGCTTCTTCCATCTGACTGTTGACCTCATCGATCTCCTTCTTGATGGCCCGGACACGCAAAATAGCCTGTTTCTCGGCTTCCCATTTGGCCTTGAGTTCATTTTCCTGCTGCTGTAGAGTCTCCTTCTCAGCAGAAATGCCATTGAGCTTTTCCTGGGAAGCCTCATCTGTTTCTTTTTTCAACGCCTGTTCTTCGATCTCGAGCTGCATGATCTTGCGGCGAATCTCATCGAGTGGTGCCGGCATAGATTCAATCTCGGTGCGCAGTTTAGCTGCTGCCTCATCGACCAGATCGATAGCCTTATCCGGCAGGAAGCGATCAGAAATATAGCGATCAGAAAGCACCGCTGCCGACACCAGGGCTGCATCACGGATGCGGACTCCATGATGTACCTCATAGCGTTCCTTCAGCCCGCGCAAGATGGAAATGGTATCCTCTACGCTTGGCTGACCAACCATAACCGGCTGGAAACGGCGTTCCAACGCTGTATCTTTCTCAATATACTTCCGATATTCGTTGAGCGTGGTCGCACCAATGCAGCGCAATTCGCCACGGGCCAGCATTGGTTTCAGGATATTACCAGCATCCATCGCGCCCTCAGCCGCCCCCGCGCCAACCACAGTGTGCACTTCATCGATGAACAGCAGGATCTGGCCGTCGGATTTTGCAATTTCATTGAGGACTGCTTTTAACCGCTCCTCAAATTCACCACGGAACTTCGCGCCGGCAACCAATGACCCCATATCCAAAGAATACAGTGTCTTATTCTTTAATGATTCCGGCACATCCCCGGCTACGATACGGCGGGCCAGCCCCTCAACGATGGCCGTCTTGCCGACACCCGGCTCACCGATGAGTACCGGATTGTTCTTGGTACGGCGCGAGAGGATTTCAATGGTACGGCGAATCTCTTCGTCACGCCCGATTACCGGATCAAGTTTGCCATGACGAGCCGCATCGGTCAAATCGCGGCCAAATTTCTCCAATGACTTATAGCCTTCCTCCGGATTTTCACTTGTCACATTTTGTTTGCGGTTCTTCTTGATGGAGCTCTGGATATGACTCTTCGTCAGCTCAAATTTGCGGCAGATTTCCTGCACCTCATCGCTGCCATCAATAGCTAGTGCCAGCAAAAGATGCTCCGTCGATACATACTCATCCTTCATCGACTGAGCGAGCTGCTCCGCCCGTCCCAGCACACGGACCATATCCATGCCCATACCAAGACGATCTGTCCCCTTCACACTCGGAATCTTGTTAAGCACCTGTTCCAGACGCGCTTTGAGCATTGGCAGGTCAGCCTGACAATCTTCAAAGATTGTCGCGAGCAGCCCCTCCGGCTCCTTGGCCAACGCCAACAGCACATGCGCGGAAGTAATTTCCTGATGATAACGCATTGCCGCCAGCTGCTGTGCAGACTGCAATGCGGCCAATGTCCTGGCTGTATATTTTTCCTGTCCCATATTTATTCCTCCGTAATCATTTCTGCCCGGCTGCCTGCCGGACGTTTGCTTCATGAACGGCTCCGTTTCTAATTCTTATTATACCGAATAAGGTCAAAAAGTCAAATACTTTTTTGACCTTTTGACCTTGTTTTTTCCGGCGTTATTTACTCCCCTGAATGTCCGCAATAAACATGCGATGCCAGGGAAAAGATACCTGCAAAGAGGACGGGACCACCTCCGCTGGCAAGTGCAGACGGGCAAACGTCATAAGGCGTTGTCGTGTCTCCATGGCAATGGACGGTTCATAATCGCCCAGATAAAGATAAACGGACGGATCAGCAATCTGATTGATCCGGTATGCCATCGCTGTGCGGACATTGGCCTGATAGGCCCAATCATCCAGATATCTGGTCAGCAATAGTGACTGACAGTCTTCAAGGCGCAGGCGGGTGGCCAGCATTCCCTGTCCCAACGCAAAACCCATGCTGTTCGTTGCGGTATTCCAGCCGGAGTAAGTCTGCAGCCGGAATAACAAACCGGCCGTCTGCAATTGATGCATCAATGCATTATCCGATCCATTCGTAAAGGCAATATCAGCCACACCAACCCGATACCCGGCCTGCAGCATGGTCTGAATCTGTTCGAAGAACGGCTTCGTCCCGGCACGATCTGCCCCATTATTAAGCAGCCGCCCCTCATCCGGATTTATATGGTTGGCTTCACCGGTCGTTCCATCAGGATTGGTATTGACCAGCAGTACATAGTCCGACTGTGCCGGCTCACTGACAGAAACCGCGCCGGCAATGAACAATTCTTCATTAATGGTATCCGCTGCCCGCTCATCCGAATAGGTGGGCACGGTAGCTCCCCCCTTGCCGACGTTGAACTGCACATAAACCTTCGGCACCAGTTTCTGGTCATCATTTACCGCGCGGGCCAGCAGCAGCATAGCAAATTCATCAATACCTGCCACTAATTGAAACTTGGATTTAGGCAGGTCCTGTCCATATTTCATAAGCCAGCGGGCTTCTCTATGCGTCTGTGACAAAGGTGCATTGTCGTCTTTGCCGATCAACAGATAATCCAGTGTTCCCTGCCGCACCTCATCCATCAGCGCTTTGGTTGATGCGAGATTACGCTGCCGCCGGCCAAACCAGTCTTGTAGGATGTCTGGTGGCAGCGCATCAGCCAACTGGCTAAGTTCCCATTCCTCATCCGTTGTCAGCCCGACAGTTTCAGTCTTATCCATCAAGGCAGTATAGCGGAAGAGCTGACTGCCATATTGCAAAAAATAATCCGGGTCCTCTCCGCCCGAAGCCTCACCGGTACGCGGAGTCCGCATCAGTGACGCAAATGCATATATCTTGAGATTCGGATTCTCAGCCCGCAATTCCCGTAAACGGGCAGTACGCCGTTGCAGCTGCCAGTCTGGAATCTCATGTTTTCTCGAGGCAACCAGACCGCCATAAAGCAGTGAATCCGTAGCAATTACCGCCGCTTTGGCGCCAGATACGTTATCACGGGTCCATTTCCACAGCGCCTCAGTATCGCCTATTGTCCCCAGTCCTCCCAGCAGTTTTTTATCCGGCATAACGACTTCATAGCCCAGTTTCCTTACAACGGCAGCTGTCTGTTCACAGGAGGTCGGCCTGTCATCATGCGGAATAAAGAGGATTTTCCCCATTGCCCCAGGCGCTGCCGGTTGAACAACCGGAGGACTCGGCACGGCTTTCTTCGCCTGCCGCGCCTCAGAAACCGTATGCGTGGTAATAAACAGGCACAAAAGAACCAACAGAACACGCCATATATGAAAAAAGCCTTGCATTATCTAATCCCTTTCTAATAAAAAACAAAATATCGTCTAGTATTATATCACGAAATTCCCATTGGTTCTATTTACACACCAATATAAACGTGAATCTGAAGGACTATCTGCAGAAATCAGGAACAGGGTGCGAGTAGGTCAAAGCTCAGCACGGGGCTCGGTAATTGGTTAAGGCTCCTGTAAAATTTGATTTCTGCTGGCAGGTCTGGATTCGATTCGAACAAATTTGCCTGCTTTTAACTTCCATGAACGAACCAGCGATATGGTTAATTTAGACAACAGCCCCTGAACGCATCAAGCCCAGCCGCAGAGGCAGCGGACAGTCATAAGTGGAGCTTTGATGTTCTGCGTGAAGAAGAATTTTTTTGCCTACTACCGATCGTTTCAAAAGAGCGTCCGTCCAAACAAAGTGCGTTTAGCTCCTTTTGGAATGCTTAATTAAAGGCAAAAAAATTCTTTAGCAGAACATCCAGGTGGAGCGTTGACTGTCCGCTGGCTCCGCGGCGGTCTAATTTTCAAGACCGCTGTGCTCCCTTATTCAGGATTGTTGCTCGTTCTTCGAACTTATCCTTGGTGCAAATTTCCATAGTAAACTATACTAATCATATTAAGTTGACCGTAAACTTCTATCGTTATATAATGTTAACAATGTAAAATTCACTCTTGATCAGAAACGAGGTTTTCTCATGAATATCGCTAAACTTACCGACCAGATCATTGCCGGCCGCCGCATCAAACGCGGTGATGACCTCTCCTTCTTTCTCACGGCACCACTTGCCGAACTGCAGGCAGGCGCTCTGCGTCTGCAGGACCACTTCTGTGGCAGGCATATCGACTTCTGCACCATCCTCAACGGACGCAGCGGCCGCTGCGGTGAAAACTGCAAATACTGCGCGCAGGCCGCCTGCCACCATACCGACGTCGACGAATATGACTTCCTCCCCAAAGAAGAAATCATCCGCAATGCTAAAGCGAATCAGGATGCCGGTGCCAACCGCTTCGCCATCGTCACCTCTGGACGCGCCCTGACCGGCAAAGACTTCGACAAAGCCATTGCTGCCTATCAGGAAATGAAAGAAAACCTGACCATCGGCCTCTGCGCCTCCCATGGGCTCCTGAGCCGCGAACAGCTGCACCGTCTATTTGCCGCCGGCGTCACCAGCTATCATCACAACATCGAAACCTCCCGGCGTTTCTTCCCACAGATTTGTACCTCGCATACCTATGAAGATCGTATCCGTACCATCAAGCTGGCTCAGGCCGAGGGCTTCTGTGTCTGCTCCGGCGGCATCATCGGCATGGGCGAGACCTGGGACGACCGGCTCGATATGGCCCTGAGCCTGCAGGAGCTCGGTATCGAATCGATTCCCATCAACACGCTTATGGCCATTCCTGGCACCGGTATGGAAGGGCGCCCACAGCTGCCGGCCGATGACGTACTCCGTACCATTGCCATCTTCCGCTTCATCAACCCGGCAGCCAATATCCGTCTTGCTGCCGGACGCAAGATTCTGCCCCAGAATGGTGCAACCGCCTTCCGGGCTGGTGCCTCCGCCTCGATCACTGGCAATATGCTGACCACTTCCGGCACTACCATAAAAGAAGATATGGACATGCTGAAAGAACTCGGACTTACCAACCAATACAGTCCGGATGCCGAAGGCACGGGCACCTGCGGATCTCATGCATGAACTAAAACGAAAAATACATAAAAAACGGGAATTGCCAACAAAAATGGCAATTCCCGTTTTTTTATGTATTTCTTCTCAGACCTCGGTCATCCAAAGTCCGTGCAGATTGCAATAAGCATATACCGCTACTGGCTCATCATCAGTCGTCAGTTTAAATACTGCCTCTGGCGAATCTCCGGCATGCAGCTGTTTCATCTGTGCTCCCTGTTTCGTCTGCAGATGAATCCACTCAATCAAATGCTCTTCCGTCATCGGATGCGCAGTCGAGCCGACCTGTACTGTTACTTCACTGCCCTGACGATCGAATGTTACGACGGGAACATGTTTTTCCTGTGCCGCATCCACCGTGTTCGGAACCAGCTCTGTCATCGCTGTGCCACAACAGTTCAATGGCCCGCCGCCCTCTTTGATGAGCCCCACGATATTGCCACAAGTCTTGCAGATATAGAACTTCTTTGCCATGATCTCCACTCCTTCAATACGCACAATATAACAGTAAACAGACAAAGCATCAGCTAATGCGATGCTTCACTTTCTTATTTTATACCACATAATCTGTTTTCGCAATATTATTCTGACAAACTATCCAATGAATTACGCACGATGGTAAAAAAAATAGCGAACCACTGCCTGTGGTCCGCCTAAATACATAAAAATGAGTAAAGCTAAAAATTAGTTCCTATTCAATATATGCCTTTTATACACAGTTGTCAAGCGATTTCAGAAAAGATGTTCTCTGTCAGAAAATCCAGTCTCTCATGACTCTATCAACTGCGCATTAAATTTCTCGATAAGCTTTTCCGGTTTATAAGATTCCTTGGCCTTGCGCAGTCCATCATGTCCCATATCTTCTTCACGATTGATATACATCATGTCTTGCCAGCAGCTGGAAACATACGCCTGATTAATAGCTGGATACGCACCACGGATATTGGGATCGGCCTTCTCTACGTGGACAACCGCTGTATTCTCATTCAACTGCTCACCAAATGTGAAAGCGATAATCCGCCCATCAAGCAGAATTGCGCCCCCCTGCAGCCCAAAATAGGAATAATCATCAAATATCTCCATAATGGCTTTACGCTCCCAGCCAATAAACGGATCATCCGGTTCATCCTGAATACGCAGCGCATACCAGCTCTCAAGTTCCGCCCGGCAGGCAGGAATTATATCGGCCGTAATAGGCAGATACTGGGCCTGCGGATTTGCCTTGTGAAAGGCATTCAAATGATTTTTCTTTGAATGCAGTTTACGACCGGACAGACTGATCAGATGCTCTGCCAAATAGACATAGTCAAAATTATCCCGGTCAGACTCAATCGTGAACGCGGCCGCAGGGTAACAGGCAAGCACGTCTGCAAATCCTTTTTCCAGACCAGTGAATACTAGTGGCCGCGCCTGTTCGGCAAAATACTGGATCAGTTTCCCCGCTGCTTCCTGCATCTTCTCCGCCGGGCCAAATGGCTGCATCGCCATAAGCTCTCCAGCCCATTCACAGGTCATATAAAGGACCTGATCCTCCTCGCACCATTTCACCTGATATGGCTCCCGCCACATGAACAGGTTCGTAAAATTGAAATGGGAATTCTCGTAGCAGCGGCTGTGAAAATATCGATCCAGCAACGGCTTTTCTTCTTTGGTCAAATCCTTGAACTCTATGACACTCATCCTCCCGATGATATTTACGCTCTTTCCTCGTACCTTCTCATTATAACTGACCCGTCAAGGAAAGACTGTAACTGAGTCACCCCAGTTTTTTCAGATCACGGGCGGACTCAGCCTGACGGACAACTTCATCCAAAGAAGCGCCGCCAGCAGAAGCCACAGCAGCCAGCACAGCGCCCTCTGCTACCGGACAATCGACCAGACGGATTGCGTCATCCTTAAGATTCTCTGCTACCAGTTCTGTTGTCATTACAGCACTGCCCATATCCATCAGTACCACCGCGCCATCCATTCCGCAAACGTCTTCTACTGCACGGCTGATCTTCTCATAACTTGTGCCGAGTATCCCTTCGTCCAGGCCGCCTGCAGCTGCAATCTGTACATTATGGGCCATCATTTCAGCCAGTTCCTTAACGCCCTCAGCCAATTTCTGGCTGTGGGAAACCACTACAATCCCTACCAACTGGTATTCCTCCTTAAACGAAGGCGGTCAGTACCCTGACCGCCTTCGTTATTTGTTTTCTTTATTTTATCACATCTGTCAACGACTGACAGCCTGCATCATTTGTAATAAGCAACTCCGGCTTCAAATAGCTGCTGATCCTTATTACCAGCTATGTTCTTGGCAATATCCGCGCCAATACGCTCGGAATGTCCCATTTTGCCCAGTACGCGCCCATCCGGACTTGTAATCCCCTCAACCGCATTGACGGAACCATTCGGATTGAACGGGATAACCATGGACGGATCGCCAAGCTCATCTACATACTGCGTGGCAATCTGACCGCGAATTCTCATTTTAGCCAGGATTTCCTGATCGGCGACAAAACGGCCCTCGCCGTGAGATACCGCAATGGTATGGATATCCCCGACTTTGACGTTATTGAACCATGGCGACAAGTTCGACACCACTTTCGTCTGTACCATACAGGATACATGGCGGCCAATGTTATTATGCGTAAGGGTCGGTGAACTGTCCGTCAGGTCACGGATATCGCCATAAGGAACCAGCCCCAGTTTGATGAGTGCCTGGAAGCCATTGCAGATGCCCAGCATCAGACCATCTCGTTTCTGCAGCAGCAGGCGGATCTCTTCTTTGATGCGCGGATTGCGGAACATCGCCGCAATGAACTTGCCGGAACCATCCGGCTCATCACCACCGCTGAAGCCGCCTGGCAGCATCACAATCTGCGACTCCCGGATGCCCTTGACGATAGACTCAACCGTTTCCTCAACTGCGGCTGCCGTGAGATTGCGGACGACCAGCGTTTGTGCCTCAGCACCAGCCCGCTCCCAGGCTCTGGCTGAATCATACTCGCAGTTAGTCCCCGGAAATACCGGGATAAATACTTTCGGGCGGACAATACGGACTTCCCGTTTGAGCGTACTGCCTTTCGTATAAGGCACATAGGTCGCCCGCTCTTTACTTCTCTGACGGACCTGGGTCGGGAAAATCTTCTCCAGCGGCGTCGTATAGGCTTCTTCGGCGTCAGCCAGCATAATGACCGCCGAACCGCAGACAATGCTTGGTCCTGCTGTCGTAACGCCCAGCTCACAGTAGCCCGTACCAGCCAGCAGCGTCTCCACATCCGTGGCCTCGGCTGCTTCAATGATGATAGCGCCATAGTCCGGAACAAAAAGATCATTCTGTGCCACAAAGTTGGTAAACTTGAACCCAACCCCATTGCCCAGACACATCTTGCTGACGGCAGCAGCAATGCCGCCCACGCCAACGCTCTGTGCAGCAAAGACTTTCTTTTCTGCCGTCATGGCACTGATCTTGGCCCAGTTCCGACGCAGCTTGGCAAACTGCGGCAGATCCTGATCATCCTTAGGAGCCGGAACGAGATAAACCTTATTGCCAGCATATTTGAACTCCGGCGACACCGCATGGTCCGCCTTCATCACATCGACAGCGAATGCTGCCAGCGTTGGCGGGACATGAATATCCTCAAACGTACCAGACATCGAGTCCTTGCCGCCAATTGCCGGGATTTCGAGCTCGTGCTGCGCCCAGAGCGCACCGATCAGTGCGGCAAACGGCTGCCCCCATTTTTCCGGATCTTTGCCCAAACTCTCGAAATACTCCTGGAACGTCAGCCGGATCTTGTCGGCACGTCCGCCCAGTGCAACCATCTTGGCTGCCGCTTCGACTACTGCATATAAAGCGCCATGGAATGGGCTCCACTCTGTGAAGGCAGGATCAAGACCAAAGGTCATGGCTGTCGCCGTATTGGTCTCAGCCCCCTGCACCGGCAGCTTGGCTACCATTCCTTCGGCCGGCGTTAACTGCTTGCGGCCGCCAAACGGCATGAGCACCGAATTGCCGCCAATGGTCGAATCGAAGCGTTCTGCCAGCCCTTTCTGACTGCAGACATTGAGATTTTTGAGGTTCTCTACCCAGGCTTTTTCCAAATCCGTGCCCCAGGCTTTTACTGCTGCCGGCACCTGATGGAGATAACGCCGCTGTTCATCCGGCATATTGATTTTAGCCGTGACATGCTGACGCACGCCATTGGTATCCAGGAAAGCCCGCGTCATGCGAACGATTGGCTGATTACGCCATTTCATGACCAGCCGCGGCTCCTCAGTGACGATGGCCACCAGCGTAGCCTCAAGATTTTCTTCGTCCGCATACTGAACAAACGCGTCCAGATTATCCGGATCGATAACCACGGCCATTCGCTCCTGCGATTCAGAAATAGCCAGCTCTGTACCATCGAGACCCGCATACTTTTTCTTAACCGCATCCAGATCGATAATGAGACCATCAGCCAGCTCACCAATGGCTACAGCCACGCCGCCAGCGCCAAAGTCATTGCAACGTTTGATCATATGGCTCACGGCCGGATTGCGGAACAGACGCTGAATCTTGCGTTCCGTTGGCGGATTGCCCTTCTGGACCTCAGCGCCGCAGCTTTTCAGCGAATCTTCGGTATGTTCCTTGGACGAGCCAGTTGCACCACCACAACCGTCACGCCCCGTACGGCCGCCGACGAGCACAATGAGATCATTCGCAGCCGGACGCTCACGGACCACATTGACTTTCGGTGCCGCTGCAACAACCGCTCCAATCTCCATGCGCTTGGCCATATAGCCATCATGATATACCTCGCGGACCTGGCCGGTTGCCAGCCCGATCTGGTTGCCGTAGGAACTATAACCGGCAGCGGCCCCGAGCGTGATCTTCTTCTGCGGCAGCTTGCCCGGCAGTGTATCCTTGAACAGACGGCGCGGATCAGCCGCTCCCGTCACGCGCATAGCCTGATAAACATAGGAGCGTCCAGAGAGCGGATCGCGGATTGCGCCGCCCAGACAGGTAGCTGCACCGCCAAAAGGCTCAATCTCCGTCGGATGGTTATGCGTCTCGTTCTTGAACATCACGAGCCATTCCTCATCCTTGCCGTCCACATCGGCCTTGACAACAATGCTGCAGGCATTGATCTCTTCAGACTTATCCAGATCCTCCAGCAGGCCCTGCTTGCGCAGTGTCTTCATTCCAATCACAGCTATGTCCATGAGTGTCACGTCACGCAGTTCCGTGCCATAGACTGACTTGCGGTCTTCCAGATACTTGTTATAGGCTTTCGTAATAGCCGGGGAGAAATAACCATCGGCGATATCGACCATATCAACGGCCGTCGTAAAGGTCGTATGGCGGCAATGATCGGACCAATAGGTATCGATCACGCGCAGCTCGGTGATTGTCGGTGCACGATGCTCGGTGTCACGGAAATACTGCTGACAGAATTTCAGATCCTCGAAGCTCATCGCAAAGCCTTTGTCAGCCATAAATGACTGCAGGCCGCTTTCATCCAGCGTATTGAAGGTTTCCAGCACTTCAACATCCGCCGGCTCCTCATAAGCCATGTCGAGCGTTTCCGGTTTCGTCAGTGATGCCTCGCGGCTTTCCACAGCATTAATGCAGTACGCCTTGATCTTATTGAACGTATCCATGTCAACGTCGCCTACAATGACGATGACACGGGCCGTCGCAATCTGCGGACGATCCTTTTGCGTGACCAGCTGTACGCACTGGGCTGCAGAATCTGCGGTCTGATCATACTGCCCCGGCAGATACTCCACCGCGAACAAGCGGGAATTCGCAAAATGCGGCAGCTTTTCCTCGTATACAACATCAACCGGCGGCTCGGAGAATACGACGGATTTGACCGCAGCATACTCCTCATCGCTGAGTCCCTCGATGTCATACCGGGTGATGATGCGGACAGCTTTGAGCTCATCCAGCCGGAATGTCTCCTTGAGGTCGTCACAGAGCTGCTGAGCCGGGATATCAAAGAATCCCTGCCGTTTTTCTACGAAAATTCTTCTTACAGTCATGAGTGCTCTTTTCCTCCAAATGAAATAGATCTTAAACACATAAAGCTTTTATATAGATAAATAGGCACAGAATCCCGCCTGGGGACCCTGTGCCTACTTCATCACAAACTATCTACCGCCACTTTGACGACAACTTTCGTCACCGGAGCCGGCAAGTCATCTACTGCGCCCTGCGGACGATGGACATCCTCCGGATAAAGCACAGCAAAACGCCCCGGAGACAGCACAATACTGCTGTCCGGAACCAGCGACGCATAAAACGTTATATCCTTTTCTGCATCATAAGCCTCAGTAATCTGCAGGTCCGGGCTTAACGGGCACCAGCCCAGATACTCTTCGCCCTCTACCACATACTGAATATCAACATACTTCTCATGCGTTTCCGGACGGCAGTCAAAATGCGGCCGCGTCGTATAGCGCTGCACCTTAGCCACACACTTATCGCCCTCGATGGGGTAACTCCCATCCTCGATCTGCGTGAAATCATGATCCCGCAGATAACAAAGAGCCTTGCGGATCAGCTCTGGATAATCAACCAGACTATCCTCCAGCACATCGATGCTGCCAATGAACATGCCATCCCCCTCTTCCCGATTTATATCTGAAATCTTTTGCGCTGCCACTCATATCCGAGCTATTATATCATTATTTTACCTAAAACAAGTACGTAATGCAAGGATACAGCCAAATCTTTATGAAAAAGCGGCAAATTTCCACAACAGGACACGTGTCTGACCGCATTTCAGCAAGTGTTCACCAGGAACGGACAGTATGTAATTTAATGCTTGCCATACTCGCTATCGTTGTGGTATGATTGTCTCATATCGAAAAAAGCAATGACTGAACGAGTACCTGTCAGATATCCCGCAGAGAGGCGGTGGCTGGTGTAAACCGTCGGATGAACACAGGGAAAGCTGCTCACGAGCTGTCAGACCGAAAGCCTGACCGTCAGCCGCGTTAAGGCTTTGAGCGGATCTTTGCGATCCAATTAAGGTGGTACCACGGGAATTTGCCCTCGTCCTTTTCCGGACGGGGGCTTTTTATATGCAACAATATAAGGAGGAATATCCATGCGTGAACTTTTAGAACTGCTCGAACATGATGCCCGCCGGCCAGTCGGTGAGCTGGCATCCATGCTCCATCGCAGCGAGTATGAAGTCGAGAAAGACATCAAGGAGCTGGAGAAAAACAAGATTATCCTTTCCTATAACACGTTGATCAACTGGGAAAAATTTGGTGACGACACCGTCACGGCAGTCATTGAGATCAATCTGACCCCGCAGCGTGAGGTAGGGTTCGATGCCATCGCCGAACGCATCTACCGCTTCGACGAAGTCCGCACGGTATACCTCATGAGCGGCAGCTTCGATCTCATGGTCATTATCGAGGGAAAATCACTCAAGGATGTCGCGAACTTCGTCGCCACCCGCCTGTCCACAATTGAAGGCGTCACCGCGACCCGCAGCCATTTCATGCTCAAACCCTATAAGAAAGACGGCATCGTCATCAACGACGAAGAATGTGACCGCAGACTGGTGGTGTCCCCCTGATGAATACAACACATAATGACTGGGAGCAGCGGCTCTCGCCCGGAGTCAGTGCCATCGCCCCTTCAGGCATACGCAAATTCTTCGATATCGCCGCCCAGATGAAAGACGTGATCTCCCTGGGTGTCGGCGAGCCGGATTTCGTCACGCCATGGTCGATCCGCGAAAGCTGCGTCTACGGACTCGAGCAGGGCTACACCTCCTATACAGCCAACCGCGGCCTGCTCGAACTCCGGCAGGAGATTGTCAATCATTTCCATAACAAGTTCCAGACCGACTATGATCCCAAGACCGATGTTCTGGTCACCGTCGGCGTCAGCGAAGCCCTGGACCTCGCGATGCGGGCCATCCTCGCGCCCGGCGACGAAGTGCTGATCCCGGAGCCATGCTATGTCTCCTATCAGGCCTGCACGATACTGGCTGGCGGCGTGCCAGTATCCGTTCCCGCCACCATCGAAAACGAGTTCCGCATTACCCCGGTCGAACTGGAAGCCTATGTCACAGCTAAGACAAAGGTGCTGCTCATCGGCTATCCCAACAACCCGACCGGTGCCATCATGACGCGCAAAGATCTGCTCGCCATTGCCGATTTTGCCGAAAAGCATGATCTCATCGTCATCTCGGATGAGATCTACGGGGACCTGACCTACGGGGATGAAGAGCATACCTGCTTCTCCTCACTGCCACGGATGCAGGAACGTACCATCCTGCTCAACGGTTTTTCCAAGGCCTATGCCATGACCGGCTGGCGCATCGGCTATGCACTAGGCAACCCGGCCATCATTGCCGCTATGACCAAGATCCATCAGTACACCATGCTCTGCGCCCCGATCACGGCCCAGATTGGAGCCGTCGAGGCCCTGCGCCATGGAGAAAAGTACATGAAGAAGATGGTCGCCGAGTATGACCGCCGCCGCCGGCTGATCTATGATGGCTTCATCAAGCTCGGCCTTGAATGCTTCGAGCCCAAAGGCGCCTTCTACATCTTCCCGAGCATCGTCTCCACCGGTTACAATTCCAACGACTTCGCGGAAGAACTGCTGAAGGCTGAACATGTCGCGCTGGTCCCGGGCAGCGCCTTCGGCCAGTGTGGCGAGGGACACGTCCGCTGCTCTTACGCCACATCCATCGACAAAATATCGGAGGCACTCAACCGCATCGAGAACTTCCTCAAAAATCACAAAAAATAAAGCCGAATGACTTCTACCTCATATTGGACTTCCATCCCATCCAGCCGGGCATACACATCACCTTTATACGAAGATATATATTTCGGTGGCAGATGGTTCAAGGCCAGCATCACCACATCACGTCTGCATTTCTCACAAGTACAATACCCCGGAAAACTTGCCAGGACCGTGTCCAGTTTATTCAACACGACATCTTCCATGTAGTTTTTCAGCTCCATCAGAATCCCTCCCATCTTACTCTTCATTATAACTTTATTTGGTTGATTTTACCATATAAAGTTATTAAAATTTAGAATTCATTGAAAACTTTTTTTACTCATGCCCCCACAAAATTCTTTGCCTTCTTTTGCAAAAACGAGGTGAATTCAGATCCTGCTGCATAGAATAACGAAATAGACCTTGCATTGTCTGACAGGTTGTGCTAATATATTTGTATGCGCTCGTAGTCCAGTGGATAGGACGTTAGCCTCCGGAGCTGAAAGCGGCAGTTCGACTCTGCCCGAGCGCACCATATTGAATGTAGACGGTCTGCAGCTGCAGGCCGTTTTTTTGATGATAAAAGCGATGCTCCCTTACGCAGCTGCCTGCATAACGGAGCATCGCTTTTATTTGTTTCAGGCTTCAGGAGTCAACCAATCTGGATGGTATAGCGGAAGGTCTGTTTATTCCCCGGCAACAGAGATTCGCTGCCTTCACGATCTTTGAATTCACCTGTGAAATCGACAAAATCGGCATGTCCATGCCACGGCTCGATGCATAAGAACGGCGCACCGCCCTGATCCGGAGTCCAGAACCCCCAGTAAGGGAAGTCCCTGGCCGTCACAGTGAGTTTCTTGTCGCTTTTCGTTGAACAGATCGACACGGTATCAGATTTCTGCTTATCATACGCCAGCGCATCATTCCGGAACATCTCATAGTTCAGGGCCAGTTTCCTGCCGCTGAGTTTCGCCGTGCCATAGCCGTGCTGGAACTGGCCTTTGGCGTCCAGCTGCATATTGCCCGCATCCTCGTCCTCACTGAAGGCCAGATAGCAGTCCTCGAACTTCTCTCCTGGCACGATGGGGCAGCGGAATGCACCATGTGAACCGATTGAGTAGATCATTTCCTTGTCATCGAGATTCTGTACGGTCCAGATGACCTCAATCTGATTGTCGTGCAGGACATATTCGATATCCAGCTGGAATTTCCAGGGATATTTCTTGAGCGATTCCTGAGTCCATTTGAGGCTGAACCTGATACGATCCGCCTGACGCTCAACCAGCTCAAAGTCCGAGATACGGCCGAGACCATGACCAGGCAGCTCATATTCCTGCCCGCCCACACGGTATTTGCCATTGAGCAGCTTGCCAACAATGGGGAACAGGACCGGTGAACTGTATTTCCACCAGGACGGATTGCCATCCCAAAGATATTCGGTCTCATCAGCGCGTTCTTTGATGGACCGGAGTTCTGCTCCATGGCTGCGCACCAGCACACAAAGCTTGTCATTTTCCAACGTATAAAGCATAAAATAGATCCTCCTCTGATTAATCTATATTCATTTTATCATACTTCCCGTAAGTATGATTTTCAATCTACGGAAGGATTTCCGCCCACTGAATCAGACGCTCTTTTTCTTCATGAAGCGGAACGCCTGCTGAGCCTCTGGATACTTGACCTTGTCCGTTGGTTCCATGAACATAGCCAGTGGCCGTACAAAATAGCCATAATCCCCGTAAAGGGCCTGATAGCAAATCATCTGCTCCCGCGTCTCCGTATGCGTCACGGGACAAGCGATGATTTTATATTCCTTCTGCTTGAAATGCTGCCATACCTCGCCGACTTTTGGCAGTGCTCTTTCCATCG
The DNA here is from genome assembly GCA_018052705.1 of Selenomonas sp. Taxonomy (GTDB): domain Bacteria; phylum Bacillota; class Negativicutes; order Selenomonadales; family Selenomonadaceae; genus Selenomonas_A. Next base: position 44,591 of record JAGPMW010000003.1, on the reverse strand, counting down.
GCTCGCCTTCTTCCTATAAATACTTCCGTCAACATGAATAGCTTTATCCGATCACCCTAAAAACCGCGCAACTCAGACCTTAGTCTCACCAGTCAGGACCTTCTTATAATCTTCGTAGTTCTTCCGCAGCAGCTCAGGCGTATCGAGCTCATACGGACATTTCCGCGTACACTGGCGGCAGTTCAGGCAGTCTTCGATCTTCTTCATCTCGGCCTGCATCGCCGGCGTCAGCCAGGCTTCGGACGGTGCACGGCGCAGCATGAGTGACATGCGGGCACACTGATTGATCTCGATACCAGCCGGACACGGCATGCAGTAACCGCAGCCACGGCAGAACTCACCGCTGAGCGCCTGCTGCTCTTTGGCAATATACGCAGCAATCTCATCCGTCATCGCCGGCGTATCAGTCATATAACCGATCCACTCCGCGAGTTCCTGCTCACGCTGGATGCCCCAGATGGGCAGCACATTGTCATAGTGGGCAATATAGGCCATCGCTGCCTCGGAACGGTTGATCAGCCCGCCGGCCAGCCCCTTCATGGCAATGAAGCCGACATTCTTCTCACGGCAGAGATTCACCAGCTCAATCTCCCGAGGCGAGGCCAGATAGCTGAACGGGAATTGCATGGTCTCATAGAGCCCCGACTCCACGCATTCAAACGCGACTTCGATCTTGTGCGCAGTCGCACCGATATGCCGGATCTTGCCCTGCTGTCTGGCCTCGAGCATCGCCTCATACATGCCCGATCCATCCCCTGGACGCCAGCACTGCTCAACGCAATGGAACTGATACACATCAATGCAGTCCGTCTGCAGCAGGCGCAGGGAGGTTTCCAGATGCTGCCAGAACTCGGCCGGCGTCTTCGCATGCGTCTTGGTTGCCAGGAATACCTTATCCCACAAGGAATGGAATGCTGCGCCCAGCTTTTCCTCACTGTCGCTGTAGGCGCGGGCCGTATCAAAATAATGGATGCCACCCGCATAGGCATGCTGCAACAGCTGCACCGCCTCATCCTTCGTCACGCGCTGGATGGGGAGGGCCCCAAAACCATTCTGTGGCACGGTAATGCCCGTACTGCCGAGTGTTACTTGTCTCATACTGCTTTCCTCCTCAATACACCTCTATTACGCTTCGATCAGCCCGGCCTTCACCAGATACTGGTAGAGTCCATCCTCCGTATTCGGCGCCGTCACCTCTGTTGCCGCTGCTTTCACCGGATCAGGGGCATTGCCCATGGCCACACTCCGCCCCGTATAGCGGAGCATTTCCAGATCGTTATAGTTGTCGCCAAACGACAAAGCCTCCGCTGCCGTCAGGCCAAAATGCGCCAGCATGACCTCGATCCCGCTGGCTTTCGATACCGACTGATCCATGATCTCGAGCAGGAACGGAGCGGAGCGCACCACATGAAACATGGGAAACGCTGCTGCCAGCTCCTGCTCTGCCTGCTCACAGTCTGCCGGGTCCGCCATGAGGAGGATCTTATTCGGCAGTTCGCCGGCCCGCAGCCGCTCAGCAAAATCCTGCTCGGTCGGCTGGGCCGTCGTGATATCGATCTCGGTCTGCACCCGCGGATCATGCCGATCCCGCACATACCAGTGGCGGCCCGCATAGTAGTTTACCGTGACCTGTGGAAAGCGCACGGCAATCGTCTGCAAAAGCCGGCGGGTATCCGCCTCATCCATGACCGTACTGGCCAGTGTCACGCCCTCGCGGGTCAGCACCAGTCCGCCGCTGTAACTGATGATGGGAATCCTGATGCCCAGTCCGTCCGTGATCGGGTAAATAGCCTCCGGCATCCGGGCCGATACCAGCACAAAGGGAATCTCCCGGGCCAGCAGATCACGGACTGCCTGCCCAGTGCGCTTCGTGACCTTGCTCGCCGGTGTCAGGAAGGTCCCATCGATATCAGAAAATACGATTTTTGTCATGCATGTCACTCCTATGCTATACTGTAGGAATACGATTGTTTATTGTAAAGGAGTCTTTTTTCTATGTCCATCACGCGTCGCTATATGCTTTTCATCTTCGCCGTTATCGTGCAGTCATCGGGTATCGCCCTCGTCGTCAAGAGCCTGCTCGGCACCTCGCCGATCTCAAGCCTGCCTTATGTTCTGAGCCTCACTTTTCCTTACACATTAGGCGAGATGACTTTCGCCGTGAATATGCTGCTGGTAGTAGGACAGATTCTGCTGCTGCGCCGTGACTTCGATCAGATCCAGCTGCTGCAGGTCCCCTTCACCATGGTCTTCGCTTATTCCATCGATATTTTCACGGATCTGTGGAGCTGGGTGATCCCGACGAACTACCTGCTGCAGCTGCTGCCGCTCCTTATTGGCACGACGCTCATTTCCTTCGGTGTCGCCGTTCAGGGCATTGCCAACGTGCTCATGCTGCCCGGCGAAGGTATTGTCTATGCGATTGCCCGGCATTTTCATATCGATTTTGGCAAGGTAAAGACCGCCAACGATGTGCTGCTGGTTTGTCTGGCGGCAATCGTATCATTCTGCTATCTGGGCGCAATCGAAGGAATCCGGGAAGGCACGCTGATTTCTGCCTTGATTACCGGGGGGATCGCCCGCTTCTTCCTAAAGCACCTGAGCACAGTCAACCAGGCTGGCACACTGATTTTTCACCCCCATTGGTAATCTCAGCGCACCACCAGTAAACGGGCAGCCATAAGGCCGAGCCATGCGGCCAGAAGCCCCAGCACCAGATTCGAGGCAATATTAGCGAACACATAGAACGTGCTGTCACCGCGCATCAGGGTCAGCGTTTCGAGACTAAGCGACGAAAACGTGGTAAATCCGCCTAAAAAACCCACCGTCAACAACAGCCTTGCTGGTTCAGCAAGGCTTATTTCTGCGCGCTCTGTAAGCAGCAGCAGCACCCCCATGATAAGCCCCATAAGAAAGCTGCCGATTGTATTGACCGTCAAAGTCCCCCAGGGAAATACGGTACCAAAACGGGCACCGATGTGCGTCGTCAGCAAATACCGGCAGACAGAACCGATACCACCGCCGGTAAACACCAACAAGATATTTTCCATACGTTCCTCCAAACCAGCTGCCCCGATCAGGCAGCATAACGCTATCTCTTCCTTTTTTCAAGCTTGCGAAATGACTCCCGGATTACCAGACAGCCATAACACTGCTCGACAGAAACCTGCCGCTTCTGCTGGTGTTCTTCGGCTGCATGATGAATGCACTCCTGCTCGGCATCCATCTTTTTAAGCAGCGCAGCCAGATCTGTATCATCAGCAGAATCCTCCAGCATACGAAACTGAACCGACCATTTCCGATATAACTCATAGACCTCCTGCTGCCGCAGGCGGAACATTTCTTTATCCAGGCTGCTGTTATCCATTGCCTGCTCCAGCACCTCGCACTGTGCACAATCATAAACAGACACCAGACTGCGTTTGACATGATTGATGCACTGTTTAGGCAGAGGCCAGTAATAATAGCCAACCTTATTGGCTATGCGCATAATCTCCGCATGGCACTTGGCAAACTGCTCGATTTCATCGGGAATGTACTGATGCAATGCTTCGTCCATTTTCGACAAGGTGGGTTTCAATGGAAAAGGAATCAATTTACGGCCTTCGATCTCATTGGGAACCACATTGACCTTATGCACCATGCCCATGATAATCAACGAACGCTGCTTAGCCAGCAATTCCAGAAACTCCTTACTGTTTTCGATACCGACCAGATCCTGATCTGCTTCCATTGCTTTGTGCAATTCCATGGCCAGGATAATGGTCCGCTTATGCAGATCCAGTATTTCTTCAAATGCATCGCGCATTTCCTCATAACGAAAATTTCGCTGTTCTTCATCAGTCATCCCATATTCCCCCTTTATCAAATAACACCACTTGTCATTGCTATTCATTCGCCTTTTGGGGGGAATATCCTTTTTATCGGATAAAATAAGACTTCAGGATCAACGTGAAAAAGAAGATTGCCGCCGACAATACGACGATTGTCGCACCAGCTGCCATATTGAAATAATAGGCCAGGATCAGCCCGGTAAAGCCAGCGAAAAGCGCAATGAGCACGGATACGACATGATACTGTTTGACATTGCGTGTCACATTACGGGCGGCAGCAGCTGGCAGGACCAGCAGTGCATTGATAATCAGAATGCCAACCCACTGGATACTGATGGATACGACTACTGCCAGGATAGCCGCAAACAGCCCCTCCGCCCCAAAAGTCGAAATTCCGCGGCTGCGGGCAAAGGATGAATTGATAGACAGCACGAGCAGCCGGTTGAACAGCAATGCCCAGGCAATGATCACCAGCACAAACACAATAACCAGTGCCTGCAGGTCATCATCGGTGATGCTCAGCACATCGCCGATGAGAAAGGACGAAAATTTATTGAAACCGCCGCCATAGCTCATAATCATAAGCCCCAGCGCAATCGCTGTCGACGAAAACACGCCGATGATGGTATCCGTCGAAGCCGTGCTCTTGCTCTTGATATAGGTGATGAAAAGAGCAAACACTACGGAAAAGGCCAGCAGTGACATCAGCGGCGACACCGAACCAAACAGCACGCCAATGGCGATACCCGTAAAGGCTCCATGCCCCAGCGAATCCGAGAAGAACGCCATGCGGTTTGAGACCACCATCGTGCTCAACAGTCCGAACAGCGGTGTGACCAGCAGGATGGCCAAAAACGCATTTTTCATAAAAGCATGGCTGGCCCATTCAAACGGCAGCAGCACATTCATGGCCGTATAGATAACATCCATCAGTCCTGTACCTCACTTTTCACAATCCCGCCGCACACTTCCGCGGTATCCTCGCCAGCCAGCATCCCGAATATCTTCTTCGTACGCGGATCGCTGAACACCTCAGCAGGAGTACCGTTAGTGATGACCCCCTTATTGAGCAGCACCACCTGATCAGCATGCTTGGCAACCATATTGAGATCATGTGAGATCAGAATGATGGCCATATCTTCTTTTTCCCGTAGATCGGCCAGGATCTCATAGAACAGCTCCAGCCCATTCTGATCGACACCAGAGACCGGCTCATCCAGCAGCAGCAGATCCGGCAGCGGGTCCATGGCCAGTGCCAGCAGAACACGCTGCAGTTCACCACCGGACAGGGCACCAAGACGGCGATCGATGAGATGCTCTGCGTGGACGCGTTCAAGATTCTTGAGCACGCGTGGCCGCAGGGCTTTCGCCGAACACAGCCAGACCGGCTTATTCGACAGACAGGCCATAAAAATATCCATGACACTGGTCGGCGCGCTGACATCAAAACGCAGATACTGCGGCACATAGCCGATTACCGGATGCCCGGTGTGCTTGCCCTTGGCATCCACGTAGTGAAGCTTCCCCTGATGCGGGATCTCACCGAGCAATGCCTTCAGCAGCGTGCTCTTTCCCGCACCGTTCGGGCCAATAAGTGCCGTCAGCTGACCGCAATGGATATGAATGTTGACATCTTCAAAGATCGTCACCCGTCCGATCCGGACCGTGAAATCTTCAATTTTCGTACAGCATAGCTTCGCGCAATCCTCACAGGACGAGGCACGATGGTGCATGATTGTCTTGAACAAAATTAAAACTCCTTAAAATCAACAACTGCGCGCTCAACGCGTCAGCCGCCGGAACGCACGGCTGCCAAGCAGCAGCCCCGCTGCTGCATAAACGATCAGTACCAGCACCGATGACAGGGCTACCTCGCTGCCGCTTCCCAGTCCACGCAGCAGATAACTGGTATGTGTCAGGGGCAGCAGCTCGATGATATAGCGCAGCACCATTGGCAGGGACTGCGTTGCAAAGAATGTCCCACAAAGGAAGGACATCGGCAACAAAATATAGGTATTAACCTGGCTCATTTCCTCATAGGTGTTGATCTTCATCGCGGCAAGAAAACCGATCTCTGCAAAGATGATGCAGTTCAGCACCAATACCAGCAGAAACAGCGGCGTCAACGCAATATGAGCCCCAAACAAGAACGCCAGCAGCACGATGATCCCCGACGAAATCAGCCCGCGCAGCACCGCGGCAAGCACCTTGCCGATCACAAACGCATCCGGCCAGATCGGCGCAATCATATACTCTTCGAGGCTCTTATGATAGATCCGCTCCGCGTGCACAGGCGTAATGCTGTTGAAACTGATATTCATCGAATTCAGTGCGAGGATGCCCGGTACCAGAAAGTCAAGATAGGTACCAGTATCGACCTGAATACTGCGTCCGAGTCCCCAGCCAAAGGCCACCAGATAGAGAATCGGTGCCACCATACGCGACAGGATAAACTTGGTCAGCCGCCGCTTCAGCACAACCCAGTCCCGCCAAAATACCGTCCAGATATCCTGCAGCATCAGATCCCCTCCTTTCGTCCGGTAAGCTCGATGAATACATCCTCCAGATTTGTCGGCCGGATCAGGATGCCACCGGCCGCCTGCTGCTCACCGGCAAACGACGCCGCCTCATGCTGCTCGGCAAAGAAATGATATTCGCGTCCAGATGCCCCATCCCATTCCACCGTAAAGCGGCCCAGCTGATCGCAAAAAGCCGCCGGCGTATCCAATGCCACCAGCCGCCCCCTGTTGAGGATAGCCACCCGGTCACAGAGACTCTCAGCTTCTTCAATATAATGCGTCGTGAGAAACACGGTCACACCATCCTTTGCCATCTGCCGGATCAGCTCCCAGATCCGCCGCCGCACCTGCGGGTCAAGCGCCACTGTCGGCTCATCCATAAACAGAATCCGTGGCCGATGAATCAGCGCACGGGCAATCAGCAGCCGGCGCTTCATGCCGCCGGACAACCGACGGACTCCATCATTCACGACATCGGCCAATTCCATATAAGCCAGCAGCTCCTGTATCCGCGCCTGCCGCTCTGGACGCGCCATATGATGCAGCCGGGCATGCAGTTCCAGATTCTCACCAACCGTGAGGTCCTGATCGAAATTCACATGCTGCGGCACCACGCCAATGGCACTCTTAAGCAGCGCACCGTGCGTCGCAAGCTCCTTTCCCGCATACAGGATGCGGCCGCTTGTCGGCCGTGTCTGCATCGTCAGCATCCGGATTGTCGTCGTCTTACCCGCACCATTTGGGCCCAGAAGCCCAAATATCTCGCCCGGCCCAATCGAAAGCGACAGCTCATCAACAGCCGTCTTATCCCGATTCGCCCCAGACTTCGTCTTATGCGGAAATTTCTTTGTTAGTTTATCAATCGTTATCATTCAGATCTCCCAGAAACTCTATCTACCGAATTTCAGTTCCTAACCTATTTAATATTGTAGCAAACTTGTCAAACGATATGCTACAATAGATTCTATCAGACTTTATGAGGAGATGTAAACAATGAACGACGAACAAATCAACCTGAGTCCGGCTGAAGCCAATAAAATGCGCCGGCATATCACGGTGCTGCAGAAAAGCATCCGCGATATGCATGCCCTGCGTGACAAAATAAACACCGCACTGAGCCGGGTAAACGCCGAGAACCTCGATCTCGCACTGACTCAGAAAAAAAATCTTAAACTCCTGAGCACTCAATACGACAAGCTGAGTCAGCAAGTAGCCTGCCTGCCGCCACTCGATGCTGCCGAGGTCCTCGAAGACGAATACAACTACATCCTGACCATCGGCAACATCATCGAGACCACCCGCGAACTCAAGAAACAGGTGAACATCGGCGAAGAAAACCGTGCGGCCATCATTGACGGCCTGGTGAAATTCTACGACGGACTGCGCCAGGAGCTTGCCAGCGCCAAAGCGGCCCAGGCATAACAAAATATGAGAGATTACACCCGTACCGGGTGCAGAGCCAAAAGGCTGCCACACGAAAATGCGGCAGCCTTTTCCTTTACAGCAGACTCAGAGCAGCGTGCTCCATTTCATTATTTATACTGCCTCCTCCATTCCTAATGCCTCCAGAAACTTCTCCCCGGCCGTTGAAAGATAGCGGTCCCGTCGCCAGATGGCGACAAGCCGGGTCCGCAGGACCGCCTCATCGATCCGCTTGACCTGCAGATGCTCATGCGCAGAATTCCGAATCATTGTATCAGCAAATCCAGGCGGCTTCTGCCGCCGCTGGTACGGCGATGATCTTATTCTCACTTGTTGCTTTAGCACTGCTGGCAGCTATTGGTATCTGGATCACCAAAGCCATCACTAATCCGCTGCAAACCATGATGGCGGCTTGCCAGCGTCTGGGTGCTGGGGATTTCCGCCTCACGCCGAGAGAACTTGACCGCGGCGATGAGTTCGGCCAAATGGCTGATGTCATCATAAAAATGCGCGATAATCTCAACCATCTCATGCGCCAGACTCATGACAGCGCCCAACAGATTGCCGCCGCCAGCGAGGAACTGACCGCCAGTTCACAGCAATCAGCACAGGCCTCCAATCAGGTTGCCCAGTCAGTCACCGATGCTGCCAGTTCTGTCATTGAGCAGCAGTCAGCCGTTGAATCCAGCAGTACCGCTGTCCAGCAGATCAGCAGTACCGTCGATTCCATCAACAAACAGGCCAGCCGCGTAGCCGACCGCGCCGACACCGCTTCCCTTCATGCAACTAACGGAGCTCAGGTCATCGACAGCACCGTCAGCCAGATTCACGATGGCGCAAAAAGCGTTCAGGAATCTGCTCAAATGGTCGATTGTCTGGGTGAAAGTTCCCAGGAAATCGGTACGATTGTCGAAACAATATCTAATATTGCCGATCAGACGAATCTGCTGGCCCTCAATGCAGCCATCGAAGCCGCCCGCGCCGGTGAGCATGGACATGGCTTTGCTGTGGTAGCTGATGAAGTCCGCAAACTGGCCGAACAATCTGGCCAGGCTGCCCAACAGATTGCGACCTTGATTTCCAGTGTCCAGCAGGACACCAGCCTGGCGGTCAATGCCATGAAAAATGGACGTGCCACGGTCGATGCCGGTGCCGAGTCGGTAGAAAAACTCCGTGAAGCATTCCAGCAGATTGAATCCCTGGTTAAGGAAGTCAGCCGGGAAGTCAAGCAGATGACAACCTCGGTCCGCTCCGCCAGCACTGATGCCGACAATATATCACTTCAGGTCACCAGAATTGGTGATCAGGGAAAATCGGTATCGTCAGAAATGGAGACCGTATCAGCATCCACGGAAGAACAGTCCGCCTCTTCCACCGAAATTGCTTCAGCCAGCACATCTTTATCCAAGTTGGCTGAACAACTACAAACCTCGCTCAACAGCTTCAAATTCTAATCAGCACCTGAAAAGGAAGCCCTGCTATATTGCAAGGCTTCCTTTTCAATTTCAATGCTCCATAAGCATGATCTTGTCGGGCGGGAAGTACAGGTACAGCTGCGCGGCAGCAATGCTATGCCAGGCGGACTTGTCAAGCTCCCAGCGAATCGGCTTCGCCTGCGTTCCCTGGCGGCGGACCATGATGAGATAAGAGAAGGTATCTTCGATGACTTTCATGACTTCCATACAAAACGTATTCACGCCTGCCGCGGCCTTTACCTCGATATAATGGGCCCGGATTCCCGCATAGCGTACCTTATCCGGCACGATCTGTTCCGTCATCAGTTCCAGCTGCCAGTCATCGGCGATGACACGATGCTGGTCCACACGCTGCACCAGACTGACATTCTTGCAGCCCGTCAGCAGCGTCGCCGCCAGCGTATCCGGATGCTGAAATAACTCGTGTTTCGTGTAGGCCATCTCCATCTTCCCACGATCGATTACGGCCACCCGGTCTGCAAGGCGGTAGACCTCACCACGATCATGCGAGACCAGCAGTGCCATCCCATCGTAGGCCTGCAGCACCTCTGATAGTTCCAGCTCCAGCTGCCACCTAAGATAGCTGTCGAGCGCTGAGAACGGCTCATCGAGCAAGAGCAGCCCGGCATCCGACGACAAAATACGGGCGAAGGCAGCCCGCTGCTGCTGTCCACCAGAAAGCTCGTGCGGATAGGCACCTTCAAGCTTTGCCAATGAAAAACGCCTTAGATTCTCCTGCACCTTCTGCTCCCGCTGCCCACGGCTGCCACTGGCGGCAAAACGGATATTTTCACCGATCGTCATATTGGGAAACAACGCATAGTTCTGAAAAAGATAGCCTACCCGCCGCTGCTGCGGCCGCAGATTGATGCCGGCCTCACTGTCATAGAGTACCCTTCCATCCAGTACAATCCGACCGCTGTCCGGCTGCTCAATCCCCGCAATACACTTAAGCGTCATACTCTTGCCGCAGCCCGAAGCCCCCAGCAGCGCAAACACTTCATCGCGGACCATAAAATCAGCGGCCAGTTCGAAATCCCGGAGCCTTTTCCGAATATTTACCATCAGCTCCATCGCAGGGCCCCCTTCGCCAATCTTGCAATCCACCAATTCATAAGCACCACAAAGAACAGCGAGAACAGCACAATCGCAGCCGCCCAGTCAAAAGCCAGATCATAGTCATTTGCCTGCACCGCCGCATAGATAGCCGTACTCATCGTCTGGGTCGTCCCCGGGATATTGCCCGCAAACATGATGGTTGCTCCAAACTCACCCAGCGCCCGCGTAAACGACAGCACCAGTCCAGCCAGTATCCCAGCCCGGGCATTGGGCAGCAGAACCCGCCAGAAGATACGCCATTCGGATACGCCAAGTGTCCGGGCTGCAGCCAGGATATTCGGATCAAGCTGCTCAAATGCCCCACGGGCCGTACGATACATCAACGGCAGCGAGACGACCACCGCAGCAATAACCGCCGCCTTCCATGTAAAGACCAGCGATAGATCAAATTGCAGCAGGAACCGTCCCACAGCACTGCGCCGGCCCAGAAACAGCAGCAAAAAGAAACCAACCACCGTCGGCGGCAGCACCATTGGCAGCGTAATAATGGCATCGGCGAGCCCCTGAAAGTGTCTCATCCGGACCACTGCCAGCGCCAGGCCGATACCAGCCAAAAACGTCACCACTGTCGCGACCACCGCCGTCTCCAATGTAATAATCAGCGGGGATAGTTCCATCTCTACCTTACCTCAAATCCAAACTTCGAAAATACCGCCTTGCCGGCCTCCCCCGACACATAAGTCAGAAAATCATCCGCCAGCCCAGGCTGCTTTGAATCTTTGAGCACTGCCGCTGGATAGATAATCGGTTTATGCGTATCGGCCGGTGCCTTGGCAACGACCCTCACCCGATCAGACACTGCCGCATCCGTCGCATAGACCACGCCGCAGTCTGCATCACCAGTCTCCACCCAGGACAGGACCTGACGCACATCCGAGCCATAGACCGCCTTCGCCTTCACCTGATCCAGTATTCCCATCTTCGTGAACACTTCTTCCGAATACTGGCCAACCGGCACTCCTTTTGGTTCCCCCAGCGCAATATGCTCGACGGCTGCCCCTGTCAGCTGATTGAAATCCGTGAGTTTCATGTCACTGTCCTTGGGGACAATCAGGACCACCTCATTGACCAGCAGGTCCCTGCGTGTACCATCAGCCAGCAATCCATCCTTCGCCAGCGCATTCATCTGTTTTTGAGCCGCCGAAAAGAACAGATCCGCCCCGCCGCCATTCTCGATGGCCTGCTGCAGCGCGCCTGAACTGCCAAAATTGAATACGATCTTCACATCCGGATGCTCTTTCTCATAGCCTGCCGCAATTTCCTTCATCGCATCCGTCAGACTGGCCGCCGCAGCCACATGAAGCTCCTGTGGTGCCCTGTCCTTCGATGCTGGCAAATTCCCCGCAGAGTTCCCCTGCTGAACACTGCAGCCTGCTGCCAGCATCATGACAACTGCCAAAGCCCATACGATCCATCTTCTCATAAACACCCTCCACCCCGAAATTCATAATTTCTTGCACGAAAAAAAGCTGCTTCTCCGCCCGAAAAACGCGCACAAAGAAGCAGCCTGACAAGACACAATAGTCCTGTGGACATCACTTTCAACGCTCCTTTTCAAAACGGAAGGCGGCAGGATTTCTCCTGTCCCCCTGTGGGCCAAAGCCCAGGCGCAGCATCATAGCGTCAGTGAAACACCGTAGATGCTTTTGCTCGGAGTTATTTTTCTTTCATTATACTTTAAAACAAGACATCCGGCTATAATATTTATCACATTAAGCCGGATTTTCACGATCTTTTTCACCCATCTTTATATTTCGCTGCAAAACTAAAAAGCGCCTGGATCTATGGTCATTACCACAAATCCAGGCACCTTATTTTTCTCTCTGAAAATGATCAGATGAATTCCCTAACCTGCCATTACCGGCTCAGGCCGTCCTCATCACTCACGCCACGCAGACGGCGATTAATAGAACTCAACCCCCGGTAGACGGTTCCGATATCCAGATCATCCCCGCGATTTTCCATATACTTCTCGAGCTTGCGCTTTACGCGCTGCAGCGCATTATCAATCGACTTCACATGACGATGCAAATCTCCAGCAATCTCCTGATAAGACTTGCCGTCGAGATAGCTCATGAGAACTTTCCACTCCAGATCGGAAAGGATTTCTTCCATCTTCTTTTCGATATCGATGAACTCTTCCCGGCTGATCACCAGTTCCTCCGGATCGGATACCTTGGCACCAGCCAGAACATCCAGCAGCGTACGGTCCGAGTCTTCGTCATATATCGGCTTATTCAGCGAGATATATGAGTTGAGCGGAATATGCTTCTGCCGTGTGGCCGTCTTGATGGCTGTGATAATCTGACGCGTCACACAGAGCTCTGCAAACGCCCGGAAAGACGACAGCTTATCATTTCGAAAGTCGCGAATTGCCTTATAGAAGCCAATCATGCCTTCCTGAATGATGTCCTCACGATCGGCACCAATCAGAAAATATGACCGCGCCTTGGCCCGGACAAAATTCCGATATTTATTAATCAGATAATCCAGTGCGACCTTGTCGTTTTTTTCTTTGATTGCGAGCAAAATCTCTTCATCCGTGAGATCTTCAAACTCTCCATAGAGCTGTTCTCTGAATAGCTCTTCTGCATTAGCTTCTGCTTCCATCGCACGTTCCCCTTTACTGAAAACTCCCGTTTTCATCTTTCTTGCTTCCCCGATACCGTGATTATACAACCTTTTGATTAGTAGCGTCAAGGAATCCTTTGGGACGTTTCTCCTAATGGTAACGGTTACTTCGATAAAGAATTCAATGATGCAATTTTCTTAAAGCATCCATTTTTTTTACAGTATCTGCATCCAGCCGGTCCTGTACTTCCAACCGGATGACCGGATTGGTCACAGGACCCAGGTATTCCTTCTGCAGCATTTTCCTGGTCCGCTGGACAAATTTGCGAAATTCCAGTGATGGAATCCGATAGGCACCCGCCCCCAGGATGACACTTTGCTCAGCACCATCCGAAGTCACGACATGAACCTCCCGTCCCTGCCGTACCAGCGCATAGGCGAGCCGCTCAATGCAGCTGTCCGCAGTCTCGCCGGCACCAGTATAGATGACCTGCATATGATCATTGATGGCTTCATGATGCTCCTCATCTTCTGTGAACATGGCATCAAATACGACCACAATATCATATTTTTCGTAAGCTCCATACTCGGTCAGTATATGGACCAGTTCATCGCGGGCTTTTGAAAGATCGTCCTGAAGCTTTATGAGTTCCGGCCATGAATTGATGACATTGTAGCCATCGACGATATAATGCTCCCATTTCCTGGCCATATTCTGCTCCTTTCAAAAATAAGGCTGCTGCCTATGAACTACAAATCGCAACAGCCTTACTGCCTATTTCTTTTTGGCCAGCCGCTGGCGCATGGACTCATACATAAGGATAGAGCCCGCAACTGAGGCATTCAGCGAATTGATCCGTCCAACCATCGGCATCCTGACAATGAAGTCACACTGTTCCTTGGTCAGACGCCCCATGCCTTTTCCCTCGCTGCCCACAACCAGCACGAGTGGACCGGTCAGATCGGCCTCATAGTAGTTCTGACTGCCATCCATGTCAGCACCGGCTACCCAGAACCCCTTGTCTTTAAGTTTCTTGATTGTCTGGGCAATATTGCCGATACGGGCCACAGGCACATACTCAATAGCACCAGCCGAAGTCTTGGCGACCGTCGCGGTCAATGGCACACTGCGGCGCTTCGGAATCAGGACCCCATGAACACCGGTCGCATCAGCCGTACGCAATAACGCACCAAGATTATGCGGGTCCTCGAGCTCGTCGAGCAGCAGCAGGAATGGTGCCTCTCCTTTAGCCTCAGCGGCTTTGAGGATATCCTCCACTTCCACATAGGCAACCGGAGATACATAGGCCAGGACCCCCTGATGGCGAAGGCCGCCAGCAATGGCTTCAATCTTGCCGCGTTCTACCGATTGAATGATGATGCCGCGTTCTTTCGCCAGGGCAACAATTTCGCTGATAGAACCTTCCTTATCGCCCTCGGCCAGCAGCAGTTTATTCACGCCACGACCAGCTTTCAGCGCTTCCGTTACGGCATTGCGGCCAATCAGCACATCCTCCGGCAGTTCCCGTGGTTCTGCCATTCCCCGATTGTCGCGCACCTCACGCGGTTCTACCGCTGTACGCGTTTCGCGGTCATCGCGCTTCTCGCGCTTCTCACGCGGTTCATGGACACTACGGTGCTCCCTGTTTTCCTGTGGTGCATGGGACTTTTTGCGTGGTCTAAAATCGTTTGACCGCTTTTTATCGGTTTTTCCTTCTTGTTTGTTCTTGTTTTTTCTTTCCATTTTAATCCTTCTCCCGCAGCGTGAGCATTTCCTGCAGTTTGCCGCAGGTCATTGCCCCTTCCGGACAAAAGCCGCTGTTCACACAGCTGGCACCGGCATTATGAAACAGGGTCGGCGCAACCACTTTCACCTCAGCCAGCATCTTGTAGGCCATATCGCGGATTTCCCATTGAGCCCGATGACAGCAGCGCAGGTTGAAGAAGTGCAGCAGCGAACGGGCATTCATGGTCACGAGGATCTTGGTTTCGGCAGCATTGGCCAGTACATAGCGGGCATCTTCTTTCGGAATACCCATCCCGGTAAGCTCATCGTAGGTCCGGCGGATCTCTTCAAGCAGCGCATCGTATTTTGCCCTTGCCTCGGGATTTTCGGCAATCGTCGGTGGCGTAATATACTCAAAGCCATGTGCTGCCACATAGCGCTGGCTCTGCTGATCATAAGAAGCGATACGGTGACGCACCAGCTGATGCGTGAGCACCCGGCTGACTCCCTCAATACCGAAGGTAAAAGAGACGTGCTCAATGGTCGAGGCATGCCCGAGAGCAACCATTTTGCGCACCATTTCCTTTACTTTCTCCTCGCTCAGACGCTCTGAGAGTTCCTCTGCACCAACAGCAGAGTAACAAAGCCGGGCAGCCATGGCTACCACACGCTCCGGCTCAGGGGTATAGTCTAAGAGTTTTACTTTTATCATAGGTTATTTCTTGCTCCTTATTTCCTTCATCATTGCTGCGGAGATAATCTGAAACGATGCCTCAGCAATCTCATAGAGGCGCTCATTCTGCTCAGAAAGGTAAAGACTGCCAAGCAAAGCCTCAAAGCCGGTACTGGCATGGTACTCGGCAACACTGGCACTGCGCGGCGCATGGCTCTTGGCGTTTCGGCCGCGCCGATAGATCCCTTTTTCTTCTTCCGTCAGACGTTCCTCAATGCCCTGATAGGCTTTTGCCTGCCAGACAGCGGAAACAATCTGGGCGCTGAACGCGTGCAGTGCCTGTACTTTGGCCTGCTCATAGGAGAGCAGGCGGGTACGGACAAAAAGATGAAAATAAGCATCGCCGACATAAGCAAGCACCAACGGGTTGAGCTGTTTGACATCGGCCTGGTTATAGCGCTGCATGATGCCGCCCTCGCCATCGGGCTGGAACATCATATCCACAAGCATCTTGAAATGATCGAACTTCATGCTTTCTTCCACCGTACCCCGCTCGGCGTATCTTCGAGGACAACACCGGCATCCTTGAGCTCATCACGGATCTTGTCAGCCAGACCCCAGTTCTTGTTCTGGCGGGCATCCTGCCGGATGGAGATGATGAGGTCCATGAGCTTGTCCGCGAGACTGTCATCGACAGCAGCATCAGCGTGCTCAAAGAGACCGATGATCGCGGCCATATCTGTATAGGCCTGTGCGACTTTGGCAAAATTCTTCGTATCGAACGCCTGCCCCTTGTTCATGACATCCTGATAATAGATATTGATTTCCTTCGACAACGCGAACAACTGACTGATCGCCAGTGCGGTATTGAAATCATCGTCCATGGCTTCGTAGAACTCGGTCAGATAGTTCTGCGCCTCTGCGGCCAGATCAGCGGCGGTATCCGCATCCCCCTGCTTCGTCTTCAGGAGCTCGTCCATGAAGGCCTTGGACTGTTCAAGGCGGCCAAGACTCGTCTGTGCTTCTTTCAGGCGCTCATCGCTGAAATCAAGCGGGCTGCGATAGTGCGTCTGCAGAATGAAGAAACGAACCACTTCGCCCGGATACTCCTTGAGAATATCCTTTACCGTGAAAAAGTTGTTCTTGGACTTGGACATTTTCTCGTTATGAATCGTGATAAAGCCATTGTGCAGCCAGTACTGCGCAAAGCTGTGATCGTCACCGATGCAGGCCTGCGACTGGGCGATCTCATTCTCATGATGCGGGAAAATCAGGTCGCTGCCGCCGCCATGGAAGTCAAATTTCTCGCCAAGGTATTTGAGCGACATAGTTGAGCACTCGATGTGCCAGCCCGGCCGTCCTTTGCCCCACGGGCTGTCCCAGCTCGGCTCGCCCGGTTTGGCAGACTTCCAGAGAGCAAAATCCATTGGATTCTGCTTGCGCGTATCGACCTCAATGCGGGCACCAGCCTGCATATCATCAAGCTTGCGGCCGCTGAGCTTGCCATAGCCATGGAATTTCTCAACGCTGTAAAATACATCCCCATTGTCGACGGCATAAGCATAGCCTTTATCGATCAGTTTCTGGACCATCGCAATGATGTCAGGAATTGTCTCGCTGACCCGCGGATAAACATCCGCGCGCTTGACGTTCAGCTCATCCATTGCTTCGAAATAGGCCTTGATGTAGCGCCCAGAGATATCATCCCAGTCCACGCCCTCTTTATTAGCCGCGTTGATGATCTTGTCATCTACATCCGTAAAGTTCTGGATATAATGAACCTGATACCCCTTCTTCGCAAAGTAACGGCGGATGACATCCCAGGTCACAAAGGGACGGGCATTGCCGATATGGGGATGATTATATGGCGTAACACCACAGCAGTAGATGCTGACCTCCCCGTCTTTCAAGGGCTGGAACGTCTCTTTCTGTCGTGTCATGGTATTATAGACTTTTAGCATTTCTGTGTCTCCTTGTCTCTTTTTCTCACTCAGGCTTTCTCGATGCCGGCTACGGCATAGGCCGAGATGCCCTGCTCCGTACCGGTAAAGCCCAGCTTTTCCTCGGTCGTGGCCTTTACATTGACCTGATCTGTCGTCACCCCGAGAACCCGGGCGATATTTTCATTCATCTGCGGGATAAAATCTTTCATTTTCGGTTTTTGGGCAACAATGGTTGCGTCAACGTTGCCCACAGTATAGCCCTTATCCTTGAGCAGCTGCATGACATGGGCGAGCAGCCTGAGGCTGTCAGCCCCGGCATACCGCGGATCGGTATCCGGGAAATGCCTGCCGATATCACCGAGGGCTGCAGCCCCCAGCAGGGCGTCAGCGATGGCGTGCAGCAGCACGTCCGCATCAGAATGGCCCAGCAGCCCCAGCCTATGCGGAATCTCTACTCCGCCAATGATGAGCTTGCGCCCTTCTACCAGCTGATGGACGTCATAGCCCATACCAAATCGTGTCATTTGCTTTCCTCCTCATGGCTCTGCGGCTGCTGTCGTACAGACAGCGTTTCCCGCAATTTCTCCCTGGCCTTATGCGCGGCGTCATGCACAAGCTCGCTCACACCACCATGTGCCTGACGCAGGAACGCCTCGGCAACCAGCAGATCCTCCGGCGTCGTCACTTTGATATTGCTGTAGTCGCTCATAACGACCCGGACCGGCCGCCCCAGCCGTTCAACCAGGCTGGCATCATCAGTGCCCAGAAAACCATCAGCCTCGGCCTTCTCATTGGCCTCAATCAGGATATCCTTGCGGAATCCCTGCGGGGTCTGGACAGCCCAGAGCGTCGAACGGGCCGGGGTCGACCTGACGATCCCGGTCTCTGATACCACCTTGATGGTATTCTTCTCTGGCACCGCCGCAATAGCAGCTCCCTGCGCACGGGCAGCGGCAATCACGGCCTCAATCGTACAGGACGTCACCAGCGGTCTCGCTGCATCGTGCACCAGTACGACATCCGCGTCGTCTGCCACCCGCTTCAGGCCATTCCAGACAGAATACTGCCGCTCAGAACCGCCAGCGACGACATGATACAGCTTAAGCCCCTTCACATGTACCAGCAGCCGTGAAACAGCAGCAATCTCATCCTCGCCAACGACTACAATCAGCTCGCCAACCTCAGGGACGGCTGAGAACCTCAGCAACGTCCGTATGAGCATCGGCCGTCCGGCAAGTTCAAGAAATACCTTATTCACTCCGGCATTCATACGTTTGCCCTGTCCCGCTGCTGGAAAAATGACACTGACCATCGCTATCACTCCTAAAGATTCAGCCTTCCTCAAAGAGGGAGGAAGGCTGTTTTAATTCTTGGGTTTTGCAAAAATCATCCGGCCGGCAGCCGTCTGCAATGCGGAGGTTACCTCCACCTGAATGGTCTCATTCAGATGACGGTGCCCATTCTCGACCACAATCATCGTGCCATCGTCCAAATAGGCCACTCCCTGCCCCGGCTCTTTGCCGGATTTAACGATATTGACCGTCATATCCTCCCCGGGGATCACGACTGGCTTGACCGCATTGGACAAAGCGTTGATATTAAGCACTTCAACACCGCGCAGCTGAGCTACTTTATTCAGATTGAAATCATTGGTAATGATCTTGCCTCCGACCTGCTGCCCGAGCTGAACCAGTTTGGAGTCCACCTCCGGGATATCCTCAAAGTCTACTTCTGTGACTTCTACTTTCATACGGGTGTCCTGACGAATCTTCTGCAGGATATCGAGTCCCCGGCGTCCACGAATTCGTTTCAGCCCGTCCGAAGAATCGGCAATATGCTGAAGTTCTTCCAACACAAATACAGGAATCAGCAGCGTGCCTTCAATGAAGCCCGTCTCGCAGATATCTGCAATGCGCCCATCGATGATCACACTGGTATCGAGCAGTTTATATTGTTTATCCGCCGCAGCGGGTACCGCCGTTACAACGGCAGCCCCTTTGTCACTGCGGGGCTCACGCCCTCTGGCTATTTCCTTCATGAATTTCGGGATAAAGTCAAACAAACCCGTGAGCTCTTTGCGCTTCCGAATCGTAATCTGTATGCCCAGATAACCGAAAACGATACTGAAAATGACCGGAATATACTCACCAACGATAGGAATTTTTGAAAAAGCATAGCCCAATAAATTGGCAATAATAAGTCCAATGAACAGTCCCACTGCTCCAGCAATAACATCATGAATCGGCATCTTGCTCATCTGGTTTTCTACCCAGACAGAGAAACGCTTGAGCTGCCCAATGAAATAAGTGGACAAGGCAAAACCGACAATGCCACCGACAATAGCTCCTAACAGGATACAAAGCAGTCCCGCAAACGTCAGCTTGAAAAGCCCCATATCCGCCTTTAGTATCTCTGTACTGATAAATGATGTCAGAAGGGGACTGGCAAGACTAAAAAGAGCGCCACCGGCCATAGCCATAAACAACGTGATGAAAAAACGCAATACACGATCCAGCATCTCTTCCACCTCCTTTTCTTTCTTTAATAATATAGTACCAAATAAAACGAATCATACAAAGTTAGTATAGTCAATAATCACCCGCTATGTCAACCTAAGCAACAGGAAAAGGACCAGAATCCTCAAAAAAGAATTCTGGTCCTTCCTTCACCGCTCAATGTGTCTTATTATTATCCAGAAGTATGCCTTCCAGCCAGGCCTCGACTTCCTCAGGGGTTTTGTCACAGGCAAAGACCAATTCGCTGACGAGTATCTGCTTGGCTAAATCCAGCAGCCGCCGTTCGCCCGAAGAGATCTTATGCTGGCGATCCTGTAGGATCAGGTTCCGGGCCACTGCAGCCACATCACAGATGTCGCCACTCTTCATCCGGTCCAGGTTTGCATGGAAGCGCTTGTTCCAGCTCCCCAATGCCCGCTCTGGCTTATCTTCAAGTACATCACGGACTTCGTCTACCTTCGCTTCCGAAATAACATCACGTAAGCCAACATTATCCACATTGTCGATGGGAATCATCACCTTCATGTTCCCCATCGGCATCTGAAGCACATAGTATGATTTTCCTTCTCCCAGGATCTCACAATTCTCGATTCCAGAAATCACACCAGCACCATGCATTGGGTAAACTACCTTATCACCAACCTGCAGCAAACACACACCCCCTCAAGAATAACTATCATCGTATAGTTAATTATAACATGCTTACTTCTTTTTTTAAAGTAAAATTTTTAATTTTAACATACATGACAATTGTAGTCAAGGGATAAATATCATTTTAACAGAATTCTCAAGCCAGCTCAGACTTTGTTGAGCGAAGGAAAAGCTGCGTGAGCTGCTCCTTCGGGTCCTGATTATTATGTACGATCTCATAAATGGTCGCACAGATTGGCAGCTCCACATGAAAATCCCGTGACAGATCCATGAGCGCTTCCACCGTATAGACTCCTTCGGCCAGCTTGGTAAATGGCTTGCCAGTGATGAGGTCCTCTCCGAAACGGCGGTTGTTGCTATGGGGTGAGAAGAGTGTCGCCTCATAGTCGCCGAGATGTGAGAGGCCGTAGACCGTCATCTTATCGCCCCCCATCTTTTCGATGAGACGTGACAGCTCGCGCGTTCCCCGGGCCATAAGTGCCCCCTTGAGGCTGCCATAGCCAAACCCGTCGAGCATGCCTGCCGCCAGCCCGATGACATTCTTGGCCGCGGCACCGATCTCGGTACCAATAAGGTCCTCGCCATAATAGAAACGGATCAATGGACTCGAAAACGCGTCCACCAGTTCTTTCGTCACTTTTAATTCTTTCGCGGCAATGACCATACAGTTCGGGATGCCCCGGATGAAATCCTGCACATGTCCCGGTCCGACCCAGACGGCAATCTGCTGGTCCGTACCGATAGCCTCTCCCAGCACCGTCGTAAGTCGTTTGCCAGTACCGATCTCCAGCCCCTTCATGCAAAGCACAAATTTCTTATGTTCCAGTCCACCGAGCTCTTTGAGCTGTTGACCAAACGCACGCAGCTGCTGCGAGCTGATTGAAATGATCAACGTATCGGCATAGCGCAGCGCCTGCTCCAGATCATCGGTAAGCTGCACGGTATCCGGCAAGGTCAGATACTCATTGGCATGCCGCGTCTCGAGCTCCTGCAGGTGCTTTGAGCCCGGGCGTCCCCAGAGCATGACCTGATGACCGATATGGTTGGCATACCAGGCGTGAAACGTTCCCCAGCGCCCGCAGCCCAGAACTGCTATCTTCATGCTGATACCTCCACCTTCGCACCAGTGAGGTCCCGTACTACCTCTCCCGCCATGATCAGTCCGACTACTGACGGGACAAACGAGATACTGCCCGGCACCGCCCGGCGCTGGTCGCAGTTCCGGGCGCTGCCCGGTGGACAGATACAGTTCTTGCCGCAGCCGCTCTGTTGAACGGTCAGCGGCTTTTCTTTGGAATACACGACCTTGAGTTTCTTTACGCGGTTCTCCTTGAGCTTCTTGCGCATGACACGGGCAATAGGGTCCACACTCGTCTTATAGATGTCCGTAACCTCAAATTTGGCCGGGTCCAGCTTGTTGCCGGCGCCCATGCTGCAGATGATGGGGATATTGCGCTCGCGGCATTGCAGCACCAGATCGATCTTCCCGGTCACGGTATCGATGGCATCAACCACATAGTCATACGGCTGCGTAAAGAAGGCCTGCGCATTGTCGGGCAGATAGAAATCCTCGATCGTATCGACCACTGCTTTCGGGTTGATATCGAGTATCCGCTGCTTCATCGTTTCCGTCTTCAGCGCTCCCACCGTTTTCGTCGTGGCATGAATCTGGCGATTGACATTGGTCAGGCAGATCCGGTCGTTATCGATCAATACCAGATGCCCGATACCGGCACGGGCCAGTCCTTCGGCAACAAATGAACCAACACCGCCTACACCGAATACAGCCACCGTACTATGGGCCAGTTTATCCATTCCTGCTTCGCCGAGCAGCAGCTCCGTACGAGAAAATTGTCCAAGCTTACTCAAAATCCGTTTCCTTTCTCTTATCAATCACAATACTCATATTGAATGGAAAAGGGGCCATCCGACAAGTCAGCTGGTCCCTGTATCCCCTGCTTATTTCTTTTCATCCGTATCGTTCGTCAGCTTGAAGGCCGGGATTGCAAAGGCTTTTGGCGCCTGAAATCCAGTTTGTGGTACACTCTTATCCATAAAGGCTGGCGTATCGAGCTGGAACGTTTCCTTATTAACCCGGCTTTCCGGCACCGTAACCGTCGGTGCTTTCAAGACAACGCTGTCCGTAAAATCGGTAGCAATGATCGTTGCCTGTACAGAACCATTCATTCCATCATCTACTACTGTACCGAGGATAATATTGACCTCTGGGTCCGTATGCTCCACGATATAATGCGTTGCCTCATCTACATCATAGAGGCTCAGTGTTGCATCACCGGTCAGATTCAGTATGACCCCGCGGGCTCCCTTGAGCCCCTTATCAATCAACGGGCTTTCCGCGGCAATCTTGACAGCGTCGATCGCACTGCGGTCACTGCGCCCGATGCCTAGTAATGCATCACTGCTGTCGCTCTGACGGAAGATCGTCGTGACATCAGCAAAATCAACATTGATGACACCAGTTGTCAGGATAAGCTCAGCCACACAGTTGATTGCCTGCTTGAGTATCCCGTCGGCACACGCAAAAGCCTTGACCATCGTCATACGACGATTCTCGGGCAGCTTCAGGAGATTGTCATTCTCCACCGAAATAAGCGCATCCATTTGGGACTGCATTTTCGTAATCCCTTCCATGGCCGTTTTCTTCTTGCGGTTTCCCTCAAAGGCGAATGGCATAGTAACCACGCCGACAGATAACAATCCCATTTCCTTGGCCAGACGGGCGACGACCGGAGCAGCTCCTGTTCCAGTCCCGCCACCCATACCAGCCGTAATAAACACCAGATCAGCACCGTTGAGTGCCGCTTTTATTTTATCTTCTTCAGTTTTGGCAGCCTGCTCACCGAGCTGGGTGTTGCCGCCAGTCCCGCGTCCCCGGGTCAGCGCTTCGCCAATCTGGATGCAGCGCACGCCGGACTGTTCCACCAGCTGCAGCTGCTTAGCATCCGTATTGATCGCAATCAGCTCGACATCCAGCTCATTATGCTGCCCCATACGGACCAGCACGCTGTTCCCGCCGCCGCCAATACCGAATACCTTTATTTTTACCTTCGGTTTTATGATCAATGTTTCATCCGCTATCATGGAACATTCCCCTCTCACTTCATATATCCTTAAATATATTCGCTATCCTTTTTCGGAATCCTGCTTGCCCCACGAAAAAAGCTGATATTTCTCTCTTTTTAAACTGAAAAGGCAGGACGCCCTAAGGTCAGCCCTGCCCCCGTTCTCTTCGCCAGTCTATCCTCAGGCTCAGCTAAAGAGGAATACCGCTAAACATGCCAGAATAATCTTCAAGCTGTCAAGCTTCACACTACACACTTCCTTCACGTATTAACTACGTATTAAGCCAAATCTTTCGCAGCTAACAGTTAACCACTTACACTGATTATACACTTCTGTCTCCTAAATTTCAATCCTCTGTTTTTTTCGCAGCCATGTGCCAGACTGCGTAGTAATGACACCGGCCAGCATGAGCAGACAGCCGGATATCTGTACGGCAGTCATAACCTCACCCAAAATGATCCAGCTCGATACCGCCCCAAAAAAGGCCTCAAAACTCATGATAATAGCAGCCGGACCAGGATCGGCATATTTCTGGCCAATAATCTGCAGGGTAAAGGCTACCCCGCCCGACAGGATGCCACCATAAACGATTGGCAGCCAGGCCTGCAGGATCGGTGCCCAATGGATATCTTCCACCAGCAGCGCCGCTATCGTACTGCCCAGCCAGCAGGCAAATATCTGCGCCGTCGACAGCTCGATGACATCCACCCGCTCAGCATAGCGGTCAATAAAGAGAATCTGAGCTGCCCAGAACAAAGAGCTGATGAGCACCAGCCCATCGCCAAAACTAAGTGTCACGGCACCGTGAATTGAGAGCAGATAGAGTCCGGCCAGAGCCAGCACTGCCCCGATCCAGTTCTCACCATGAATCCGCTTGCCAAGTGCAACCGCCCCCAGCGGCACAAGGATGATATAGAGTGCCGTAATAAAGGCAGTCTTGCCGGCTGTCGTATAAAGCATCGCAACCTGCTGCAACGAAGAGCCGATAAACATGAATGTCCCGGCTCCCAGTCCAGCCCGCCAGCCTGGATGATAAAGCCCCCGCCGGCGCTGCTCCGCCCGCTGCCCCCGACCGGAGTACCAGAGCCCGATGAGAAACAGCAGCCCGAGCATATATCTCGCCATCGCATAGGTAAACGGCCCCAGCCCATCCATGCCGACAACCTGAGCAACAAACGTTGTGCCCCAGATAAGCGCTGCTGCCAGCAGCATCAGATTTCCCTTCATATGTCTAAAAGCCCCCTTCACCCTATTGCATGCATATCTATGCATTATATCACAAGTACCCCGAACATAAAAACAGCCCTTTACTCAAAGGCTGTTTTTATCAGGAATCAAAATTTATAAGTATAGTTCAGCATATAACTTACCGGTGGTCCATAATAGGTAGATGCCGAGTTCGAAATAATATCATGCCGGTCCAGTACATTGTTGATAGTCAGCGAAAGTTCATTATCATTATCCGGATGATAAATCGTATTCCACTGCGTCAGCAGATATGGTTTACTTGCAAATGAATGATCTGTAGACGGAGTCTGTACACGATCACATAAATATGAAGCATTCAGACTGGATGTCAGCTTACGACTTTTATAGGTAATTCCGCCAGTAAGCTGGACCTTGCCGAACTTGCGGTCCCAATAATCTTTTTTCGTACTCTTGACCTCTGGGTTCTGCCAGGTTACACCGTAGTGATAAGATAACCGACCCACGCTCTTGATATCCGTACTCAGCTCAATCCCTGTGTTGCGAAAATCTTCATTGGTATAAGAATAGCTGCCCGTACTAGTCCATTTAGCGCTGATATTATCCGTAATGTCCATATGGAATAATGCCGCCTTCCAATTATGATTGTGATGCTTCTGTTTCCACCCCCATTCATAGTTGATCCCTTTCTGTGGTTTAAGATCCGGGTTCTGTACTGCTGTAGTTGTCGCTCCGTACATCTGAGCAAATGTTGGCATAATAAAAGACTGGGAAATGCTCACATACAAATTGTTGTTGTCATTCATCTTGTGCAGCCACTGTCCTGATGCGCTGAAATCGTTATAGTTCTGATTTCGCCAAGCACCAGCGGTCCAAGTCTCCCGCCCCCCGAATATTCCTGTGTTCTTGCGGTCAAAAACCTGCTCGACCTGTGTGAATAAAGCCAGATTATTACGGTCATAACCAGCTGACGTCGCAGTGGAATACGAGGCCAGCTGCTGATAATCCTCCCGCTGAATATTAGTTCCACTGATAATGGATACCTTGGGAGAAATGCGCCAACGATGCTGTAGGTCCACGCCATAGGTCATATTCTTCTCCCGGTTATTGTAATGCACTTCCGTAAGCTTCGTCCGGGTTCCAGTCGCACTGAAATTGGTAGGGCCATCAGACTCTACCGTACCATTATTGAAGTAGAGGCTCCCCTTCCAATCCTTGTCATGAAAGTTCAGCTGCGTAATATGCCGTTTCGTCATATACTTGCGACTGTTAAACAAATCCCCTACCGCAGCCGCTGAACTACTCGTTACTGCGGTAACCCATCGATCGTACGTGGCTTCCGTAGCATAATATCCATAAAAAAAATTTAGTGTTGGACTGAGTGCATAACCCAGACTGACATTCTGCTTCTCTACATGATGAAGATTTGTGCGGGTCTCACCAAATTTGGCCGTTGTTCGACTGACATCGAGACCATGATTCCACTCATTGGAATCATAATTGACCACCAGCCTTTCATCGCCAGCATTAACATTATAATAATGCTGGCCGGAGCTTCCAATCCCAGCCGTCACAGTATTAGATGCTGATTTTTTCGTAATGATATTCACTACACCGGCCATAGCTTCGCTGCCGTACAGCACCGAACCACCACCCTTGACCACCTCGATGCGTTCAATGCTGGCAGCTGGAATTGCCGAAAGGTCATATTTTCCCCGCCAAGAAACCGGATTCCCATTGACAAGAATCAGCGTACCGTTATCCACGCCGCGGATATTTATCTCATTTGCCATAGTTCCCATCGCGGCACCATTCTGGCCAAAACCATCAAATGCGATACCATCCAGTTTAGACAATACTTCCCCTGCATTCCTAGCCCCGGAATCTTTGATCTGATCATCCTTTATGACTTCTGTCGCAGCTGGAACGTCCACTTCCAACTTTTTCGAACGGGTAGCTGTCACAACGATCTCTCCCAAATCAGCAGCCACTACCTCATGCGATTTTGCGGAAGCCACAGGCAGTCTGCTGCCCTGCATATTGCAGAATCCAACCGCACATACTGTTCCTGCCATGAAAGTTATCTTTAATGTCTTCCTCTGATTCATTTCTAAAACCTCCTGTTATCAATTGATCAACATCCTGTATTGGGATCACCAGTCATCACCACCATTCAGGGAAAACCGATAAGTCGTTGTATAGCGGCCCAGATAACCATTCATTTGGAAGCGGCAGCCCCAGGCAGCGCGAAGTGCGGCCTGATCCATAGCCGGATAGCCGGATGATCTCAGGATCTCAACTGCCTCGATGGTATTATCGGCAGCCACCATGATCTGTACCTGAACACGGCCTTCTATTCCCTGTGCCCGGAGACTTTCGGGGTAGACAGGTTCTGGACGATATTTGCAGACAGCCATGATGCGCTCAGGGGGCACGGGGGGTACCGATGCAGTTCCACCCCCAACCATCCCACCGTTACTGCTGCTATCGCCAACACCATTTCCCAGCTCCACACCATTGCTGTCAGCTCTCCCATTCGCAGCAGTGGCAGCACTACCTGTACTGCTCCCGCCTTTATGTCCGGAATTCACTGGCTGGTCTGACGGCTCAACAACAGTACCATCAGCCGCTACATGATGCGCCTGACGATAAGCACTCTGCTTTTCGCTGTCTCTGGTATAGGTCTCCCGGATCTCAGGTACAGCGGTTGCAGCTGGCATGACCATCCCACCAGCGCCGCTGGATGCAGCCGGAGCCGCCTGCTCTCCATCGGCTGGTCGGCCCGCTTCCATCTGCTGCCCGGATTCTGGCAATAAGGCAACGTCCACTACAGCTGGTTCTACGGGCCGTTGCCCCAGCAGAAACAGTCCGGCTGAAGAAGCAGCTGCCAAAGCCAGCACATGCACCAATAAAGATATGCCCCAGGACATTACCCGTTCCCGTTTTTCCACATTCATCTCAGTGCCCTCCAGCTGACGCTGCAGCCAGACCGACATGTGTGATACCTTCTCCTTTGAATTTATCCAGCAGTGCCATGACCATGCCATAATCCAGCTGCTGATCCGCGCGCAGCACGACCGCAAAACGACTGTCCTTCCTGTTTTCACCGGCAGCCCGGCGCAACAGTTCATCTTCCCTGATTGGCTTATCCGCCAGCCATAGTGAGCCATCCTGACGCAAGGTCACGACATATGTCACACTCAGCGTCGTCTCGGCATGTTGTGCCAGCGGCATATTCACATCGACGGTCTTCATGTTCACCATATAGAGCGTACTCATCATGAAAAACACCAGCAGGAAGAACATGATATCGATCATCGGAATGATGATGATTTCCGGCTTGTCCTGCCGATGCCGGTCACGCAGTCTCATAAGCTGCCTCCACCTTTGCAAATGCGGCCGAATCAGCCTCGATCAACGAAAAGCTCTGCTCCATATCCGTTATGATATTCTCCAGCCACTGGGTGAAATAAGCATGCACCGCCAAGGCTATGATAGCCACACAGAGTCCAAAAGCTGTTGCGATCAGAGCCTCGCCAACACCTCCGGTAATTGCCTGAGCCTGAGCCGACTGAACATTAAACACACTAAATGCCGAAATCATACCGCTGATTGTTCCCAGCAGCCCCAGTAACGGTGCCATCGTCACAATAACGCTCAGATAATACAGGCGCTGACGGAAATGCGATAGGATGACACCAGACTGTATCTCCATATAGGCAGAAATATGCTGTGGCGCATCATCACACCGGCCGATCGTCTGCTGCAGAATACGCGGCAAGGCGCCATGCCCGGCAGCAGCGAGAGCCGATGCTCCGTTATAGTCTCCTGCCACCACCCGCTCATGGAATTCACGGGCAAATGAGCGGCCGGAATCCTGTCTCCGGAAATAGAGCAGCCGCTCCCCTCCAATAGCCACCACAAACAGCGAACAAAGCAGCAGTACATACATAATGAGTCCGCCCTTTTGAAAAAATGCAATACTTGTCATGATATTATCCAAAAAATAACCTCCTATTCCATTCATTGATGATTGCGAAGCAAATAAAGAAAATACGGTGTCCCAATAAACGCGGTCATAATACCTGCCCGGATCTCCATACCGGGCACGATGACCCGCCCCAACGCATCACAGAAGACCAGAAACACTGCACCGGCCAGCAGGCTGGCTGGCAGCAGCCGCCGATGGTCCGGGCCGATAAGCAGCCGCATCATATGTGGCACGACCAGCCCGACAAAACCGATATTCCCGCTGATGCATACCCCCGTAGCTGTTGTCAGCGCAGCCAGCGTCAACAGCAGCAACCGATATTTCAGCACCGGCATGCCCACAGCTCTAGCCTCAGTATCCCCCAATACCAGTATATTCAGCTGGCGGGTCAGCAGTAACATGATCCCCGTACTGACTGCCAATGGACCAATTCCCAGCAGAACATGATCCCAGCGCCGATAGTCCAGTCCGCCAATGGTCCAGAACAGATACTCCTGCATTTTATTCTCATTCACCACAGTCAATACGGCGGCAGTAAAGGCCGCCAGAAACATGCCCACTACCACGCCGGACAACAGCAGTCTCAATACCGGAATACGTCCATGCTGCATCGACAAAAACACCGTAACGCCTACCGCCAGCAAAGCGCCAACAAATGCACCAGCAGGCAGGGCAAACAGGCTGATACTGGATAGACCGGCAGCAATCACCACGATTGCACCAGCCGACGCTCCACTGGAAACACCAATGATGCCTGGGTCTGCCAAAGGATTGGCAAATATCCCCTGCAGCACGGCTCCGGAAATTCCCAAACCGGCGCCCACCATCAGGCCAACCAGCGTACGTGGCAGACGGATATGCCAGATGACCGCCAACTCATTGGCTGGTACTGTCGTATTTTGAGCAAGCGGCAGCCCCAATCCCTGACCAACCGCAGCAATCACATGGGAAAATGGCAGATCCATCTGTCCCCAGCCCAGCGAAAGCAACATGGTCAGAAAAAGGATCAGCGTCAGCAGCCCCATGACCACCGGATAATGATGCCTGCTAACCACAATCGATCACATCCTCTCCCAGTATCACTGGCAGTAATTGCTGCTGCCTCGCATCGGCCTTGTCCTTGGCCGTATAGATATCGGCATGGCCCGTTCGGGGATTGCTTGATACCCTGACGGGTACACCATACGCCTGCTCAAGCAGCGTCTCAGTAAGGACCTCCGCTGGCTGGCCGTCTGCCAGCAGCTGTCCGTTGGCAGTCAGCAGAAGCCGTGAGCAGAATCTGGCAGCCAGCCCCAGCTCATGTACCACAAGCAGAACCGTACGGCCAGCCGCACAAAGGTCCTGACAGAAACGAAAGATCTCCTCCTGATACATGAGATCCAGACCCGCCGCTGGTTCATCCAGCAGCAGAACCGATGTTTGCTGGGCCAGTATTTTAGCCAGCAGTACCCGTTGCCGCTGACCGCCAGACAAGGCATTGACCGGCTGTTCCGCCAAGGAGAGTACGCCCGTATAAGCCATACAGGCCTCAGCCACCAGCCGGTCCTGCCGGCTGGTATGCTGCCACCAGTTCAGATACGGATAGCGCCCGGCCATGACAATATCCCGTACCGTATAGGCAAACGGCACGACCATCTGCTGTGGCAGATATGCCGTGCAGCGGGCAAAGTCCCGCGGTGTCAGGGTATGGATATCGCGGCTGAAAAGACG
The DNA here is from genome assembly GCA_018052705.1 of Selenomonas sp. GTDB lineage: Bacteria > Bacillota > Negativicutes > Selenomonadales > Selenomonadaceae > Selenomonas_A. The sequence continues at coordinate 14,152 of JAGPMW010000003.1, read as the reverse complement.
AATGCTGCCCCCCAAAGCAGGCAGCATTCCCCTTATTGTTTTCAGCAGCGTGCTCTTGCCTGCACCATTCGGACCAATCAGACCAATCATCTCACCCGTCTGAACGGAAAATGATACCTCGTGCAGGATCTCATGGTCGGCATAACCTGCCGTAAGGTCCTGCACACTCAAAACAATTTCATTCATTTTTTTCTCTCTATTAAGTTGTACGACTTAGAACGCAACCGTCATTCCGATCTGGAAGGACCGGCCCTGCAGCGGATAATAATATCCTGTATAGCTCGATTTCGGATAGAGATAGTACCCCTGATTCGTGAAGTTATTGATCTTGAAATACAGTGTGATCTGATCCGTCGGCGCATAGCTGGTATTGAAATCCCAGATTGCATAGCGGTTCGTTCCATAAAGGTTCTCACTCAGGCCGCTGCCCATGCGTCCAAGGATATTGGCTTTCCAGTCCCCCTTATGATAGTGCAGCCCCAGCTGATAACCATTCGGCTGATAGAATAACACGGTTTTCCCATCCGTCTGATCCGCCACATAGGAATAACCAATATCATAGGACCAGTCCGCCACCGGCTTCCCTGTAAATACCAGCTGCAGGCCATGCTTCTGTTCGCGGGATATATTCATCGCATTCGTCAGATAAGTTGCAGGATCGTAGACCCATTTAATGGCATCACTGAGTTCACTATGGAAATAACTGGCGTCAAGTGCTGCTTTAGGGCTGAACTCATGACTGATACCGAACGTTTCAGAATGGCCGGCTTCCGGTTTAAGTTTTGGATTGCCTTTCATATACGAATCGACATAGAACATGTCATCCGCTGTTGGTGCCTTGAATATGCGTCCCCAGGAAGCATACAGCTTGGTCTGACGGTCCGCCCGGTAGTCCACCGCAGCCTTTGGTGTCCAATGCGTACCAAAGGCATCATGATGATCGGCCCGCAGACCCGGCACGAAAAACCATTTATCCGTCAGCTTCATCGTATCCTGAACATAAACAGCCTGAGTCGTGATCTTCTTATTGATATAACCACTGGCCTTATTCGACGACTTGCTCTGATGCCACTCGGTCCCCATAATCAGCTTGTTGTTGTCGCCGAGCTTCCAGCCATTCTGATAATCGATCCCCTGCAATCGCGTATCATAAGCCCCATTATCAGTCGAATAAGTACTAGGATATTTCGAGCTCTTATAATTATTAAAATACCGCAGAAAACCCGGCGTTGACTGATTCTCCTTAAAGTGCCAGGTCAGCCCGGCATTATTATAATTCCGTTTCTGATACAGATTCGCTGGCTGCCCGGCCTGACCGCCATCGTAGATCTTATGCATGACATTCAGCTGCAGCGAACTGCTGTCCGAGAGTTTATTGTCGAGCCGCAGCGAAAAGCTGTTATTATCATAGTCACTATTCGTCATGCGTTTACTGCTGTCACCAGAGGCCTTGTAATTGAAATAGCTGCGTTTCTGCAGACCAGCCGTCAAAAACCAGCTCAAGCTGCCATCCGTTCCCTGATTCGTCAGTTCATAATTATGTGTTTTCCCTGAACCGGTATTCACATCAAGTGTCGACTCATTCTTCTGTCCTTTTTTCGTGATAATATTGATGACACCACCGACAGCATCGCTGCCATACAATGCAGATCCTGCCCCCTTGACCACCTCGATGCGTTCGATATTTCCGATTGACGGAATCATGCCAAGGTTGACGCTGGCACGCGTCATAGAACCCTGATCATCATTCATACGCTGGCCATCAACCAGAACGACTACCCGGTCATCCCCATTGATCAGCACCGTTTCATCCCCATTGCTGTTGCCATTCGTAATAACCAGTCCATTGACATGCTGCAAGGTCTCGGCCACATCACGATAATGATTGGATGCAATCTCCTGTGCAGTTACGATAGTCACATCAGCTGGTGTACTCATCTTATGCGAGGGAATCCGCTCCGCTGTAACGACAACCTCACCCAGATCCTGTTCAATTACCTTGTCTGCCGCATAAGCCGTTGTCCCCAAGCACACGGTACTGACCGTCAGCCCGGCCAACACCATTTTCGTCAATTCATTCTGTTTCAATCCAAATACTTCCTTCCTCTGATATCTCCATTAAACTTATAAATTTACACGATCTGTTTATTCGTCAACTGCCGTCAGATGCTCCTTATGAGTCTGCCTGAATTCATCACCATACACACAGTAAGCGATTTCCTGTACGCCAAGGACATAATCCTGCGAGCAATTATAGATATAGCCTTCAAATGGTTCCCGCAAAGCCTGATCCCGAATGGCCTGTACAGACTGCAGGGATGGATCATCAAGATAAGCCGCGCGGAATTTCCCACTATCATAAGCACCATGATTCGTATAAGTCGGCAGAAATAGAATATCCGGATTAATCTCTACCAGCTGTTCCTTTGACATCGTCTGCCCATTATGGATGCCGATTTTGGCCATCCCGTTCGTGACGCCAGCATATTGGCAGGCATCGTCAAAGCTGCAGCCGATTCCGCCATACGATTTCATCAATGAAATCAGCACAACAGTCTTACGGTCAGCCGCCGGTATTGCCATAGTACGTGACTGGACCCAATTCAGGCGCTCGTCCATTTTTTGCAACAGCACCTCCCCGCGCTGCGGCTCCCCTACCGCCTGTGCGATAAGCCGAATCGTTTCCTTGATCTCTGTCAGGTTCTTAGCCCCCTGACAGACGACAACATGCAGTCCCAGATCACGCAGAGCAGCAACCTTGGCAATATCCCCCCAATCCGGCACAATAACGAGATCCGGCTCCATAGCCGCGATTTCCTCAACCGTCGGGTCCTTGACCCTTCCCTCTACCTGAGCAGCCAGATCCACGACATTGGAACTGACCGGATCATCGAGCAGAGTATTAACAGCTGCCATATGATCCGGGCGAACCAGTCCCAATACCACTTCATCCGTACTCATGGAAAGCGTCAGGATACGATGCGGTTTACCCGGCATATTGACCTTCGTCCCCTGAATATCTGTCACACTGTAGGCATCCCCGCCAGCCGGATTATCGGACACCGCGGCAGCCGGCAGCTGACAGCCAGCTGTTAAAGTCAGCAGTGCAGCCAGCACCATGCTGAAAATCAATCGATGCATATAACATGACTTTTTTGCTTTTCCCCGGTTCATCCATGGCACCTGCTTTCCTCATACCAGCCAAGCGCAGTCCGCTGAATTTTGACCTTCTCCAGCCAGTCGACCCATGATTCCTGAACGAACTCATGGACCAGATAACGAGGCTGGACCAGATCCACGATCTGCCGGGCAGCCTTTGTCCGGAAAGGCTGATGCTGATCGGTCCTCGCGATATAAGCAAATACTTCCGGCCATGACAGCGGCATCCTGGATTTCCCGTCGTATTGTTTCATCGTCTCTCTGACGAATGGTCCGGATAACGAACAATGCAGATGCAGGCCATAAATCTTCTCGCGCAGATCGCCCAGACCATCAATAATCCGGCAGACATAGTCTGCCGCAGCCTGCTCATCCCGCAGCTCCAGACAGGTATTCATCAGATGCCCAGTATCCAGCATAAAGCCTGTGTTCTGATGGCTCGTCCCGGCAAGCAGTCTGGCCGCCAGCGCGGGCTGACAGAACGTCAGTCCCGGCCACCACAGATTCTCATACAACAGCTGGCAGGCCTCAGGCAGATCCACCATGATCTCATTCACCAGCGGCAATACAGCCTCAATGACCTCTTCATCCGTATAGGCATACTGACGGCCAAAGATCTCACTTGGTCGTTCCTGTGATACATGGAATACCACATACTTGGCACCAGTACGCACAGCCTGCCGGATATGATGACGCCATTGCGTCACCCAATCAGCCCGGGTCCTGCCGAAGGACTGCTGCCAAGCCTCGTCACTGCCGAATTCCCGAGCTAACGCAGCTCGGTCTTCGCGCCAAAAATCCAGCCAATTCGGCCAAAACCGCAAATGCACACCATGAATCCATTCTGGCGGAAAGGCCGCGGGCTCCCAGTCCTCATACAAGTTGAGTTCAATGCCAGCCAGTCCGGTCTGCCGGAAAAACTCTGATAAACGGCCGGTATCTCCAGCCAGTATCGACTGAATTTCAAATGGCACATTCGAGATATTACTCAGCTCCAACATATTGGTTGCAACACTCCATTTCATTCCTACACGATTTTCCCTGCCAGCACAGACCAGATTGACACCAGCCTAAAATTCCAAACACGCCTGCAGCCGCTGCCAGTCAATAAAAGTATCCTGCTGCGGATGCTTCTGCAGATAGTGCTGATGCTCCTCACTGGCTGGCAGAAAATATACCAGCCTGTCGGCCCGTGCATAACAGGGGCAGACGGCAGGGCCGCGATTGGCGAGGAAATGCAGATAAAAATCCAGCTGCGGGCGATCTTCTTCATCCACATACCAGATGCCGCAACGATACATCCAGCCCCTTGCTTTCCCCTGCCCGTCCGGCAGCTGCGGATTGACGACGGCAAACAGCACGTCCATGAGCATGGTCAAGTCCACCTTCTTGGGATTATACGTGATCTCCAGTCCCATCACCGCCGGAATCGTTCCAGCTGCTACGACAGCGTAAACATCCGCTGCGGCTGCCAGTCCTGCGGCCGGATTGATATAGCCGGTGCAGGTATCGCAGACTCCCGGCAGCACCTCGAATACAGCCTGCAGCTCATGGAAATCACCACCCGAAAAATAAATCTTCCTGGTATACACCATCTTCACCTCTTCTCCACTGCCGGATGAAACAAATCCACCTGACGATCAGCAGCCCGGCGGACATCGAACAGCCCAATCAGCTCGGCCACAGCCTGCGTCGGCGAAATCGTCCCATCAATCACAGCCGCCCGGACCTCAGGCATCCGGCCGGTAATAACCGGATCATCAAAAAAGAGATTATGCAGATGCTCGTCAATCATGCTGTGCATCCAGTCGAGCAGCTGGCCAGCGCGGCGTTTTCCAAACACACCGCTCGCCGCTGTCATCCTCTGGAACAGCTGAATTACCTCCCATAGTTCCTGCAGACCGGTATGCTTGACTGCCGAGCAGAGGTAAGCATGCGTTGGCCAGCCCTGGGTAGCGGGCCGGATATATTCGATCATCCGCTCATACTCGCCACGGGCCACCTGCGCTTTCACCAGATTATCCCCATCCGCCTTGTTGATCACAATCGCATCAGCCAGTTCCATGATGCCTTTCTTGATGCCCTGCAGCTCATCGCCAGCACCAGTAAGCACGACTAGCATGAAGAAATCGACCATCGAGCGCACCGTCGTTTCCGACTGACCGACACCTACCGTCTCAATCAGGATAATATCGTAGCCGGCGGCCTCGCACATCAGCATAGTCTCCCGGCTTTTCCGGGCTACCCCGCCCAGTGTGCCGCCAGCCGGTGACGGACGAATAAAGGCTTCGGGCCGCCGCGACAGGGTTCCCATGCGCGTCTTATCGCCCAGAATCGATCCACGGGTAACCGAGCTGGTCGGGTCAACGGTCAAAATGGCCACCCGATGCCCCGCATCGCAGAGCATATTGCCGAGGGCCTCAATCATTGTGCTCTTACCAGCTCCCGGCACGCCCGTGATCCCGATGCGCAGTGCCTTTCCGGTAAGTGGCAGCAGGCGCTGCAGCACGCGCTGGGCCTTGGCGAAATGGTGCGGATTATTGCTTTCGATCAACGTGATTGCCCGGGCCAGTGTCATGCGGCTGCCCTGGCTCACGCCGGATACATACTCATCCTCCGAAAGCACCAGCCGATGCTTCGGCTTCAGCTGACCGCTGCTGATCGCGGGATTGATGTTCCCGACAGTCGTATCTTTCACACCCTCAATGCCGCTCATGACCGTACAGGCAAATTGCTCATTCGCATGTTCCGGAACCCAGTCTGGTTTTGAAACCGTATAGTTCTCCGCCATCATTTTTCCTCCTTTCAAAGTACAACGCCCATGAAACCTTCACGGTTACATGGGCGCTGTATGGCAGATTTATCCATGCAGAAGCATTCCCCTTATGCTTCCGCAGTCTCCTCTTTAGCCCGGTCAATCAGCAGGGTCAGCAGTTTAATCCCGGCCTCAGGAATATTCGTGCCCGGCGCGAATATCGCTACTGCACCATGTTCATAGAGGAAGTCATAATCCTGTACCGGAATGACACCACCAATGCTGACCATGATATCTTCACGGCCCAGCTTCTTTAGTTCCTCTACCAGCTGGGGCAGCAATGTATTATGACCAGCGGCCAATGAGCTGAAGCCGACCATATGCACATCGTTGTCCACCGCATCCTGCGCCGTCTCAGCCGGTGTCTGGAACAATGGCCCGACATCGACATCCCAGCCCATGTCTGCAAACGATGAGGCGATAACCTTCTGACCGCGGTCATGCCCATCCTGTCCCATTTTTGCTACGAAGATACGTGGCCGACGGCCAGTCATCGTCTCGAATTCATCTGCCATCTCGCGGGCTTTATCCAGCGCGGTCTTATCCGTGAATTCGGACGAATAAACCCCTGAGATCGTATGAATGACCGCCTGAAAGCGTCCGGACACTTTCTCGACAGCATCCGATATCTCGCCCAGGGATGCATGGGCCCGGGCTGCATCAACAGCAGCTTCGAGCATATTGCCATTATCCCGTGACTCGGCTGCTTTCGTGATGCCCTCCAGACAACGACGTACATCATCCGCATTGCGCTCAGCCCGCAGTTTCTCGAGCCGCTCCACCTGCGCCTGACGTACCGCCGTATTATCAATGGCCAGAATCTGCAGCGGATCTTCTTTCTCCAGCCGGTATTTATTGAGGCCGACAATCGTCTCATTGCCCGAATCGATCTGCGCCTGACGGCGGGCCGAAGCCTCCTCAATGCGCATCTTCGGCAATCCTGTGCTGATGGCCTTGGCCATGCCGCCCAGTGCCTCGACTTCCTGAATATGCGACCAGGCCCGGCGAATGATCTCATTCGTGAGCGCCTCGACATAATAAGAACCACCCCATGGATCTATAATCTTGCAGACCCGCGTCTCGTCCTGGATATAGAGCTGGGTATTGCGCGCAATCCGGGCCGAAAAATCCGTTGGCAGAGCAATCGCCTCATCCAGCGCATTCGTGTGCAAAGACTGCGTATGCCCAAGGGCTGCTCCCATTGCCTCCATACAGGTACGGGAAATATTATTGAACGGGTCCTGCGCGGTCAGCGACCAGCCGGATGTCTGGCAATGCGTACGCAGGGCCATGGATTTGTCATTCTCGGCGCCAAAAGACTTGACGATTTTCGCCCACAGCACCCGGGCCGCCCGCATCTTAGCAACTTCCATAAAATAATTTTTGCCGATCGCCCAGAAGAAGGACAGCCGCTTGGCAAACGCATCGATGGGCAGTCCGGCATTGACACCGGTGCGAATGTATTCCAATCCATCGGCCAGCGTATAGCCCAGCTCAATATCGGCCGTCGCCCCGGCTTCCTGCATATGATAGCCGGAAATCGAGATACTGTTGAACTTCGGCATATATTTTGTCGTATACTCAAAGATATCGCCAATGATACGCATCGACATTTCCGGCGGATAAATATACGTATTGCGGACCATGAATTCTTTCAGAATATCATTCTGGATTGTCCCGGCCATGACTTTCTTGTCCACGCCCTGTTCTTCACCCGAAAGAATATAAAAGGCCAGAATCGGCAGTACTGCGCCATTCATCGTCATCGAGACGGACATCTGGTCAAGCGGAATCCCACTGAACAGGATACGCATATCCAGAATAGAATCGATGGCCACGCCGGCCTTGCCGACATCCCCCAGTACACGCGGATTATCGGAGTCATAACCACGATGCGTCGGCAGGTCGAACGCGATGGACAGACCTTTCTGTCCCGCTGCCAAATTGCGCCGATAGAACGCATTGGATTCCTCAGCCGTCGAGAAGCCTGCATACTGGCGGACAGTCCAGGGCCGGAATACATACATCGTCGAATAGGGGCCGCGCAGGCAGGGCGGTATCCCGCTGGCAAAGTCCAGATGATTCATGTGCGCATATTCATCATAGCCATATAATGGCTTGACCGGAATATGCTCCATCGTCCGCTTCACCAGATCATCATAGGCAGCCCCGGAAGATGCCTCGAACTGCCGTTTCCAGTCGTCCTTGTTCTGATCCGGAGTCTTCCTCAGATCCATGGTCGTGAAATCAGGATTTGCAAACAAAGCCATTATGACATCATTCCTTTCTTCTGCTGCAGAGATTGCAGGATCTGGTAGCAGTTGGCCCGTACAGAAATATAATCATCGATGCCCGCCAGCCGATAGGTTTCCAGCAGATCTTTGGGTGCAGCGCCAGCCAGATAGACGGTCGCATCCGGCAGTACCTCATGAAGCTTCGGTGCCAATGCGGGCACGATTTCCGGATAGGACGCATCGGTCGAGCAGATCACGACGGCATCAGCCGCTGACTCCTTCGCCGCAGCTGCCGCCTCTTCGACGGTCGCAAAGCCATTATTTTCCAGGATCTCAAAGGCCCCGACCTGCAGGAATCCAGTCGTGAATTCCGCCCGGGCCTTATGTTGTGGGATCGGCCCCATATTCGCCAGGAATATACGGACGTTCTCCCCAGTCTGTTCCCGATAGTCCTCGGTCCTTTGCCGCAGCGCTTCAAACCGCTCACTCCAACGATGCGGTTCAATCGGAGTCACCTGCTCAGCCTGTGACTCCTGCCCGCGCATTGTTTCCGTAAGCTCAGGCAGCGTTGCTCCGGCCGCTGCAGCCCGGATTGCAGCTGTCAGCCTGTCGTCCTGGGCTTCAGCCAGCAGTTGCAGCTGCTGTTCCTTGAATTCATCATCCAGATCAGACAGATAGGCTTCAACTTCGGCAATGCGTGCCGCCCGTATCGCCTCGACATCCTCCGGTCTCGGATCAAGCCGCTTTTCGGTCATATTTGGATACATGTTGTTGCCGACGATGCGATCACGTCTCAGCTCGATATTCTTGAATCGCTCGGACAGCACCGCCGCGATCTGAGACTGCGGATAGCCATCGGCCAATGCCGCTGTGATCCCGCCTTTGGACTCGATGGTCTGGAATTCCTGCCACACTTTTGCCCGGACCTGCCGGGTCAGCGACTCGACGGCCCATGATCCTCCCGCCGGATCAATTGGCTGCAACAGGCCGAACTCTTCCTGCAGGATGATCTGCACATTGCGGGCAATCCGGCGTGAGAACTCGTCGCCCTTGCGGATTGGTTCATCGAACGGTGCATTCTCAAACGAATCGAGTCCGCCGACGACCCCGGAGAAAATTTCCGTTGTATTGCGCAGCATATTGACATAAGGATCATAAACCGTCTTGAAGAACAAAGCCGGACGCGCATGGATATGCATGCGCTGCGCTTCCTTGCCACCGCCAAAGGCCTGCACGATCTGAGCCCAGATGGGCCTTACTGCCCGCAGCTTTGCAATCTGCAGGAAAAAGTTCGCCCCCATCGAGAAGCAGAACATGATCTGCCTCGCCGCATCATCGATACTCAGCCCGCGTTTAAGCATGGCCCGAAGATATACAACAGCGGCCGCGATGGTATAGGCAGTCTCCTGAATATCATTCGCTCCGCCGCGGCTGAACACATCACTGCGCACCATGACCGTACGCAGCTCCGGCGTATTTGCGGTGGCCCAGGCCGCGCAATCAGCCATCTCATCATAGAGCAACGTCAATGGCTTCGACAGACTGCCCTGCGCGGCCAGTTCTCCGATCGGGTCAGCCCCGATGATTCCATGCAGCTGCCGGACATCCCGGCCAGAGGCACGCAATGCCGCCACGGTAAGCGCCAGCAAAGGCAGTGCCGATCGGCCAGCGTACATGTACAGCGGCGTTTTATCAAGCTGCAACTGATCGAGCAGGACATGCATATCCTGCAGCGTCATAATGCTGCAGCCCTCTTCCCCCGGACGCGCCGCATCGCGTACATCCCGACCGTCCAGCGTGGCCCGGTCAAGGCGGATATTATAGATCGTGGAGCCTTTGTCCGCTTCATGACGAAGCAGCTCATTATTGTCCTTGGGCATCGTCTCGTCACAGGACTGCGCAATCCCCCACGGCGCCTTGATGTAGCCATTGGGCCTCGCTCCCCGCAGGAAATCATCCATTCCCGGGAATGAGTGCTTCGGCAGGAATTCCTCGGTCCCGGCCCGGGTATACATGGGATCAAACGTGATCCCCTCATAAGTTTTTGTATACATTTTCTTATCAAAAGGAGCACCTTTCAATAAGGCAATACAGTTTTCCTTCCATTCCTCATACGTGGGGGGAATGAATTCATCAAGCGGCACATCCGGAAAATCTGCCTGCTGCTCTGCTTTCTTCAATATTTTCTGAAGATCAAGCTCGCTGGCCGGCTGCCCACTGGTGTCATTGTTCATAGCAGCTTCCTCCTTTAAAATCAGAGAATCAACGATTGAAACACAGATAAAAATGATGCTGCCCCAAACAAAACAATCAGGCAGCATCAGCCCAAAAGAAAGGCTCCGACCCTTCCACAAATCGGAGCCTGACTGTCACCATGACAGCCTGAAAATAAAACTGAATGAAATGTATGAGCACTTCTTTCTCTATGGTTCCAAAGCCACAGAGAAAAAACTTTTCGACAAACTCAAGTTGAGTCGTGACACTAAAATAAGCCCTTTCCTGCTCACGGAAAAGGCTTATTTAAAAAACATCCAGTCCTACCATCTGTCTGGTCCATGCCAGACTTTCTATAATGAATGTCATCCAAATCCCCTCCCCATCGCTCGCAGGTCAAACGGTGATTATCAATCAGGCAGTTCTCCTGGCTCCAGTTCATCGCTCCTCTGCGCCTTCCCAGGATCTCTCCCAGTGACGTAATCTGCAGATTCACTCGCTGTTACAGTGGCGGGACCGCGCCGGCATTTACCGGCTTCCCTATTAAGTCTTTCGACACCTGATTCAATCCATATTCAATTGGAAAATTTTACCAAATAGGCAACGTCTTGTGTGAAACACAGCCGGCATGATACCGGCTGCCTTTCCATAAAGAGTGTATTATGAAGCTGTCAGCCTGTATGATTCAGGCCGCCAACAATGGTTGGAAAGAGAAGGCTCCGACCTTCCACAACCGGAGCCGCTGTGCAATTCCACGGCAAACCATGGTCACAGCTATTTTATAGAACTGAATGAAATGTATGAGCACTTCTTCTCCCCAGGCATTCCCAGGAAGAAAAACTTTTCGACAATGTAAAACCAAAGCAATCAAAAAAGCTCTTCCCGCATAAGAGAAGAGCTGATTATCGCCGCTGTAAAATGACTGCATCTGCCGTATATAGCAAACAAGCCACCTCATACATCACGTATCGATAAATCCCCATCCCCATCGCTCGCAGGTCAAACGGTGATTGTCAATCAGGCAGTTCTCCTGGCTTCAGTTCATCGCTCCTCTGCGCCTTCCCAGGATCTCTCCCAGTGACGTACTCTGCAGATTCGCTCGCTGTTACAGTGGCGGGACCGCGCCGGCATTTACCGGCTTCCCTATTAAGTCTTTCGACACCTGATTCAATCGGTATTTGATTGTCAAATCGTTTACGTTGTCTATACTAGCATTAACCAATTTTATTGTCAACCCACTTTTGCCATTTCATCCACCAAACCAGCCACAGCAGCTATAGCAGAATACAGTCCTAAATAGAGCGTTGGCTGTGTGACGTTTTCACTTGACGGCGAAGAAACCGGTTAATATAATAATAGTGTAGAGCATAACGCGATAAAACAATAGTAAGCAAATGAAATAGAAAGCACAGGTGATTATCCATGGCTGTCCATGTTATCAACGAGTCCAAACGCTGCCTGCAGTGCAAAAAGCCTCTTTGCCGAATCAAAGGCTGCCCAGCCCAGACGAACATTCCCGAGATGATCCGCCTCTTCCTCGAGGGAAATATCAATGATGCAGGGGCAATGCTCTTTGCCAATAATCCGATGAGCGTCGTCTGCTCACTGGTCTGCGACCATGAAGCCCAGTGTGAAGGCAACTGCATCCAGGGACGCAAGGGTGCCCCGGTTCAGATCTCGAGTATTGAGCACTATATCTCGGACACCTATCTCGACAAGGTCATCATGCAGCATGAACCGTCCAAAGGACAGAACGTTGCCATCATCGGCAGTGGGCCAGCCGGTATCACAGTAGCAGTAAAGCTTGCCCAGCGCGGCTATAATGTCACGATGTTCGAAAAAATGGATAAACTCGGCGGTATGATGCGCTACGGCATCCCGGACTTCCGCCTGCCAAAGACCATCCTCGACCGCTATCAGCAGAAACTGGCCGAGCTCGGCATCCATATCCGTCCGAATACCGGCATCGGTGGCGCACTGACACTTGACACACTCTTCAATGACGGCTATGAAGCAGTCTTCATCGGCTCCGGTGTCTGGCGTCCGCGCAGTCTTGGCGTCAAGGGCGAAAGCCTCGGCAACTGCCATTTCGCCGTCGACTATCTGCAAAACCCGGATGTCTATCAGCTTGGCGACCGGGTCGCTGTCATCGGTTCCGGCAACTCAGCCATGGACGTAGCCCGCACAGCCATCCGCAAAGGCAGCCGACATGTCACCGTCTATGCCCGCCACGATGAAGTATCGGCCAGCCAGCGCGAATTTGAGTATGCGCAGGCCGATGGTGTGGAATTTGAATACTTCAAAGGCGTCGATTCTATCAGCGCCGAGGGACCAATGATGACCGAGCTGCACTACGATGAGGCCGGCAAGCTTCTCCGCGAAGATGCGCCGACCCTCTTCGCCGCCGACAGCACCATCATTGCCGTCAGCCAGCAGCCAAAAGACAAGATCGTCCGCACGACTACAGGCATCGAAACCAACGATAAAGGCCTTGTTGAAGTCGATGAGACCGGCGCCACCACCCGTGAGGGCGTATTCTCCGGCGGCGATGTCGTACTCGGCCCCTGGAACGTTGTCCAGGCCGTCAAGGATGCCAAAAAAGTAGCCGACAGCATGGATGAATATCTGACAAAAAAACGGGAAAACTAATTTTTGCAAAAAGACGCTGCTGTGCCGTGCATTTGCAGCGCCTCCTATAAAGTTGACCGAACCGTAGCGGCATGAATTGCTGCTGCGGTTTTTATTGTGCCGTGGTTTTCCCCCGATAATCAGTTCTCTTTCTCCACTCCATCCGCAAATCATATCCCCCCGGGGAGGTTCACGTTACCAGACTTTGCCGTTATACTTTATACGAAAGAAAACCGCGAAGGAGAACATCTATGAACCTTGAATCACGAATCGAAACCTATTGGAACAACCGCAGCGACCGGTTCAACGAGATCCGTCTGGCCGAGCTGCACAGCAAGAATGCCGCCGCGTGGCAGGACTTGCTGCAGCAGCACCTGCCCAAAGAACAGCCGCTGCAGATCCTCGATATCGGCACCGGCACTGGTTTCTTTGCCATCCTGCTGGCAGAACTGGGCCACGAACTCACAGGTATCGACCGGTCCGCAAAAATGATCGATCATGCCCGCAAAAATGCGGCGGCCTATGGCCTATCCGCGACCTTCCTGACCATGGATGCCGAACAGCCCGACTTCCCGGCCCAAAGTTTTGACGTCATACTCAGCCGAAACCTGACCTGGACCCTGCCCGACGTCAAAAAAGCCTATCAGGAATGGCATCGCCTCCTAAAGCCGGGCGGCAGACTGCTGAATTTCGATGCCAACTATGGAAAGGCCTGTTTCGCAGCCCCCAAAACCGCCCATAGCGTACATCAAGGCATCGCCACGGACCTGCTCGACGAGTGCGACAAAATAAAAGATGCCCTGACGATCAGTCAGCAGTCCCGCCCCGCCTGGGATCTGGCCGCCATAAAGCAGGCCGGCTTCCATACGCCCCACCTCGATCCAGACATTACCCCACGGGTCCATATCGATCCCGAACTGGAATACGACAACATCCCCCTGTTCGCTATTTATGCAACGAAATAATACGAAAAAAGGTAGTGTCAACTCTTATGTGTAAACTTTTATAGTGTAGACTGAAAGATTAATCCGTGAACATCTCCAACAACTCCGGATATGCTTCTTGAAATCCACGATGCGCTTTCCCGGAAAAACGTCGGTTA
>JAGPMW010000029.1 GCA_018052705.1 Selenomonas sp. | reverse complement strand
GTTAGAAACCGAAGTTTCTATTAAACATCTGGCTTAATCATGTTGCATGATTAATTCTACATTGTTTAGTTTTCAGAGAACAATTCCGCTTCTTCCGAAGCACCGCTCTGTTCAAGCGACTCATTTATTATATCGTGTTGTATTTAATCTGTCAAGAAGTTTTTTGTTTTCTTTTTCGATCAAATTCGAAAGCAACTTGCTTCAACCGCTTACCAATCAAGGCTTGCTGGCTTCTTTTGTTTTGCTCTCCATCAGCGACTCATATTATGATACATGGTATTGTCTCTCTTGTCAACACTTTTATAAAAATTCCAGACACTATTCTATTATTCATTTATAGCAGGTACATTCCCGTTTCAGCTGCTTCTTAATTTCAGAGCTTTAGTGGTTCCCATAACAATTCTACGGCCAGCTTTATATTTGCCTATGTATCATGATTGAAGCAAATATTAATTATTGAAGTCATGTTCATTACTATATATGTTACATCAAACCAGTCTTCTGGCTTCACGGAACATTCCCAAATCAAGGCTAGTTCTAATATTTGCAACCAGCAATTCCACTGCCTGCAAATATTAGAACCACCAAAGCTGCAAATACGCCAGCAGATAAGACTAGACCCACAAACAACTCGCTTGCATAATTACAGCTAACTCTATTTTGTTCACAAACAATTCGGCATATAAAAAAAGCATCGTATTTCTACGATGCTGCTCTTTCATATGGCAGGGGTAGCTGGACTCGAACCAACGAATGCGGGATTCAGAGACCCGTGCCTTACCAACTTGGCGATACCCCTGTGTTATCAGCTCTCGCTGTCAACATAAAATATTATACGCAAACTATAGCATCTTGTCAACAAAAATTTAATACAAAATTATGCCGTTCAAATAAAAACAAGGCAAATAACCCCTTTTTTCAATTCAATATATGATATAATAGTATTTATTACTATGTAGATGTATATGAATAAAGGTTCTGACACGATACAGGGGGAGCAGTATAATGGATATTAAATATGATGTTTCAATTACCTCAATTGGCAATCTGGCTAAAACATTTTTGGAAAACAACAACAGCGCAATCATGTTGGATGAAGGCATCCGCCCGAATCTGGCCGATATGGTCATTGAGCATACGCCCGGTGAACTGACAGAGGACATCAATAAAGGCGATAAACTGCTGATGGGCGGTATCAAGTACACAGTCGAAAAAGTCGGTGCTGTCGCCAACGATACGATTCGTGAAGAAGGCCACTGCACGGTCATCTTCAATGGCGAAGGCTCAATGCCGGGACAGATTATCGTCAAAGGTGCGGCTATGCCAACACTTACTATTGGCGCTCACATTACATTCACTAAGAAATAATCCATCTGAACAGACAGAAAAGGCACTGCCAGCCGGCAGTGCCTTTTCTGTCTGTTTTTCACCCCAGTCCCGTCATCGGCACCGGTTTTTCCTGATGATAATCCTTCATCAGATTTCGCACGCTTTCCCGCTCGACAAAAAACAGCGGCATATCCATATTTGTCTCTGACGCCTCATCCTTCAACATATCCAGCATATACTGGGCAGCCTTCATCCCCATCAGTTCATAGTCAAACGCAACGGTTGTCAGCGAAGGATAAACGACAGCACCAACATCATATCCCCCAAATCCAACCACGGATATCTCCTTAGGCACGCGAATCCCGCGCTCATGAAAATAGCGTAATACTCCCAGACTAATATTGTCAGTTGCCCCCACCACTACGGTTGGTCTAAGCCTCCGGATTTCCTCAGCCTGATTATACGCCGACATAAAATCAAACCCGGTCTCGACAAAAGCCACCTGTGCATCACCACGGCCTTCGGTGAATGCATCGATAAATCCCTGTTTGCGCTCCACCCCGACAGCCTTATCTGCTTCCGTAACGCCAGCAAAAACAGCCCGGTAATGTCCCATCTGCCGCAAGTAAGCCCCCATCATCCGGCCAGCCGCCTGATCATCAATTTTGATACAGTCGGCGTCTTTATGACGCTGCCCGGTATAAAGGATCGGAACCAGTGCATTCCGGGCCAACTGAATATGCTCCCTGGTGATTCCAACCGAATCGACAATAATGCCATCAACCCCTGCTGCTGCAAATTGCGAATATTCTCCAATTCCTTCTGCCCAGAGAGCTGGCTGACCAGCAAAATCCCCTGATATCCAGCCGGATCAAGAATACGGCTGATCCCAGCCAATAGTTTTCCGACCGTCACCGAGTCCATGCGCGGCAGCACAATACCGATCAGTTTGCTTTCTTTCGTTTTCAGCCGCTTGGCAAAAAAATTCGACTTGAATCCCGTCTCATCGATGGCCCGACGTACCTTTTCCTGCTTCTCCAGACTGATGTAGCCATGATTGAGATAGCGGGATACTGTACTCTTCGATACCCCTGCCAGCACAGCCACATCCTTGATGGTTATTTTCTGTTCCATATGCGAGTAAATCCTCCAAAATTGTTGCGTCAGTCTAATATTATATTAGGCGATTTTCCCGCCAAAGGCAAGGAAAAGCAGAACTGATTCCACAGTCTGCACTTTCCCCCATCGATCTATTTTTCTGCCGGCAGGTCTGGCAGCTGCCAATCGATCGGTTTCTGACCGGTACTTATCAGAAATGAATTAACTCGAGAAAAAGGGCGGCTGCCAAAGAACCCGCGGCTGGCAGAGAGCGGACTCGGATGCGGCGATTCCACAATAAGATGCTGCGGACTCGTAATCATCACTTTCTTCCGCCGGGCCGGACTGCCCCAAAGGATGAACGCCATAGGTTTCTCGCGCGCATTCAGCAAGGAGATGACCTTATCGGTAAAGGATTCCCACCCCTGACCATGATGCGAGTTTGCCTGATGTGCACGTACGGTCAACACCGTATTCAGTAACAGAACCCCCTGCTCAGCCCATGGTTTCAAGCAGCCATTATTCGGAACCTGACAGCCCAGATCGGTTCGCAGCTCTTTGAAGATATTCACCAGTGATGGTGGTGGCTGCACACCAGGCAGTACCGAAAAAGACAAGCCATGGGCCTGCCCCGGACCATGGTAAGGGTCCTGCCCAAGAATGACCACCTTCGTATCCTCATAACTCGTATAGTGCAATGCATTGAATATCGCATACATATCCGGATAGATTTGCCTGCTCTGATATTCGCTGACCAGAAACTGCCGCAGCTGCTGATAGTACGGCTGTTTGATTTCGTCGGCCAGATACTGGCCCCAATCATTATGAAAAATTTCCATTGATACAGACTTCCCTTTCCTTACTAAGCGGGTCTGTCGACGCACTTAGTTTGCCACCAAACGATCATAGATGCAAAACTCACAAGCCTGACCAGCTGTTACCCCAGTCAGTTGAAACTCATCCAGCCCAGGCAGGAATACATCGGCGTCATAGGTCCCCTGAACCCTCGTCAGAACCGCCCGGCGTGTAAATGGCAGCAAAAGCCGATAGACCTCGGCCCCGCCGATGCACCAGAGCTCGATGTCAGGTCGTGCCTGACGCAGCTTGCCGAGCAACTGCCAGAGTTTCTCCAGACTGCAGCAGCTGCTGAATCCGGACGGTATCGTCGTTGACCGCGACAAAACAATGTTCGTTCGCTCCGGCAGAGGCCTCTGCCCAGGAAGCCCCATCATCGTCCTATGTCCCATAATGACGGCCTGATTTATCGTCTGACGACGAAAATGCGCCATGTCTTCTGGCAGTCGAACCAACAGCTCCCCGCCCCGTCCCAGTCCAAAGGCTTCATCCACGCAGGCAATAAGCTGAAAGGGATACGGCTCGCTGATCTCGGCCGCTGCTACGACGGACTGCTGGCGGACAACGGTCTGCTGACACCACTCGCTGACAGTGCGCGCCTGAATTACCAGCTCTGGCGCAATATCCCGCAAAGGAACAAGCACAAACGCGCGCTCGGTAAGATAGGGATGCGGCAGCCGAAGCAGTTCCGAATCGCAGACCACCATTGCACCGTCATTTTCTCCCGCCAACAGATCAATATCTACAGTCCGCGCTCCCCAATGCTCATGCCTCACCCGTCCAAGCTGTTGTTCAATCTGTTGACTTCGTTGCAGGAATTCCTCAGCAGCCAGATCAGTCTCTACTACCGCCGCCGTATTGATAAACCCCGGCTGGTCCAGTCTGCCCCATGGTTCTGTCTCGTAGAAGGGTGCAACCTGCAGCAGACATGTCGCCGGCAGGCTGCTAATCCGCCGCAAAGCTTCCCGCAGTGTCTCACCACGGCTGCCCAGGTTTGCGCCAAGACTCAGATAGAGTTTCATGAACGAGTCCTGACCACGCTGACTGCTGCATCGCGGAAAGTTCCCGGTATGGGTGCTCCCGGTTTATGTACAGTGACACGCACTTTTTCGACGGGTCCGTATGCACCGAGGATTGACGAGGCTGTACGCTCCGCTACTGCCTCTATCAGATTCAAAGGCTCGCCTTCCACAATCGCGCGAACCGTTTCAAATACGGCCGCATAGTCAACGGTTGCAGCCAGATCATCCGACTCGCCAGCCGCCTGTAAGTCGACATACATCGTAAGATCCACCAGAAAATGCTGCCCCTTTTTCCGTTCCTCCGCCAGACAGCCGTGGTATCCATAGAAATCCAGCCCGGTAAGTTTGATCTTGTCCATTATTTCCTCCTACTTTCTCTGTCAGCGGACTCCTCCGCAAGGATCGTATCTGTCATACGGCACATCCGGGCAATGGGTTTCACATCATGGACCCGGACAATACCCGCTCCCTTAGTGATGCCCAGCACACAAGTTGCGCCCGTAGCTTCCATACGTTCACCGACTGCCAAACCAAGCGTCTTGTCCATAAAACTTTTACGGCTGGTCCCAAGCAGCAACGGATAGGCCTCGCCATCAATCGTCAGCAGTTCCTCCTGCCGACGAAGGACCTCCAGATTCCCTTCAACGGTCTTACCAAAACCAATTCCAGGATCGAGAATTAACTGACTCTGATTAATGCCCGCCGCCACGGCCACGGCAATCGATTGACGAAAAAAATCCTGCATCTCCTCAATGATATCCGTGGTATAAGTCTTGCTATCGCGATTATGCATAACAACAACAGGGCAGCCCGCCTCGGCCGCTACCCGAGCCATTGCTCCTGGCTCTGAAGCATACTGCAGTCCCCAGATATCGTTAAGGATATCTGCTCCGGCCTGCCATGCTGTCGAGGCCGTCTCCGCCTTGAACGTATCCACCGAGACAGGCACCGGACATTCCCTGACTACAGCCTCAAGATACGGCATCAGCCGCTCAATTTCCTCATCGGCCGGCATGACCTTAAACCCCGGTCGACTCGACTCAGCACCAATATCAATAATATCGGCTCCATCGCGGACCATTTCCTCCATATGTGCCAGTGCCTTATCAACGCCCTGCCATTTCCCTCCATCAGAGAAGGAATCCGGTGTAACATTAAGTATCCCCATCACCAGTGTCCGTTCACCAAGAACCAGTTTCTTGCCCTGCCGTAAAGCATAATGTCTTTTTATCCTCACGCTTTTTCGCCTCCTAAAAGCATCCAGGCCTGTTGATAGAGACCGTTATCTTCATGGAACACGCCGTTGCACTCCGAAGTGATAGTCCGGGTTCCATGCGCCAGATCTCCCCGCATCGTCATGCAAAGCTGCTGCGCCTCTACCGTCACCAGTACACCGCATGCGCCCAGATCCTGTTTCACCGCCGCAGCGATCTGCGCCGTCAGCCGCTCCTGCAACTGCGGCCGGTGTGACAGCAGCTCGATCAACCGCGAAAATTTGCTGAACCCGGCCACCTTTCCGGCCGCTGGCAAATAGGCAATATTAACTTCGCCAAAAAATGGCACCAGGTGGTGCTCGCACATAGAATAGAACGGGAGATGACGGACAGCCACGATTCCCTCAGATCCGGCGTTGAACGTCTCCCCCCATATCTCGGCCGTATCGGCATCAATCCCATTAAACAAGAACTGATACATTTTCGCCACACGCTCTGGCGTCTTCTCCATCCCCTGCTGCTGCAGGTCTATACCGACAGCCTCGAGGAATTCCCTCATGGCCCGGATTGCTTTATCGTTCGTCTTGCTCATGCGCTGCATTCCCCCAAGTCCCTCAAAATTGCGATCTTCTATTATATTATACTAGAAAAAACCTCCCTGTGAAGGGAGGTTTTGAGATTAGCTCAGGCACTACACCACCATATACACTCACTCTACCGTGATCGCAGCAACTGGACAGTCCTCAGCCGCCTGGCGGGCATTCTCAACACTGTCGGCGGGAAGTTCCTGATATCCCTCCGCCAGACCATCATCTCCCATGCGAAAACCATCGGGGCAGGCTCCGGTACACATGCCGCAGCCTACACAGACATCTTTATCCACGTAACCTTTCATCGAAAAAGCCTCCTATAGTCAATCAAACCACTGCTCTGGGCAGCTTTATATGCTCAGCTTTGATTCTAACAGCCCATCCCGGCGATTTCCGTAACCTGAGTTACAAGCTGCCATCCCGAAATACAAGAAAGCTGCAGCTTACGCTGCAGCTTTCTTTATATGGAAATGTTATTGGGGTTGCCTATTTGATAGAAATCAGCCAGCGATACCCGGAGTCGTCATCTGTTTCGGGGAAAGAATCTTCTCCATCTTCTCTTTCGAGATAAGACCCTTCTCCAGGATAACTTCGCGGACCGGTTTGCCCGTATTGTATGCTTCCTTCGCAATCATAGCGGAGTTCTCATAACCGATATGCGGCAGCATTGCGGTAACAATGCCGACACTCTTGTCAAGCCATTCCTGGCACTGTTCTTTGTTCGGCTCGAGCTCAACAAGAAGCTTATCAACAAACGCATCTACTGCATTCGTCATATATTTCATGGAATTGAACATGTTGAAGGAAATAACCGGCTCCATGACATTCAGCTCGAACTGACCATTCTCGACACCCAGTGAAACTGCGATATCATTAGCAATGACCTGATAGCAAGCCTGGTCCAGGACCTCGGCGATAACCGGATTGACCTTGCCCGGCATGATGGAAGAACCCGGCTGACGTTTCGGCAGCTTGAGCTCATTGAGTCCGCAACGCGGGCCAGAAGCCATCAGACGGAAATCATTTGCCATCTTGATCAGCACCAGTGCCGTCGTCTTCATAGCGCTCGATACATCTGAGAATCCATCGGTATTGTTTGTTGCATCGATGATGTTTTCAGCAGTCGTATAGGTCTCGCCCGTTACTTCCGTCAGCGTCTCAGCAACTTTCGTGATGTACTCCGGCTCAGCATTCAGACCCGTACCTACTGCCGTACCGCCCATGTTGATGACATGGATGCCATCGACTGCATGATTGATGCGGTCAATACCACGACGTACAGACGATGCATAGGAACCCATCTCCTGGCCAAGCGTAATAGGAACAGCATCCTGTAAATGCGTACGTCCCATCTTGAGGATATCCTTATACTCAACGGATTTTTTCTCAAGCTCTGTAGCAAGACGATCCAGTGAAGCGGTAAGTTTTTTTGCTTTGTGGCTCAGGCATACCTTGATGCTGGTTGGGAACGAATCATTCGTCGACTGTGCCATGTTGGCATGATTGTTCGGGGAGATGATATCATAGCTTCCTTTCGGTTTGCCGATAATCTCCAGTGCACGGTTGCAGATAACTTCATTGACATTCATGTTGACAGAGGTGCCTGCACCGCCCTGGATCGGATCAACCGGGAACTGATCAAGGAGTTTGCCGGCAATGATTTCATCAGCAGCCTGGATCATCGGCTCACCGACTTTTTTCTCCAGACGGCCCGTTGCCATATTAGCCATTGCAGCTGCTTTTTTTACTTTAGCGAAAGCCTGAACGAAATCCGGATCAATGGTCTGACCAGTAATCTTAAAGTTCTCGATAGCGCGAGTTGTTTGTACACCATAGTATACATCGTCTGCTACTTCGAGTTCACCTAAAAAATCATGCTCTTTTCTCATTTTTTCCACGTTCCTTTCTTCTGCTCCGAGACTGTGCCCAGAAGCACCGCGTAAACATCATAACCTAAGTTTTATAAATTTTATTAATGTTTTAATAACATTCGGCTTAAATATATTGTATCATGTATACAAAATACAAGCAAGTACATTTTGAAACTTTTTAGAGATTTTGTCCGCGAGAATTGTACATTTTTGTCATACAATTCTCGCAAAACAATTTTCCTGCCTTAGCTTAGAGCATTCCCAACATCTTCATTACTGGCAGGCCAACGCCCATCCAGACTACAATATGCATAACCGTAATGATGAAACCAATCTTCCACCACTCGCCCTGCCCCATGAACCCGGCGCCAAAGAAGATTGGCGTTACACCGCAGCCATAGTGGGTGAGGAAGGATGCACTGTTGCACAATGCGCCCAGCAGGATCAGCACGCCGAGAACCGGAGCGCCAGCGGCCACGAGAATGGTTGCGAAGGCAGCAAACAAGGCCATGATATGAGCGCTGTTGCTGGCCAGCAGATAATGAGCGAAAGTATAGACCAGACTGAGTACAATAAGCATTGTCATCCAGGGCATCCCCGAGAACTGAGCAGCCATCGTATCAGCAAACCATTTCATCAGACCAAACTTCGAAAGGAAAGCGGCCATATTAACCAGCACGCCCATCCATACCAGTACGTCCCAGGCACCATGCTCTTTCGTGATATCCGACCAGTCAAGGATTTTCGTCAGCAGCATTGCCGAAAGACCGAGCAAGGCTACGAAAGCTGAATCGATATGGTGAATGGAGCCTGTTGCCCACATAATAAGTGCAACAATAAAGATGACGCAGAGGATTTTCTCTTTAATGGACATCGGTCCCATTTTGCGGATCTCTTCTTTGGCCATTTCCATTGTCTCTGGAGTCTGTTTGAGCTCCGGATTGATGAGACGATAGAGGAGATACGGCGTTGCAATACTCAGGATAAGACCCGGAATAATGCAGGCTGCGAACCATGAGCCCCAGCCGATGGACGTTCCAAAGATTTCCTGTGCCAGCGTGTTGCAGAGCACGTTATTCGAAGCACCCGTCAGGAAAATGCAGGCCGATGTGATAACAGCCGCATAGGAGCTGTACATCAGGAATGCACCGGTACGGGTATTCGTTCCCTTTTCGGCATCTGCGCCCAGCGCTGCAGTGACACTGCGGACAATCGGATAGATAATGCCGCCGCCGCGAGCCGTGTTGGACGGCGTGAACGGTGCAATGACAAAATCAGCAACACTCATGACATAGGCGACACGTAGGGAGCTGCTGCCGAATTTCGACAAGAGCATGTAAGAGATACGCTTGCCAAGGCCCGTTTTAATGAAGCCTTCAGCAAACATGAAGGCCGAGACGATCAACCAGATGGTGGTGTTCGAGAACCCAGCCAAGGCATCGCCTGCATTCATAATACCAAGCACTGGCAACAGTGCACAGGCAATGATGGCAATTGCACCGATTGGCATCGGCTGAAGGATGAAACCTGCAATGGTTGCCATGAATACTGCCAGCAGGCCCCAAGCCTGCGGTCCGACACCAGCTGGCGCCGGAATAAACCAGATGATTGCACCGATGGCCACACACATGAGGCCTCGGAACAGTGGGCTAAGCCCCTGATTTTTGTTTGAGTCTGACATGATAATACCCTCCTTAATCACTGTCAAAATAAATCCGTAATGATGATTGCTGTTTGACTTATGATTTAATTGATGGTATTGATGGTATTAATATAACTAAGCAACTATAAGAAACTACAAAATCCGATGCATTGCCGACATTTATTTTTATATAACTCTTTATTATCTTTCCTTTATAGACACATGTCCCTTATTTGCGTATACTGTATACAAGGAGATTTTGCATGAATCAAAATAAACGAACCCGGCAGGACTGGTTGGTCTTCCTCTTCATGCTGATGCTGGTCCCTTTAGCGGGCGAGCCAAAATTTCATCCATTTAATGGAGACTTTTCCTCATTTCGCGTCAGCTTCGGCTCACCAGTCTTCCTGCTGTTCCTGCTCTGGCTGCGCAACTTTCCCCGTCTGGCTACTGGTTGTGCTGCCGGATTGGCCGTCATGTTCTTCCGCACCGGCCTCGACATTTTCTCCGGCATCCCTTTTGGGCCGGCTTTGACGGCTCATGCGCCCAGTTTCTTCTATTATTTCTGCTATGCTTTGTTCTTTGCACTGCCCCAGCTATCGCGACGATCTATCTATGAGCAGGCATTGGAGATTGCCTTTTGGGCCATCATTGCCGAAGTTTTCGCAAGTGTCGGCGAGCTGGCGGCTATGAATGCCATTTCCTATCAGGAAAAAGAGGTTTTTACACTGGGTATGCTGCTGCGGCTGTTCCTCATTGCAGTACTGCGTTGCTTCTTCATCCTGTCCTTTTTCTTCCTGTTCCAGCTCTACAATACAGAAGTACGGCTGACCCGCAAGACAAAAGAAAAGGATAGACTGTCACTGCTGATCTCCAGCCTGTATGAAGAAGTATTCGAGCTGCACTGCTCTCTGCAAAGTGCTGAATCCGTAACACATGACTGCTATAAGATCTATGATCAGCTGACCGCCAAAGCAAAATCAGATAATGACCGCGCACTGGCTCAAGAGGTTCTGCGCCTGGCCGGTGAATGTCACGAAATCAAGAAAAATCATCAAAGAATCTTTGCCGGACTGCAGGAACTCACCAATAATCGCCATGTCGATGACTACCTGCCACCAGATCAGATTACCCGCCTGCTGGTGCATACCCAACAGAAATATGCCCGATCCCTGAACAAAGACATCAACTTCCAGGTCACTGTTCCCAAGCGTCTGCCCCCGCTTCACGTCTTTCTATTACTGTCTATCCTGAATAACCTCGTCGCCAACGCCGTCGAAGCGATCGAACACCATGGCACGATAGCTATCGAGATTACTGGTGGCAATGGCGATGACCTCCTGCATATCCATCTTAGTAATACCGGCAGTTTCATCCCTGCACGGCGTCTCACACAAATATTCAGTCCGGGCTACACAACGAAGTTCGACAGCACGGGCAAGGCCTCCAGTGGTGTTGGTCTATCGTATGTACAGCATCAGACCGAGGCACTTGGTGGAAGCATCACCATGGACTCAGACGGCAAAGACAGCGTCACCTGCGAAATTCATTTACCCTGCCACAAACTCCATAAAAAGAACGATACGGAAACGAAAGGATCAACACTATGAATATTATGATCATTGACGACGACGATGCCATTCGCATGATGCTGCAGGACATTATCGAAGACTATCGTCTGGGAACTGTCGTCGAATCCCTGCCTTCTGCTGCCACACTCAGCAATGCCCTTCTGGCAATGCGGCAGATTGATATTCTCATCATTGATATGCTGATGCCCGGAATTGACGGCATCCAGGCCGTAACAAAAATCAAAACAGGCTTCACCGGCAAGATCATCATGCTCTCTCAGGTCGAAAGCAAAGATCTGGTCGGCAAAGCCTATGAATACGGTGTAGATTACTACATCACCAAGCCATTGAACCGGAACGAGATTGTCAGTATCCTGCGCAACGTCAGTGAACATCTGCGGCTTGAAAGCTTTGCACAGAACCTCCAGCACTCTTTGGCCTCACTCTCACCGCAGTCTGCACCTGCTCCGGTCACTCGCTCGGGCATACGTCAGCACGGTGAATCCATCCTCAAAGATATGGGCATTGCTGGTGCACCAGGAACAACCGATCTGCTCGACATCCTGCAGGTTCTCGACAAGCAGCCGGTCAATACGACCCCATCGCTCAAAACGATCTTCATGACGGTCGCCCAAAGCCGACCGGGAACCGCCGATGCGGCTAAGGAAGCAAAAGCCATGGAACAAAGACTGCGCCGTACCATTTATCAGGCCCATATCAATTTGGCCACGATGGGAGCTGTCGATTATACCAATCCAAAATTCGAAGAATATGCACCATTATATTTCGACTATACCGACATACGCAATACCATGAAACTGATTGAAGACGAAGAAAAACCTTCTATGCAGCAGGTGCATATCAACACCAAGAAATTCATTCTGGCCCTATTTGATGCGGCGCGGAAATAAGCCCTCAATCATAACCTCTCCGCTGGCATCTGCTCATAAAGTGCCAGCGAACTGGCCAGAAAACCTGCCATCGCTTTGGTTCGATAGCCTTTGTGCTGCATGGCCAGGAAAGTCTCCCGTACAGCCAGATGACCTGACAGCCGATAATAGAGCAGCCGGTCTGTCGGCAGTGACAGGCTGACCAGTGTATCTGTCAGAAATGTAGCGCCGAGGCCCTGGCGAGCCATATGAAAGGCGGTCATCAGCTGATTGAGATACAAGCGGACCCGCGGCGTAATTCCCGCCGATTGAAACAACCCTCGAGAACGCCGATACATATCATTTCCCTTTCCGAGCAGCAAAAAATCCACATCGGCGAATTCCGGCAGTGGCACGATAGGAACCTCAGGCTCGAGATGACGACCATCAATGACATCCTGCCGTGTCAGACAGCATGCAGGAAATCGCGAATGAATTGGATTGCCAACCGGCACTGCCAGCAGCAGATGATCCGTATAGAACGGCACAATATCATACAGGGCTGCGTCACAGGTGCCACTATCTACAATGATATCAAGCGCATCCTGTGACAGCTTCTGATAAAGATCCGCAGAATCCGACTCCGTGACCGTGAGCTGGATCTGCGGATATTTTTGATTGAACGCCTGAATCATTGCCGGCAGGAAACAAGACGCAAAGAAATTCGTCCCCCCCAACGATAGTGTACCACTCTCCAGGCCAGCCAGATCATGACAGTAACGGCTCAAGTCCCGCTGAATCCGAAAAACCTGCTCCGCAGACTCAATATAGGCTTTACCGGCATCCGTGAGTTGCAGCGGTGTACATGTACGGTCAAATATTGGCAGCCCGAGCTCCGCTTCAGCCTTCTTCACGGCAGCCGACAACGCCGGCTGTGATACAAACAGCTTACGTGCGGCAGCCGAGAAGCTCCGCTCGCGCCAAACGGCGTAAACATAGTCCATTCCCTGAAACATGAATATTATCTCCTTATATATATAGATTTATCTTATAGTCACTGTAAAGTTATATGTATTTGTTTATATGCTATACCAATGGTATCCTAATAGCAAGATATAAAGTTCTGCAGCAGACGAAATCCAACCGTATAGAAAAAGGAGCATATATGATGAAAACGATAGGAATCATCGGCGGTATGGGGCCCATGGCAACTGTGGACCTGATGCAGAAAATCATCGAATCTACGGCAGCCCATGAAGACCAGGAACATATCCATATTCTCGTCGATAACAACACCGCAATCCCAGACCGCACTGCGGCTATACTGGGTCAGGGACCGAGTCCTGTGCCTGAACTTTTGCGATCTGCCGACCGTCTGACAGCTCAAGGAGCAGACTTCCTCATCATGGGCTGCAATACCGCCCATTTTTTCCTGCCGCTTATGCTGCCAGAACTAAAAATCCCGGTCATCAGTATGATAGATGCCACCGCAGCTTTCTGCAGTCATCAGGGACTTCATCAGGTTGGATTACTAGCTTCGGCCGGAACCTGCCATGCCGGAATCTACCAGCGCGCCCTAAAACGGGTCGGTATCAGGACGATTCAACCGACTGAAATACAGGAAATAGCCATCCATGACATGATCTACGCTGGTGTAAAGGCTGGCAGGAAAGACTATGATTCCAGCAGGGTCGAGCAGGTTCTGACCGATATGGCTGATGCCGGAGCCGAAGCATTTATTCTTGGCTGTACGGAAGTCCCCGTAGCGGTCAATATGTACCATTTGAAAGGCCGCTTCATCGATGCCACACAGGTGCTTGCTGAAAAAGCTGCCGCTGCTGCCGGCGCCCGGGTAATATCCCGTCTGCCTGAAGCATCAGCAACTTAACAATCGCCATCTTATCCACATATTTATCCCCAAAGCATATAAAAGCTGTGTATAACTTATGAATAATCTATAAGTTATACACAGCTTCTTTCATTTTCTGCTGCAAGAAGCCGCCATAGATAAATACGGTCATATCAAAAACAGCCTTCCCGTTTGCCGGAAAGGCTGTTTTTTTCTTGAACGATATATCAGGGCAGATCAGACAATCTTGGCCAAATAGGCTTTGATCTCGTCCCCATCTTCCATCTCGATGACATCGGCCAGGATCTCTTTCGCTTTGATTGAGCTGATGTTGCGGATCTTTTCCTTGACACGCGGAATAGACGGTGCACTCATGGAAAGTTCGCTGATTCCCATGGCCATCAGCAGTACAGCTGCATTCGGGTCGCTCGCCATCTCGCCACACATACCGGCCCAGATACCGTTCTCGCGGGCACTGGTAATCGTCCGCTGGATCAGACGCAATACAGCTGGATTAAAGTGGTTATAGAGATACGCGATGTTCGCATTGCCACGGTCACAGGCCAGCGTGTACTGAACCAGATCGTTCGTACCGATCGAGAAAAAGTCTACGTACTTGGCAAGTACCGGCGTCATAATCGCAGCAGCCGGAGTCTCAACCATGATACCAACCTGGACATCCTCAGCAAAGGCTTTGCCTTCATGCGTCAATTCCAGCTTAGCTTCCTCGATAAACTCTTTAACTTTCTTGAACTCCGCAACATTGATAACCATCGGAACCATGATGCCAACTTTGCCAAACTTGCCGGCACGCAGGATTGCCTTCAGCTGTGGCAGGAAGAGATCGCTGCGCTGCAGGCTGATACGGACGGCACGGTAGCCCAGGAATGGGTTCTCCTCAGTCGGGATATTGAGATACGGCAGCGGTTTATCGCCACCGATATCCATCGTACGAATAACACAGAGATTGCCCTTGCATTTCTCGACAGCTTCCTTATAGGCCTTGAACTGGTCATCCTCATTCGGGATATCCTGACGGCCCATGAACACAAACTCAGAACGAAACAGGCCGACACCTTCAGCGCCATATTTCAGTGCATTATCGACATCCATATGTGTGCCAATGTTGGCCATGAGCTCAACTTTCACACCATCGGTCGTAACTGCCGGCAGATCCTTGAGCTGGGCATAGTGAGCGGCCAGCTCCTGCTGTTTCTTGATCTTGTCATTGTAGCCAGCCTTGTCAGCCTCACTCGGATTGATGACGATCTCGCCACGCTCGCCGTCGACAATAACATAGTCGCCATCCGCAATCTCATCAATGCGATCTTCTTTATTCAAACCGACAATGGTGGGAATTGCACGGGCCTTGGCAATAATGACAGCATGGGCCGTGGTGCTGCCTGACCCCAGCAGTACACCAGCAATCTTGTCTGTCGGCATGCCGGCGATGACGGACGGCTCAATCTCACGGCCGCAAAGGATGACTTTTCCGTCGCCAAGTTCCGGCTCCTTGACGCCCAGGATGTACTTGGCAATACGCTTGCCGACATCACGCAAGTCAACAGCACGAGCTGCAAAATACTCATCTTCCATCGACTCGAACATCTGCGCCTGCTCCTCAGCAGCTTTAAGCACAGCCTGCGGTGCACTCGCTTCTTCGTCGAGCTTCTCCTCGATCTTCTGTGCCATCATCGGATCCTGCACCATCATACGATGAGCTTCCATGATTGCCGCCTGCTCTGTCATCTCCTGTTTTTTCAAACGCTCAATGCTCTCATGCAGCACCTCTGCTACTGCCGTCAGAGCAGCCTGTGCTTTTTGCAGCTCGGTCTCTTTCGCTTCCGGCTGATAGTTCACCAGATAGCCATCCAGGTTCTGACCGGCCAGCATGATTCTGCCCATAGCTATACCGGAAATTACGCCCTTGCCTCTAATCGTTTCTGCCATTTTCTTTTCCCCCTGAAAATAACGTCCCCATCATTCTACGTGTGCTTGTTACGAAAACTATCGAAATATTAGTTCAACTCGCGCGAAAAGCCTTCCTCCAGAGAAAGTTTCCAATCCCTGGAAGAAGGCGATTCAATTCTTGCAGGAATTACTCCTCGCCGAACTTAGATGCAACGAGATCCTTCAATGCTTTAGCTGCCTCAGCCTCATCCGGACCATCAGCAACAATCGTAATCTCTGTGCCTTTTACAAGACCCATGCTCATGATCATGAGGATGCTCTTGGCATCAACCGTCTTGCCTTTAGCCTGGATCTGGACCTTGGACTTGAATTTCGTTGCCGTCTGAACGAAGATAGATGCCGGACGAGCGTGGATACCAGTTTTGTTCTCAATCGTAATCGTTTCCTGAGTCATTGAAATCTCTCCCATCTAAAAATAAAACACTGCTTCTTTCCTGGCCTGCAGGCGTCAGCACGAACTTTTTAACTATCTTTAAATAATGCAAATGCTGTGCCAACTTTTGCTGGTTGGGAAATTTTTATATTTTTCCTGCTCTCCCCAGTAAAAATAAGGAGGCAGCAAAAGACATAACGAATGTGGTTGGACTTATATCCGATTCATATTACGCGTTTTGGTAAAAATTACCAAAACGCAGCCAATTATTGGCAATTTCTTCTAATGCCTGGTAAATTATACCAAGCCATATTTTCTCGCTTTAGCTGCTACCGTTTTATGGGTAATCTTCAACATTTTAGCAGCCGCATTAAAACTGCCACACTGCTCCAAGGCATTGGCAATAATCTGCCGTTCATAGTCTTCCCATGGCAGTACGGTTACGCCGGCCGCAAAATCCTGAACCTCACGCACGGCCAGCTCGCCCTTTATATAGGAGGGCAATGACGCCACCGTAATCTGATCATTATCCATCAGCGTAATCACGCGCTCAATGACATTCTCCAGCTCACGGACATTCCCCGGCCATTTATAGCTCATGAGCACATCCATGGCCTCCGGCGTAATACCACGGGTCGGCCGGCCGCTTTCAGCACTAATTTTTTCAATAAAATGCTCAACTAAAAGCGGAATATCATCAACACGATCGCGCAGCGGCGGCAAAATGATAGGAATAACATTCAGACGGTAATACAGGTCATCGCGAAAAGAACCATCCTTCACCATTTCCTCCAGATGCCGGTTCGTCGCAGCGATAATACGCACGTCCACACGAACGGTCTCTTCCCCGCCCACACGATCAAATTCCTTCTGCTGAAGAACCCGCAGCAGTTTGACCTGCATATTCCGGTCCATCTCACCAATCTCATCCAAAAAGATTGTGCCATGTGCGGCCAACTCAAATTTGCCAAGCTTGCGCTTCACAGCCCCAGTAAAAGCACCTTTCTCATGTCCAAAAAGCTCAGACTCAAGCAGCGCACAAGGTATGGCGCCGCAGTTCACCCGGATAAATGGGCCACGCCGCCGCTCACTGGCATAGTGGATACCCTCGGCGATAACTTCTTTACCGGTACCACTTTCGCCCCGGATCAGTACCGTCGCCGATGACCCGGCAGCCTTGGAGGCCAGTGCCAGTACATCGACCACCTTGCCACTCTTACCGATATAGTTCTTGAACGCCTGTGCCGTCTTCTTGGTCCGCAACAGTTCCTGCTCCAGATAATCAGCCCGGGCCGATACCTGACTAAGCCGGGCCATCAGATTCTGTAACTCAGTGATATCCTTGATAACCGATACGACACCCGCGATCTCTCCATCGCTGAAAATCGGATTAACATTCGCTACAACTGTTGTGCCATCCTTCTTGTGACTGATGCTGCCAATACGCGCTACGCCCGAACGCAGCACGCCCGAACGGTTGCCATCCGGCGCCGTATCGAATACATTCTGCCCAATCACCATCTCCGGTGTCTTGTGGACAATGCGCAGATAAGACGGATTAACATAGGTAATCGCTCCGGTCCGCTCAACAACGCAGATCCCATCCTGCACGGCCTCAAGTATCATCTGCAGGCGTTCCTGCATCAGGGCATTCTCATGCAGCAGAAGATCCATCTCATGAATCTCCTGCGGTTCATTCATCTCGAAATCGCCTTCGAGGAATTTCACCATTGCATAGACGGCCTGACGGCCTTCATCGCCCTCAGCTGCCACGAATACCGAATCGCCACAGGCAATCTTGAGAGCCACAAGCTTCATAAGGCTGCGCATCTCGCAACGCTCACTGCGCTCACTGCGCAGATAAAGTGGCGTTCCGTATTTTTCGCTCAGTTCTTTGGCCCGTTGCACGATCATAGCGGCAATACGGGCATGGACGCCGCTCCCATGATGAATGACAGCCTCCTGCTCAAATATCATATTGCAATCGTTCCTTTCTATTGCCCTTTATTATACTATAAAATTCCGTCAAAATCCTCCAAAAGCACTAAATAGAAAAAGTTTCTGCCTGAAAGTTTCTGCCGCACCGGCAATATGCTATAATAAGATTGTAATATTACTGGCGTGGCTTGCGTTTCTTGCAGGATTTCGTCCGAATATGTCGAAACTAAGTAGATGTGATGGGATTATTACCATACACAGGAAGAAGTGAGAAACATGATGTTTATCCTGGTAACAGGCTCGATCATGGCAATCAGCATCTCCCTCATCTATCGACTTTGCCGTTTCTTTGATATCGAGATGAAATGGTCATCTCTGGTGCTTT
Source organism: Selenomonas sp. (assembly GCA_018052705.1). Lineage (GTDB taxonomy): Bacteria > Bacillota > Negativicutes > Selenomonadales > Selenomonadaceae > Selenomonas_A. The sequence goes on along the minus strand of JAGPMW010000029.1, from coordinate 5,443 downwards.
GTGCGGTAATGGCCTTCATCGTCAACGGCGCGGCTATCTCTATGAGCCCTTTCCTTGACCGGGCGCATTACGTCTACCTGGGTCTGCTGGTCATTTTAGCTGCAGCTCTGGTCACCTTCTTCAACGAAAAGCTGCTCAGCCGTGAGGAAGCTGCGATTAAAACGACCGATGCGACAGATGCAGCCTCCGTCACTCCTGTCATAGCTGCGGCTGATATGCAGGCTCCACCAGGTTCCTGGAAAGCCTTGCCAACTGAAATATTGCCCGCCGAAGAGCCACTAGTGTCATCAGCCGATAAGGTCGCCCCCGACAAAGATCCGGCTCAAGATACAATGTCACAGGATCAGGAAGCGTCAGCGGCTGCCGCCGCCCGTTTGAAGGCCCGGCAAGCAGCCATTGACGCCAAAGCAGCGCAAGAAGCCGCCGAGACAGCTGCCCGACAAAAAGCCATGGAAGAAACTGTCAAAAAACAAGCCGCTCTCAAAGCTGCAGCAGAAGATGCTGCCCGCCAAAAAGCAGTGGAAGAAGCCGCTCGTAAAGCCGAAGCAGAAAAAGCAGACCGTGCGGCCAGGCAGACCAGCTATATTGCCAAAATCGAAGCGATGGATTCGCTGGATTCCATTCTTGACTATGCCTATGAACATCAGCAACAGATACCTGATGCCGCAATTTGCGCCTACCAACAGGCCATTGCCCGCTACCCCGAGGACAGCTACACGCCATTCCTCGTCATTGAGCTCGGCAACCTGTATAAAGATCAGGCTAGTTACCATGAGGCCATCAGTACTTATATCAAAGCACTGAATATGCCTATTATCGCCGTTAACGATGCTATGAAAAGGGAGTTCACTAAGAACATCCGTTATCTTGGCAGCGTTCAGGATATATTATCCAAACACCATGCGCTCTCAACACCATTCCCGAAGATCTCGAGCGAGATCATGCAGGAAATCGAGGACGAGTTCTTGCAGCGGAGTCAGCAGAGCAGTTAATACAATGGAGGAGTATTCATGAAGAAAAGTGTAGAAATCCTTGGTCTCCCGATCATCAGCATTACCGAAGGCCGCGAGCTCGGTATGAGCAAGACCTTGCTCATCGACGCCAAAAACGGTCTGGTCGCCGCCATCACCATTGAAGATGCTGACTGGTACCGCGGCGTTAAGCTCATCCCATATGACTCTGTCATTGCCATTGGTGATGATGCCGTCACGATTACGAACAGCGAGAATATCCTGACGCTGGACGATGCCGGTGACTTTGAGAACCTGCTCGACGAAAACATTCGCGTCATCGGTACTAAGGCAATCACAAAATCCGGTACAATTCAGGGCAATATCTCAGAACTCTACATCGGCGACGATGGTAAAATTGAAAAATGCGAGATTACTGCCCCCGATGGTACATCCTCTGATATCACCTGCGACCAGATCTCTATCTTCGGCAAGCAGGTAACGGTCATCGACCCAGCTGGCGCGGAAAAAAAAAATGATTCTGTAATGCCAAAAGCTGCTCCAGCACCGAAAGCAGAGGAAATAAAAGCTGCTCCGGAAGTCAAAGCCGAGCCCAAAGTGGAGGCAAAGCCAGAGGTAAAAGCAGAGCCGGCCAAGGCTGAAACCATTAAGACTGAACCGGCGCACGAAGCACCAAAAGCCGAGCCAAAAAAAGAAGCACCGAAGACGGAAGCACCCAAAACAGCTCCAGCTGCCGACACGACTAAGCAGGCCGCAGCTGATAAAGCAACCGAGGAGCGCCATCGTCGGTTCCTGCTTGGCAAAAAAGCTGCCCGCACGATCAAGATGGACAATGGCATCGTTATCGTCGAGGCAGGTCAGGACATCACAGAAGAAGTTCTGCAGAAAGCCAAACTGGCCAACAAGTTCATCGAACTTTCCATGAACGTACAGTAACAAATCATTAACAGACGGGGCAGCCCTTTGGGGCTGCCCCGTTTTATTCCTGTCCGGCAGCAGGATATACACCGGCATGCAAAAGGCCCTTCCATCATCGAGGAAGGGCCTTCTGTTATTTTGTTAGTTACGCTTACTTCCAAGTACGACCTTGCTGAAGATAGCTAATGTCGCCAGTAACACAACCAGCCCCAGCATCTCAGCCGTATCGCCAAAATCCTTGCCAACCAGTGACAACGGATTCTCGCTGCCACTGCTGGATACCGAGATGACGATAAGTCCAGCCAATAGCACACCAATGATGGACTCACCAACAATGAGGCCAGAAGCAAAGAGCGTTCCACGACGCTTGCCATCAGCCTCTGCCTCCTTATTTCCCCGCGCCTTTAGCTTCTTGTTGAGGAAATATCCCATAACGGCGCCGATAACCAACGGAGTCTGTACCGATGGCGGCAGATAAATGCCCATGCCAACGGCAAGCGGTGGCAGACAGAGACTGCGCGTATTGCGCTTAAGCAGCAGATCAACAATGACCAGCACGACACCAAGGCCGATGCCAAGATAGATATACTCCCAAGCCAGCTTGCTTGAAAAAATGCCCTGCGCGATGGTCGTCATGAGCGCAGCCTGCGGTGCAGCCAGAGCCTGCGACGGATCCATATCCGGTCTTGGCAATGCGCCTGGGAAGCCATAGGCTTCATAAAGCAGATTCAGGACCGGTGCGATGACAATCGCACCAACGATACAGCCAAGCAGCAGCGCCACCTGCTGACGCCACGGCGTAGCACCAACAAGATAACCGGTCTTGAGATCCTGCATGTTATCATTGGAGATACAGGCAATGGCAACAATAATAGAGGTCGTAAAAATTGCCGTTGCCGTCGCGAATTTCTCGCCCCCCGGCAGACTGAAAATACCGAAAGAAGAGCACAAAGCATACATCACAAGCGATGCCACGATGATCCCCAATATACCGATACCCGAGATTGGACTGGAAGACGTACCGACCAGACCCGCCATATAAGCACAAGCTGCGGCAACAAAGAAGCCCATAAGTACAGCCACACAAACGCCAACCACAACAAAAGTCAGTGTCTGGCCCATCGGCAGCTGCTCAGGGCTCACAAAGGCATAAAAGATGCCCAGCAGGCCAATAACCGTGACGATGAATACACCAACTACACTCTTGATGGACATATCGATATCCATGCGGTGCTTGCCCTTATCTGCTTCCGGCATACTGACAGCGGCAATTGATTCCTTGACTCCATCGATGACCGGCTTTGCAAGCGTCATCAGCGTCCATATAGCCGCCACGCCCATCGCACCAGCACCAATCAGACGAACCCGCTGCTGATAGACTGACCCGGCGAACTTCTGCATCGTCATGCCATCCGGCAGTATCCCTGTTATCGTGTAATACGGCACAAAACCTGCCCACGCGATAAGAATGCCGACCAGCATAGCCAGCCCGCTCGCAATACCGATCAGATAACCGGCTCCGACCAATGCCGTCGAATAACCGATTGGAAACTGCGTCATGCCCTTGCCGACATGAAACCACAGCGACAGTCCATCTGACAGAACATGAAACCCACTCGAGCACAAAGCGACAAATCCAGCCACGAAGCTGCCGGACATAATTTCTTTAAGCCCGCTTCCCTGCTTGCTATCCTGATTTGCGTTACAGCCAACTTTGAGGATCTCCGCTGCAGCCACGCCCTCCGGATAGGCCAGATCGCTATGGACAACCATCGCCCGGCGCAGCGGAATCGTAAAGAGTACGCCCAGACAGCCGCCGCAGGCCGATACCAGCAAAGTTTGCCAGAACTCAAAGCCCTGCCAATAACCGATCATAAGCATACCCGGAATGATAAAGATGATGGCGGACAGCGTACCCGCTGCCGAAGCCTGCGTCTGCACCATATTATTTTCCAGGATATTCGAGCCTTTTGCCATTTTCAGGATGGCCATCGATATAACTGCTGCCGGAATTGCCGATGAAAAGGTAAGTCCGACTTTAAGGCCGAGATAGACATTCGATGCAGTAAAGATAATCGTCAGAACCGCACCAAGAATCATCCCCCGGACGGTGAGTTCAGGCAGCCGTAAATCGTGCTGCATAAACTCATTGTCTCCGTTTTTCATAATGATTGCTCCTCGTATAAATATTTTTTCCTATTAATGTGCGCTCACAGTGAACATGTAATAATATCTATTATACCACATTTTAATACATTGTAAATATTCCCGTAATGTATACAGCCATTCAAAAGCACAGTAAAGGTCTAACCGGTCGGGGAGCAGGAATATCGGCATAAAAAACGGTCAGAGAAGATCACTGTCGACCTCCCTGACCGTTTCCTGTCATTTGATTATTTTTTTTTCTGTCCGTAGTAGGCATTGGGTCCATGCTTACGCAGGAAATGCTTGTCAAGCAGCACCTGCGGCATGCTGTCACGGTCACTCGTAAGCAGCTGCGTATGGAATGCCATCATCGCAACTTCCTCAAGGACCACCGCATTATGAACGGCATTTAAACAGTCCGTGCCCCAAGTGAAAGGGCCATGGTTCTTGATCAGCACCGCCGGAACATCGTCCGGGTTCAGTCCATACTTCTCAAAACGTTCAACAGCGACTACGCCAGTATTGTACTCGTAGGCTCCATTGATTTCCTCAGCCGTCATATCGCGCGTACAGGGAATCTCACCATAGAAGTAGTCGCCCTGCGTCGTGCCATAGGCACGGACGCCCTGTCCAGCCTGCGAGAAGATCGTAGCCCAACGGGAATGCGTATGCACAACGCCGCCGATATTCGGGAACTTCTGATAAAAGATGCGATGCGTCTCGGTATCCGATGATGGATTGAGATCACCCTCAACCTTATTACCATCGAGATCAACGACCACCATGTCCTCCGGCTTCATCGTCTCATAGTCGACACCTGACGGCTTGATGACAAACAGCCCTTTATCCCTGTCGATCCCGGACACATTACCCCAGGTAAACGTGACCAGATTATGCTTGGGCAGCAGCATATTTGCTTCGTAGACTTTCTGTTTGAGTTCTTCCAGCATGAATGCATTCCTCCTCGATCAATCAGCGGCAGCACAGTATTGTGCTCGTACACATTATTTATATTCCCCATATAGCGGAAAATTCCTGCCTGCTAACGACGATTTTATCTATTTTATTCCGTCGGTCAGTTGTAAAATGAAATTGAACAGTTAATCAAAAATAAAAATCCATAGTGACTCTCCGTGTTAAAATGGTTTTACGACAAATCATCAACAAAGGAGCAATCACTATGGATCAAGCCCATTTTAACACAATCGAGGATGTACGTAAATCTGGCAGACACCTTTCATTGGAAGAACGTGGAATGATTCAGGCGCTTTATCAGAAAGGTTTTTCTCTTCGTAGTATCGCTGCTGAAGTTGGCTGTGCTCATACGACTGTCTTTTACGAACTCCGGCGAGGTACGCCGATGCGAAAAAGCAACCATGGCCGTGCTCCGCAGTACACTGCCAAGCGTG
>JAGPMW010000012.1 GCA_018052705.1 Selenomonas sp. | reverse complement strand
CAGTAGTGGAGGCTATTGTATCGCGGGCGATGAGCAAAGATCCTGCGATACGGCCGGGCAGCGATGAGCTGGTACATGATATTGCTCAGGCTGAACAGATGCTGGGGGGAGGTACAGGTTACGCGGCTCCCCAGCAGGATCTTTATGCCACGCAGGTTCTGCCCCGGGTACAAGATCCCGCGCAGTCGATGCCTTCGCGCCGTCAGCCGAATCAGCCGGCATATGAAGATTCAGAGCCGGAGCGATCGGTATTCAAATCCAAGAAGTTTATAGCCGGACTGGTGACGGTTCTGCTGCTGGGCTTTTTCGTGGGTGCTTTCCTGAGCTTTGGTAAGTTCTGGAGCACGGCGGAAGTTGTAGTCCCTGATGTCACGGGCAAACAGATGGTACTGGCGCGCCAGATCCTAGAGGATAAGAAGCTGCGTGTCAATGTTGCTGAGACTTTTGACGCAGATGTACCGGTCGGGTCGGTTGTGTCCCAGACGCCGGAGGCTGGTTCGAAAGTCAAAGAAGAGCGGATGGTTACCATATATGTCAGCAAGGGCGGCGAGAGTGTGGATATGCCAGACCTCAAAGGACTGAGCAAGAGTGATGCTATTGCTAAGTTGGAGAAGATGGGGCTTAAGGTGGGGTCTGTCTACGAGAAAAATTCTGATGAGGAAGCTGGTACCGTCATTGGGACCGATCCAAGAGCCGGCAGTAAAGTCAGCCGTGGCAAGAGCGTCGACATTACCGTCAGCAAGGGCAAGAAGGAAAAGAAAGCCTCGGTACCGGATGTAACGGGGCTGCCACTGGATGCTGCCCGCGGTGCGATCAGCAGTGCCGGCTTTAGGGTCGGCAGCGTATCCCGTCAGGCCAGCAAGCAGGCGGCTGGTACGGTCATCAGCCAGAGCCCGTCTGGCGGCAGTGATGTTGCCGACGGTGCATCCATCAGTCTGGTAATTGCCGAAGAGGGAAAAGATTCCGCCAAGGATACAAAGGATAACAACAAGAATAATGATAAGAACGATAATGCAGTGGTACCGGGCAAGAATGAGTCCAGTAAAAGCCGCTGAGTAAAGGAGCGTTAATGCAAGAGCAGCAAAGCGGATTGGCGGAGGGCCGGCAGCAGGGCCGGGTTATCAAAGCCTATAACAGCTTTTTCTACGTGCAAACAGGGGGAGACCTTATTGCCTGCAAGCTTCGTGGCAAGTTCCGGAAGACGAGGAAAAGCGTCGGGGTGGTGCCGGGCGATCAGGTACTTATTTCCCGGCTGGATGATGGCAGTGGCGTTGTCGAGGAACAACTGCCACGGGTCAGCATGCTCCGCCGGCCCGCGGTCGCTAATATTACGCAGGTGATGCTGACCTTTGCGGCTGCCCAGCCAGATCTGCATCCGCTGCTGCTCAATCGCTTCCTTGTCTTGGCTGAGTGGTCTGGTATTCCTAAAATCACGATCTGTGTCAATAAAACGGATCTCTACGATGGGGATGCGGATACGTTCCTGCAGGACTATGAGTCGATTGGTTATCGGGTCCTGCGTGTGTCAGCCAAAGAAAAACAGGGGCTTGATACCCTGCGGCAGCAGTTGGCGGGGGAGACAACCGTCTTTGCCGGTCCTTCCGGTGTCGGCAAGTCCTCATTGCTTAACTGCATTGATGTGAATCTGCAGCTGACGACCGGCCACGTGAGTGAGAAGATCAAGCGTGGCCGGCATACGACGCGCGTAGCGGAACTATTGCCATATGGCGATGGATTCATTGTCGATACGCCGGGCTTTTCGGCGATGGAGCTTACGGAGCTGGATATCCAGAACCTGCCGGGCTATTTTCCGGAGTTCAAACCGCAGCTCGATACCTGCCGCTTTGCTCCCTGCAGTCATACGCATGAGCCGGACTGCGCGGTCAAGGCCGCTGTGGGGGCGGGGACAATTACGCAGGAACGCTATGATGCCTATGTGAATATCTACGAAGAAATCAAGTCAAATCAACAACTTGCACGAAAGAAGGAATATAAATGATTAAAATTGCTCCATCCATCCTGTCCGCCGATTTTGCTCACCTGGCCGATGAGGTCCAAAAAGTGACCGACGCCGGAGCTGAATATGTGCATATCGACGTCATGGACGGCAGTTTCGTGCCGAATATCACGCTGGGGTCGCCGGTGGTCAAGAGCCTGCGGGCAACCAGCAAGGCTGTATTTGACGTGCATCTGATGGTTGATCATCCAGAGAATCAGATTGAGGCTTTTGCTGAGGCTGGTGCGGATATCATCACATTCCATGTGGAGGCAGCGCGTCATCATCACCGGATCATTCAGCAGATCAGAGCTGCTGGATGCAAGGTAGGCATTGCCCTTAATCCGGGCACATCGCTCGCTATGATTGAAGAACTCATAGCTGATGTAGACATGGTCCTCATCATGACCGTTAATCCTGGCTTTGGCGGACAGAAATTCATCGAGTCGCAGCTGGAGAAAATTCATATGCTCTATCATACGATTCAGGATATGGATTTTGACTGTGATATCGAGGTGGACGGCGGCATCAATGCCGAGACAAGCAAGCTGGTCCGTCAGGCAGGCGCGAATATCATCGTGGCTGGCAGTGCCATTTACGGCGCTGGGGATGCAGCGGAAGCTATCAAAGCCATCCGGGGCTGAGTCCGGGCAAATTGAGAACAAGGAGTACCGATAAAATGGAAAAAGCAGTCGTATTATTATCAGGCGGTCTTGACAGCTGTACCTGCATGGCCGTTGCGAAGAGCAAGGGCTATGAGGTCTATCCGATCAGCTTCAACTATCACCAGCGCCACAGCATTGAGCTCACCGGCGCCAAGAAGATCGCGGAGTTCTACGGAGTCAAAAAGCACCTGATCATCGAGACGAATATGGAAGACATTGGCGGCTCGGCACTGACGGATACGCAGATTGACGTACCGGACGGAGATGTGGACCGTGATACGGTTCCAGTCACCTATGTACCAGCTCGCAATATGATCTTTTTGTCCTATGCGATGGGCTATGCCGAGGTGCTCGGTGCAAGCCATGTTTATATCGGTGTGAATTCCGTAGACTATTCCGGTTATCCGGACTGCCGGCCGGAGTTTATCGAGAAGTTCCAGTCGCTGGCTAATTTTGCGACGACAGCTACGGCAGTCGAGGGTAAGAAAATCACCATCGAGACACCGTTGCAGCAGCTTGACAAGAAAGAGATTGTCAAGCTTGGCGTCAAGCTTGGCGCGCCGCTGCAATTCACGCATAGCTGCTATAAGGGCGGCGAGAAGGCCTGCGGCGTCTGCGACAGCTGCAAACTGCGTCTGCGCGGCTTTGCCGAGGCTGGCGTAGAGGACCCGGTGGAGTACGAAACGAGGGAAATCTGATATGCGGGATGTACAGAACCAGGCAGATGCCCGGGGCATTGCCATTCAGCGGGTTGGCATCAAGGATGCGCATCTGCCATTCCTGATCAAGACGAAGGAAGGCGGTTTCCAGCAGGTGCTGGCCCGTGTCCGTTTCACCGTTGCATTGCCCAGCGAGTACAAAGGCACGCATATGAGCCGCTTCCTTGAGATTCTCATGCCCTGGAGACAGAAACCGCTGGCTGAGCAGGAGATGGAGCAGATGCTGGAGGAGGCACTTACTTGTCTGCATGCGCAGTCGGCCGAGGTCGAGCTGTCGTTTAAGTATTTCGTGGATAAACAGGCACCGGTCAGCGGCCGTGCGTCAATACTCGATTTGGATTGCCTTTTTACGGGGCGCAAGCGGCTGGGTGAACCGATGACGTTCCAGCTTGGCATCGATGTGCCATTTACCTCGCTTTGCCCTTGCAGCAAAGAAATATCAGCCTATGGTGCACATAACCAGCGCTCGGTATCCCGTGTCCAGCTGCGGTTCAGACGCGGTATTGAGTGCATTTACATTGAAGATCTGGCTCTGCTGCTGGAACAGCAGGGATCTTCACCGATTTATCCACTGCTTAAGCGGGAGGATGAAAAGTATGTGACCGAGCGAGCCTACGAGAATCCGAAATTTGTCGAGGATATCCTGCGTGATACAGTCCTCGCTTTGCGGGGACTCGAAGGTCTCGCCTGGTTCTCGCTTGAGTGTGAGAATTATGAGTCTATCCATAATCACAGCGCCTTTGCCAGCCATGAGGAAACTTTGGCTGAGGCTTGAGATGAGTATCGATTAACTATCCTGAGGGACGGTTTTAATGAATAAATTTTATAAGCGGTTTGTGTGTTTGATCCTGCTGGTGCTTGTGATTTCAGGGGTCGTCATCTATACGACCGTTGATATCAATACCTTGCATAATCTGAATCAGTTCCAGCCCTGGTCAATTGCACTGGCCGTACTGGTTGTAAGCCTGGGGCTTTTCTTCGATGGCAGCCGATTGATGCATATGGTAAAAATTTCAAATGAGAAGATTACATTGTACCAGGCGGTGCAGGTTGTATTTGGCAACTATTTTCTGGCACTTTTGACGCCGGGCGCAACAGGCGGTGCCGTGGCGCAGCTCATGTTCCTGCGTCATGCGGGCGTGCCGACCGGTAAGGCGACGGTGCTCGTCATTGTGCGCACGTTGCTGTCTATTTTTTTCCTTGTACTTTGCATGCCGTTTATCTTCATGCATGATGCTGGCATCCTGCCCGGAGTGTCGAATCAGACGCTCATGGCAATCACCTTGACGGCTTTTGTCGTTATTATCGGTATTGTCTTTGGGGCGCGGCGCGGTTATCTGGACTATGTTGTGGTCCGGGTCACGAAGCGCATGAAAACGACGCGGCGGCGCAAGGTCTTTGCCTTTTACCGTGATACGAAATGTGCAATCAGCCTGCTCTCGAAAGCACCGTGGCAGATGCTGCGGGTCTTTGTGGAGTCCGGGCTGAACCTGCTCTGCATTTATGCTGTTGTGCCATGTCTGCTGCTGGGACTTGGTGTTACCGATGCAGACTGGTATACCGTTATGGGGCGTATGATATTCCTCAATATGCTGCTGTACTTTACCCCGACACCCGGTGGCTCCGGCATTGCCGAGGGCGGTTTTGTGCTGCTGTTCAGTGAGACGGTACCGGCTGGGACTGTTGGCATCATGGCGGTCTGCTGGCGGTTGATTGCAGAATATATCCCGTTTCTGATCGGATTGTACTATACGCTGACGGTCTTTGGCCGCGACTTCCTGTCGCGCCAGCTGAATAAATGAGGTGATGTCATGGCAAAACAATTGCGCAGCGGCTATACGACGGGGGCTTGTGCGGCTGCCGGAGTAAAAGCAGCACTGCTTTATGAAGCCGGCGCGGCATGGCAGGAAATAGAGTTGACCGCACTCGACGGTACTTTGCTCCATATTCCGGTCAAGGCTGTAGTGCGCACAGATCAAGGAATTCAGGCTGAAGTAGTCAAGTTCTCTGGTGACGATCCGGATATCACCGACGGCGTATCCGTCTTTACCGAGATCCAGCATCTTACGGGAGTGCCGTCAACCATAGTGTTCCGGGCGGGACAGGGAATTGGTACGGTCACTAAACCGGGCCTGTCGGTACCTGTAGGTGAACCGTCAATCAATCCGGGGCCGCGTGCGCTTATACGCAGTGCTGTTCGTGAGGTTCTAGGTACTGATGAGGTTTCGATTGCGGTGACCATATCGATCCCGGCAGGGGTAGAATTGGCCAGAAAGACGCTCAACCCAATCCTGGGAGTCGAAGGTGGTATTTCTATTATCGGCACAACCGGTGTGCTGCGGCCTATGTCTGAAGAAGGATTCAAGAATTCGCTGGTGCCGCAGATCGATGTGGCGAAAGCCGCGGGCTATTCGGATCTGATTTTTGTGCCGGGCAAGATTGGTGAGCGTATTGCGACGCAATGGGGACTGCCTAAGGCGGCGATGGTGCAGACGAGCAACTTCATTGGCTTCATGCTTGAAGCGGCCGCTGACCGCGATGCAGGATCGGTGCTGCTGTTTGGACATATCGGCAAGTTAAGCAAGGTAGCAGCGGGAATATTTTATACGCATAACCGCATTGCCGATGCCCGTCTGGAAACGATGGCCGCTTATGCAGCCGCTGCCGGCCTGCCGCAGGTGGAGGTCAGCAGGCTGCTGGCGGCGAATACGACCGAGGATGCCCTGACTGTTCTGAGTGCTGCCGGGCTGCGCCAATGTGTTTGTCAGACACTCGCGGAGCGGGCCAGCATACGAGCAGAGCGCTATCTGTTTGGCAAGTTAAAGGTTGGCACCGTCATGGTGACGCTGACGGGTGAATTGCTGGGAATGGACGAAACGGCAAGGGAGATAGGAGAACGATACGGATGGGCATTGCCGCAATGAACAATAAGATTATCGTAGCAGGCATTGGTCCGGGGAATCCGGATTATATGGTGCCAATGGCCCGGCAGGTGATTGCCGGGGCGAAGGTACTGGTCGGGGGCCGGAGGGCACTGGGACAGTTCGCACAGCCGGCTGGCAGTAGTCAGCAGACAATGGCGGTTACAAGTGATATTCCGGCTGTGCTGGATTTTATTGGCAGACAGCTGGCGGCACAGGATGTGGTGGTCATGGTGTCTGGCGATCCCGGATACTATTCACTGCTTGATGCGATCCGCCGCACGTTCCCGGCAAAGAATATTTCTGTTATACCGGGCATCAGCGCCATACAGCTGGCGTTTGCCCGGCTGGCACTGCCATGGCATGACGCACGGCTGGTTAGCTTTCATGGGCGCCGACCTGAGGCTGAGGCTGTCCGCTATACTGCGGGAGCTGTGCTGGGGGTGCTGACCGATGCTCAGTGTAATTCGCAGACCATTCCGGCTATCCTTATGGAGCATGGATGGCCGGAGACCGCAACGGTGCATATCTGCGCGCGACTGTCTTATGAAGACGAGTTGATCGAGACGACGACACTCAGTCAGGCGCAGCATATACCGGCTGTTGGGCACGGAATATTAGTTGTTGAAGGATAATTAAGCCGAAATCCGATGGACGCCACAACGGCGTCCATTTTTGCGTGAGATAAAAACAGGGCTGAGCAGCAATGCTCCGAATACCCGCTTATTGTATCTTTTTTCGAGAAAATGATATAATAAGCACCATACAATAATGTACAGGAGGGTTTCTGATTATGCATATGATTCCTCGTCTGGTCATTGCGGCGACGCAGTCAGGCTCGGGTAAAACTACAATCGTTACGGGGCTTCTGGCTGCACTGCGGGCACGTGGCGTGAGGGTTCAGTCCTTTAAGGTCGGACCAGATTATATTGATCCCGGCTATCATCAGCTTGCCAGCGGCCGGCCGGGCCATAATCTGGACACCTGGCTGGTTCCGGCTGCTAAAGTCCCGGCCATCTTTGCTGCTGAGTCTGCGGATGCCGATATCGCAATCATCGAGGGCGTCATGGGGCTTTTTGATGGTGGACGTCAGGGAATCAGCTCAACCGCCGAACTGGCCCGGCTGCTTGAGGCGCCGGTATTGCTGGTCATTGATGCTAAATCCATGGGAGCATCCGCAGCGGCGATTGCGCAGGGATTCCGTGATTATGATGCGTCGATTGAGGTGGCTGGAGTAATCCTCAACCGACTGGGATCGGATACGCATGAGGCAATGATACGCGAGGCGATGACGGCGATTGGCATGCGAGTCTATGGTGCGATGCGTCGTGATGAAACGCTGCGGATGCCGGAACGTCATCTGGGACTGCTGCCTGTGCAGGAGAATGCAGAGCGGCAGGTCGTGGTGCAGATGGGGGCAGCGGCCGAGCAGCATCTGGATATCGCGGGTATCCTGGAATTGGCCCGTCAGGCAGTGCCAGTGCCATTCTCTGCCGCAGATGGGGGGATTATGGAGACCGGGGCAGCGGCGCACTCAGCAGAGACCGTATCCGGCCCTTTGCCAGCCTGTCGGATTGGTGTGGCGTGTGATGAGGCGTTTTCGTTTTATTATCCGACAAGTCTGCAGGTTTTGGAGCAGTTGGGCGCAGAACTGGTTCCGTTCAGCCCGCTGCATGATCAGGAACTGCCATCAGTAGATGGACTGATCATTGGCGGCGGATTCCCGGAGATGTTTGCCGGCCAGCTGTCAGCGAATCAGTCGATGCGTTCATCGATTCGTGCGGCTGCTGGACAGGGCATGCCCATCTATGCCGAGTGCGGCGGCTATATGTATCTTATGGAAGCATTGGTAGATTTTGACGGTCACTTGCATCCGATGGCTGGGGTCTTTGCAGGCCAGGCTGTGATGACAAGGAAACTGCAGATGGTCGGCTATGTTGAAGCCACTCTGCAGGAAGACTCAGTGCTGGGCCCGGCCGGGCAGGTAATTCACGGGCATGAATTCCATTTCTCGGCTGAACAGGAAATCGCAGGGGCTGATGAGCTGGTTCGTCCATTCCTGTTCACGAAACTGCGCAACGGTCAACAGTATTCAGCCGGCCAGTTGCGGTATTCCGCACTTGGCAGCTACCTGCACCTGCATTTTGCCGGCTGCCCCGCTGTGGCGCAGCAGTTTGTCGCCCATTGCCGAAGCTTTCATGAGGGGCAGCCATATGCTGCCGGGGAGGATTAACAATGGAACAGTTTGTACATGGTGGCAATATCTATGAGACAAAACCAGTGACAGGTGAGTGGCTCGATTTCTCAGCAAACGTGAATATGCTGGGACTGGCACACTCCGTACGGGAGGCTGTTGTGGGCGGAATTGATCAGGTCGTACATTATCCTGATCCGGAGGCACGTGAACTTAAACAGGCCATTTCCCAGCACTATAACCTGCCAGTGGAACAGATTGTACTGGGAAATGGTGCTGCAGAACTTTTCTATCTGTTCTTTCAGACCATCCGGCCGCGCCGGGTGCTGCTCCCTGTGCCATCGTTCAGCGAGTATGAGCGGGCGGCACTGGCAGCACGTTGCAAGGTAAACTATTTCGAGCTGGCAGAGGATCAGGATTTTCGTTTGGACTGGGATGATTTCATGGGGGCACTGCCAGTCTCAGACTGCATTATCCTTGGCAATCCGAACAATCCGACGGGCTCGCTTATCACGCGCAATGAACTGGTGCATCTGCTCAATGAGCTGAAGGGCGGGGCGCAGTGGCTGGTGGTTGATGAGTCATTCCTGGATTTCCTGCTTTATGATTCCCGTTATACGGTACGGGATCTTGTCGCCGAGTATCCGCAACTCTTTGTTATCCAGTCCCTGACGAAATTCTATGCCCTGCCGGGACTGCGTCTAGGCTTTGGGGTGGCGGCACCGGGACTGGTACAGCGGCTTGAGGCGGGCAAGGACGTCTGGAATGTAAACTGTCTTGCACAGCGGGCTGGCGTAGCAGCGCTGGCTGATGCTGACTATCAGCAGGCGAGCCGGAAACAGCTTGTTGAATCGGCGCAGCAGCTTTTTGATGAGCTGGGACGCATCACCGGACTTCGTCCGCTGCGGCCAAGTGTGAACTTTATTCTGATCGATGTCAGGGAGACCGGGCGTACAAGTACGGAGCTGACAGCCCTGCTGCGGGAGCAGGGGGTACTGATTCGCAACTGTGCCAATTATCCGGGACTGGATGGACAGAGCTATGTGCGCACAGCCGTCCGTACCCCGCTGGAGAACCAACAATTATTGAAAGCTTTGGAGGCTGTACTTAAATGACAAAAGTGGTATTTATCCGTCATGGACAGACGGAGTGGAATGTAAATGGCCGTTATCAGGGGCAGTCTGATGTGCCGCTCTCGCCAACCGGAAAGGAACAAGCCAGACTGCTGGCGGAAAATTTCCCTGTTGCGCATATCGATGCGATCTATGCCAGTGACCTTAGCCGGGCGATGTTTACGGCACAGGCCGTGGCCGATAAGTTCAGTCTCCCAGTCCAGTTAGAGCCGGCCTTTCGGGAACTATGCTTTGGTGACTGGGAAGGCCTGACCTATGCGGAAATCACAAGCCAGTGGCCGGATGCTATGAGCAACTTCATAAATCATCCGGATATCATGGATATTCCAAATGGTGAGAACTTTCCTGAGGTGCAGGCACGAGCCATGAAACGGCTCAATGAGATCATTGCCCTGCATGAGGGGCAGACAATCGTCATCACAGCGCATGGTGCGGTACTGCGGACCATACTGACGGCAGCACTGCATATGCCTTTGCAATATCTTTGGAGCATTCGTCAGTTCAATACAGCCATTAACATTGTCCGCTATGATCAGGATGCCAATCCGACCATAGAGCTTTTGAACGGTAATTCTCATCTGGGCGAGTTGCGCTGAAGCGGAATTCGTTTACGGTGCGGCAATTTGATATTTTGAGAAGCAGCAGGTTATCGACAGGGACTGTGTGGATAACCTGCTGCTTTTTTTGCTTAAATTGAAAAAACCGCTTGACTTCCCAGCCTATTTTTATTAAAATGATTTTATGTGATGTTACGGGCATGGTCTCCATTAGCCCCGGAAGCCGGTCTTGAGAATGTCATATCATGATTAAATAATATTGAAAATTTTAGGGGGGAAATCGCAATGAAGACAACGTTTATGGCAAATGCATCCAACATTGAGCGTAAATGGTATGTTGTAGACGCAGAAGGCCAGACGGTCGGCCGTCTCGCAGCCGAGGTTGCCAAAGTTCTTCGCGGTAAAAATAAACCGACTTATACTCCGCACGTAGATACGGGTGATTACGTCATCGTCATCAATGCAGAGAAAGTAAAGTTCACGGGAAAGAAACTCATCGACAAGACCTACTTCCGTCATTCTGGATATCAGGGTGGCACGACGTTCACGTCAGCAGGTCTGATGCTGGAGAAGTTCCCGGAGCGCGTTCTCGAGCATGCTATCAAGGGGATGCTGCCGCATAACCGTCTTGGTGCGCAGATGTACGGCAAGCTCAACGTTTATGTTGGTACGGAGCATCCGCATGCAGCTCAGCAGCCGGAGAAGCTCGAGCTGAACATTCGCTAATCTGGAAAGGGAGGAACATACTACATGGCACAAGTAAGCTATTACGGCACTGGCCGCAGAAAGTCTTCCGTTGCCCGTGTTCGTCTGGTTCCAGGCGAAGGCAAAGTCACGATCAATGGTCGTGAAATGGAAGAGTATTTTGGTCTGAAGACTCTCGAACTGATCGTTCGTCAGCCGCTCAACCTTACCGAGACTGTTGACAAGTATGACGTCATTGCAAATGTTGCAGGTGGCGGCGTTACTGGTCAGGCAGGCGCTATCCGTCACGGTATCACCCGTGCACTGATGGAGATGGATGCTGAGCTTCGCCCAGCACTCAAAAAAGCTGGTTTCGTTACGCGTGATCCGCGTGAGAAAGAGCGCCGTAAGTACGGCCTCAAGAAAGCCCGTAAGGCTTCCCAGTTCTCCAAGCGTTAATCTTATCGGTTACAATTGGATATACAAAAGCCCGCAACCCCAGTGGTTGCGGGCTTTTTCTATGTTTTGAAGTCTCAATAGTGTATCAAAAAAACCAGGAAAATATGTTTATCGGTAACTAAAATAGAACGCTCAATTGAACTGAGCGTTCTATTTACAAGCAAATATACTAATAGAAACGATAACTATACTGACTACTTCCATTGACTATTAAAAACCATCGACCTGCGCCAGCGACCGTAATAGTAACGGGACTTTTCGTATAATGTCCACCATAGTATTTAAATTTTTCGCCATTTTGATAGTTTTTATAGTTAACAACATCAACTAAATATACATCAGCAGCGTAGCTTAGTTTGACTTCAACACTTAATATTCCAGGACTGTCAGCAAAAGGAATTTTAGCCATTTCAACACCTCCTTTCAATACACCATATTCGACAGGGGCGAGGTTTTACCTTCGAACAGGAGATATCTAATGATATTCTAATGGGTTTTCGGATAATGATAGGGAGAATGTTTGTTCTGTTTTCGCTGGTGTTTTTATTTCGAAATGAGTCCTGTTTTGTTGCCGTCTTTGACTTCGTCCCTGAGATTATAGTATGGTCGAGAGATTGACACAGAGTATTTTCCATGATATGATTTTTTTTATATTATGGGGAGGGATAATTTTGGAAGAAAAACAACTCGGGTACCGTCTGATTACAGGCAAAGACGATTCTTCATTTTGCACAAGAATTTCAAAGCTGCTTGATGAGGGATATGAACTGTACGGCTCTCCTGCTATTACATACAATGGGGAACACGCAGTTGCAGCTCAGGCGCTAGTGTTAAAAGAACGCAAATAAAAATGAAAGCACCTTTCGGGGTGCTTTTTTTGTCGAAATTAAAGAAGGGGCAGAAGAGGCATCCTTTAATTATCTTGATTAAACGGCAGCCGCTGCACAGTATACTGTTGAAATGTAAAAAAATGAAGTGGAGCTGGAAGAAGTTTGAATTAAACGACAAGACATGGAGAATCGTTTAGTGATATAATTATCTAGTAGCTACTTTACTTATCGATAAGAATTCAAAGTAGACGGCATTGTTTTGGCTGGGTGATTTTTGAGCTGTTTTATAGAAAGAAGTAAGTATGATGCGAAAATGGCAGTTGGTATTCCATATTGATCAAGTGAACACGTGGGCATTAGTGTTGGGGAACGTTCACAACTTTCTGGCGGATATAGCTGCGGAAGATGAGGCTGTTATTGCTGTGGTCGCCAATGGGAGTGCCGTCACGGTTTGGCGGGATGGACAGGAGGAAATACGGCAGGGGATCCAAGATGCTGCGCATGGAGGTGCTGTTTTTTATTTTTGCCGCAACGCTTTACGGGGCAACGATATAAAAGAAGAGTCGTTGCCAGATTGTGTCCGGACTGTTTCTGCGGGTATTACGAAGATTGTTGATTTGCAAGAACAAGGATATGCCTATATTAAACCTTGATATTTAAGAGGTGATTGTTAAATTTCATAATCACTGAGCGGAAAGGGATGATTGCATGGATTCTGGTTATTCGACCCATCATAGTATAAATGAGAAAGCTCGACAGATATTGAGATATATTGGTCCGGGAATATTAATCACGGTAGGCTTTATTGATCCTGGTAACTGGGCATCTAATATGGCGGCGGGGGCACAATACGGGTATAATCTATTATGGATTGTTACTTTGTCGACGATTATGCTGATCTTTTTACAGCATAATGTTGCCCATTTGGGGATCGTTACAGGTAAGTGTCTTTCAGAAGCAGCTACAGAGTACCTTCCTGTCAAATTATCCCGGTTTGTGTTGATTACTGCAGTGCTGGCTTCTATATCAACCGCATTGGCTGAAATATTAGGCGGTGGTATTGCAATATCGATACTAACGGGAATGCCTATAACGATATCGTCAGCCTGTGCGGCATTGCTTTGTTTTTTCCTCTTGTGGAGCAATTCCTATAGAAAGCTGGAAAAAATTATTATTGCTTTTGTTTCGATTATAGGATTTTCCTTCATTGCAGAATTGAGTTTGGTTGATGTTGATTGGGGAACTGCCGCCTGGAATGCAGTGGTTCCATCGATTCCTGATGGTTCCATTCCTATAATTATGAGTATTCTTGGTGCAGTGGTTATGCCACATAATTTATTCCTTCATTCAGAAATCATACAGAGCCGGCAATGGAATCTGGAAGATGAGACGGTAATAAAAACGCAGCTGAAGTATGAATTTCTGGATACGTTACTATCCATGGGCATCGGCTGGATGATCAACAGCGCAATGGTATTGGTTGCGGCGGCTGTTTTTTTTACCAATGCAGTCAATGTAGAGGATATACAACAGGCCCAGGTGATGCTCGAACCGTTGCTGGGAAAAGGTGCTGCCCTGATTTTTGCTTTTGCCCTGCTTTTTTCAGGAATAGCATCGACAACAACAGCTGGCATGGCGGGAGGATCGATTTACGCTGGTATCTTTGGAGAGGCATATGATATAAAGGATTATCATTCATGGCACGGAGTGGCAATTACCTATCTGGTGGCATGGCTGTTGATATTGGTAATTACAGATCCATTTCAGGGGCTGATATATTCGCAGATTGCATTGAGTATACAACTTCCAATTACTGTTTTCCTGCAAATCTATTTGACCTCATCCAAACGTGTGATGGGGAAATATGCCAATACTTATTTACAAAAATCTATTTTAGCCGTTATAGCACTGGTAATAACAGGACTTAATATCCTGCTGTTGCGGGATTTATTGGGATAGAAACAGGAAATAGAACCTAAAAGCGGTTATTTCCTACATTAAAGAAGAGTTTGATTTTTTATTTGAAATCTGTGCGTCCCTATGATACAATAAGGATTGTTAACGTGTAAATGCGTAGATGAAGAGAGTAGACTGGTGTTAAAGCGCAAGCGAACCGGGGCAGGTGAGAGCCGGGAGCAAGTAGCAGTAGTCGAAAATCACTTTTGAGCAGCAGGCTGAACGCTTTCGGGCAAGTAAGCTGGGCCGGTTTCCGCCGTTATAGGATAGCGTATGCTGGTACGTGAGAAATAGGTGGTTTTGTGTGGGAATATGATCCTGCATCCTGTTTTTGGATGCAGGATTTTTTGATTGGAGGAGTCCGTTTGTATAGCAAAGTAGACACCAACCTGAATTTCGTCGATCGTGAAAAAGAGGTCCTGAAGTTCTGGAAAAAGAATAATATTGCCCAGAAAGCAATCGATCAGCGTGAGGGCTGCGATACCTTTACGTTCTATGATGGCCCGCCGACGGCCAATGGTAAACCGCATATTGGTCATGTGCTGACTCGTGTCATCAAGGATATGCTGCCACGTTTCCAGTCGATGAAGGGCAAGAAAGTCCTGCGCAAGGCCGGCTGGGATACGCATGGTCTGCCGGTTGAGCTGGAAGTCGAGAAGTCTATCGGCATCAACGGCAAGGAGCAGATTGAGAACTATGGCATCGAGCCGTTTATCAAGAAGTGCCGCGAGTCGGTCTGGACGTATAAAGGCATGTGGGAGGAATTCTCCGATGTTGTGGGTTTCTGGGCGGACATGGAGCATCCTTATATTACCTACGAGAATAACTTTATTGAGTCCGAGTGGTGGGCACTCAAGGAAATCTGGAACAAGGGGCTCCTGTATAAGGGCTACAAGGTTGTTCCGTACTGTCCGCGTTGTGGCACGCCGCTGTCTTCACATGAGGTTGCACAGGGCTATAAGGACGTCAAAGAGCGCTCGGCAATGGTCAAGTTCAAGGTCAAAGATGAGGATGCTTATTTCCTTGCCTGGACGACGACGCCATGGACGCTGCCGTCTAATCTTGGACTGGTCGTGAATCCGGAAGTTGACTATGTCAGGATTGATGTGGCTGGTACGGTATACTATCTGGCGGAAGCTCTGGTGGATTCGGTTTTTGCCGATACGGAAGGCGAACGCAAGGTACTGGCAAAGATGAAGGGGCAGGATCTCGAGTACAAGGAATATGAGCCGCTCTATGACTATGCTGTTGGCAAGCTCAAGAAAAAGGCATTTTATGTCATGTGCGACAGTTATGTTACGACGACCGATGGTACTGGTATTGTCCATACTGCTCCGGCTTTCGGCGAAGACGATAACCGGGTCTGCCGCAAGTATGACATGCCGTTCATCCAGTATGTCGATACGAAAGGCCAGCTGACGGAAGATACCGACTGGGCTGGCGTATTCGTCAAAGATGCTGACCCGCTGATCCTTGATGATCTCAAGAAATCCGGCAAACTGTTCCGGGCACCGAAGTTCGAGCACAGCTATCCGCATTGCTGGCGCTGCGATACGCCGCTTATCTACTATGCACGCGAGTCCTGGTTCATCAAGATGACGGATGTCAAAGAGGAACTCATTGCGAATAATAACACGGTCAACTGGATTCCAAAGACCATAGGCCAGGGCCGTTTCGGTGACTGGCTCGAGCATCTGCAGGACTGGGGGATTTCCCGCAACCGTTACTGGGGCACGCCGCTGCCAGTATGGGAGTGCGAGTGCGGTCATCAGCATGCAATCGGCTCCATCGAGGAACTCAAGTCCATGTCGGATAACTGCCCGGATAATATCGAGCTGCATCGTCCGTACATCGACAAGGTCACTATCAAATGCCCGGAGTGCGGCAAGGAAATGCACCGTGTTACCGAGGTTATTGACTGCTGGTTTGACTCCGGGTCCATGCCGTTTGCGCAGTGGCACTATCCGTTCGAGAACAAGGACATCTTCGAGAAGCGCTTCCCGGCAGATTTCATCTCGGAGGCAGTTGATCAGACGCGTGGCTGGTTCTACTCACTGATCGCGATTTCGACGCTGTTGTTCCATAAGGCACCGTACAAGAATGTCATTGTACTCGGTCATGTCCAGGATAAGGATGGCCGTAAGATGAGCAAGTCCAAGGGCAATGCTGTTGATCCGATGCAGGCACTCGGCCAGCACGGTGCAGATGCAATCCGCTGGTATTTCTATGAGAACAGTGCACCGTGGCTGCCAAACCGCTTCCATGATGATGCCGTGCAGGAAGGGCAGCGCAAGTTCATGGGCACGTTCTGGAATACCTATGCCTTCTTTGTGCTTTATGCCAATATTGACCAGTTCGATGCAACGAAATATACATTGAACTATGACCAGCTCTGCGTCATGGATAAATGGGTGCTGAGCCGTCTCAATACGATGGTGAAAGAAGTCGACAATGACCTCTCGAACTACCGTGTGACCGAGGCCGCCAAGGCATTGCAGGCATTTACGGATGAGCTGTCCAACTGGTACGTCCGCCGCAGCCGCAGCCGTTTCTGGGCTAAGGGCATGGAGCAGGATAAGATCGATGCTTACATGACGCTTTGGACGGCGCTCGTTACGCTTGCCAAGGCTGCTGCACCGATGGTGCCATTCATCACGGAGTCCATCTATCGTAATCTGGTTTGCAGCATCGATCCGCAGGCACCGGAGTCCGTGCATCTGGCAGATTATCCAGTGGCCAATGAGGCTTGGATCGATACGGAGCTTGAGCAGGATATGGAGCTTGTACTCGAGATTGTCGTGCTCGGCCGTGCATCCCGTAATGAGACAAACATCAAGAACCGCCAGCCGGTAGCGAATATGTACGTCAATGCCGACCGTGAGCTGTCTGATTTCTTCAAGGAGATCGTCGAGGATGAGCTCAATGTAAAAGCTGTGACCTTCAAGGAGGACATGGAGGCTTATCTGACCTACAGCTTCAAACCGCAGTTCCGTGTGCTTGGCCCGAAGGTCGGCAAAGCTATCGGCGCCATCAAGGCAGCGCTCGAGAAGATCAATGGACACCAGGGTAAGGCTGAACTCGATCGTGAAGGTGAGCTCAAACTCAGCTATAATGGCGGCGAGATCGTACTGAAGCCAGAGGATGTTGAGGTCTCCATGGCCCAGACTGAGGGCTTTAACTGTCAGCGTTATAATGGCGTGACGATTGCGCTCGACACGACCCTGACGGAGGAGCTGCTGGAAGAAGGTTTCGTTCGCGAGATCATCAGCAAGGTTCAGACCATGCGCAAGGAGAACGGCTTCGAGGTTACGGATCATATCAAGGTAAGCCTCAGCGGGAATGACAAGCTGCAGGCTCTGGTCCAGAAGAATGAGTCCTATTTGAAAGAAATTACGCTGGCTGATGAAGTAGCCTATGGCACGACAGATGGCGCAGCAAAAGAATGGAATATCAATGGTGAGAACGTCACGATTGCAGTGAAATAATCTGCAGCAAGCGGGACGCTTCCTGGTTGGGAAAGGGCTTCTCCTGTGTGAGGAGCCTTTTTCATGTCAGTGGGCGGTAAAAATCTTTTATGAAAACAGCAGGAAAACGATTGCCAATCAAGAATACTAACACTAGAGTAACGAAGGAGGGCGCTCATGGAAAAAAAGCAGCAGCCGGATATGGCTGAGGCAGGAATCGAAGAGCTGGAGCATACGCACACCCATGTTATGGAAGACGGGCGAGTCGTTGTTCATAGCCATGAAGATATGCATTCTGGACATGGTCATCATCACAGCCACACGCAGACAAAGAATGTACTCAACCGCATGTCGCGGCTCATTGGGCACCTGGAGTCGACCAAGCGGATGATCGAAGATGGCCGTGACTGCAGCGAGGTGCTGGTGCAGCTCTCAGCGGTCAAGAGTGCAATCAATAATGTCAGTAAGATTATTCTCAAAGACCATATGGAGCACTGTGTTGTCGATGCAGTCAGAGACAATGATAAAGAGGCAATTGAGCAGCTCAATAAGGCCATCAATCAATTTCTGAAATAGGAGCCGAGGCTCTTGACAGTGAAGGGGGAGGAAATATGGATCAGCTTGTAATCAAACAGCGGCTTGAACAGGCCGGCGTTGAATATGATAAAGGATTGGAACGCTTTATGGGCAATACGGAGTTGTACCATAAATTCCTGCGCAAATTCCTGTCGGACGGTTCTTATGTAGAATTTGAGCAAGCTTTGGCGGCTGGCGATATGGCTGCTGCAGAAAAAAGTGTCCATACGCTGAAGGGGACCGCTGGCAACCTGAGTCTTATGACCTTATTCCAGGCTGCAGATGATGCGGTGCAGGCAATTCGGGCTGGTAAACAAGGCGGCCCGGAGCTGCAGCTGCTCGCGAAGTCGGTGGAGGAAGAATACAGTACATCATGTACGGCCATCCGTGACGCACTCGATGCTTGAAAAATGCAGCTGGAAAGCCTTTCGGTCTGAAAGGCTTTTTCTTTAACCTGATTGCTGTAATCTGTATCCTTATGTGACGCATGTCACGGTAAAGTGTGGGGATTTTCGTTATGCTTAGACATGCGTCTGCGCGCTATCCCGATGCTATGTATTTTTCAAAAGAAACGTGCTACAATAGGGATATCGTGGGGATATAACATTGTAAACGCATATATAAAATAGTTTATTATCTTTTGTATACTAGGAGGTTGCTTAGATGGCACAAAACAAGATTGTAATCAGCCAGGTCATGATGCCAAGCCAGACGAACCCAAATGGCAATGTGCATGGCGGCGAGATCATGAAGATGATGGACTCTACGGCCTATGCTGCGTCTCGCAAGTATGCACGTGCTAATGTGGTCACGGCCCGTGTTGATGAGCTGGAGTTCCATCTGCCCATCCTGATTGGCGACCTGGTTACCTGTACGGCGGAAATCGTGTTCGTCGGTCACAGTTCAATGGAGGTCGCAGTCAATGTTGATGTGGAGGACCTCGACCAGGAGGGCCGTCCGCAGCGTGCACTGACCGCATATTTCACGATGGTCGCTCTTGACCGCAATTCCCGGCCCAAGGCGGTTCCGCCGCTGATTCTTGATACCGATGAAGCAAAATATGCTTTTGAGGACGGGCGTCTGCGCTATGAGGCGCATAAGGAACGCAAAAAAAGACAGCGTGAGCAGGAGCAAGTTCGTCAGGCGTCGAAGAAATCTCTGCGGGAGCCGGAAGACAACCTTAAGAAAAAATAGATATACAGTTTACACTTTTACACAAAAAGCTTGCAAAAGGCATTTCGATGTGATATTGTAGTATTCAACACAGAGAAATGCAGTGCAGAGGAATAGTAGTCATCAGGAGATTTTCAGCGAGCTGTCGTTGGGTGAAAGACAGTGGTTTAATGGTGATGAACTGGCCTTGAAGCAGCCCCCTGAACGCTGGTTACCAGTCAGTAGGCGGGGACGGGAGCCTGACCGTTAGCGCAGGGGGACTTTCAGAGTCCCTGAGGTGTCTGTCGTGAGATGGGCACAAATCAGAGTGGTAACACGTAAGCAAAGCCTTCCGTCTCTTGAAGAAGAGATGGAGGGCTTTTTCTATTTGGAGGGAAGATGCATATGATGAACTATCAGAAGTACAGCAAAGGTTATTTCATGCCACCAGAGATCGATCTTGAGTGGGCGAAGAAGGATGCGCCGGATCATGCCCCTGTATGGTGCAGCGTGGATATGCGCGACGGTAATCAGTCGCTGATCATTCCCATGAATCTCGATGAAAAGCTGGCGTTTTATAAGATGCTCATCAAGGTCGGTTTTAAGGAAATCGAGGTCGGGTTCCCGGCTGCATCAGATACAGAGTATGAATTCCTGCGCCGTCTGGTAGAGAATGACCTGATTCCGGATGATGTGACGATCCAGGTTCTGACGCAGGCACGTGAGCATATCATCCGCAAGACCTTTGAGGCACTAAAAGGTGTCAAGAAAGCCATTGTTCATGTCTATAATTCGACATCGGTTGCGCAGCGGGAGCAGGTTTTCCGTAAGTCGAAACAGGAAATCAAGCAGATGGCCGTTGATGGCGCCAAACTGCTGCAGCAGCTCACGGACGAAGCGGGAGCAGACTATCGCTTCGAGTATTCGCCGGAGTCCTTCACGGGCACTGAGCCGGAGTACGCTCTTGAGGTCTGCAATGCGGTCCTCGATGTCTGGAAGCCGACCGCTGAACGCAAAGCTATCATCAATCTGCCAGTGACGGTTGAGATGAGCATGCCGCATGTCTATGCGATGCAGATTGCCTATATGAGTAAGCATCTCAAATACCGTGAGAATGTTATGCTTTCACTCCACCCGCACAATGACCGTGGCTGCGGCGTAGCAGATACGGAAATGGGGATTCTTGCTGGTGCAGATCGCGTTGAGGGGACATTGTTCGGCAATGGTGAGCGGACTGGCAATGTGGATATCGTGACTGTCGCGATGAATATGTTTGCACTTGGCGTTGATCCGGAACTGGACTTCTCTAATATGCCGGAGCTTGTCGATACCTATGAATGCCTGACCAGGATGCAGGTCAGCTACCGTCAGCCGTATGCCGGCAAGCTGGTCTTTGCGGCCTTCTCCGGCTCGCATCAGGATGCTATTGCCAAGGGGATGAAGTGGAAGTCCGAGAAAAATCCGGATAAGTGGACGCTGCCATATCTCTATATCGATCCGAAGGATGTCGGCCGCGAATACGATGGCGATGTTATCCGCATCAACAGCCAGTCGGGCAAAGGCGGTGTCGGCTTCATCATGGAGCAGAAATATGGTATCGAGATGCCGAAGAAAATGCGGGAGTCTTTTGGTTACTGCGTCAAGAGCGTATCGGATCACAAGCATCAGGAACTCATGCCGGATGAAATCTATCAGATCTTCCAGGATGAGTATGTCAACATTGCTGCGCCGTATGAGCTGGTAGACTTTCTGCTCAAGAAGGAGCCGGACGGCACACGCTCTGGTACGGTTGAGCTCATGGTCGATGGTAAGCCTGTGACCTATGTGGCCAGAGGCAATGGCCGTCTGGATGCTGTATCCAATGCGCTGCAGGAAAATCTGAAGGTCAGCTACAAGGACCTGACCTATAGCGAACATGCACTGGAAATTGGGCAGAATTCACGGGCGATGGCTTATATTGGTATCACAAGCGATGAAGGGAAGATCATCTGGGGCGCAGGCATGGATACCGATATCATCACCGCTTCGATTCAGGCACTGGTCAGTGCGATCAATCGCATGAAAGCTGGTAAGTAAGAAGTATTTTCTGATATCCTGCGCTAAAATCGTGTTATAATGGAATCATATTTTTACATCTGTTGAAAGGTGATTCCATGAAGAAAATTCTGTTATCCTGTCTCCTGACGGCTGTCTTTACACTGGCAGCAGCTGCATCGGCATTTGTCATAGGGGCAGGATATTTTATTGGCAATTATGCCGTCCATTTTGGGTTGGAGCGCGGGACAGAGGACAATCCACAGGAGCCGCCGCGCGCATATGCACTGTTGATGCCGCCAGAGGCCCGGCATTTCAACAAGCCGGATTTTGTGAATGAGGATTGGACCATCACATCGGCCGATGGCCTGCAGCTGAAAGCTACTCATTTCAGCCCCGATGAGAAGAGCAAAAAGTGGGCTATCGTGGTGCATGGATATGGCTGTACACAGGAAAATTCATGGTATATCGCCGAGAACTATCTGATGATGGGCTATCATGTCCTGACTCCGGATCTGCGCGCAGCGGGAATGAGCGAGGGCCGATATCTCACGATGGGCTATCGGGAGAGTGAGGATGTTGCGGCATGGGCGCGCCGTATCGCGCAGGAACATCCGGATGCAAAGATTGTGCTGCATGGCGTATCCATGGGGGCGGCAACCGTAATGCTGTCTGCTGCCCGCGAGGATCTGCCGGAGCAGGCTGTGGCCTGCATCGAGGATTGCGGCTATACAAGCGCATATGATCTGCTGGTCCATCAGATTACGGAATCGTTTGGTCTGCCCGCGTTCCCGGCAATGAATTTACTGGACTGGCGTTGCCAGAAAGTGGCGGAATTCAGTCTGCATGAGGCCGTGCCGGGCATCGCCGTGCAGCACTCCAGGCTGCCGATTCTATTCATTCATGGGACGAAGGATACATTGGTGCCAGTGGCGATGGTCGAGGAACTTTATGAGGAGGCAAAAGCGCCAAAGAAGCAGCTCCTGTTGATTGATGGAGCGGGACATGCGGCTGCCAGTCAGGAAGATCAAAAAAAATATTTTGCAACGGTTAAACAATTTGTTAAGCCATATATGCAGTAAGAACGAGGTCGGGGAAGCTGGCCCAGGTTCCTGCAGGCAGTTTTGTAAAAGCAAAACCGCCCCCATGCGCATCGACGTGATGGCATGGGGGCGGTTCTTTTCCTATTGGTTGATTATTCGGTGACTGGTTTCTTCATGAGACGGCTGGCGAGCAGCACGAGGACGAAGAAGCCAAGGATGCCAACCGTTACTGCGGTCTGACCGAGGCCGCCGAGGTTGCCGAGCAGGATACCCGGAACGAGGTAGTCTGTATCGGCAAAGGTGGAGCTGGCCAGACTGAGGTTGCCGAGAACCGGCAGGATGAAGAGTGGCAGCCAGCTCAGCATAAGGCTGTTTACCGTAGCGCCAATGACTGCGCCACGGCGTCCGCCTTTAGCGTTGCCATAGATGGCAGCGGCAGCACCGCAGAAGAAGTGACCGACAACGCCTGGTATGATAACGACAGTGTGCAATGCGACCATGCCGAACATGGACAGCGTACCAACGATGAAGCTGACGAAGAAACCAAGCAGAACAGCATTTGGCGCGTAAGGGAAGATGATTGGTACATCAAGGGCAGGCTTGGAGTTTGGTACGAGTTTCATGGCAATGCCCTGGAATGCCGGTACGATCTCGGCTAAGATCATGCGGACGCCCTGCAGGACGACGGCGAAGCCGGCAGCAAAGGTACCTGCCTGGACAATTGCATAGATGAGATAATTGGAGCCATGGCTCAGTTCCGTTTCAACGAAGGTTTTGCCGGTCATGATCGCAAGGATCAGATAGACAATGGCCATGACGATCGTTATCGATACCGTAGAGTCGCGCAGGAAGGACAGGCTTTTCGGGACATTGATGTCCTCCGTGCTGTGTTCCTTATTGCCGAAATGCTCGCCGAACCAGCCGGAAAGAGCATAGCCGATATTGCCAGTATGGCCCATTGCCACGGAATCCCCACCGGTAATGACGCGCATGTATGGCTGACAGAGTGCCGGGGTGATCGTCAGCAGGGTGCCTTCGAAGATACCACCAAGCAGAATAGTCGTGATGCCAGAGCCCATGCCGGCGGATACGAGGATGACAGCCGTCAGGCAGGAAACATAGAGCATAGCCTGACCGGTCAGGAATATGTATTTGAAACGGGTAAACCGGGCCAGCAGGATGTTGACCATCATGCCGACGAACATGATAAGAGCAGTAATTGAACCGTATTGTACGAGTGCGATAGCAACGACAGCTTCATTGCTGGGGACAACGCCCTGAACGTTCAGGGCAAACTGGAACATCTTGGCGAACGGGTCCAGTGAAGCACAGAGGATGCCGGCACCGCCAGTCAGGATCAGGAATCCCGCGAAGGTTTTGATGCCGCCCTGAATGACGGCGGTAGTTTTCTTCTTTTGCAAGACCAGCCCGAGAACGGCCAGCAGGCCTACCAGCAGCGCCGGTGTCTGAACGATACTGATGAAAAGGTTTTGAATCTCACCCATGGTGTACCCTCCTTATAATAAAACCGATAATAACAGACTGGTCAGTTATGGGCAATGCCTTTCTGATCCAGGATACGGATAACTGCCGTGCGGATTTCATTCTGGTCGATAAGGCTCTTGAGCAGGACGACCTGTTCCGCAGGAATACTCGAGATGGCCTCGCCCAGGGTTTCCTCGACGAAGAAATAGTCAGCCATGTCGGCTGTCGTGCTGCCAACATCCGAATGATCGACGGTGATTTCCTCAGCGGCACCTGCGGCGTTCAGGACATTCTGGATGTTCATCTGGACCATAAAGCTGCTGCCCAGACCGGACTGACAAATACATAAGAATTTCATAAGATTTTCCTCCCTTTGATGACAATATTTAATTTGCAGCAAAAATTGCGGCAAGTTCTTCGACGCTGGCAGCGGCCAGCAGATTCTGCATCTGATCCGGGTCCATCAATACGGTTGCCAGCTGTTCCAGTATGGCGACATGGCTGATGTCATCCGGTGTGGCCAGAAAGAACCAGAGACGGACGGGATGTTTTTCATTAATGAGGGGGATTGCTGTCTCTGTTTGGAGTAGTGTAATTGATGCCTTGCGTGTGCTCGGTAATGGCCGGGCATGTGCCAGGATGATCTGTGGCCCGATATTCATATAGGGCCCTTTCTCTTCACAGACCCGGATGACCGAGTCAATGTAGTCCTGACCAATGAGCTGCTGTTCGAGCAGCGGACTCGCAGACAGGGTAATCGCATCCTGCCAGCTCAGGTCGGTGCCGGTGACGCGTTGAATGTAACCTTGGGGGAGTAGTTTCATACGGATCATATCCTTTCGTGTTTCTTAGTATGTGTGTATCATATCGCTTTACAATAATTCGAACAAGTGCAATAATGATATTACGAAAGTGCAAAAAATGAACTACTTTTTCTTATGAAGGAGCAGAAATGATTCTTTTCTCACAGTATAAGCATGGCAATGAACTGCTGGATGCGTTGTATCAGGCGGAGACACCAGTAGCATTGGGCGTACTTATGGACAAGCTTCATCTGTCGCGGCGGAGCATCATGTATATCATGGAAAATGTCAACAGGGAGCTGATGGCAAGGCAGTTCCTGCCGATTGGCAACATCAAGGGGATGGGGTATTTTCTGTCAGCAGCAGCCAAGAAAGCACTGCAGGGGGCGTCAATGGGAATCCGGCGCGAAGCGGCCCTGTTTCTGCCTTTGGAGTGGCGGCTGGACAGCAGGACCATGTCGCCAGAGGAAGACCGTTTACTGCTGAACTATATCATCATCACGCAGGATACTACGTCCATCAGCAGTCTTATGGAGATTTTTCAGGCCTCGCGTAATACGATCCTGAACCGTCTGCGTTCTTTGCAGGAATATAATCAGGATAATGCGTTTCGTATTGTTGTTACGGCGAAGGGGCGGGTGGCAGCAGGGAAGGAGCGGGCACAGCGAAAATGGGTCCTGGAGCATTTGGACCGGATTCTGGCCGTCCTTGAACGCTTCTGCTGCCTATCCTACGATGAAACGGTATTTGGGGAACTGGAGGCCTATGAACAGGCATCTGGCAATTGTTTTACCGAAGATACGCGGCGCAGCCTCAAGTATTTCCTGACATGGTATATATATCGTCTGTCGCGGCGCAGGCTGCTGCCTGCAGACGAAGTGTATGGCAGCAGCAGCGACAGCCTTTGGGCGGGGCAGTTCCTGAAGAAACGTGGTACGATTGCCCCCGCCGAGTGTGCCTATCTGGCAGGCATCTTGTCGTTATATCCCTTTTCGCATATGAACAGCAATACCGAGTTGTATGACACCATGCATCAGATTGCCGAGGCGATGACTGACCAGTTCTTCCTGATTTCCGGTCTGCGCCCCGGCATTCATCATCCGATGATGGTGGATTCGCTGGCCGTCCATCTGGTATCGCTTTGCCATCGGGTTTCGGCCGGCATGGATTATCATAACCCGCTGCTGGAACAGATCCGGACTTCCTATCAGAATCTCTTTATGATTTCCCGAGTGGCAGCTCAGCCGCTGACGGATTATTTAGGGAAGCGTTTATCCGACGATGAGGTGGCCTTGCTCACCACGTATTTTGGCAGTGATATTCAGCATGAGCAGCAGGGCGATGAGGGCCGACAGATTCTGGTGGTCTGCTCCAGCGGAATCGGTACCTCGCAGTTCCTGCTTATGCAGCTGCGGGAACGATATCCGCATCTGCAGTTCACCGGACCATTCCGGGTATCGGAGTACCTGCATCTCTCCTTTGATGAAATCCGACTCATCCTCACTACAACACCGCTGGTCCGGCGTCCGGAGGAGCCGGTACCAGTCCTGCAGATTTCCGCGCTGCCGACCGATTATGAATGGGAATTGTTGAATCGGAAATTGCTGGCAGTTGGATTTTCTGTTTCGTCGTATCGGCAGGGAAATGTGCAGGCGCTGCTTGATCTGATCGCAAATTATGCCCGGATTGAGGATGCGGCAGGCCTGAGCCAGGGACTGCAGGCGTATTTTCAGGAGCAGCAGCCGGGGAGGAAGCGTGTAGATGCCCCCGGCGCTGTGGCTGGACTGTTGAAATATATACAGCTGTTCCCAAAAAAACGAATGGACTGGAAGGATGCCGTCCGTCTGGCCTTTCAGCCGTTGCAACAGCACCGTTTTGTGCATGAAGCCTATGTGGATAAGATCATTGCACTGACAGAGGAACATGGTGACTATATGCTGCTGGGCGAAGGGGTGCTGCTGGCACATGCGAAACCGGAGGATGGCGTCTTGAGCCTGTCGGTAGCAATTGCCGTCTGCCCCGAACCCATTCAGCTCAGCAGTGGTAAATGCGCGCAATGCATTATTTGTCTCGCTCCGATCGACCAGAGCAGTCATCTGGATTTTTTGGCGATGCTGCTGGCGCATATCAATCAGCCGGGCTGGTGCAGGCAGCTGTATCAGGCCGGTTCGCAGGCCGAGCTCGAGACGGCTCTGCAGGACTTCCTGTAACGCAGTAATCTTCATAATTTCTTCACATTTCCTGCACAACTTCTGCATAGTCCTTTTATATAATCAATGTATAAGAAGCAAGGACATTGACAGGAGGAATATAAGATGATTATGACGAACTATATGGAGCTGCTGGCGACCAATCAGCCGTGGAATCTCATTCTTTTCATGGTGATTCCTGTAACACTGGCAGAGGCGCTGGTTGCTACGGAATTTTACACGGTCTACCTCGGGGATAAGGCGGGCGGCCGCTGGCGGCAGTGGAATCGCTGGCTGGGAATCACTGCGGGAATCTATTTCACAGGCGTTGTGATCTATTTGCTTACGCATGTTGTACCATTTCTGGCGTGGCGGGGGACGGCTGATATTGCAGCGGTGATGTTTTATTTGCTGGGAGTAGTACCGCTGCTCGGGATTGCACTGCTCGAGCTCGGAATTGTGGGGCGTAACCTTTCGGCCACCGGACGTACGCACCGCCATTTCATACTGCTGATCGGTTTTCTGGTTGTGAGTCATCTGGCAATGATCCTGGGAATGCTTAATCCGCAGGTTACGGGGTGGCGGCCGACGATGGAATCTATGCAGATGCATGACATGACTATGGATGGTGTATCTGGTATGCCCAATCGTGGTCAGATGTGTAATGGAGATGCTGGTATGGATCATTCTAAATAACCAATGGCAGCATCAGGACCTTTTCCGTATTTCGCTTGCGGGAAAGGTCTTTTTCTATTAGAATGAAAGCAACTATAAAGATGATGAATGGAGGGTTCTCATGGAGACATATTCAGTGCTGTTGGTGGATGATGATAAAAAACTGCTGGCAGTCCTGCAGGAGTGTTTCCTGCAGGAGAATTTCGCAGTATATACGGCTATGGATGGAGGGGCGGCGCTGGCCGCATTCGAGCAGTATGCGCCCAGCATCATAATCCTCGATCTTATGCTGCCAGGGCTTGATGGGCGCGAGGTCTGCCGCCGGATTCGGCAGAAAAGTGCAGTTCCTGTCCTTATGCTTACGGCCAGAGATGACGAGCTGGACCGGTTGCTGGGGCTCGAAATCGGAGCCGATGACTATGTGACAAAACCATTCAGTATGCGGGAGGTCGTAGCCCGCGTGCGTGCTATCCTGCGCCGTACGTATGGCGAGCTGGCTGAGACACCAAGGGAACTGCAGGTCGGGGAGCTGCAACTGGATAAAGAAGCCCATGCTGTACGGCGTTCCGGTCAGATTATCGAGCTCACACCGATCGAATTCGGCATTTTGGAAGTGTTGATGAAGAATCCGCGTCGTGTGTTCAATCGCCTGCAGCTCATGGAGAATACACATGGCTTTGCTTTTGACGGCTATGAGCGGACGATGGATGCCCACATCCGGAACCTGCGGCGCAAACTGGAACCCGATCCGAAGAACCCGCGCTACATCCAGACGGTTTATGGTGTTGGCTACAAGCTGGGAGGCGAGACCGAATGAAGGGGCTGCGCAGTATCCGTTACCGCATCATGTGCATGACATTTGTGCTGGTGCTGCTGACGGTATCCAGTCTTGTCCTGTTGGCTAACCAGCAGATGGAGCAGCTCTTTCAGGAATATCTGCAGGTGCAGCCAGCGGTCATGTCCGAGATGGATATGGGGGCACCGGAGCACATGTTTCTGATGTCGGTCCATCGCTCGCTTCTCTGGGTCGGACTGTTCTTTGTGCTGGCGGGGCTGTTGCTGAGCTATATTCTTGCGCGCAATATCACGATACCCCTGCGCCAGCTGAGCCATGCGGCAGAATGTATCCGCAAGGGAATGCTGGGACAGACTGTTACGGTGCATACACAGGACGAAGTCGGTCAGCTGGCACTGGTGTTCAATCAAATGTCGGTGGAGCTGGCTCGCAACGAGAAGATGCGGCGGGAATTCCTCGCCAATATCGCTCATGAACTGCGCACGCCGCTGGCTATCCTGCAGGGCAATCTCGATAATATGATCGATGGTGTGGCTCAGCCGGATATGGAGCGGCTTTTTTCCTTGCAGGAGGAGGTCATGCGCCTGAACCGGCTGGTCTCAGATCTGCGTGATCTGTCACTGGCTGAAGTGCATGAGCTCCAACTCTATCGTAAACCGACAGACCTGAACCAGCTGCTCACAGGTGCCGCTGGCATGCTCGAACCGCTGCTGGAGGAGAAGGGCCTTCATTTCGTTTACGACTTACAGGAAAGCCTGCCGCTCATGAATGTCGACCCAGATCGCATACGGCAGGTATTTTATAACATCCTCGTAAATGCTGTGCGCTATACGAACCCCAATACAGGAATACGGCTGCGCAGCTGGCTGACAGATGGTGAGGTGTGGATCGAAGTACAGGATGAGGGGCCGGGGGTTGCTGCAGAGGAGCTGCCGCGTTTGTTCGACCATTTTTATCGCACGGATAAATCGCGAAGCCGTCAAAGTGGCGGCTCTGGAATCGGCCTGTCGCTGGCCCGCCAGTTTATGGAGGTGCACGGAGGAACGATTGCTGCCCATAATTGCAGCAGCGGTGGATTGAGTATCTGTATGGGATTTGGTAAGCCCCGCAGATAATAGGAGGAGTTTCGATGGAATCATTGCTTGCGTTATTGTTCGTGTTTGTCCTATTGGCGCTGGTGGGAGTGCCGCTGGCCGTGTCCGTCAGCATCGCTTTTATCGTGGCCGTGCTGATACTGGCGCTTTGGGTAGGAGTTGCTTTGCTGAAGATCTTCCTTTACCTGATACCCACTGCTATCGTCGGTATTTTGGCAGCCCGCATCGCTATGCGGCTGGGGATGCCTCAGCGCAAGGCAGAAAACGTTGGTCTGGCGGCAACATTGCCGTGTCTGTATTATTTCTTTTTCAGTTGATTGAAAAGGGCAATCGCAGTATTAGCGAAGGAGAGACGAGTAAGTGATACGAGAAGCTGGTTTGGATGATGCTGAAGAAATATGCAGGATTTGTTCGGATGATTTAGGATATGACTGCAAAGAAGATTATGTTAAGGCGAGATTGACCCATTTGAATAAAGATCGCGAATGTGTATTTGTCGCGGAGGTGGAGCAGAAAATCGTTGGATTTATTCATGTAGAGCGATATGAACTTCTGTATTTACCGGTTATGGCTAATATATTAGGTTTGGCGGTTTCGAGCCTCGCGCGTAGGCAGGGCGTAGGCTCGAAGCTAATAGATGAGGCGAAGCAATGGGCTGCTCAAAATGATATTTCTACCATGCGATTAAATTCAGGGAAAGTAAGAACTGAGGCCCATGAGTTTTATCGGCATAATGGGTTTGATCACGAAAAAGAGCAGATACGATTTACGGCGAAGATATAACGTGGCATTTGATATGATTTTTTCTCATGGAGGAACGGTATATTAGGTTAGTAGAGACATACAAAGAAAGCGTGAGCATCTTATGAAGAAAATTGGTTTGGTTGGCGGAACGGGGCCGGAATCTACTATGATGTATTACCAAAAACTCAACGCAAAAATCGACCGTCTTACCGATGGGGAGCATATGCCGGATTTAACCATTGAGAGCGTGGATTTCCATAAGGCATGGTCCTATATGACGAAGGCGCAGTATGAGGAACTGGCGGAGTATCTCTCCGAAAAGGTGTCCTGTCTGCGTGTTGGCGGCGCAGAGATCATCTCCTTGACGGCTGGAACCATGCATATAGTTTTTGATGAGATTGAGGAGAAAACAAAGGTATCACTGTTCAGTATCCCGAAAGCAGTCTGCGCGGAAGCAGTTGCGAGAGGATACCGCAAAGTCGGCCTTCTTGGTACTATCTTTACTATGGAAAAAGATTATATGAAAAAGGACTTGTGCAAGGCCGGTATTGAAGTATTTATCCCGGAAAAAGCAGACCGTGAACTGGTGGCGAAGCGAATCTATGAGGAATTAGAGCTGGGGCTTGTGAAAGAATCTACCTTGCGCGAATTTCAGAGCATTATAAAGAGAATGCAGGCAGAAGATGGTATCGAGGCGGTCATCCTTGGTTGCACGGAATTGCCATTGCTGCTGGATGAGGAAAACTGTCCCGTTTCTTGTCTGGATAGTGTTGAAATTCATATTAATGAATTGATAAAAGTGGCAATGGCAGACTAAAAGGCGCGGTATCTTTAAGCAACGGAAATCCAATATAGATAAAGCAGTAGAGCTGGCGCATGAGCCAGCTCTACTGCTTTATTACCATAAGGTTGCTCTCAAGGTTAGGGGACGGGCCAGAGGACCGTGGCAGATTCCAGAAGCTCATGTGCATGACTATCATCATAGATTCGGTCGCTTATTGATTTCCTGCAGCATCCGGGGTGCTGTCGTCATGCATCTGTGGCTAGGACGAAATCTGATGGAGTTGGCATCGGTTTTTCATGCACGTCTTCTTCATGCACGGCGATACCGTCAGACAGATATGTCCTTTCCTGGTAGTGGATATGCAGCTAGATATGTTCTGGTTTCTTTATAAAATGCATCATCTGTTCTGCAAAGTCATGTTTACTTAAGTCGCAGCATGAGTGTACGGGGGACAGAGGAAGAAATGTTTAAAATGGTATATGGGATATAGACTGGTAACCTTTATAAGATAGAGAAAATATATCTCTATTTAGGGATAAAATATATCTAAATAGGGATAAAAATAGTATAATTAGTATTAGATCAACTAGGTGAAAAGGAGACTGGTATGGATATCAGCTACAATAAGTTATTCAAATTACTCATCGATAAAAACCTAAAAAAAACAGAATTTGCAGAACTAGCAGGAATCAGCTCGAATACACTGTCAAAATTATCGCATAATGAATATATCTCTATGGCTGTTGTGGTGAAGATATGTCGTGCCTTAGATTGCAATATTGGTGCCATCATGGATGTATTGCCGAAGGAGGAGGCGCGGAAATGGTGATGCAACAGGCGTATAGCGCCGCATTGACTCGTGAACAGTTTCTATTTCATGAAACACGTATTGTTGCAAAGCTTATGGATGAGGGGGGAGATGAAGAGGAAATCCATCAGAAGGTTGCTGAGAAAAATCTGTTTCAGTTTCCAACGGAGAAATCTGTTCGAAGCTTGCTTCGTCCATGTATCAGACGGCTTAAAGGGTTAGATGATGCCCAGGCTGTCCATATAATTGCTACGCAGCCAGCAGCAGTTGCTAAGCAGCTGTGCTTATATGCGGTGATGCGTGATAGTCGATTGGTGGCTGAGTTTATGGTGACGGTCATTGGTGAGAAATATCATCAACATAATTCCAATTTCAGCCGTTTTGATGTAAATACCTTTTTCATGCATCTGACTGAGCAGAGTGATCAGGTGGCTCAGTGGAGCGAATCGACAATCAAGAAGCTTGGCGGCGTGTTAATGAATATTCTGGTGCAGAATGAGTACATATTGAATTCCCGTGCCAAGGACCTGCAGCCTGTATTTTTACAGTCTCCAGTACGCGATGCCGTCAAGCGTCATCAGGATGAGTGGATGCTGTCGGCATTCAATGCAATTTAAGGGAGGCTGCGTTTTGAACGATACAAAAGCGAAGTTGGATGAGATCCGCACGATGATGAATGATCCGAAGGTTATCACGGGTGAAGGTCTTTCCAATGAAGAGAATATACATATCTATGGCTATCATCCGGAAGATGAGCAGATTGTACGTCATTTTGTAGAGATGCTGCGAGGAGCAACGCTGGTCTGTGATTTGAAGACCTTCAATCTCTACGAGATATTCTTGAACATTTGCGAGAAGAAGAAGATCATGAAATCTATCCCAAAGATGGAAGAAAAAAAGGGGCCTCAGGGACTGTTCAAAGAAATTCAGAAATTTGCCACGGTGGATGCCTTCATCAATGAAATGAATTATGCGCCTCACGGTGAAAAGGATGTCATTCTTATCACGGGAATCGGCAGCGCCTTTCCATTTATAAGGATTCATCAGCTCTTGAATGCCATGCAGCCATATTTTTCCAATATGCCAATCTTTGTTTTATATCCGGGCGAATATGATGGCCATGAGCTTAGACTGTTCAATTGCCTGAAGGCAAATCCATATTACCGCGCATTCAACGTTAGATAATGGAAGTAGAGAGGTCAGGGGATCATGGAAATAAAGAATATTTTTGGGAAGGATATCAATCGAGCCATCAATGGCGTCATCAAGGTTGATCAATCGGATGAGGCAGTTATTGAGAAGGAATTGGATGAGTATGTCATCACGGCAGAACTGCGTAAGCATTTTTGTGTTTTTTTTAAATATTACTGTGGGGCTTATGAGTGCTCTACGGCAGATATAGGCGTTTGGATTTCGGGGTTCTTCGGCAGTGGTAAATCTCATTTTCTGAAGATACTCTCCTACCTGCTGGCAGATCGCGAGGTCAATGGTATTCGTACCTCTGACCGCTTTGCAGCGAAGGTGACCGATGATCCGGAACTGCAGCAGGAAATCAAGCAGACGGCTACGGGCCGTACGGATACCATCCTGTTCAACATCGATATTGAAGGCCCTAGTGACAAGAATAAGACAGCCGTTCTCCGTGTTTTTGCCAAGATGTTCTATAACCATCTCGGATTCTATGGCGAAGATCTGAAAACAGCTCGTTTGGAGCAGTTTGTAAGCTCTCAGGGCAAATGGGAAGGATTCCTGCAGGCATTCGAAGAAATACATGGTGACTGCTGGGCAGATTGCCGTGATGTATTCGGCTTTTTGGAGGATGATATCATCGAAGTTCTCCAGAAAGTCCTGGGGATGAGTGAACAGTCGGCACGAGACTGGTTCAATGGTACGGAGACAGCAGAGATCAGCATTGCTCAGCTCGTCAAGGAAATCAAGGCTTATGTTGACACGAAGCCGGCAGATTACCGCCTGCTGTTCATGGCCGACGAAGTTGGTCAGTATATCGGTACCGATACGGACATGCTGCTGAATTTCCAGTCTTTGACAGAGAAATTGGGCTCGGAGTGCAATGGCAAAGTATGGGTCATGGCTACTGGTCAGGAAGCACTGGATGAAGTCGTCAAGGTTCGGCAGGACGAGTTCTCCCGTATCATGGCCCGTTTCAAGATGCGTCTGTCTTTGTCCTCATCT
This sequence comes from Selenomonas sp., assembly GCA_018052705.1. Classification (GTDB taxonomy): domain Bacteria; phylum Bacillota; class Negativicutes; order Selenomonadales; family Selenomonadaceae; genus Selenomonas_A. The sequence goes on along the minus strand of JAGPMW010000012.1, from coordinate 24,439 downwards.
TCGGTCGATGAAGTCATCCAGCGTCGTATTCTTGCCAAGAACGAAGAAGGCAAGACTGTTCTGACGAAAGCTTTTGAAGAGAATCGTGCCTCTCTGGACAATCTCTTCATGTTCAAGAATGCGATGCCAGATCTCAAGGGATTCAAGACCGTAGAGACATTCACGGCTAACTATCCGTTCATTCCGTATCAGTTCATGCTGTTACAGAAAGTTTTCTACGAAGTCCGCAAACACGGGAATACGGGTAAGCATCTGGCCGGTGGTGAGCGTTCTATGCTTTCCAGCTTCCAGGAGGCTGCCCGGCAGATACAACAGCAGGATGAATATGCGTTGGTACCCTTCTTCCGTTTTTATGATACCATGCGCGGTTTCCTTGATAGCACCATCAACAGGGTTATCGACCGCTGTGAAAAGGCGGCCCAGAATGACGAGGGCTTGGAACACTACGATGTCGATGTCCTGAAATGCCTCTATCTCATCCGCTATGTTCATGATGACCTGCCGGGAAACGCCGATAACGTCATGATCCTGATGGCTGACCGCATTGACATGGATAAGATGCCCATGCGCAAGAAGATCAACGAATCGCTTGATCGCTTGCAGAAGCAGAACTATATCGGCCGTACGGGCGATGTATTCAAGTTCCTGACCGATGAGGAACAGGACATCCAACGGGATATTGATTCGACGGATGTGGACCCGACGAAGATTACGGAGCGTATCGGCAATATCATCTATGGCGATATCTATACGGCGAAAAAATATCGCTACGACGTCTATGATTTCCCGTATATCAGCATGGTCGATGACGTGACGCTTGGTAATGCACAAAGTGGCATGACGATCCAGTTCCTCACGAATGCATCGGACAAGATTGGCAATGAACTGCGTTTGGTTACGGAGTCCAAGGGACGTGCAATCATCGTCCTTTCGCAGGAATCCCGCTACTATGATCTGCTGGAAGAAGCTATGCGTATTCGCCAGTACGTCAATATGAATACGGGAAAAGTCCGCTCTGCAACAGCTACGGCTATCATTGCCATCCAGGAAGATAATGCCTCGAAACTGGAAGTCCGTGTTCTGGACGAAATCCGGGAAGCTATCGAACATGGCAATTTCTATGCAGATGGTGAGAAGCTGACTCCACGTTCTGGTGATGCCAGGAACAAGATCAATCAGGCCTTTGAATATCTGGTAACACATATCTACAGCTCTCTTGCGCTCATCACGCATCATGTCGATACGGACGAACAAATCACAGAAATATTGCAGGGCACGTCTCAGCTTTCGATGTACACAGGTAAGGAAGAGAATACTGCTGCTGCCAAGAAAATAGAGGAGTTCCTGGAGCTTCGTCTACAGCAGAAACAGAAGACCACCATGGGAGATATCCAGAAGCGATATCAGGATATCCCCTATGGCTGGCGTGAGATCGATATTGCCGCTGTCATGGCCATTCTCATCTATAATCAGCGAGTGACCATCAAATATAGCGGTGAAACGGTACGTGCCAGCGATGCGAAACTGATAGAGCTCCTACGCAGACGTACGGAAATCGGTAAGACGGTGGTACAGAAACATAAGCTGATGAGTGCGCAGAAGATTGACGAAGCGGTGGAGTTCCTAGAGGACTATCTGCAGGTCATGAGCATCCCAAAGGATGAAAACGGACTGGTGGAATTCATCCTCGAGAAATTAAAAGAGAAAAAACAGGTCTATAAGAATCTGCTGATCCGCTATGGTGGCTATAACTCCGTAAAATATCCGGGACAGGCGGTCTTGAACAAAGCAGTAGCAATCATCGACCATATCCTGATGAAGCAAACCGACAATATTGCGCTGGTCGATGCACTTCTGGCGGTACAGGATGATTTGGAAGATATCATTGATGCGCTGGATGATGTAGAGCAATTCTTTGAGAGCCAGTCTGGACTTTTCGAAGAAGCTTTTTATTTCGAAAGCAATATGATGCGTGATAGGGAATACTTGCAGGAAAAGCCCGAGACAATCGAGCTGCTGAATAAGATCCGTGCCATCCTTCAAGTACCAGAAGGGCGCGACTTTGATTATACACGTATTCCACAGTTGCGCAGACTGATCGATCAGGTACGCGCTACACATAACGAACTGCTCGAAGACGTACGCCAAAGCAACTATGAAGTCATCAATCAATGCATGAATAGCATCCACGAAGCCAGTGGCAGGGCCGAATATGTCCGTGAACAGATCGATCTGGCAAACACTTATTATCTGAATCAACGGAAACATATTCAGCAGACAGGAACAATCATCGAGCTCAAGGGTGTAACGCAGAGCTTGTTTGAGCACCAGTCAAAAGCCGTAAGCAGTATCACGAGTACCATTCATGCGCATGAAGAAAAACTAAAACCACAACCTGTAATAGCAGATAAGGTAATACCGGCAACGATACCTGCCAGTAACCCTGTCATCAAGCCGCTCAAGATCAAGAAAATGTATAAGCAGACTTTTTTCCAATCAGCTACTTTACGGAATAAAGAGGATATTGATTGCTACTTACAGCATGTCCGCCAGCAATTAGAATCTCAGCTGAAAACTGTGGATGAGATTCGTCTGAGCTAACCGAAGGAGATATTCATATGGATAAGAATGCAATCAAGAAATTCGCTGTCTGGGCCCGTACAGAGCTGATTACCCGCGTGACTCAGCGGGCCTATCTATACGGGATTGACGGCGAGCGTGCGCTGGATGCAGACCAGAAGGAGGTCAATGGCAGACTGCTTACGCCGGTAGAGCGGAAACAGCGCCGGACATTAGTGGAACGCGTTCAGGAGAAGGGCTTTGAGACGGTAATGGATGAGGTTGCCTATACCTGGTTCAACCGTTTTGCTGCGCTTCGCTATATGGAGGTCAATGGTGTCCTGCCGACGAAGGTACGTGTATTCACCAGCCGTGAAGACTCCTTCCAGCCGCAGATCCTGGATGACTGCCTGACCATGGACAATCTGGAAGGGCTGAACAAGGAAATCGTCTTTGAGCTCAAAGAGAAGGATGCTACAGATGAACTATATAAGTATCTGCTCATCACGCAGTGCAATGCGCTGGGCAGTATCCTACCAGCCATGTTTGAGCCGATTGCGGACTACACAGAGCTGCTTCTGCCAGATAACCTACTACGCGCGGGAAGCGTCATCGAGCATCTGGTCACTCAGATTGCGGAGGACGACTGGCGCGATGCCGTGCAGATTATCGGCTGGCTCTATCAGTACTATAACAGTGAGCCTAAAGATGATGTATTTGCGGCACTCAAGAAAAATATCAAGATAACGAAAGAGAATATCCCAGCAGCGACGCAGCTCTTCACCCCGGACTGGATTGTCCGCTACATGGTAGAGAACTCCTTGGGGCGGATCTGGATCGAGCATCGCAGAGCTATTGGCGAAGTAGCAGAAGCCGATTTGGCAACGGACACCTTCGCCTGGAAATACTACCTGCCCGAAGCTGAACAGGAAGATGCCGTTGCTATCGAGCTTGCCAAGCTCCGTGCTGAACGCAAGGATTTGCGCCCTGAGGATATCAAGCTCATCGATCCCTGTATGGGCAGTGGACATATCCTTGTCTACGCCTTTGATGTCCTTGTGCAGATCTATAAAGATGCAGGCTACCCGGAGCGCAATATTCCGGAGCTTATCCTGACACATAACCTCTATGGACTCGATATTGATGACCGTGCCTATCAGCTGGCCTATTTTGCCGTTATGATGCGTGCATGGAACTACAATCACCGCATCCTGCGCAAGCATATCGAGCCGAATCTTTGCGCCATTCAGGAAAGCAACGGCTTGCAGAAATGGTCTGACATTGCTCCGGAAATGACCGGTCAGCTGACCCTTGACCAGTCATTTATCGACATGGCAGATGAGCTGATTGACACTTTCCATGATGCCAAAGAATATGGCTCGATTCTAGCGGTCAAAAACCATGACTATGATGCTCTGCTGGACTATATCCGCGCCATAAAAGAACAAGGCGAGCTGGATTTGATGTTTGCGGCATGGCTGCAGGAAATCGAGGACAGTTTACCGGTCTTAGTACATCAGGCCCAAATCATGCAGACAAGCTATGATGTATGTGTGACTAATCCCCCTTATATGGGTGCCAGTGGAATGAGTGCAAAACTAGCTGAATATGTGAAGGCTAATTATGCGAATAGTAAGAGTGATTTATTTGCTGTGTTTATTGAACGATGTGCTGAAATGCTTGCGGATAATCGCTATCAGGCAATGATAACACAACATGCTTGGATGTTTTTATCCAGCTTTGAAAAACTAAGACATCAATTATTGAATGCCGAAATTATTAATATGGTACATCTCGGAGCAAGAGCTTTTGAAGAAATTGGCGGTGAGGTAGTTCAGACCACATCGTTTGTGCGTCAAAAAATGAAAATCACTGATTTTAAAGGTACATATTGCCGATTAATTGAACCAACTTCGCAACAAGGTAAAGAGGATATGTTCTTAGCTGGTGAAAATCGTTATACTGCATCACAGGATAACTTTGCTAAAATACCTGGCTCACCGATTGCGTATTGGGTGAGCAATAAAATTTTTGAGTTGTTGTCAAGCGATAAAATAAAAACTGTATCAACACCTTGCATAGGTATGAGAACTGGAGATAATGATAGATTTTTAAGGCTCTGGTATGAGGTGAGTAGTTCTTGCGCATCTTATAAAGAGCTTTTATCTTACAAAGAAAAAAAGTGGATACCTTATAATAAGGGCGGCGGATATCGTCGCTGGTATGGTATGAACGAATATCTCGTCAATTGGGAAAACAATGGCTTTGAAATAAAAGAAAATACGAAGATAAAGTATGGTGAAAATATAGGTTGGAAAATCTCAAATGAAAAACTGTATTTTGGGGAAGGGTTTACATGGGGCTCAATTACATCAGGAACTACTTCATTTAGATATTATCCTAGAGGCTTTATTTTTAGCAATAGTGGTCAAGCAATAATAATGAACGAGAATAATCAATCTCATCTTTTTGAGATGGGCGCATATCTCAACACAAATATAGTTGTCGAATTATTGAAGATATTAGCGCCTACTCTTGGATGTGAATCTGGATATGTTGCAAAACTTCCGTTTTCCAATAAAATGTTTTCTGAATCATCAATTAGCAACTTATCAAAACAAAATGTGAAACTTTGCAAAAACGATTGGGATTCTTTTGAAACATCATGGGATTTCAAAAAACATCCGCTAATTCAATCAGTAACAACATTGTCTAAAGCCTATAATGATTGGAAATCTGAATGTAATCGGCGGTTTAATCAGCTCAAAGCTAATGAGGAATCACTCAATCGTATCTTTATCGATATCTACGGTTTGCAGGCTGAGCTCACGCCAACGGTTGCGGATAAGGATGTGACGGTTGCTCGCATCTATGATACGAAGGACGATATCCCCGAGTCCATGAAGGGGAATAACTATGTTCTGACAAAGGCTGATGTAGTGAAGTCTCTGCTTTCCTATGCTGTTGGCTGCATATTTGGTCGCTATTCTCTGGATACACCGGGGCTGGCCTATGCTGGTGGTGAATTTGACAAGTCAAAATATACATCTTTCATCCCTGATGAGGATGATATCATCCCACTCTGCGATGATGAATACTTCGAGGACGATATTGTGGCTCGTTTCTGCGATTGGCTTAAGGTAGTCTACGGCGAGGAGCATTATACGGAGAACTTGCAATTTATCGCTGATGCTCTTGGGGGCAAGGGCACACCGATGGAGAATATCCGCAGCTATTTCCTCAACGATTTCTACAAAGACCATTGCAAGTGCTACCAGAAGCGTCCAATCTACTGGCTCTTCGATGCCGGCCGGAAGAACAGCTTCAAGGCACTGGTCTACATCCATCGCTATGACCGTGACACCATGGCCCGTATGCGTACTGGCTACGTCTACAAACAGCAGGAACTCTATAAATCCCGCATCGAGACCTATAAAAACCGTGTCAATACAGCTGCTTCGCAGGCTGACAAGAACAAATTCAAGAAAGAGCTCAAGAAACTGCAGGATCAATTCGATGAGATCCATGCTTATGAGGAGAAAATCCATCACTACGCTGACCTGCGTCAGGAAATCAATCTGGATGACGGCGTAAAGCATAATTACACGCTCTTTGATGATGTAGTGGCTAAGATAAAGTGAGGTGGGGCAGGTGAATGAAATCGAGCAGACCTCGCAGAATATCTATGGAGAAATCCGCCAAAGTATCCTGCATATTCAACAGAAAGTACAAAAAGCTGTAAATAGCGGCATGGTACAGATTTATTGGGAAATAGGCCGACAGCTGGATGAGGCCTGTGATGGTAAGCAAGATGAATACGGAAAAGGGCTTCTTCAGCAGGTTTCAGACAGACTTACTGCCGAATTTGGTAAAGGGTATTCCTACTCAAATCTGAAAAATATGCGGCAGTTTTATCGGAGCTATGCAAATCGCTACACACTGTGTAGCGATTTGAGCTGGTCTCATTATCGAACCTTGATGCGTGTGGCAGATTCGCAGGCGCGTGACTTTTATACGAAGGAATGTGCTGCCGCAGGCTGGAGCGTCCGTGAACTGGAACGGCAGATTACCACCTTTGCCTATCAGCGAACGATATCGAATCAGGGAGCCGTCGAGCGGCTGCCACAACCAGCCGACAAAACTACACGAGACGTGCCTTATCATGATTTTATCCGAGATCCTTATGTATTGGAATTTTTGGAGTTGAAGCCTTCTCCTGAATTCTATGAGCGCGATATCGAACAGGGAATCATCAATCATCTACAGAGATTCCTTTTAGAACTGGGAAGAGGTTTTTCCTTTGTAGCTCGTCAAAAGCATATATCCATTGATGGCGACGATTTTTACATCGATCTAGTGTTTTACAATTATATCCTAAAATGCTTTGTACTTATCGATCTAAAACTGGGAAAGGTCAAACATCAGGATATTGGGCAGATGCAGATGTATGTCAATTACTACAAAGCCAATATGCAGAACGAAGGCGACAATGAGCCGATTGGTATTGTCTTGTGTGCAGAAAAAAATGAAGCTGTTGTGAACTACACGTTAGGGAATGACAGGAATACTCATATCTATGCTTCAAAGTATATGCCATACATGCCAACAGAAGAAGAATTAACGAAAGAATTGCAGCTGGAGCAGCTGCCTGAGCCAAAGGAGTAATCCATGGAATTAGTAGATATTATACAGGAATTGAACCGCAGGTTTGATTTGCCATGCCGTGAGTATTACCAGCGGCATATCATTTTTTGGCAAGATCCGGAGGGGGAATTTCGTGATGAAATCGAAGGGATTCAACTGGATAGCGCCAAGATATTGGTTTTGACCGGTCAAAACAACTTCGTTGCCAAGAAAACATTGTCTCACGATGATTTGATCAGCAATTATCTGGTCTATGTTCCCTTTGCATACGATACGCAGGAAGATAACTGGCTACTGGATATCGAGCTGGCCAGCGAATCCTTCCGTGCGGATCTTATCTCCATGTGGATGAATGAGATGCAGGCACCGGATGAGATACAGTATCGTAATCTGTTCAAGCAGTATCGAAAATTCTTCAACGCTCAGGAACGCCGGACCAAGTTTGGAGCTATTATCAAAAACAACTATTCGCCAGTACAGATGATGCTCAGCATGATGGCTGTATTGGCCAAGAGCAAGACAGTTGAGCCAGGGAATATTTTGCGCGCTGTATTCCAGGATGGGTATGAATTGAATAGTAATGCTGCTTATCAGCGATTGGTTTCCTATGAATTGGCAAGCGTTTTCTGGTCCATGGTACGTCAGGCCACAGGTTATGATGAGAAAGAGGCTAATTGTCTGGATCGGCTATTGTTACATATCTTTGTTACGGCTGCCAGCCGTGTGCTACCAGAGCGTGCTTTCCGTGAAATCGAATCACTGTGCGGCAAAGGGTTTGAGACGTACTGCTTCGACCTTGTGTCAGAATGGATGCATGGCGTCCGTCATCGGGATTTTTTGCCAGTAGTAAAACGCGTGGAGCATTCTTTGAATTTAGCTCATCGTCTGCAGAAATTGTCAGTGGATGAACTGGGAACTTTTGATGTATTCCCTTGTGTTGACACTATTATTCTGCAGCGGCTGTTGCAGGATGCGATAGATCATCTTCTGAATCCAGATGCCATGGTCAAGGTGGTAGAGCGTCGTCGTGCGACCTTCTGGTATGAGCAATTCAATGTTCTTTATGATGGATTGGTGCAGTTTGCGCATATGATTGACTTTGCCCGCAGTCATACAGCAGGTTTCCACCTGACAAAGGCACAGGAAGTATGGGGGGCCTATACCAGAGATTACTATCGTATGGATGCCTACTATCGTCAGTTTCATATCGATTTTGCCAAAATTCTGAGCAGTTCGTTGCCAACTTCGTTGGATGACCAATATAAGCGTTTGGCTAAGATTGTTGAGGGGCAGTATACTAATGGCTATCTGTCAGCGCTAGGTGAGAATTGGACAAAAACCTGTTCTCATGATTTTGCAGAGTACGGAAAGATTCAGGAAGTAATGGAACAGGAAGATTTTTACCGTTACAAGGTAGCCTCATCCAATAGCCGTATTTTTGTCATCATTTCGGATGCTATGCGCTATGAAGTGGCTGTAACACTTGCAGACGACTTGGAACGCGAAATGCCTAGTGAAGTGAATCTGTCCAGCTGTCAGTCCATGTTCCCAGGTATCACGAAATTTGGTATGGCAGCTTTATTGCCACACAAAGAACTGACATTGAAGAAAATGACAAATGGGGATCTTGCTATCCTGGCAGATGGTCAATCTACGGATGCTAATAATCGCAATACCGTACTTAAGACCGCGAATCCCAAGAGCGTTGCTCTGCGGGCTGCAGACTTTGTTGGTATGAAGCGTATTGATCGTCAGGAACAGGTACGTGGCACGGATGTAGCCTATATTTATCACGACACCATCGATGCTGCCAGCCATACGGACGATAAAAAGGTATTTCCTGCCTGCAATGATGCTATAGAGGAATTGAAGAATTTGGTACGTATTATCGGCAATGATTTCCATGGAGCAAATATTGTTCTGACTGCTGATCATGGTTTCCTCTACACGGCAGAGCCGTTAGCAGAAGACAGTAAGGCTGCTACGGGCTTGAAGAAAGCCCAAATCATCGAGCAGGCACGTCGTTATATTATTACGACTCCAGAGGCATCGGTAGACCACCTAATGCCTATCAAATTAATGAAGGGCAAGACTGATTACGCAGCCTTTGCACCAAAAGAACAGATTCGCCTCAAGATGAGAGGCAGTGGTTTGAACTTTGTTCATGGTGGCGTAAGTCTGCAGGAACTGGTCGTACCAATCATTGAATTTAAACATGTTCGTTCTGATTCTGCGGTCTACAAGAAACATACAGAACAGTACGCTATGAAGCCTGTAAATGTTCAGTTGCTGAGTTCTGGCCATAAAGTCAGCAATATGAGCTTTGGTCTGAACTTCTACCAGGTAGAAGCAATCGGTTCTGGCTATATCCCGGCAAATTTTGATGTTTATTTCACGGATGCCTACGACAATATTATCAGTGACATTCAGAAGATCATTGCAGATAAAATTAGCCGTGAAAATACAGAAAGAACCTTTCGTTGCAATTTTAATCTCAAGGCGGGAGACTACAATCGTAATGTTGAGTATTTTTTAGTCATTCTAAATACAAATAATGATAATGTTGTACAAAAGGTATCTTTCCAAATTGATACAGCTTTTATTAAAGATGAATTCGATTTTATGTCGGATGGAGTTACAATCTAAGCGTAACAGTTCATAGAGAACCAAATAAAATTTGACACATAGGTCTCTGGTATAATGGTGCTTGAAAAGAATAACTTATTCCACCAAGAGGAACTATGTGCCATTACAAGCTTCGTACATCTTTTGAGCGCTGGCTGATAATTTTTTTCTCATTGCTGGTGAATCTATTATTGAGATTGCCCGGTTGCTGGAATAAATAAAGTCCATAATTTTGTCTGATATTCAACGTGATTCGGCTTCGGACAATCAGATTATACGAGCAGTATTTATTGGATGAAATCAAAATATGATGCAATGGTGAGTTAATTTAAATATTTGATTAAGTGCCGAAGAAAGCTGGACTAAATATCAATATAATCATAAGACTAGAGATGTTATGATAGTTTCATGATATATTATAATGAAAAATCAAGCGTCTATGATTGTAAATATTTTTGTTGATATTCAATAATTCGGCGTTTGATGGAATTGTTGAATAGAGAAGGAAAATATTATGAAAACCGCTTATATGAGCTGGCAATGAAATTGTTTGCAGCTATAGAAATATTTGAACGTAAGCGTATTCTTGGATGGTAGAAGAAAGCAAAGACAGAAGCCAGCCAAATACAATGAACTTGATGATAAGTATAATGATTAAGAAAGATGGTATGTACGTCAGCTCATGGAAATACTTGATATGTAATAGCAAGAAAAACGAGCTAGTTTAGATTGATGCAATGTGGTTGAGATAGAGGTGTGCAAATGCAGGATGTATCTTTTGATTGGATAGACTACTATAGAGAATTTGCCCATGTATTATTGCAATATAAAAATAAGCGTGCTGAATTGGTCCAATTGATTCCTTTGATTTACGAAAAGTCTGGACTGGATATGCCGACACTGGAAAATGGCGAATTGCAAGATATCGATCCATTTACTATATACGGTTTCTTTAATAAATCCATCAAAGAGGAAAATCGTAAAAGGATCTTGATGGCTATCAAAGAGATTTTTTCAATTCAGGCAGCTATACCATTAGTATTTAACAGTGTCCCATTTTTGAATAACCGGAATGCCATATATTATCATTTCCTTCCAGACCGTGGGGCTGAAGATATCGATGATTTATGGGAACTCTTTGATGCTGCTATTTGCTATGCCGATGAGTCCACATATGATAAGCAGAGGCAGGTAGAGCAGTATTTTGATCGTGTGATCAATAAAAAGGGGAATGCAAACAGTAAAGTTACGATGGGCTTATATTGGCTGGCCCCGGATGTGTTCTTAAACTTGGATTCGCGCAATACCTGGTATATATATGAATCCCAAAAGATTCCTGCTGAGTTCGTTGCTTCGTTGCCAGACGTAGATCCTAAAATTTCAGCGAAAAAATATTTTCAGATTATATCAAAAGTACGGCAATATCTTGCATCTACAAAAGGGGATATAAAAAATTTTGAGATGTTAAGCTATGAGGCTTGGCGATATTCTACAGAGGTCAATGAGAATGAGGGCGCGCGAGCAGAGGAACCGTCAGGAAATCAAGATCTTGAAAAATTAGATGTTGATGAAAAAACTCCTCATTACTGGTTGTATTTTCCAGGCCTAAGTGATTCACATTGGAATGATTCCTATAATGAAGGCATTATGGGCTTAGGCTGGAAAGGCTTGGGAGATTTACGATTATATGCGTCTAAGACGGAAATTAAAGATAAAATATGTGAGCTCAAGACAGAGGATAAGCAGTATCTGGATGATGTGAATGCAAATTGGCAGTTTGTTAATGAAATGAATCCGGGCGATATCATATTTGTGAAAAACGATATGCATCAGATTATTGGGCGCGGCATTGTTACATCGGAGTATCAGTTCGATGCAAATCGTGAGGTTTATCAAAGTATTCGTGCCGTAAATTGGACGGATTATGGTGCTTGGAACTATCAGGATGAGCAAGCTCCAATGAAAACTTTGACGGATATTACGCCTTATATTGAACTGGTGCAGAATCTAAAGGCATTATTTCCACAGGAAAAAGACAAGGATAATACTTTGTCTAACTTGGCGTATGAAGTCTATGATGAAGAATCCTTTTTGAAAGATGTGTATATGAATAGGAAGGAATACCATACGCTAGTTGGGATTTTGACACGTAAAAAGAATATAATTTTGCAGGGACCGCCGGGAGTTGGCAAGACTTATGCGGCTAAGCGTTTGGCATATTCAATAATGGGGGAAAAGGACATTTCGCGTGTTGCGATGATTCAGTTTCATCAAAGTTATTCGTATGAGGACTTTATCATGGGATATCGGCCAATGGAAAATGGATTCAAACTGCAGCATGGTGTATTCTATGATTTTTGCAAGAAGGCCGAAAATGATTCGGAGAATGCGTATTTCTTCATTATCGATGAGATTAATCGTGGTAATCTAAGTAAAATTTTTGGTGAGTTGTTTATGATGCTAGAGGCAGATAAGAGAAATATTGATCTCCGGCTGTTATACGCTAACGAGATGTTTCATGTCCCGACTAATTTATACATCATCGGTACCATGAATACAGCAGACCGTAGTCTGGCACTATTGGATTATGCATTACGTCGTCGATTCGCTTTTTTTGATTTACATCCAGGGTTTGAGACTGCAGGCTTTCAGAATTATATGAGTGATAAAGCTAAGCTGCACCAAGTGGTTGACGTGGTGAAACAACTGAATCAGACAATAACAGGAGACGATGCTTTAGGCAAGGGATTCTGTATTGGTCATAGTTATTTCAGTAATCTTTGTTCGGATGATACGGATGAACTATCACAGATTGTTGAATATGAGTTAATTCCATTACTGCAGGAATACTGGTTTGATGATTCGTCAAATGTACAGAATTGGGCAGACAGGCTAAGAGGTGTATTGCTGTGATTCCTGTGCGCAACATATACTATATGCTTTCGTACGCATTTCGGGTACTTCAGTTGAAAGAGTACAGGCAGCTGGCTACGGAATCTTTTGAAAAGGCTGAGGATTTATATGCAGCGATTCTTATAAAAGGGGTATCTACACAGCTTCGACGAGGACTTCATCGTGACTATGAGGACAAACGTGAGCCGTTAACATGTCTGCATGGAAAACTGGAAATTACGGAGTCATTGATTCAGAACTGCATGCAGCGGAAACAGATTGTATGCACATATGATGATTTTTCAGTAAATACGCAAATGAATCAAATATTAAAATTGACAATGCGTATGTTGTTGTATACGGACATATCCACATTAAGAAAAAAGAGTCTGCGCAGATTGTGGCTTTATTTTTCTGATATTGACGATATAGATGCCCATAATATCCAGTGGAAGCAACATTATCAAAGGAATAATCAGACGTATCAAATGCTGTTGGGAATCTGTTATCTTGTATTGAATAGCTTGTTGCAAAATCAGCAATCGGGGCAGAAGCGCTTCATGGACTTTATGGATGATCAGAAGATGTGCAGACTTTATGAAAAGTTTATTCTGGAATATTATCGGAAGGAGCATCCGGAGCTAAGTGCAGTAGCTGCTCAGATTCCATGGGTGGTTGATGATAGTGATCTGACAGGCCTTCCAATTATGCAAAGTGACATCTGCCTATCGTACAATAATCGGTACCTAATCATTGATGCAAAGCATTATACGAATATCATGCAACAGCACTTCGGGATGAATTCCATGCGCTCTGCCCATCTGTATCAGATTTTTACGTATGTGAAAAACAAAGAAGCATCATTAGCAGGACAGAATCATAAGGTCTCTGGTATGTTGTTATATGCGGGCACCAACGATGCTGTGCAGCCGCATCATACCTATTCTATGAGTGGCAATGATATACATATTCAAACGCTAGATTTGAATCGCGATTTCTCAAATATTCGAGCTTCATTAGACAGCATTTGCCACAGTATTTTGTTGGAAGGATAATCTCGCTAGGAGGAAAATCTGATGGAGTATAAGATTATTGATGATGCACGGGTTTTAGTTCGATTAGACCCAGGTGACGAGATCGTAGCTTCACTGGCTGAGGTAGCCAAACAGGAAAAGATAGAATTGGCAATGGTACAGGGCTTGGGGGCGGTCAAACGTGTTGTCATGGGTGTATATAATGTCACATCGCAGGAATACAAAGCCAACACGATGGAAGGCGCCTTTGAGATGCTGTCCTTAACGGGAACCATGGATACGATGAATGGTTCCCCGTATAGCCATTTCCATATCTCTATTGGTGATGCGCAAGGGCATGCCTATGGTGGGCATTTGAATGAAGCTGTCATTAGTGCCACAGCGGAAATTGTAGTTACGAAGCTGCCCGGTAAAGTAGATCGTGTGAAAAGTGAGGAGACGGGGCTGAATATCTGGAAGTTCTGATGAAGGAGTGTGTTGAGTTAGTGATAAAAATACTTTTTGTCTGCCATGGCAATATCTGCCGTTCGACGATGGCTGAGTTTGTTATGAAGGAACTGGTGCGGCAGGCGGGACTGTCGGCTGAGGTCTTTGCAGCTTCGGCGGCGTGCCGTCGTGATGAGATTGGCAGTGATACGCATCCGGGGACGAAAGCAAAGCTGAGAGAAAAGGGAGTTCCCTTTACGACGAGGGCGGCAGTGCAGATCACGCGGGCGGATTATGATCAGTATGATTATATTGTGGCAATGGATGAGGAGAACCTGCGGGACATTTCACGGATTACCGGTCCGGATAGTGCGCACAAGGTCTGTTTGCTGCTGGAGTTTGCTGGCGAGCGGCGGGAGGTGGCCGATCCATGGTATACGGGGAATTTTGACCGGACCTATGACGACGTTTTGCGTGGCTGCGAGGCCCTGCTGGCTAAGATTCGCGGATTATCCTGATGCCGGGGCGGGTCTGGATATCCTGTAAGAATATAGAGAAGTAATTTAACCAGATTCCTGTTATAGCGGGGGTCTGGTTTTTTCATCTCGATTTTCTTTACCATTGAAAATTTTGATGGAATCTATGTTATGATTGGTTCAAGTAATTGATTGGAAGGAGGAATTAAGATGGAAGTAGACCGGGAAGAAATTCAGCAGATGGCAGATGAGATTCATGAATCACAGGAAATACTGACTGCACTGGGGGACCACATGCGGCTGCATCTGATCTTGGTTATGCTGCACTATGGTGATAGTAATGGGATGCGGGTTGGGAGTATTGCAGAGAAAGCACGTATTTCTCGTCCGGCAGTATCGCATCACTTACAGATACTGAAGCGGGCTGGGATCATGAAGGTGCGTCGGGAAGGAACGAAAAATTATTATTATATAGATGCCAATATGGAAGTTTTTGATCATCTGATTAAAATGCTGCTGCATGCAAAAAAAATCATGATGATGATGCCGGATCGCAGTGGCGATGAGTTCATGTAAAGGCTTTGGACTGTAGGAAAGCAACCGGAGGGGTAGATGACATGATAAATAGGAAAAAGCTGTTGGCTGGAGTACTGGCGGCTTTGATGGCAAGCACTGTGCTGGCTGGCTGCGGGCAGAAGGACAAGACTGTAGAAAAAGCACCGCTGGTAAAGACGCAGCAGGCCGATGGTAGTAATGCTGCTGAGGATAGTGTATATGCCGGAACGGTTTGTGGCCGCTATGAGACGAATATGTCGTTTCAGGTCGGAGGACAGATCCTTTCCCGCAATGTGCAGGCAGGCAGCCAGTGTGTCTTTGGTACACGGGGATGCAGCGGCTGCGGCCGGGGGGATGATTCTGCCGCTGTCGGCAATCTATCAGACCGGCGATAAGCCACAGGTCTGGGTGGTTACGGATGACCATACGGTCACATTGAAGACGGTATCGGTGGAGGAATTTGGTGACGATAAAGTGCGGGTGCATGGTTTGGACCCGGCCGATCAGGTCGTTATCGCAGGCGTTCATAAGCTTCGTGACGGACAGCAGGTCCGGACGGAGGATTCACAATGAGAAATCTTACGGAATTATCGCTGAATAATCGGCCATTGGTATGGTTTTTTATCATCATGGTAGGTATTGGCGGGATTTTTTCCTATTTCAAGCTTGGGCGCATGGAAGATCCGCAGTTCACGATCCGGCAGATGGTGGTAACAGCTGCCTGGCCAGGTGCGACGGCAGAGCAGATGCAGGATCAGGTCACGGATAAACTGGAGAAAAGACTTCAGGATACGCCGGGTCTTAAGAATGTCGAAAGTGAAACGAGTCCGGGCACGACCGTTATTTATGTGAATCTGCGCGACGATGTGGCAAAGAGTCAGATCCGGTCGACTTGGAAGGATGTCCGCAATTTCTGTGAGGATATCAAGCAGGATCTGCCTGAGGGTACCTATGGGCCCTATTATAATGACCGGTTTGATGATGTCTTCGGATCGATTTATGCGGTGACTGGTGATGGCTATTCCTACGAGGAAATGCGTCAGCAGGCAGAGAAGACGCGCCGGTTGCTGCTTAATGTAGCTGGTGTGCAGAAAGTCGAGCTGATCGGTGAGCAGAAGGAAAAGGTCTATGTAGAGGTAGAGAATGCGAAGCTTTCCAAGCTTGGCATCAGTCCACAGGCGATCACTGATGCGCTCAAGACGCAGAATATAATGACACCGGCGGGGTCAGTCGAAACTAAGTCGGACAAAGTTTATTTGCGAGTATCAGGAATATTCGATGATGTGGATGCGGTCCGTGATTTACCGATCAATGCTGGTGGACACGTATTCCGGCTGAAAGATATCGCCAAGGTGGAACGGCGTTTCGAGGATCCGGCGGAGCCAAAGATGTTCTATAATGGGCAGCCGGCTATCGGCATTGCCGTCTCGATGGAAGATGGCGGCAATATTCTGCAGCTTGGTGATGATCTGAAGTCGATGATCGGCAAGATCCAGCAGGATTTGCCGCTCGGGCTGGAGATCCATCAGGTTTCAGATCAGCCAGAGGTTGTAGCGGATTCCATCCATGATTTTGTCAAAACGCTGATGGAGGCGATTGTCATTGTTATGGTGGTCAGCTTCCTGTCCCTGGGCTTCCGCACGGGTCTGGTTGTCGCCGGGTGTATCCCGCTGGTATTGTCCGGCGTGTTCTGCTTCATGTATATGCTGGGGATCGATCTGCACAAGGTTTCATTGGGAGCCCTGATCATTGCACTGGGGCTTCTGGTCGATGATGCGCTGATCGCGGTCGAGATGATGAGCGTCAAGCTTGAGATGGGGTTCTCTCGTTTCGATTCGGCCTGCTATGCCTTTCAGGCAACGGCCAAACCTATGCTGACCGGGACGCTTATCACTTGCGCTGGATTTATTCCCGTGGCTTTTGCCAAGGGAATGGCCAGCGAGTTCTGTAATGCCTTGTTTCCGGTTATTGCCATTTCGCTGCTGCTATCCTGGATCATATCGGTGATGGTAGCACCACTTTATGGTGATTATCTGATCCGGGTCGAGGTCAAAAAGGATGCCGAGGGTAATATTTCTCCCTATCAGAGCCGGTTCTATTAGTCTTTCCGTAAAGTTCTGAGCTGGTTCCTGAATCACCGGCGGCTTGTGCTCGGTGCGACCGTTGCACTCTTGCTGGTTTCGCTGAGTATGTTCAAGCTGGTCAAGGAAGAATTCTTCCCGCCTTCGATGCGGCCAGAGATCATCGTCGGACTGCAGCTTCCGGCTGGTGCATCTATGGCGGCAACGCAGGAAGAATGTGACCGCATGGCAGCTTTTCTGGATAAACATCAGGATCAGATCACGAATTTTTCCTATTATGTCGGGAAGTATGCACCGCGTTTTGTGCTGTCGGTAAATCCAAAGGCTGATGCAGACAACTGTGCTCAGTTTGTTGTTGTAGCTAAGGATGCGAAAGCCCGCGCGCAGCTTATTGATGACCTGCAGTCTGCACTGGATGATGAATTCGCTGATGTGCGTGGCAATATCAAGGTCATCCAGACGGGACCATCATCGGACTATCCGGTTATGCTGCGTGTTAAAGGTTACAGCATCGATCAGGTGAAGGAGCTGGCGGGACAGGTGGCTGACCGGGTAGCTGCAGATCCCAATAACCTCAATGTCAATATGGATTGGGGCGGAAAAAGCAAGGTTATGCATCTGGAACTGGATCAGGATAAGCTGCGCGCTATGGGGCTTAACAGCCAGGCCGTGGGGCAGATGCTTTACACGGAGATTACTGGGGCGACGGCGGCTCAGTTCTATACTGGGGATCGGACCATCGATATCGATCTGCGCATGGCGGCTGATGATCGTCAGGATTTGTCAAAGATCAAGGATCTGCCGGTCTATCTGGGTCCCGCAGGCTATGTGCCACTGGACCAGATTGCCAAGATATCCTATGATGCTGAGGAAAGTCTGATCAAGCGTCATAATCTGATGCCTACTATTACGGTACAGGCGGATATCCGCGAAGGGACAGCTAATGATGCGACCAAGAAAGCCTATGATGCGACGGCGGATCTGCGCAGCAATCTGCCGCTTGGCTGCAGTATTGAGCCCAGTGGTGCGCTCGAGGACAGCACGGACTCGGTAGCCTATCTGCTGGTGCCGATTCCGGCGATGATTGTTATTATTATGACGCTGTTGATGTTCCAGCTGCGCAGTGCAAAGTTAATGCTGCTTACCCTGCTGACGGCTCCTCTAGGGCTCATCGGTGTGGTCTGGGGCATGCTCATTACCGGATCGGCAATGGGGTTTGTGGCACAGCTGGGGATACTCGCTTTGTCGGGGATGATTATCCGGAACTCGGTTATCCTGATCGATCAGATCCAGAAACATCTGGCTGATGGCGAGTCACCCTGGGATGCGGTTGTTGATTCGGCAATTCTGCGCTTCCGGCCTATCATGCTGACCGCGGCGGCGGCTGTCCTTGGCATGCTGCCATTGATGAGCAGTACGTTCTGGGGGCCGATGGCGGTTGCCATAGCAAGTGGGCTGCTGGTCGCAACCGTGCTGACGTTGCTGGTACTGCCGACGATGTATGCAGCGGCTTATCGGGTATACAAAGAAGAATAGGATTGCGTAGGCAAAAAGAGGGTGGCGGCACGAAATTGTGCCGCCACCCTCTTTTGATTATCTGGTTGAATATACCAAAAAGTCCCAGCAGATCGATGAACCGGCTGGGACTTTCCGCTGAATTATTTCTTCAGTGCTTCTTTAAGGATCTCTGTCATGGCTCTCTGCGAAATACGCATCATGTCTGCAAGCAGTGCGTTATAAAGATCGCCACCATCCGTTACACCGCGGCCATTGGCCGTAATGAAGAATTTGTGTGGATGCTCTTCAGCCTTATATGCTTCGTTGAGCTTGTCCTGGACGAGTTTTTCGATTTCCTGATCTGTCATTAAATCCACCTCTTTTCAAAATTAACCTAGTTAATAGTATACGACATCGTATGACGATTTTCCTTGTTTTTCTATAAATAAAGTTTTGTAAGCTGGATTTGGTGATTTCAGCAGCTTTTCAGCAATTTTGAAGAACAATTTAATTGATGCTTAAAACGATTATAAGGACGGTGGCCTATACTTGTATCATCAAAAGAAAATCAATCACGAATAAGAAGGGCGATGTAAAAATGAATAAGATGAAGAAAAAAATGGTTGCCGGAATCGTTGCCGGTGCAGTGCTGCTTGGTACCGGTTATGGAGCGCTGGCTCATGCAGCGGAGATGAATAACGACAAGGATATACAGTCGGGTCATATGCTGGAGCGGGGGCATAAGGGGCAGCTGCCGCAGATGAATGCTGATGAGGCAGCTAAACACATCCATGATACCTTTGGTGTGGATGAGAATCAGGTAAAGAAAGCCATCAACGAGAAGAAAGACTTCCGTGATATCGGGCAGGCAGCGATGCTGGCAAAGATTTCGGGGAAATCCTTCAAGGATGTGCTCGCGATGAAGACCGATAGCAATACTTGGCAGGAAATCGGCAAGAGCCTTGGTGTGACTCATGAACAGATACGTGAGCAGATGGATTCTATGATGGCTGCACATATCGCACAAAAGGGCAATATCGATCAGGCGGCGGCGCTCGCACTCCTCAAGAGCGGCTATCACCCGCAGGATGTGACGGCGGCAAGCATTCTTGCCAAGCAGTCCGGCAAAGATATCCAGTCGATACTTGATATGAAGAAGATCAATAACCGCTGGTCTGATGTCGCAGAGCAGCTGGGGATTGATAAGAGTGTTCTGCGTGCCGATAAGGATGCCAAAGGTGGTATGCATGGTGAGATGATGGGCGGTCCGCATGGTGATGCGCCACAGCCGCCAATGGATGAAGCAAAATAATTCTATAGAGTGTAAAAGTCCGATGTATAGCTGTCTATATATCGGACTTTTTTGTTATAAATGTAAATATTGTATTGACAAGAAAAACAAAAGGTTGTAAGATATGAAACATCGATAAAGTTAACAACTTTACATTTAAAAATCAACGAACGGGAAATAGTAGCAGCGTGAAAATCTGTCAGCGAGCCGGAGACTGGGCAGCCAGTGGTGAGATGTCCGGCCAGAGGAGCGATGTGAATGGTCCCGCGAGAGTCCACTGAAAGCAATGGTGCTGTCATGGCACTGTGAGTAGGCTGGAACGGCTGCCTCCGTTAGCAGGCTATGACATCGGCTCAGCGCCCGTGTCAGAATGAGATGAGACCATTGGTCTTAGTTCGGGTGGTACCGCGAATAAGTCGCCCCGGCAGGAGAGTATTCTCCAGCCGGGGTTTTTGTTTTATCAATCCAGGGAGTGTGGGGGTAGACAATGAGAGCCAAATTGTGTGGAATGAAAACGCTGCTGGCGGCTAAAGTCGCTGAGGAGGCAGGCGCTGATTTCATTGGATTTATCTTTTGGAAAAAGAGTTATCGATATGTCAGCCCGGAACGGGCAGCTGTCATCAGTGGACAGCTCCATCAGGCACGCCGGGTTGGCGTCTTTGTGGACGAGGATATTGATACCGTTAATGCGATTGCACGTCAGGTCAATCTTGACTATGTGCAGCTGCATGGGCATGAGGAGGCGAAATATGCCAGAAAGGTCGAGCGTCCGGTCATCAAAGCCTATCGTTATGGCGAAGATTTCTCTGTCGAGGCAGCCAATACATTCCCTGCAGAACTGATCCTGGTAGATGCGTTCCAGCCTGGTCTGGTGGGAGGCACTGGGGAGGCTTTCGATTGGCGGGCCGCCGCCGAAGATATTGCAGCAATAAATAAATCCGTCCTGATTGCCGGTGGCATCAATGCCGAGAATGTCCATGAGGTTGAGAAAATATTCCATCCGTTTGCGGTGGATGTGTCCGGCAGCCTTGAGGTCGATCATGAAAAGTCGATTGACCGGATTAAATCATTCATGAAGAAGATCAAGTAGGGGGAATTACCTTGAAGGATATATTGGCCGAGATTGTGGCTGAAAAGAAAGAAATTGTGGCGGCGGCAAAGCAGCTGCTGCCACTCCATGAAGTTAAGGCCCGCTTGCGGCCGGGAACCTTTCGTATGGGGCACGGCTTCAAGAAGGGTGACTGGAATCTTATCGCCGAATGCAAGCTCCAGTCACCGGCCAAAGGGAGACTGAACAGTACGCATACTGCGCTTGAGCTTGCTCATATATATGAAGATAATGGTGCCAGCATGCTGTCCGTTCATACTGACCCGCATTTTCTGGGGTGTAACGAAGATTTCATCAAGGTACGGTCCGAGATTGGGCTGCCGCTGCTGCGCAAAGATTTCGTGATTGACGAATATCAGCTCTATGAGGCACGGCTGCTCGGAGCGGATGCGGTGCTGCTTATTGCCCGTATCCTTAGTCCGCAGCAGCTTAAGGAATATTTGTATACGGCCTGGAGTCTTGGCATGGATGCGCTGATCGAGGTCCATGATGAAGTCGATATGCAGGCTGCCTTAGCTACACCGGCTGAGTTCATTGGCATCAACAACCGGAACCTCGTAACTTTTCAGACGAGTATCCAGCAGACGCTGGATCTCTTGCCACAGGCCGATTTCAGCCGTACGCTTATCAGCGAAAGCGGTGTGTTCACTGCTGATGATGCCAATATCCTGCAGCAGGCAGGCTGTGATGGCATTCTGGTCGGTGAAGGGCTCGTACGCGCGCAGAATATCGGTGCCCAGACACGAGCACTGACAAGGATAAAACAAACGATTGCCGAAAGTGCATGAGGACAAATATGATGCAATGCAATAATATTGATGAAGTGAGAGAGAACATCGACCGGATCGATAAAGAAATGATTCAGCTGATTGCTGAGCGTGGGCGCTATGTTAAACAGGCAGCGGCGTTCAAGCGAAATAAACATCAGGTAAAAGCAGAAAGACGAGTGGAATCGGTGATTGAAAAAGCCAAGGCAGCAGCGCAGCATTTTGGCGCAGATGAGCATTTGGTAGCAGAAATCTATACTACCATGATAACGGGCTTTGTGAGATTGGAAATGAACGAATTTCAGGGGCAGCAGAAACTAGGGAGGAAAGAAATATGAAAAAAGGCAGATTTGGCCAATACGGCGGGCAGTATGTACCGGAAATCGTGATGCCGGCACTGAACGAACTGGAGGCCGCCTATAATAAATACAAGAATGATCCGGAATTCCAGTCGCAGTTCCAGAGTTTGCTCCGGGACTATGCCGGCCGTCCCACCAATCTTTACTATGCAGAAAAACTCACCAAACATTATGGCCGCGCGAAGATATTCCTCAAGCGTGAGGATCTGCTGCATACTGGTGCCCATAAGATCAATAATGCTCTTGGGCAGGCTTTGCTGGCCAAGCTTATGGGCAAGAAGCGTATTGTTGCGGAGACTGGTGCTGGGCAGCATGGAGTTGCTTCGGCAACAGTAGCAGCGCTGTTCGGCATGGAATGTCATGTATTCATGGGCGAGGTGGATGTTGAGCGGCAGAAGCTCAACGTGTTCCGCATGAAATTGCTGGGAGCCAAGGTCATCCCCGTGTCCAGTGGCACAGGTACGCTGAAGGATGCAACCAGCGAGGCGATCCGTTACTGGGCAACCAATATTGATGATACCCATTACATCATTGGCTCGGCTGTCGGTCCGCATCCGTACCCGACCATTGTCCGTGACTTCCAGAAAGTCATTGGTGAGGAAATCCGTGCGCAGATCAAAGACAAGACTGGTGGCTTGCCAGATTATCTCGTTGCCTGTGTTGGTGGTGGCAGCAATGCCATTGGTACATTCTATGATTTCCGTAATGATAAAACGGTCCGTAAGCTTGGTGTCGAGGCTGGCGGCCGCAGCGATAAAGTCGCCGATAATGCGAGAACACTGAGCGGCCCGGGCGAGCCGGGAATTCTTCATGGTGCGTTCAGCTATCTTCTGCAGACACCGGACGGCCAGGTGGTCGAGGCGTACTCGATTTCTGCCGGTCTGGATTATCCTGGCGTGGGACCAGAGCATTCCTATTTCAAGGATGCCGGTATTGTGAACTATGTATCGGTTACAGATACGGAGGCACTGGATGCATTCCAGCGCCTGTCGTGTATCGAAGGAATCATTCCGGCGCTGGAAAGTTCGCATGCGCTGGCTTATCTCGAAAAACTCATGCCGGAGACGAAACCGGATGAGACGGTGGTCGTGTGCCTGTCGGGCCGCGGCGATAAAGATGTCGCGATGGTGGCAAAGACGATGGGGGAGGATGTAGACTTATGACTCGTATCGACAAGGTAATGGCTGCCCGTAAGGCAGCCGGCAAAAAAGCAATTTTCATCTACATTACGGCCGGAGCACCGGATATCCCGACAACCATCGAAGCGGTCAAACGGGCAGAAGCGGCCGGGGCGGATGTCATCGAACTCGGGCTGCCGTTCTCAGATCCGATGGCCGATGGTCCGGTCATCCAGACTGCCTCGGTTGTGGCGCTGAAGAATGGCATGACGCTCGCAAAGGAACTGGATCTGATCCGCGAGATTCGGAAATTCTCGGATATTCCGCTCATCGGAATGGGCTATATCAACAATATGTATCATTATGGATTCGAGAAATTTGTTGAGGATTTTAAGGCAGCTGGCATGGATGGGGTCATCATTCCGGATGTGCCGCATGAAGAATCTGGTGATTTGCGCCGTATTGCTGCTGCTCATGATTTCGTCCTGGCAGAGTTTATCACGCCGGGGACGACAGCGGTGCGCATGGAAGAGATTTGTCAGGATGCCAGCGGATTCATCTACTGTGTGTCCAATAATGGTGTCACAGGAGTCAAGAAAGTAGACTACAGCACCATCGGCGCGGTCTGCGATACAGCCCGCAACTATACGAGGACGCCGCTGGCTGTGGGGTTCGGCATTGGTTCATCAGAGGCAGCTGTGGCTGCGGCTGCCCATGCTGATGCTGTTATTGTCGGCAGTGCTGTTGTGAAGGAGCTGCTGGCTGGTAAACTTGATGAAGCAGCGCAGCTCATTGCGGATATGCGGGAAGCACTCGATAAAAGTTATTGAGATTGGTGTGATGGCAGGAATTGACGGATCGGTGACGAAATAATATTAAGTACTCAAACTTCGCACATCCCAAACAAGCCTGCAGTAATGCATGGCAAGGGAATGTGACTTATTAAATACCAAACTCATGCACACTGTTTCAAACAGTTGTGCCATAAATTTGGCAGATTTTTCAAG
>JAGPMW010000028.1 GCA_018052705.1 Selenomonas sp. | reverse complement strand
ATAAAGTGTACCGTGGGGCACACGGGAATTCACGCTTGGGGAAATCGTGTAAGACGCCAATTCTTCGGAGGCGGCGCAGTGGTTGTCGAACCAAGAATCCCCTGCCTTCAGGCATGGGGAGTGTCAAGAAAGATGAGGTGATTTTCCTTGACTGAGCAGGATATTGCGGTTTTGCTGCGTCGTTATAAGGATGGCGGCCTTTCTGAGGAAGAGGCAGTACAGGCGATGCGCAGTGCATCGTTTGAGGATATGGGTTTTGCTGAGGTAGATCATAGCCGTGAGCAGCGTCAGGGGTTTCCTGAGGTCATCTACGCGGAGGGGAAGACGCAGGAACAGGTCCTGGCGATTCTGCAATCGTTGGCTGCTCATGGGAAAGGCAACCTTATGGCAACCCGGGCCAGCCGGGAGAAGTATGACTTTGTCAAGGCAGCTATGCCGGATGTGGAATATGATGAGGCTGCTCGTATTATCTATGTTGATCGAGACATGAGTGTCGAGCGTGATCCAGAGCACAGGGTACTGATCCTCACCGCCGGAACCAGCGATATCCCGGTGGCCGAGGAGGCAAGGCTGACAGCATACTTGTGGGGGAATACCGTGGATACCTGCTACGATTGCGGGGTTGCCGGCATTCATCGCCTATTTGCACATATGTCGGCCATCCGCACGGCGAATGTTATTATCGTGATTGCGGGGATGGAAGGGGCTCTGGCCAGTGTGGTGGGCGGCCTTACGGATCGTCCGGTGATTGCTGTGCCTACAAGCATCGGTTATGGGGCATCTTTCCATGGACTGGCGGCATTGCTTTCCATGCTCAATAGCTGCTCCTCGGGAGTTTCAGTGGTCAATATCGATAATGGATTCGGGGCCGGAGTGCTGGCCAGCAAGATCAATCATATGAGGTGATAGGATGAAAGCGATATATCTGGATTGTTTCTCAGGCCTGAGCGGGAATATGCTGCTCGGGGCATTCATACAGGCTGGTGTCCCTGTAGCCTGGTTGGAAAAGGAATTGAAGAAACTGCCAATTGCGGATGAATTCGATCTGGTGGTTGATGAAGTCAGTAAGAATGGAATTCAGGCTGTCTATGTGGATGTCCGGTTGAAGGCAGATAAGCATGCATCGTGTCATGCTGGCCAGAAAATGGAAGGCCATGCCACGCATCATGTTCATGAGTCTCATGGACATGGGCATAGCCATGCGCCACATGCCCATCGTACGATGAAGGATATCCGTACGATGATCGAGGCGTTACCACTTTCTGTGCCGGTCAGACAACAGGCTCTGGGCATTTTTGCGGTAATTGCGGCCGCAGAAGGCAAGGTTCATGGCAAACCGGCGGATGAGGTCAGTTTCCATGAGGTCGGGGCAACAGACTCCATTGTCGATATTGTGGGGACGGCCATATGTCTGGACTATCTGGAAATCGATCACGTTTTTGCTTCAACACTTAACGTCGGCAGTGGTTTCGTGCGCTGCGCTCATGGACTTATGCCTGTACCGGCGCCAGCTGTAGCTGAACTGCTGAAAGACTGGCAATGGGTCCAGCAGGGAGCAGAAAAGGAATTGACCACGCCAACTGGTGCGGCTGTCGTGAAAGCATTGGCCGACTACAGCCCGAGTCTGCCACAGGGGTTTGCCACGCAGCAGATTGCTTATGGCGCGGGAACCTGGGATCTCGACATTCCTAATGTTGTGCGGCTTTATGTCGGAGAGTATCAGGGGGAGAAATGTGCGCATCAGTTTATCCTCGAGACCAATATCGACGATATGAATCCGCAGATCTACGGCTACCTTTATGACCGTCTGTTTGCGGCCGGTGCGCTCGACGTTTGGACGACACCAATCTATATGAAGAAAAACCGGCCGGCGCAGCAGCTTTCGGTAATGGTCGATGAAAATGTACAGGCGGCCTGTGCAGCTATTATCTTTCAGGAGACGACCAGTATCGGACTCCGGATTTTGCCAGTTGGGGAGAGACTTGAAGCAGCCCGTCACCTTGCTAAGGTCGAGACAAGATATGGTCTGGTCAACTGCAAAGTCAGTGCCTGGCAGGGGCAGCTGGTCAGCGTCTCGGCGGAGTATGAGGACTGCCGTCGGCTGGCGCAAGAGCAGGGCGTTGCGCTTAAGCTGATCCAGCAGGAAGCATTGAAGGTCTTTCATGACAGACTGGGCGACTGATTGCTGGCAAGAAGCATCGGATTCTTGACGTTCTGGCTGAGTTGACAAATGGAGAGCCTCCCGATACAATCAGGACAGAGAAAGTTTTGATTTGAGCGGGAGGTTTTTAGTATGAAGATAGCAATGGCGAATGACCATGCGGGTACGGCACTCAAGAATGAGATCAAGGCATATCTGGAAAGCGAGGGGCATGAGATACAGGATTTTGGCACCTATGACGGAGAGTCCTGTGATCTGTCGGATTTCGTCTATCCGGCGGCACTGGCTGTAGCCAAAGGCGAGTGTGATCGTGGCATTTTTGTGGATGGAGTCGGCTATGGCAGCGCGATGATCGCCAATAAGCTCAGCGGTATTTATGCGGTAGTCTGTCAGGACCCGTTTTGTGCCCAGCTGGCCCGTCAGCATAATGACGCCAATGTCCTGTGTCTGGGGGGCAAGATCATCGGCGGTGCGATTGCCATGGAGACGGTCAGGGTATGGATGCATACTGATCCGCTGACGGCAGAGAAATATGTCCGCCGCGTACAGAAAGTTAAGGCGATCAATGACAAGCATTGTGTACCTGTAAAGTAAGACAGCAGTAAAAAAGTCTGGTTCTTTGCATCATAATGCTTGACTTCCAGGATTTCCATAGTAAAATAATATCCTAATGTGACGAAAAAAACGGTTTGAAATTGACAAAGAGCAGACCGGCCGCTATAATGGATTGAGGTTGATGCTGAAATGATGAACATTAATATTGCTGAATTGAATACCGATTTGGGCAGGGAACTTCCCTTTTCCTTCGAGACGAATGCTGAACAGTTGGAGGCGGTCAGTGATGACTATGCTTTTGACGGACCTATCCGGGTCAGTGGACAGGCAGCCTATACAGGTACCTGCTGGCGGGTCAGCGGCCGGATCGAGGATGTGAAGACCTATGTCTGTAATCGGTGCCTGGCAGACTGCCGGGAGCCGCAGGTACATAAGTTCTCAGAGGATTATGTGCGTGAGGCAGCGGAGGAAGACGACTCTGTCAATGTGTTTGAAGGAGATTTGCTTGATATCCAGACGATGGTTCGGGATATCCTGCTTGCGGCCCAGCCGCTCAGTAATATCTGCAAGCCCGATTGCAAGGGGCTTTGCCCGGTGTGCGGGCATAATCTGAATGAAAGCGATTGCGGTTGCGATCGCCTCGTGCCAGATCCGCGCATGGCAGCATTACAGCAATTATTACAGAAGGATTGAGTTTCTTTCATAGAAACACAGTGACTCGAAGGAGGTGTATCCGACATGGCAGTACCAAAGCGTAAAATGTCCAAAGCCCGCCGCGACCAGCGTCGTGCAAATTGGAAATTGGAGGCTCCGGGCTTCGTAGCATGCCCGCAGTGCCACGAACCGAAGATGCCTCATCATGTATGCCCGGAATGCGGCTACTATGATGGCAAAGAGGTTGTTAAAGCAGCTGAATAAGCCAGGCTGAATAAGCAGGACGTTCGTAGTCCTGCTTATTTTATTGCCAAGGAAGGCAGCAAGAACTGCGTGAGCTGAGTAAAAAAGAGTTTTCTTTCTATAATATTACATTAAAATCTAAGGATATTTAGTGGGTTGAGTCACTTTTTACTTGCAATTCCAGGACGCAGCCATTATAATAAACCATTATATGAGATTGTAGTAGCAGGTACTAAACTGGAATAATGCAAGGAGGTGTACGAATGGCAAGAGTGAAGAAGAAAGTTCGTCAGCAGATGCTGATGGACCAGGTCAAGGAAAAACCGTTTCTGACGGATGAGGAACTGGCAAAGACCCTGGAGGTCAGTGTCCAGACAATTCGTCTGGATCGTCTGGAACTGGGCATCCCGGAACTGCGGGGACGTATCCGCAAGATGGCAGAGCATGCGCAGAATAAGGTGAAATCAATCCAGAGCGGCGAGGTTGTCGGTGAGCTTATTGATCTGGAGCTGGGTCATTCGGGCATCTCATTGCTTCGCGTGACGGATGATATGGTCTTTGCCAAGACGAAGATTGCCAAGGGATACTATATGTTCTCGCAGGCTAATTCGCTGGCACTGGCCGTCATTGATGCGCCGATGGCAGTTACCGGTGTTGCGAATGTCAAATACAAGATGCCGGTTCACGTGGGCGAGAAGCTTATTGCCAAGGCCGAGATTGTCAAGGTTCGTGGAAATAAATTCTTTGTATGGGTCAAGACCCATAACGATACCCAGGAAGTTTTCCGGGCGAAATTCATTATGGTTTCGTGGGGAGATAAATAAGGGGGACATAGATTCTTGAAGATTGCAGTTGATGCCATGGGCGGTGATTTCGCACCGGAACAAATTGTGTTCGGTGCGGTCCGCGCAGCAAAGAAATATCATTGTGATATTGTACTGGTCGGCGATGAACCGAAAATCCGGGAAGTGCTCCGGCATGAGTCTGGATGGGAGAAACTCGGGATATCCATCCATCATACGACACAGGTCATCGGCATGGATGAACATCCGGCAGATGCAGTCCGCACCAAGAAGGACGCTTCAGTCGTCGTAGCGACGCGGCTGGTAAAGGATGGTGAATGTGATGCGGTTCTGTCCGCTGGCAGTACAGGCGCGGCGGTTACGGCAGCACAGCTCATCCTGCGACGGATCAAAGGGATCGGGCGCCCGACGATTGCGACGCCGATGCCAACCCCCAAGGGCGTTACGCTGCTGCTTGACTCGGGAGCAAACGTGGATTCCAAGCCGGAGCATCTTGTACAGAGCGGCATGATGGGTTCGATTTATGCCGAGTATGTGTTTGGCGTAAAGAGCCCGCGGGTTGGTCTTCTGAATATCGGTGAGGAAGAAACGAAAGGCAATGAGCAGGCCAAGGCTACGTATGCCTTGCTTAAGGAAATGCATACGATTCATTTCTGCGGCAATGCAGAGGGGCGTGATGTACCGAAGGGCAACTTTGATGTCGTAATTTGTGATGGATTTGTTGGCAATGTTGTGTTAAAATTTGCAGAGGGCTTGGCCAAGACCATCCTGCGCCTGATAAAAGAGGCGATCAAGGATGGAGGAATCCTTGCGAAGCTGGGGGCGTTCCTCCTGCTGCCAACGCTCAAGAAGCTGGCAAAACGACTGGATGTGACCGAATACGGCGGGGCACCGCTTTTAGGTGTCAACGGCTGCTGTATCATCAGTCACGGGTCGTCCAATGCTAAATCCATCTGCAGCGCAATCGGCGTAGCGAATGACTATGTTAAAGGTGATGTAATGGCGCACATACGCGATACGCTGATGAAGGAGGAGATACTGACGAATGACGGAGAAAAAAATTAGTGCAGGGATCCTCGGCACTGGCTGGGCAGTACCTGATAAGATTGTAACCAATCAGGATCTGGAACAGCTGGTGGATACGAATGATGCCTGGATCACAGAACGTACTGGTATCCGGGAGCGGCATGTTGCTCCTGAGGATATGCCGGTGTCTGAGCTGGCATATCGGGCAGCCAGTATGGCGCTCGAGGATGCAAAGACAGATCCGGAAGAGCTGGATCTCATTATCGTAGCAACGCTGACGCCGGACCGCACCATTCCTTCGACGGCCTGTGTCTTGCAGGACCGGCTGGGGGCAAAGCGGGCGGCGGCATTCGATTTAGCCGCTGCCTGCTCTGGTTTTGCCTATGCGTCGACTGTGGCAGCACAGTTCATTGGCAGTGGCGTTTACCGCAAGGTTCTCGTGGTTGGGGCCGAGACGCTTTCCAAAGTGGTAGACTGGACAGACCGGAACACCTGCATTCTCTTTGGTGATGGTGCTGGTGCTGCTGTCTATGGTCCTGTTGAGGATGGCTATGGCCTGTTGAGTTTCGATCTTGGCAGCGATGGCAGTGGTGCTGATGTGCTCGACATCCCATCGAGCGGCAGCCTCAGACCAGTAACGGCCGAGACAATCGGGCAGCGTCTCAACTACATTCATATGGATGGCAAGGCAGTGTTCCGTTTTGCTGTAGATATCATGGGTAAAACGGTGGAGTCTTCATTAGCAAAAATCGGGATGAACAAGGAATCAATCGATTGGCTGGTTCCACACCAGGCGAATATCCGTATCATCAAATCCGCGGCCAAGCGTCTCAAGCTGCCGCTGTACAAAGCAATTATAAATATTGAACATTATGGAAACATGTCAGCGGCTTCTATTCCAGTGGCACTGGCGGAAGCGGCTCATGCACATCGCTTCAAGAAAGGTGATATCATCGCCTTGGCCGGATTTGGTGCCGGCCTGACCTGGGCATCCTGCATCATGAAATGGGCTAAGGAGGACGAATTGGATGTTTGAAAATAACGCAATCTGTAAGTTACTGAATATAAAGTACCCGATCTTTCAGGGCGGTATGGCCTGGATCGGCACAGCAGAACTGGCCTCAGCCGTGTCGAATGCGGGTGGTCTTGGCATCATCGGTGCCGGTCATATGCCACCAGATATTCTGCGGGCGGAGATCCAGAAATGCAAAGGCTGGACGGATAAGCCGTTCGGCGTGAATATCATGCTCATGAGTCCGTTTGTAAAGGAAGTCATGCAGGTTGTTCTGGATGAGAAGGTTCCGGTTGTCACGACTGGTGCCGGTAATCCGGGCGAGTACGTGCCGGCACTCAAGGAGATTGGCTCCAAAGTCATCCCGGTGGTAGCATCAGTCGCTCTTGCCAAGCGCCTTGTGCGCAGCGGTGCAGATGCGGTTATTGCCGAGGGTACAGAGTCTGGCGGCCACATTGGCGAGATTACGA
This sequence comes from Selenomonas sp., assembly GCA_018052705.1. Taxonomy (GTDB): domain Bacteria; phylum Bacillota; class Negativicutes; order Selenomonadales; family Selenomonadaceae; genus Selenomonas_A. Next base: position 19,759 of record JAGPMW010000028.1, on the reverse strand, counting down.
CAATGGCGCTCCTGCCACAGGTCGTTGATGCAGTTGACGTACCGGTGATCGGTGCCGGCGGTATTGCAGATTCCCGTGGAATGGCAGCTGCGTTTGCTCTTGGTGCACAGGCAGTTCAGATGGGCTCCCGCTTCGTTATGAGTGAGGAGTGTATTGCTCATCCGGACTATAAAGAGATGGTCCTCAAAGCCAAGGATCGTTCCACCGTCGTCACGGGACGCACGCTCGGACATCCTGCACGCGTACTGGCCAATAAGCTTACGCGTAAATATGAAGAGCTGGAAACCGCGGGTGCGCCAGCCGAGGAACTCGAAAAGCTGGGGATCGGCAGCCTTCAACGGGCAACCCATACAGGAGACGTCCAGAATGGCTCAGTCATGATTGGCGAGATCTCGGGGATGCTCAAGGATATTAAGCCGGTCAAGCAGATCATTGAAGACATTATTGCCGGTCTGCCAGGGGCTGCTGCTGCAATCCAGCAGAAGTGTAAATAATTGGAGGTAATTCACATTGAATAAGCTTGCATTTGTATTTCCAGGACAAGGCGCTCAGGCTGTTGGCATGGGCAAGGATTTCTGTGAGCAATATGATGTTGCCAGAAAGCTGTTTGCTCAGGCAGATGAAGCTCTGGGCTACTCTATCCAGAATATGTGCTTCGATGGTCCGGCTGAGGATCTCAAGCTGACGGCTAACACGCAGCCAGCTATCCTTACGATGAGCGTCATTGCTAATGAAATCCTTAAAGAGCAGGGTGTTCAGCCGGATGTTGTTGGCGGGCACAGCCTTGGTGAATATTCGGCCCTTGTAGCGGCGGATGTTCTCGACTTTCAGGATGCTGTTTTGCTCGTGCACAAACGTGGTCAGTTCATGCAGGAAGCAGTTCCGGTAGGTCAGGGCGGCATGGCAGCCATTATCGGGCTGGCAGACGAAGTTATTATTGATGCCTGTGAGCAGGCAACCAGGGCTGCGGGCGAGGTTCAGGCAGTCAACTTCAATTGCCCGGGACAGACGGTTATTGCTGGTACAAACAAAGGTGTAGAGGCGGCTGTCGAGCTGCTTAAGGAAGCTGGCGCGAAGAAGGCAGTTATCCTGCCGGTATCGGCACCGTTCCATTCTACTCTTATGAAACCAGCGGGAATCAAGCTGGCAGCGGAGCTGGACAAAGTTGAGATCCGCGATGCCCGTATTCCGGTTGTTTCGAACTATACCGGTGAGCTGGAGCATACGGCGGCTGAAATCAAGGCAAACCTTGTAGCTCAGGCCGATCATCCAGTTAAATGGATTGCCTGCGTGAACACGATGAAGACGTTTGGTGCGGATACGTTTGTTGAAGCAGGACCAGGCAAAACCCTCTGTGGTTTCAATCGTCGTATTGACAAAGAGCTCAAGAGCATGAACGTAGAAAATCTTGAAACTTTGCAAAAAACGCTTGACTATTTCAAGGAGGTCCGCTAATATGCTTTTAGACGGAAAGGTTGCGCTGGTCACCGGCGCATCGCGCGGCATTGGCCGTGCGATTGCTCTCCGCCTGGCAGGTGAGGGCGCGAAGATTGCCATCAATTATGCTGGCAGCACGGCCAAGGCTGAGGCGGTTAAGGCTGAGATTGAGCAGCATGGCGGCGAGGCAATTCTCGTGCAGGCAGACGTATCGGATAGTGCTTCAGTTGATGCGATGGTAGCGAAGGTTGTTGAGGCCTTCGGTCAGATCGACATCCTTGTCAATAATGCCGGCATCACCCGTGATGGGCTTATGATGCGCATGAAGGATGAGGATTTTGATGCCGTCATCGATACGAATCTTAAAGGTGTATTCTACTGCACGAAAGCTGTGTCCAAGCTCATGATGAAAAAACGGAGCGGACGGATTGTCAATATGGCATCAGTGGTTGGTCTCATGGGCAACGCTGGCCAGACGAACTACGCAGCTGCGAAGGCTGGCGTCGTCGGCTTTTCGAAGTCGGCTGCTAAAGAGCTGGCATCGCGCGGCATTACGGTCAACATGGTCGCACCGGGCTTTATTGCTACGGATATGACGGCCGCAATGACCGATAAGGCCAAAGAGATGACGCTTCAGGGCATTCCTCTCAAGCGTATGGGCGAGGCGGAAGATGTTGCGAATGCAGTCCTTTTCCTCGTTTCTGACAATGCATCTTATATTACTGGCCAGACCATCAATGTAGACGGCGGCATGGTTATGTGATATAACTATATAGGATATTAATTTAAGGAGGTGAAACTTCATGGAGACTTTTAATAAAGTACGAGATATCGTTGTTGAGCAGTTAGGTGTTGAGGCTGACGAGGTTGCCCTCGAGTCCACATTCATCGATGATTTGGGAGCTGATTCCCTGGATATTGTTGAACTGATCATGGCTTTCGAAGAGGAATTCAATATTGAAATTCCGGACGAAGCTGCTGAGAAGATCAAGAGCGTTCAGGACGTCGTTACCTACATAGACCAGAACAAATAAGTTTGAGCGTCTTACCTGTTTGAAAATCCCGTGAAACTTGTTTCGCGGGATTTTCTCGAGGTAGGATTGATTGGAGGAGTAACATTGAAACTTCCAGAGCTGAAAATTGGCAACAAAATCGCAAGAATGCCTATCCAACAGGGTGGTATGGCGATTCGCTTGTCAACGGCCCGTCTGGCGGCAGCTGTTGCAAACGAGGGCGGTATCGGCCTCATCGCTGCATCAGGCATGAGCCATGACGAACTGCGTTATGAAATAAGGCTCGCACGTTCGCTTACGTCTGGTATCATCGGCATCAACATCATGGTAGCCGCTCGTGATTTCGCTGACGTCGTTAAGACGGCCATCGAGGAAGGTATCGACCTGGTCGTTGCCGGAGCGGGTTTCTCTCGTGATATGTTTGGGCTCGGCAAGGAATCCGGAACGCCGATTGTTCCGATCGTTTCTTCCGTTAAATTAGCTAAAATTTCAGAGCGTCTTGGTGCGGCGGCAATCGTCCTTGAGGGAAAAGAAGCTGGCGGACATTTGGGGACGGACACGTCAGTACGTGACCTTATCGCCGATGTCAGTGCAGCTGTAAAAGTACCAGTCATAGCGGCTGGCGGCATCCTTCATGGCCAGGACATCGTTGATATGATAAAAATGGGCGCAGCTGGCGTCCAGATGGGCTCGCGTTTTGCTGCCTGCGAGGAATCGAATGCAGCACCGGCTCTCAAAGAATATTATCTGAAATCCAAACCGGAGGACATTGTAGTCATCCATAGCCCGGTCGGCCTGCCAGGCCGTGCCGTGCATACGCCCTTTTCGGCGCGTGTATTGGAAGGCCCTGTCCCCCCAAAGCAGTGTGATGCTTGTTTGAAGGCGTGCCAGCATAATTTCTGTATTATTCGTGCGCTGACCCGCGCACAGCAGGGCGACGTGGAGACTGGACTGGTCTTTACTGGCGAATATATGCCACAGATCGATCGGGTTCTGTCCGTTCATGAGATTTTTGAGCAGCTCAAGGCTGAGGCCGAAGCTGCTAACTGAGTCATGGATCGTGTCGCTATAGATTCAGTATATTGAGAGGAGTCATTCGTTTTGAGTAATCGTGTAGTAATCACTGGCATGGGGGCCATAACCCCAATTGGTACAGGTAAAGATGAATTTTGGAAGGGACTTATGGAAGGCCGTAATGGTATCGATAAGATTACCCGTTTCGATGCATCGGAGTACCATGCCCAGATTGCCGGTGAAGTCAAAGACTTTGATCCGACGGATTACATCGATAAGAAAGAATCCAAGCGTATGGATCGCTGCACGCAGTTTGCTGTTGCTGCAGCAGAGCTGGCAATCAAAGATGCCAAGCTCGATCTCGAGAAAGAGGACCTCGATCGTATCGGTACATTCGTTGGTACAGGTATCGGCGGCATTGAGACGATGCATGGCCAGTATGAGAAATTCTTCGACAAGGGACCCGGCCGTATCAGCCCGTTCTTTGTCCCGATGATGATTGCCAACATGGCCGCTGGCCAGGTTGCTATCACCTATAAGCTGCATGGACCGTCTTCCTGCGTGGTCACGGCTTGTGCTACCGGCTCCAACTGCATTGGTGATGCATTCCGCGTCATCCAGCGCGGTGACGCGGATGCTATGGTTGCTGGTGGTACCGAGGCTGCCATTTCACAGGCTGCCGTTGCTGGTTTTGGCGCTATGAAGGCACTGTGCATGGATCACAATGATGACCCGGAGCATGCTTCCCGTCCGTTTGACAAGAATCGCAGCGGTTTCGTCATGGGCGAGGGCGCAGGGCTTGTCATCCTCGAGAGCCTCGATCATGCCAAAGCCCGCGGTGCACATATCTATGCTGAAGTAGTCGGCTATGGTACCAACTCGGATGCTTATCATATCACGAGTCCGGCTCCGCATGGAGAGTTTCAGGCTAAATGCATGCAGCTGGCTCTCGATGATGCCGGCCTGAAGGCCGCTGAGGTCGACTATGTCAACGCACATGGTACGTCCACACATATGAACGACCAGGGCGAGACGGAAGCCATCAAGGCTGTCTGGGGCGATGCAGCCAAAGACGTATCCGTTTCCTCCATTAAGTCTATGACTGGTCATCTGCTCGGCGCCGCTGGCGGTGCTGAGTGCATTGCGACGGCATTGGCAATCGAGAACGATATGCTGCCGCCGACGATCAACTATGAGACGCAGGATGAGGGCCTTGACCTTGACTATGTGCCAAACAAAGCCAAAGCCAAGACAGTCCGCGCAGCAATGTCTAATTCCTTCGGTTTTGGCGGCCATAATGCCTGCCTGCTGCTGAAGAAATACGCAGAATAACAGGAGGCTGACGATGGAAAATATCCGGTCAGAATCCCGTCGGCAGGAGCTTTTGGCACTTGCCACGAGCCTTGGCGTGGAGTTTCGGGACTTGTCCCTGCTCCAACAGGCGCTGACCCATACTTCCTTTGCCAATGAGTCCAAAGGAGACATCGTCCATAATGAACGTCTCGAATTTTTAGGAGATGCGGTGCTGGAGCTTGCCTCCAGCACTTATCTTTATGCTCACTTCCCGGAGATGCCGGAGGGACGGCTGACCAAGACAAGGGCCAGTATCGTCTGCTCGGCAACTCTTGCGAAGCTGGCAGCGGGACTTCATCTGGGAGATTATCTGCTGCTCGGGCATGGTGAAGAGATGGGGGGCGGGCGTACCCGTCAGACCAATTTGGAAGATACTTTTGAGTCCGTGATTGGTGCAGTCTATCTTGATCAGGGCTGGGAGAGGGCGAGGGACTATGTCCTGCGCCAGCTGATGCCAGAGTTTGAGAAGGCAGCCCGCGGGGCAATCCTCAAGGACTACAAGACGATCCTGCAGGAAAAAGTCTATCAGAGGGAAGGGCAGAGCGTGGCCTACGAACTGGTGAAAGAATCCGGTCCGGATCATGATAAGTCCTTCACTGTGCAGGTCTGTATCACTGGACGCGTGATGGGCCAGGGGATTGGCCATAGCAAGAAAGAAGCCGAACAGCAGGCTGCTCGTGAGGCATTGGAAAAATTGAACTAAAAAAGACAAGGTGCTGGCATAAGCCGGCACCTTGTTTTATACTATATAATAGAACGGATTATTATATGGAGAAAAGAGGGGCTATTATGCGCAAAATGACCATCTTAGGTACAGGGTTTGCTATGGCAACCAGGTGCTTTAATACCTGCTTTTATTTGGAACTGGAGGATAACAGCCTCTTTCTGACGGATGCTGGCGGCGGCAATGGGATTCTCAGGCAGCTGGAGATCACCGGCTTTGATTACCAGCGGTGCCATCATATGTTTGTGACACATGGTCATACCGATCATGTCCTTGGCGTAATCTGGGTCATACGCAAAGTTGCAGACCTTATGAACAAAGGCAAATACAGCGGCCAGTTTCATATCTACTGCCATGATGTGGTAAAGGATATGCTGCTGGCAATGACGCAGATGACGCTGAAGAAGAAGGATTTTGCGCGTGTTGGTACAGATATCCTGCTGCATGAGCTGCAGGACGGTGAAAGCGTCGATCTGCAGCAGTTCCGGCTCACGGCATTCGATATCCTGTCCACTAAAGCGAAGCAGTTTGGATATTGTCTGCAGTTTGCTGACGGAATGAAATTCACCTGTCTCGGAGATGAGCCCTATAACGAGCATGACCGGCAGTATGCGGAGCAGGCCGACTGGCTGCTGGCTGAGGCGTTCTGCCAATACAAGGATCGTGAGGTGTTCAAGCCTTACGAGAAGAACCACAGCACGGTCAAGGAAGCCAGTGAGCTGGCTTCTGTATTGGGGGTAAAGAATCTCGTTCTTTATCATACAGAGGATAAACATCTTGCTGGGCGCAAGGCGGAGTATACCGCCGAAGCCCAGCAGTATTATCAGGGAAATGTCTTCGTGCCCGATGATCTTGATGAGATCCTCCTATAAAAAACGGCTGCTGCCAGTACGATTATTACGCGTGCCGGCAGCAGCCGTTCCTTTTTTAGGCAAACATCCTTGAGATCAGCTGGTTGTAGGTCTGAATTGCATTGGCCAGCTGTCGGTTTTCCTCCTGGCTGAGCTTTTGGCTTTGTTTATAGAACCGTTGACGGACCAGTTCATTCTGCTTGTCAAGCAGGGCCTGGCCGGCCTTTGTCATTGTGATGACAAAGCGCCGCCGGTCATGGATATCCGCTGTTTTCTCGACCAGATCAGCTTCAACCAGCTTGTTGATGACGGTGGTCATCTGCTGTTTGGCGATGTTCAGGTTGTGGCTGATATCTGTGATGGATGAAGACTCATCGGCGGCCAGTACGCACAGAACACCAAACTGACTCATCGGAATCGGAACTGCGGTCTGGCGATAAAAATTCTGGCGAATCAGCATGAGCGTTTCCACGAATTGCTGAGACATATCCTTAAATGGAGCGGGTTCCATAAGATAACATACCTCCCAGTTTATTAAAATGTCATTAAAATACGGAGACCTGTTTAAAGCGGATCTGCTTATTCTTGACTTTTATTTAAATATAATATACTATATATCTCACAGATAGTAAACATTTATTTACTAATCTCGGTTATTCAAGAGAGATAGGAATGGAATGTGAGCATAGACAGAAGGGGAGTCTGTCTCTCTTTTCGTGTTTATGAGGTAGAAGGAGGTTAGTAATTTGCTTTTTGCGAAAAACAAGAAGACGAGAATGTTGGTACTTGGCATTTCGCTGGCGGTTTCAGCCAGCTTTGTTGTAGCTGGCTGCGGCGCTGGGAATAAACCGGCTCAGATGCAGGCTGCGCAGGTCAAGGTTATGCAGGTCATCCAGCAGGATACGCCGCTGACAAGCGAGTACGCCGGCCAGATCGCGGGCAAGGATGAAGTAAAAGTCCAGTCCAAGGTATCGGGCAAGATCATTGAGAAATATGTGACAGGCGGACAGTTCGTACAGGCAGGCCAGCCGCTCTATAAGATTGATTCGCGCCAGTATGAATCCTCTGTCCTGCAGGCGCAGGCTACACTGGCACAGTCGGAGGCAACGCTGAGCAATGCCGAGACGGATCTGAACCGCTATCAGCAGCTGCTGGAGTCAGCTGCTGTAGCTGAACAGACCGTGACAACGCAGCAGGCGAATGTGAACGCCTATAGTGCTGCTGCTGCTGCCAATGGAGCATTGCTGCGCAAGGCCCAGCAGGATCTTGACGATACGGTGGTCTATGCACCGATGTCGGGCCAGCTCTCGGTTGATGATGTGGCTGTCGGGACTTTCGCCAGTGCAGGCAGCACGAACCTTGTGACGATCGGTTCTTCGAATCCGGTCTATGCACAGTTCAGCATTTCCGAGTCCGACTACTTGAAGTTCATGAATGTAGCATCCAAGCAGGGCCAGGGGACTAATGCCGGGGCAACTGTTTCGATTACACTCTCAGATGGCACCCAGTATCCGCTGGATGGCCGCATCGTCGAGTCGGATCGTGCACTCACACAGAATACAGGAACCCTGACGGTCAAGGCTCTGTTTGATAATCCGGATGGACTGCTGCTGCCGGGCATGTTTGCCCGCGTCCGCGTGTCGGGCGAGGTTGTTCCAAATGCAATCCTTGTACCGCAGCGTGCAATTCAGCAGCTGCTTGGCAAATCCTTTGTCATGGTGGTTGGTGCTGATGGCAAATCCGAAGCCCGCACGGTAACTCTCGGCGATAAGGTCGGCAGCTATTATATCATCAAAGATGGTGTGTCGGCCGATGATTCCGTTATTGTTGAGGGACTTACGAGCCTTCGTGAAGGTATGGACCTCAATGTTACCACGGTTACACCGGATGAGATGGGCTTCTCGCTGACTACCGATATGACCCAGTTTGATGCTAGTGCATCCACGGCTGCGAAGTAAGGGGGCGGCACTTTGTCAAAATTCTTTATACACCGCCCGATATTCGCGATAGTCATCTCGATTATCATCGTTATCCTGGGCGCAATTTCGGCGACGCAGCTGCCAATCGCGCAGTATCCGCAGATCTCGCCACCGACGATTTCTGTCGGTACGACCTACACGGGTGCGAATGCGGCCGTTGTCAATGAGACAGTGGCACAGGTCATCGAGCAGCAGGTAAACGGCACGCAGGGCATGGACTATATGAGTTCCAATACCGACGATACAGGCAGCTACAGTCTCTCGGTTACCTTCAAGACTGGTACTGACGGCGATATGGACTCGGTAAAGGTCCAGAACAATGTCGCAGTTGCCAATGCCAGTCTGCCATCGGATGTCCAGTCGATTGGTGTCACCACCAAGAAGGCATCCAATGATATGGCCTATATGCTGTCTATCTATTCACCGGATGGCAGCTATGACCGCGCATTCATGAAGAACTACGCGGATATCTACATTCTGGACAAGATCAAACGTGTTCCTGGTGTTGGTGATGTCCAGATCTTTGGCTCGGACTATGCGATGCGTGTCTGGCTGAACCCGGATAAACTTGCTGAGCTCAAACTTACCGTGGCTGATGTCACAAGTGCGCTCAATGAGCAGAATGTCCAGGCTCCGGCTGGTACGGTCGGCGCTATGCCGGCAGCTAATGGGCAGGAACATCAGTATACAGGCAGTATTTCCGGCCGCCTCGTGACGCCGGAGGAGTTTGGTAATGTCATCCTGAAATCTTCAAATGGACAGTTTGTCCGTCTGAAAGATGTCGCTCGTATTGAGACGGGGCAGAAATCAAACTCGATCATTTCGAAATTTGATGGCTATCCGGCCGTTGGTTTTGGTATCAACCTGACCAATGATGCCAATGCTATGCAGACGGTCAAGGGCGTCAAGAAGGTATTGGATGAGGCCAGACCAGATCTGCCGCCAAACCTGCAGATGTCGGAGATTTTCGATAACACGAGCTACATCAATGCTTCCATCAAAGAAGTTATGGAAACCTTTTTTGAAGCTTTGCTGCTGGTTGTGCTGGTTATCTTCCTTTTCCTGCAGAACTGGCGTGCAACCATCATTCCGCTGCTGGCAGTGCCAGTATCGCTGATTGGTACGCTGGCAGCGTTCATCGTCCTGAATTTCTCCATCAACACCCTAACGCTTTTCGCTATGGTGCTGGCTATCGGCCTGGTCGTCGATGATGCCATCGTTGTTATCGAGAATGTCGAGAAGCATATGGAGGAAGGACTTGAGCCAATCGATGCGACTGAGCGCGCGATGGATGAGGTACAGGGACCGGTTGTGGCTATTGCCTTCGTTCTGGCCGCCGTATTCGTTCCGGTTGCATTCCTTGGCGGTATGACAGGCGTTCTGTATAAGCAGTTCGCCTTGACGATTGCCATATCTATGGCCTTGTCGGCCTTTGTTGCGCTGACGCTGACGCCGGCACTTTGCGCCATGATTCTCAAGAAACATGAAGCGAAGGATGATGCAGGGGTTCTCGGTCGTTTCTTCGTGAAATTCAACAATTGGTTTGAGCGTACGAAGCATGGCTATATGGGTGTGGTTGCAGCCTTTATCCGCCGTACCCGGCTCGCGCTGTTATTCCTGATCGTCGTCTGTATCATTGCCGGCGCTATGTATAAGGTTCTGCCGTCTACATTCGTACCGGATGAAGATCAGGGCTATCTCTTTGCCGCTGTGCAGCTGCCAGAGGGGACGTCGATGAACCAGACGCAGAAGACCATCGACAAGATCCAGTCGACTGCGCAGCAGGCAATCCCGCAGCTCAAGAGCACCATGAGCGTCACTGGCTTTGATATCCTGAGCGGTGGTGCAAAGCCGAATGCCGGTCTGATGGTTATCAGCCTCAATGACTGGTCACAGCGTCCGGGGCAGGATACTTCTGTTAGCACAGCGGTCAGGACCATGTTTGGCATTGGTGCAAAAGTTGCACCGGAAGCAACGGTTATTGCCATGAACCCGCCGGCACTGCCGGGTCTGGGCAGCGTCGGCGGCTGGACCCTGCAGCTGCAGGATATGTCCGGTCATACCGATGCCGAGCTCAATGAGCTCGCTGGCAAGATCGTTGCCGAAGCAAATCAGAACCCTGCCCTGCAGGGTGTCCGCACGACATTCAAGATGACAGCGCCAATCTATCAGTTTGAGATTGACCGTGAGAAGGTTAAACAGCTGGGAGTTAAGCTCTCGGATGTATTCACTGCCATGCAGGTCAATTTTGGTGGCGCTCAGGTCAATGACTTCAATCAGTCTGGCCGTACATACAAGGTAATGCTGCAGTCAGATTTGCGCTATCGTAATGAAGCTGAGGCAGCCAAGTTTGTCTTTGTCAAGAGCTCGAGCGGTACGATGGTACCACTGGATACGCTTCTCAGACCGAAACTTAGCTCGGCACCAACGTCGATTTCCCGCTTTAACGGGACGCGCGCCATTCAGCTGCAGGGTAATGCCGGACCGGGATACTCCTCGGGACAGGCCATGGATGCCATTGAGCAGATCGTCAAGTCTAACGCACCGACAGGATACAACATTGAGTGGTCCGGTCAGAGCCGTGAGGAGAAGAATGCATCGAGCTCCACCGTTCAGGTGCTGGCACTGGCCCTCGTGTTCGTATTCCTTGCCCTTGCTGCGCTCTATGAGAGCTGGAGCGTACCGTTCGCTGTATTGCTGACGGTGCCGACAGGTATTATGGGTGCCCTCGTATCGGAGTATGGACTGTCGCTTATCGAGGCGATGTTCGGCCATCAGAATGCCGGACTTCAGAACAGCCTCTATATGCAGATCGGTATCATCATGATCATCGGTCTGGCCGCTAAGAATGCTATTTTGATCGTCGAATTTGCCAAGGTTCGTGTCGACCGTGGCATGGACCCGGTCAAGGCAGCGATTGAAGCTGCTGGCCTGCGTCTGCGCCCAATCCTCATGACCTCGTTCGCGTTCATCATCGGCTGTCTGCCGCTGGCGATTGCGAGCGGTGCCGGAGCGGCTGCCCGTAATGGCATGGGTGTCGCCGTAGTTGGCGGCATGCTGTTTGCGACGGCTCTTGGTATTTTCCTGATCCCGGTATTCTTTGTAGCCACCGAGTGGATTGCAGCGAAGCTGGGTATCATGAAGCAGGCCAAGAAAAAGACCGAAGCTGACTATATGTAACGATACCTTACTAGAATCTGGATAAGCCTTCCTCATTGAGGGGGGCTTATTTATTTGTCAGAGTTGGAAATACTGCTTGCAAAAGGAACAATTGTTTTATATAATATGATGTAGATTGAACACATGCGCGAAAGGAGCGGATTATTAAATGGCAACGGATAAGAAAGAAGCACTGGCCAGCGCCCTGAAACAGATCGAAAAGGACTTCGGTAAGGGCTCGATTATGCGGCTGGGGGATGCCAAAGCGCATATGAACGTAGAGGTTATCCCGACCGGCATCCTGCCGCTGGATATCGCGCTGGGCGTCGGTGGTGTGCCACGTGGCCGTATCCTCGAAGTCTACGGGCCGGAGTCTTCTGGTAAGACAACCGTTACGCTCCATATGATTGCCGAGGCTCAGAAGGCTGGCGGCATTGCGGCCTTTATCGATGCCGAGCATGCATTGGACCCGGTCTATGCCCAGAAGCTCGGGGTCAACATCGATGACCTGCTGATCTCGCAGCCGGATACCGGTGAGCAGGCGCTTGATATCGTCGATGCACTCGTGCGCAGCGGTGCTATCGACATGATTGTTGTCGACTCTGTTGCCGCACTCGTACCGAAAGCCGAGATTGAAGGCGAGATGGGGGATTCCCATGTCGGACTGCATGCCCGTCTGATGAGTCAGGCGATGCGTAAGCTTACTGGTATCATCAGCAAATCTCAGACTGTTGCCATCTTCATTAACCAGATCCGTGAAAAAGTTGGTGTCATGTTTGGCAATCCGGAGACCACGACTGGCGGCCGGGCGCTGAAGTTCTACTCCTCCGTGCGACTCGATGTCCGCCGGATCGACAAGATCACGCAGGGGCAGGAAGTCATCGGCAACCGGACCCGGATCAAGGTGGTAAAGAATAAGATTGCTCCACCATTCAAGACGGCAGAGTTCGATATTATGTATGGTGAGGGTGTATCCCGCATGTCCAGCCTGGTCGACATGGGTGTCGAGATGGACATCGTCGACAAGAGCGGTGCATGGTTCTCCTACGAGGGCACGCGTCTTGGGCAGGGCAAGGAAAATGCCAAGCAGGCACTCAAAGATCAGCCGGAACTGGCAGCTGAGATTGAGGCCAAGATCCGCGCCAAACTGCTGGCAGTGAGCGGTGACGAGCCGGAAGAAGCAGATCCGCAGGCTGCTGCTGAACCGGCCACTGAGTCCTAAACATGTGGCAGCGCCAAAGGACAGCCGGTTCCTATACTGATGACACAGCCGAGGCGCATCGGCCACGCCGGCCCAGGAAGACAGCCCTTATGACGGCTGTCGACCTGCTGGCCCGTCAGGAGCAGAGCGAGCAGAAGCTGCGCGAGAAGCTCGCCCGTAAAGGTTACGAGCCGGAAGAGATCGATAAAGCTGTTGCACGGCTTATTGAAAAGCATTACCTCAATGATGAGGATGCCTGTGCCCGCCAGTTCGAATTCCTCTATCAGGAAAGCCGCAGCTCCGTGCGGCAGATCACGATCAAGCTCCGCCAGCGCGGCTTTGATAATAATCTCATCCGGGAATGTATCCCTACGGATACCTTTGAACGGGAAAAAGCAGCTGCACTGCGGGTGCTGGCAATGAAGTACAAACCGTCTGCAGACCGTCAGAAGATGATGGCCAACCTCTATAGCAAAGGATTTGACTCGTCGGCCATCCGTGCTGCTGTAGCAGAGTTTGCCGTTGATGACAGTGATTGACCCTTATATGATAAAGCCTTCCTAATGAGCTTGAGCGCATCAGCATCATCGGGAAGGCTTTTAAAATACTTTCCTATATGGTATAATCGTAAAAAACCTGTTGCACCCCATAGACGCAGCAGGATTCGTCAATGGAATTAGAGGAGGAACAAACTTTGAGCAAGCCTGCAACTGAAATGATCCTGGTTTTGGACTTTGGTGGACAGTATAATCAGCTGATTGCCCGCCGCGTCCGTGAAAACCATGTCTACTGCGAGGTTCATCCGCATACGCTGAGCCTGGACAAGATCCGTGAGATGGCACCGAAGGGCATCATCCTGACCGGCGGGCCGAACAGCGTCTACACCGATGACGCCGCCAGCTGCAGCCCGGAGCTCTTCCAGCTCGGTATCCCCGTCCTGGGCATCTGCTACGGCTCCCAGCTCATGGCGCACCTCCTGGGCGGCAAAGTCGCTACGGCCCCGACCAGCGAATATGGCAAGACTGAGGTCACGATCAAGGAACAGGCATCCAAACTCTTGGCAGGCGTCGATGAAAAGACCATCTGCTGGATGAGTCACACCGACTATATCGCATCGGCTCCGGCTGGGTTCCAGATCACGGCAGCTACGCCGGTCTGCCCAGTTGCTGCGATGGAAAATGCAGATCATAAGCTCTATGCAACTCAGTTCCACCCGGAAGTCATGCATACGGAGCAGGGCCAGATCATGCTGTCAAACTTCGTCCACAACATTTGTCAGTGCGCTGGCAAATGGAAAATGGACTCCTTCGTCAAGACGACCATCGAAGAACTGCGCCAGAAGATCGGCAGTGGCAAGGCACTTTGCGCCCTGTCCGGCGGTGTAGACTCCTCTGTGGCCGCCGTCATGCTGTCCAAAGCCATCGGCAAACAGCTCACCTGCGTATTTGTCGATCACGGCCTGCTGCGCAAAGACGAAGGCGACGAGGTAGAGGCAGTATTTGGCCCGGAAGGCCCCTATGATGTGAACTTCATCCGTGTCGATGCCAAAGACCGTTTCTATGCGAAGCTGGCCGGTGTCACTGAACCGGAGGCAAAGCGCAAGATTATCGGTGAGGAATTCATCCGTGTATTCGAGGAAGAAGCCAAGAAGATCGGCACGGTGGATTACCTCGTACAGGGCACGATTTATCCGGATGTCATCGAGAGCGGCCTTGGTAAATCGGCTGTCATCAAATCACATCATAATGTCGGTGGACTGCCGGATTACGTCGACTTCAAAGAGATTGTCGAGCCGCTGCGTCTGCTCTTCAAGGACGAAGTCCGTACTGCCGGCCGTGAACTTGGCATCCCTGAATATCTCGTCAGCCGCCAGCCATTCCCAGGCCCGGGTCTCGGTATCCGCATCATCGGTGATGTAACGGAAGAAAAAGTAAAGATCGTGCAGGAAGCTGACGCCATCTATCGTGAAGAAGTAGCCAAAGCTGGCGCTGACAAGGACCTCGGCCAGTACTTTGCTGCCCTCACTAACATGCGCTCCGTAGGTGTCATGGGTGACGGCCGTACCTACGATTACGCCATCGCCCTGCGGGCAGTCATGACCAGCGATTTCATGACCGCTGAATGTGCACAGCTCCCGTGGGAGGTCCTCCAGAAGACCACCACCCGCATCGTCAACGAAGTAAAAGGCGTAAACCGTGTCATGTATGACTGCACCGGTAAACCGCCAGCAACAATCGAATTCGAGTAATAGTCAAATGGAGGTGTGACAAAATGCGAAAGCATTTTGTTCACCTTCTTTTTTAGTGTCATTTCCTCGGCCGATGGACCAAGGGTATAGTACATCAAAAAAGGCTTTGCGATGGACGATGATCGTTTAAACGAATTGGGCGGTGGTGGATACTTCAAGGAGCTGCTGGAAAGAATCCGTGACATCCGGTCTTCTGAAATTATTCGTTGTATTTTATCTTGAAATAATCAAGATGCTTTTTCATGGCATCCTGTGTGGTAAGACAAGTATCACGTAGATAGCCTTTTTCGGCATTCCACTCGGACAAGCCACGGTAATAAAACATTTTGACTTCATCAGTGATGATGAATGGAACAATTTCATGTTTCAGACATTCTTTGAATAGGATAAGTCGGCCGATTCTGCCATTACCATCCTGAAATGGATGGATTCGCTCAAACTGTACATGGAAATCAAGCAGGGGATCGAAGGATTGGACGTTTTGCTCTTTATAGGCATTTAGAAGATCTTTGATTTTATCATGTACATCCTCGGGGCGGGCAGTTTCTAGTCCGCCTACTTCATTAGGAAGCTTTTTATAGTCACCAACGGCGAACCAGGATTTCCGGCTGTCAGATGTGCCTGTTTTCAGTATTAGGTGTAATTCCTTTAACATTTTTTCGGTAACGGCCTTGTCACTGTTTTCTATGATGTAATCTATACAGCGAAAGTGATTTACTGTTTCTACAATATCATCTACGTTGAACTGCTTATTTTCTAGGCCAATCGTATTCGTTTCATAGATGTATCTGGTTTCATCATGAGTGAGTCTGCTGCCCTCCATATGATTGGAATTATAGGTGAATTCGATTTGTATTTTATGATAGATACCACCTGTTACCGCATGATCCTTTTCATCATGTAAGACGGTTTTTAGTGTTCGTGCTGGAGTAGTGACAACTGCCTTTTTTGAAGGTTTTACGGCGTCGGTTGGAATACTCCAGGTCTTACCGATAAGGAAAGCACCGGCAATTCGTCCTTTTTGACAATAATTACGAACGCTGCGTTCCGACATTTTCCATTTGCTTGCAGTATCTTTTACCGATAAATAGGCCATGATCTCAACTCCTTCCTGGATTGTGTGATTATATTATATGCCGCTATCGGCAAAATATCCAGCTAAATATAATATGAATATCGAGATTATATTGCCGATAACGGCACTTGAACTTATTGCTATAAATAACAAAGTGATTTTTAAAAATCACGAAAATATATTGCAAATCATTTTTATTGTGCTATACTAAGATTCAGATAATGAAATTTTAGAAAGGCACGATAGCTATGAGAACATTGAATGAACTGGTCAGCTTTAGCAGTGGTTCACCACAGTTCCGGATTACGGAATCGCTGGATCGGGATGCACCACGCTATAGATACTATAGTCAGACCGATTTAACGGCTGATTTGTCGGGGATATGTTCGGCAGATGCGTTGAATAAAGAAGTGCGTACGAAGGACAAGGTACATACGCTGGCAGCTGGGGATGTCGTATTCAGCCTGATTGCGGGCCAGGCGGCTATCGTCCAGCCGGAGCATGATGGGTTTCTTTATACACAGAACTATATCAGGCTGCAGCCGATCGCCGCAATGGACGCTGGTTTTTTGGTCTATCTGCTCAATGAGGATAGAGCTGTCCAAAAACAGTTTTTCATTGGTCTGCAGGGCTCACAGGTCTTGAAATATACCTTGCAGCAAGTAAAGGGAGTCTGTGTAGCGAGGCTGCCTTCTCTGGACAGACAGCGGCAGATCGGAGAGCTTTATTTGCAGCAGCTGCATTTGACGGCAATGAAAAAACGAGCAGCAGACTGGGAAAAGATGGTTGTTATGTCAAAATTAGCGGAGGCGGTCAAGCGATGAATGAAGCACGATTTGAAACAGAGCTGATACAGTATCTGTCATCAGGGACGATACCGGTGACAAAAGGGGCAGGAAATGGTCTGCAGTCTAAAGAATCGGCCAGCGAATACTGTATCAGGACGAAACTCTGGAGCTATGAGCCAGAGATCAAGACGACCGAACAGCTTTGGCAGAATTTCAAAGAAATCCTCGAACGTCATAATCAGAGCACACTGGATCATCCTTTGAGCGTAGTGGAGTTCAATCAGGTGAAGCGGCAGATTTCAGATATTGCAACGCCCTATGAGGCGGGGCAGTTCCTCTATGGACTCAATGGTGTGTCCCAGCTCGAAATCGACTTGGATGATGGACGTCATGTCTATCTGACCGTATTCGATCAAAGGCAGATCGGCGCTGGCGATACCATCTATCAGATCGTGAATCAGATTGAGCGTCCGGCCAAGATCACCGGCAAGCAGAATCGGCGTTTTGATACGACGCTTTTGATCAATGGACTGCCTATTCTGCAGATTGAGGAGAAGCGGGATACCCATGATATCAATGAAGCACTCAATCAGATGCAGCAATATGCCAGTGAGAACCAGTATCGGGATATCTATTCCACCTTGCAGATCCTGGTCGCGATTACGCCGAACAATGTCAAATATATGGCGAATACTACGGCGGAGACGTTCAACAAGGATTTTGCATTCCATTGGCAGCGCAAGAAGGATAATACCATCGTGCGGAATTGGAAGGAATTTGCTGATTCCATGCTGAGCATCCCCATGGCCCATCAGATGGCGACAAACTATATGATACTGGATGGTACGAAAAACCATCAGATGCTGAAGGTCATGCGTCCGTATCAGGTTTATGCGACACAGCGGGTACTGGAAGAGTTGAAAAAGGTGGATTTTGATCTGGGGATCAGCAAGGTCGGTTATATCTGGCATACGACGGGTTCCGGTAAGACCATCACCAGTTTCAAGACCGCCTGGCTTGCGAGCCGCATGCCGAAGGTGGATAAGGTAGTCTTTGTTGTCGATCGGATTGCACTCACGACACAGACCAATGAAAAATACCGTGCCTATGACCCGGATGCTAAGGAAGAAACAACGACACAGAAGAAAAGCGGCAGTGTGCAGGACACGAAGAATACGACGGATCTGAGCCGCAAGCTGAAAAGCAAAGACAATAACATCATCGTGACCAGTGTACAGAAGCTCGATACGCTCATCAAGCGGAAATCCTTCAAGGCACCGGAAAAAAACCTCGTGTTCATCGTAGATGAAGCGCACCGCTCCACGGGCGGCGACAGCTTTGCGGCAATCCAGAAGGCCTTTCATCATTCCGCCTGGATTGGTTATACGGGAACGCCGATGTTCGATGACACTACAACTGGGCTGCGCACGCAGGAAATCTTTGGGCCGCTGCTGCATGCCTACACTATACGGGAGGCGATTGCTGATCGCAACGTATTGGGCTTTAAGGTGGATTTTGAAACAACCATTGACGAAGAGCAGATGAAGACGGAATATCTGCCGGCATTTTATCGGGAACGGTATCCTCAATGGACGGAAAAGCAAATTATGGAAAAGGTGCAGCAACTGAGTCCGGAGGATATGGACGATGCGGTGGAGCCCAGTTTCTATGATGAAAATTCCCAGCACATTGCGCTGGTGGTAGAGGATATCTTCAAGAATTGGCGAAATCGTTCCAATGATGGAAAATATAATGCCCTGCTTACCACCCATGTGGGTGGCGGCAAGGCGAGTACGCCGATGGCCCTGATGTATTTCGAGGAGTTCCAGCGCGTCAATAAAGAGCATCGGCAAGCAGGGGGGCAGGTATTGAAGGTCGCGGTGACATTCAGCCTCAATACCACCAATAATGACAGTATGCTGACGGGGAATGATGGACTGCATAAGGCGATGAAAGTCTACAATCAGGAATTCGGTACGAACTTTGGCCTCGATGATGTGTCTGGCTATACGCAGGATGTCACCAGTCGGCTGAATAAGACGGCTGCGGACAAGAAATTCCTGGATCTGGTCATTGTTGTCGATCAGCTCTTGACGGGTTTTGATGCGCCGGAGTTGAATACCCTGTATGTGGATCGCACGCTGCAAAAGGCTGGGCTGATTCAGGCGTATTCCCGCACGAACCGCATTGCGGATATGCAGGAAAAGCCATGGGGACGCATCGTGAACTATCGCTGGCCGGTGCAGAATGAAAAGCTCATGAATCAGGCACTGGCCATCTATGCCAACAAGGACTCGGCCATCCTGTCCGAGGAAGAACAGCAGGCGAAGAACATAAAGGATGGCATTGTTGCAAAGCCTTTCCCCGAGGTATTCGAAGAAGTCAAGGAGACCGTGGACAAGCTCGCGGAGCTGACCGGCGAATTCCAGCAGCTGCCGCCATCGGAGAAGCAGCGGGAGCGGATGCTTGAATTGCTGCGCGCTTATAACGCCGGTGTGGCCAAGCTCAAGCAGTACAATCCGGAAGAAGTTTCAGGCGAGATTGCGGGCTTTGACTATGATCGGCCGGATGAGCTCATCGAAAAGCTCGGCATGACGGGCGAGCAGGAAAATATGCTCACCACGGTACTTACGAATGAGCTCAAGCAGCAGCTGGCCAAGGAAAAGAAGGTATCGGTCTATCAGATTGAGCTCAAGATGACCCATGTAAAAGATGTCAAGATCGATTATGACTATCTGACAGAGCTGTTGGAAAATCTCTTGAATGAAGTACATGAGGGCAGACAGCAGGAAGCCAAAGAAACGCATGGCAAGATCCGCCAGTTCGCAAATGGTCTCGAAGACCAAAGCTATGCGGGCAAGATCCGCAATGCCGCCGGAGCTATACTGCATGGGCATTATCCGCCCAAGGGACAGAA
>JAGPMW010000027.1 GCA_018052705.1 Selenomonas sp. | reverse complement strand
GTCCACGCCATTCACGAGCACTTTTCGACGATATTTGGGGCAGAATACGATGTGATACTTACAGGAATACACGATATTGTGGTTTGAATGATATACTCTGTTCATACTTGTATTATACTACATATATATAACTAATACAATACTTGAAGCAACTGTCCGCCTTCAATTACTTACGTAAATTCGGCGGACGCGCCTTATATCCCCAGCCCTGAAGGGACGGGGTTTTACGGCACATTTTGATAAAAAAGTCGGTGAAACACAGCTGTTATTCATTCTTCCTCTGGATATTTCATATGCCATTGCTGGCGAATCGCGGTCATCATGCGCATTACATCTACCGTATAGTCCAGATGCATGACCGCGGGATCTCCCGCAACAGCCTGCTCCATGTCACGAATCTCATAGACCAGTGCGTTACTTGCATCACCCGCAGAAATCTCTTCCCGCCGACCATCGCCAGTCCAGGTGATAATTGCCTTATCGCCCCGAGGATACTCGAACAACTCGATATAGGCACGATCGAAGGAGATCGTCCCTCGCTTTGGCTGCTTCGCATGCAGCGACAAAAGCACCGTTGCCATTTCTTCTTCCTTATTTTTCAACAGAATACCAGCCTGTTCGTCTACGCCAGTGGCTGCAAATTTCACCTGCGACAAAATCTCGGCGGGACAGGATGACATAAACCAGCGGACAAAAGATAACGCATAGACTCCGATATCCAGCATCGCTCCACCAGCCAGCTGTCGATTAAAAAACCGGTTCGTCATATCATATGGCTTGTAGCTGCCAAAATTCAGCTGAATTGTACGCAACGGACCAAAAGCCCCGGCAGCAGCCAGCCCCGACAGCTTCTGATAAATCGGCATATGATAGATGGTCTGAGCTTCGGCCAGCACCACCTGATGCTCACGCGCCAGCTCTACGGCTTCGTCCAGTTCAGCCGCATTGAGTGTGATCGACTTCTCACACAGGACATGCTTGCCACTGGCCAGCGCCTGCCGCAGATAATTGATGTGCGTATTATGCGGCGTAGAGATGTAGACAATATCAACAGCCGGATCATCAAACATATCCTCCGGCTGAGCATAAACTTTGTCAATACCATATTGCCGGGCAAAAGACAGTGCCTTGGCCTGGGTTCGATTGCCTACTGCATAAAGCGTTCCGCCCAAAGACTGCATCGCTTCCGCCAGCTGATGTCCAATCACGCCACAGCCCAGTGTGGCCCAACGATAGTTGCTCATATCTATATCCTCCTCAATCGGCCAGATTTCCTGTTGTCAAAACCGTCAGATCATAGGCTTGCATCCATGTCTGCGCCTCTAACGGCAGTTCTTAGTCCAGCCCAGCACCAGTAAAATTAGCCAGTATTGCACAAAATTTCGGCAAATCATACTACTTCCATATGCTAACCCCATTGGTTCTTTATTTTTTTCATTAATGCGATTATATAATTTCATAACCCCAAAGTCTACAATTTTAAAAAAAAGCATAAAAAGAGCTTTACATCAAACCATACAGCCTGATGTAAAGCTTCTTTTCTTGCTTATAAAGGATTCGTCTACAGGAAGCTTACAGCCCCTTTACCAAAGGCGTGTCAGCCGATTGACCTGCTAACGCAGTCGTCGTTGCCGTGGCCGTTGCCGTCGGCAGTGCTGCCTCCCGGCTGTCCTGTGCCGCTGCAGACAGTTGATGATCCGCATCGACGGCGGCATCAAAATTCTTGACAACTTCCTGAATCAGAGCAGCCTTATGCATATCACTCAGCGCTGAACTCTGGATAGCCTCTACTGCGCCGACCATTTGCGCTGCCCTGGCATCGCGGTCTGACGTGGCTTTATTCATACTACGCGCCAAATCGTGAACAGCTGCCGCCTGCGCAGCAAAATCCGTATTCTGGGTCAGCAGCGTCCCCATCGCAGTCTTGCCATTAGCAATGTTAGTCTGCGCATCCTTGCCAATTTCCGGCGCTGGCGGGGTTACCGGCGTATTAGGACCTGTCGGTGTATTGGGACCCGTCGGCGTCGTACTAACCACCTTGATGGCATCTTCACCGTAGGTATGTACCTTACTAGTCACCATTGCAGTCTTGTCCTGTGTGATCTGCGCCGCATCAGAGGTACGTCCCGTAACGGTATATTTATAGGTCGGATTTGCCCCCGATGCATCCTGCCGTACCTGACAGATCTCCTTGCCAGCCGCCGCATAGATAACTGGAGCCGTTACCTTGCTCGTACCCGTGATATTGATTTGGCCGCCTCCCAGGTTCAGCGAAGAAGAATTACTGCCAGTGACAGTCAGATTGCTGTCCGCTACAGTAACTGCATTAGCAGTTGTATTATTTTTCATGGTCATAGTCTCGTCATTATCAGAGCCTGTGTACTCAACGCCTCCCATCGCGGCCAGCTGAATCTGACAGCTCGTCAACGCTGAACCGTTCTTGAGCATAATCGCGCCACTCATGATATCAATTTCCTGACCACCTTGGCCGGTCGTAGTGATAGTGGAACCGTCAAGTGTCACCAGATTTTTCGCACCCAGCCCAAACGTCGTATGCCCATTAGCATCCACATACGATCCCAGAGCATGAAGCTCAATACAGGGATCACTGTATTCCTTATCATAGGCAGCATTATTATCGCTGCCTATCGAAGATTTTGTCAGGGTCAGCTGACCGCCCCCCAGATTGATGGAATGATATGTTCCGGTAATATTTGTCTGGTCCAGTGTCGTGCTGTTGCCATCAGTCGCATCATAGGATTCCATACCAATATGCTTATCATTACCGCCGTCAATATGGGCAGCATTGCCAGCCATAACCAGCAGCTGGGACGATGGCTTTCCAGCTGCATCCGTACCGTCAGGAGCAATTACAGCATCCTTAAGGTCGACCTTGCCTCCGAGCAGGAACAGGCGGTCTGCATGGATGGTAGCCGGTGCCCTATCTGGAAACTGCTTGCTCCAGTCAAACGTACCCGCTATGTTCAGCGTATTATCAGTCGATGCGCCAAGCGTCACATCCATTCCTTCGCCATAGCTAAGCCTATTGCCAGCAGCCAGTAATGCCGTTCCCGTCGCTGAATCGACATCCATATAACTGTTCTTCATATCAACAGCTCCACCAAGCAGCATGACATCCTGCCCGCCAATTACGACAGCATTGTTAAGCGAAATCGTATTATTGGAATCGCCGGTAATTGTCATTTTACTGCCATCAACACCAGCCGTATTGGCAGCTACGAGATACACACCGCTGTCCATCGGCTTCGCATCGTTAACATCATCGACCTTAATCACCGTACCATTGAGACTCACCGCGCCACCAGCCAGATCTACCCGCGCCGTACGGCCATGATTCTCGAGCGACGATGCTCCCACCGTAACGGTATTATCCTTCGCCGCCTTATTCACGAGAACATGATTATCCTGTGCACTTCTGCCGCCATATGTCGTACTAATTTGGCTGCCCGCTCCCAATGCGATATTCAGATTGTTACTACTATCGCCATCTGGTACCGAGAAGGTGACGTTATCGGCTACATTTACTGTACCGCCAAACATTTGCAGAAGTTCGCTTATGTTCAGTTGCGCTCCGTTTTTCACCGTGATTCCATTTGCTGCTTTGTCTTCCGTGAATACAGCCCCATTGTTCGCCGCTCCATTTGCTGTCTTAAAGGCATCATCCGTCATGTTCAGCGTCGACAAGATCAGCGACTGCGCATTAATTGAGGCCGTACTGCCGACAACGATACCATTCGGATTGATGAGCAGCATCGGATGATCACCAGCCTGCGTCAGGATTCCCTGCAGCTCAGACAGCTGTGTCCCCGTAACACGGTTCAGCAGAGCGCCATTAACCGTGTTAACAGTCAAGCTTTCACCCTTAAGCAGACTAAATGCCCCCCAGTTGATGACTGCCGGACCGCCGGCGGTAGCAATCGTCCCACCGCTGGCTACCGTACCATTATCAATCCCTGTTACACTGCCACTGGCTACCACTCCGCCGGTCGGCATCGCCAGTACGGAACTGGTCAGGGCAAGGTTTATAGCAGCTACCAGGGCTGCACTGTGAAGTTTCCATTTCATAATCCATACACATCCTTTGTTAATCAGAGTTTCGCATTCATCATAAGGTTCCAGCGCTGATGATCCTGATGGTGCGAGAGTGCGAGACTATCGGCATCATCAATCACATAAGCATAATCCAGCAGCACAGAGAAATTGTCCTGCTGGAAACGGTACCCCGCACCAGCTGATGCTACCCGCTCATGATGGAAGGAGCTGTTCTTATTGTTGTTCGTCAGATCACCCCAGTCGGTGAACAGGACAAAACGGGAGGATGGTGCAAACTCCGGCGTATAGAGTTCAAACGATCCAACGCAGCCGGTATCTGCACTCAAAACGCGTTCATCGAAGCCACGCACGCTGTAGATGCCGCCGGCACCAATCTGTTCCGTCGAAACCAGATTATCCTTCGTATACTGGCCATGTGCCTTCACATTAATACGCCAGTCTGACGGCAGCCGATAGAGATAGGATGCCCCGGCTTTCCAATAGCCGAAATGCTTGTTGCTGCCAGAAGTAGCTTTTTCATAATCCGTCTCACTGCCATCGAAGTTCGTCACATAACCGGCATCATAAGTAAATGCATGCTTAGCGCTGCGGTCATTATGCATGAAATCCAGCGCTGCTGTAGTCACATGGAAATCATAGTTATTGGGTGCAGCACTGCCAAGAATCGTCCAGCAATAATTGTTGCTGTAACGCTTATAGTCCACACCGAAGTCCACAATGTCCTTCTCATGCGAGGTATAGGCGATGTTGTGTTGATAATGCACCCCAGCCGTGGCACTCTTGCCGCTGGCGGTAAGATCCAGCAGTCCCGGCGAGTTGTATACACTGCCCATATTCACATCAGAATAGCTTAAATTAAAATTGATGCTGCCGTCATCTTTCGGAACCGGCAGACGATACGAAACAGCTGCCTGCTTGACATCATCCCAGTGCCCTGGGGATGTTACATAAGCCACGCCGATCGTATCGTTCTGGTGTGACACATTCGCGTTGATGTAGCTTGTTGTCAAACGCCATTCACCCGTAAAATCATTACCGGTGTTGCTGATATTCACATCAACATGCTCGGGATCATGTTCTGCAACCTTGAGCGTAACCACATAACTGTTGTCGCCGACCGGTTTAAAGTCCGTGCTTAACGTGACAGCACCATTATCATTTACCTGCTGCAGCTGCTTGGCCAGTTCATAGATATGTACCGTACTTTTCTTCAACTCTGGAACCAATGCCAGCAAGGCCTGCCTTGACATCTTGTCGTTGCCTGTCAAAACAATATCCTTCACCGAAACAGCTACGTCTTTTACATTATCGGCCTTGATATTCCGGGCAGCCTGTTCGCGAACCTGCTGCTCATTATTGCTAAGATCTTCCTGTGCACGGGTCTGCGCTGCTTCGGTCATCTGGCTCCCCATCACGAGTGCCAATCCCAAACCGATAGAAGCGGTCAATACGCGCTTCCCATTCTTTGATAATCCTTTTTTCACGTTACGATTCCTTCTTCCTCACTCTGATTGTCTTCGCTTTTTGAAAGTAGTTTCTTACATCCCCTTTGGCCTGACTCGCATATTTTGAGCTTAATATCTACTTAAAAATATTATATTTTAATTAGATATCAATTAGATTATAGTATAGCAAAATAAGGACGGAATGTCTAACCTGCAGACCTGATCTATTGCAAACGGCGCATCGAGCTATACCTGCAAGGTACAGTTCGATGCGCCGTTCGCGTAGATTCTTATTCTTCTATGGGATCAGCAGGTGCCTGCATCGGCTGATGCGACTGCTGGTTCATCTGCTTCTTTGCCTGCTGCAGGACATTAAGTGCCTGCTGCAGGCCCTGCTCAGCCTGACGTACCCCCTGGAAGGTACCGTTGACATGATTGATGAGCTGATCGAATACCTGATTGGCATAAGCATCGGCATCACTTTGGAGCTTGGTTGCATTTGCCTGTGTACGGGCCATGATCTCTTTTTCCTGCTCCTGTGTCTGCTGCAGAATCGTCTTTGCTTTCTCCTTGGCCTGTTTGACGATCTCGTTCTCGTCTGTGATGCTCTCTGCATATTCCTTGGCCCGCGTTTTGATTTCTTCCGCTTCCTGCTCCGCCTCACGAATGATTTTGTCATGATTACGCATGATCTCATCGGCGCGGTTAAGCTCTTTCGGCAGATCATTGCGCAGCTCTTCTACATAATGAATCAAATCATTATCATTGATAAGAGTCTTTTCTGTAAAGGGGAAATGTGAGGCTCCCACTACCATATTCTCCAGTTTATCTAAGGTCTCGCGTACTGACATATTCCGCTTACTTCCTTTCTATTGCTGCTGATTCTATCGCCTGTTCCACACATATCGGGACCAGTCCATGAACACTGCCATGAAAATGGCAAAGCTCGCGAATCCCGGACGAACTCACGAAGGAGTAATCCGGTCTGGTCAGCAGGAACACTGTATCTATCTCAGGTGCCAGATGCCGATTCATATAGGCCTCATTTTCCTCATATTCCAGGTCCTTAACAGATCGCACACCACGCACAATAATCTTAGCCTCATGCTGCTTCATGAACTCCGTCAGCAATCCCGAAAACGTCATAACCCTGACATTCGGCAAATGCTTCACCGATTCACGAATCAGTTCGGCCCGCTGACTGATCGGGAAAAATCCCTGCTTGTTCACATTATGAAATACGCAGATAATGAGTTCATCAAACATCCGGCTGGCACGTTCGAAGATATCAATATGACCATTCGTCACCGGATCGAAACTGCCAGAACATACTGCCCGGATCATGAATCCACCTCCCTGACATAGTCCTGCCACTGATAGAAGCTCAGCTGAGTTGTGTGCCCATAACGCCGGTTCATAACCCGCACCAGCCCGGACAGTTCCGGCAAATCATTCTCATCGGCACCATGCTCAATAACAAGAATACCATTTGCCGCCATGAGCCCCGTTGAGGCATCAATCGTCTGCAGCGTTTTTTCCCATAATCCCCGGTGATAGGGTGGATCACAAAAAATCAAGTCAAACTGCGCTCCGCCTGTACTTAATCGGCCCAGCTCAGTAAACACATCGCCCGCCTTCACGACAACCTTATCCTGCAGGCGGGTCAGCCGGGCATTATCACCAATGAGCTCCGCCGTTGCCCGGTCTACCATCACCGCTGATGCCGCGCCCCGGGAAAGTGCTTCCAGTCCCAGATTGCCAGTACCGGCAAAAACATCCAATACCGTGCGGTCGAGTACCATCTGTCCCAATATATTGAACAGCGATTCCTTGACCCGGTCTGATGTCGGCCGGGTCGTCTCCTGGCCCTGCGGCGTTTTCAGCCGGCACCCCCGGGCTGACCCCGTGATGATTCTCATGATTTCCACTCCATCCGGTAATTGACGTATACAGTAAACGGTTCTATTTTATCATATTCCAGATAAATAGTGAACCTGTAC
This sequence comes from Selenomonas sp., assembly GCA_018052705.1. Classification (GTDB taxonomy): domain Bacteria; phylum Bacillota; class Negativicutes; order Selenomonadales; family Selenomonadaceae; genus Selenomonas_A. The sequence goes on along the minus strand of JAGPMW010000027.1, from coordinate 21,598 downwards.
CATAGAAAATATACAGAAAAAGGGCCTCGTGGACAGAACAGAAGATTCCCTTCTGCCCACGAGGCTCTACATGCTGTCGCAAGAATCAGCTGATTTCAATTGTTGCAGCAGCGGCCAGTGATTCGCTGGCCTTTTGCATGATCTCCGCAATGATATCAGCCACCGGTTCAACTTTACGAAGCGGCATCAGGCTTTGGCCGGCCTGCACCATACCATTTTCCACATCGCCTTCTACTGCGGCAAGTTTATTCGTCCCTGTGGCACGGGCCAGCAATTCATCGCGGGACACCCCCTTGGCATGTTCCATGGCGACGAATTCTTCGCTGAATTTATTTTTGATTCCCCGGACAGCCGCGCCGATCGTTCCCCCAGTGACAATCGTATCCGTATCGATCGCTTCGATGAGCTTCTGCTTAACATTCGCATGGACCGGACATTCACTGGCTACCAGGAATCGTGTTCCGATCTGGACCCCACTGGCGCCCATCACCAATGCTGCAGCCAGTCCGCGCCCATCCGCAAAACCGCCCGCCATCACTACCGGCAGGGAGACAGCTGGGATAACCTGCTCCATCAAGGCCATAGTAGTCAATACACCAATATGACCACCAGCTTCCATTCCCTCGACCACAATCGCATCGGCTCCAGCCTTCTCTACACGTTGGGCTAGTTTAACGTTCGGCACCACAGGCAGAACCTTGATACCAGCGGCATGCAGACGTTCAAAATAGGGTACCGGATTACCAGCTCCCAGCGTAACAAAGGCCGGCTTCTCCTCGCAGATCACCGCAAAGATATCTTCCTTATTGGGTGCCATAAGCATCACATTGACGCCAAACGGCTTGTTTGTAAGCTCGCGGCAGCGCCGAATCTCCGACCGGGTATAATCGGCGGTACGCCCGCCCGTCGAGATGATGCCTGCCCCGCCAGCCTCCGAAACAGCCGCAGCCAGACCTGCATCAGATATCCAGGCCATACCTCCCTGCAACAGTGGATAACGTATTCCCAAAAGTTTAATTAATCGGTTTGTCATAAAACTGCCTCCGTTCCGAGTTCTCTTATTTTTATTGTTATACATATCCTATAGTAATCATTCGCCTCTTTGTCGATGATTCCTGCCTGTCCCGACGGAATATGCTATAATGGTAGGAAACATTGCAAGAATATCAGGAGATTGCTGTGAAAAAAAATTATCTTATCCTGTTGGTGCTGACACTCATTTTACTGCCCGCACTTGCATTCTGGCATTTTGCCCTCCATCCTGCCTATCCGGCAGTTCCCGTCACGCCCGAACGTCAGTTGCCTAAAAAGCTGCTGCTGGTCCCGCTTGACGGCCGGCCGCCCTGCCGACAGTTCGTCATTGATGCCGGACGTATCGCCGGCTTTGATATCGTAACGCCGCCATCCCGGCTGCAGGACTACTACTCTCAGCCAGGTGATACCGATGGGCTCCGGCGCTGGCTGCAGGCGAACACGCCTGCTGCCGATGGCATAATACTATCGATAGACCAGCTGCTATATGGCGGGCTGCTGGCATCCCGTGAAAAAGAAAAGACGCCGGCTGAAATTCAGTCCATGCTGCAGTTTCTTCGGGGCCTCCATAATGACTGCCCAACGATCCCCATCTATGCGTTCAGCATTCTGCCCCGGCAAACACCGCAAGACACCATTGACGGCTATCAGGAACGGAAGGATCTGCTGGCCTACTCACGCCTCAGGGGACGGCAGTCAGCCGGACTTCCGGTCGATACAGCTGAGCTGACCCGCCTGAAAGCCTCAATTCCTCCGGACAGTATGAATCGTTACCTCACACACTTCAAAGAGAACGAGGAACTGAATCGTCAGCTGCTTCAGTTGACGAAAGAAGGGGTCCTGAGCCAGCTGGTCCTGGGGCAGGACGATGGCGAACCTTACAGTATCCCCAATATCGAGAAAAACAAGCTGCGCCAGTTCATGTCAGCGCAGCGGCTCACCGAACCACAAGTTTTTCTGACACATGGAGCAGACGAAATCGCGCTGTCCATTCTGGCTGGCATCCAGAACCAGCAAACAGGTTTTAAGCCACGTATTCTGGTACGCTATAACGATCAATCAACACCTGACTGCATTATGCCTTACATGGCTATCAGTACAGAAGAGACCGTGCAGGAAAAAATTGCCCTGCTCGGCGGTACCCGGGCCAGTGCACCAGAGGAAGCCGACTTCACCCTGCTGGTATCTGCGAACGATGCAGATGCCGGTACCATGAGGAGCCGCATGTCCGTCGTCCAGCAGCTGCAGGCAGCCCGGCAGGCAAAGCAGCCGACAGCACTCGTTGATCTCAGCAAACATTTTCAGCCACAGGAAACAATCCTCCCGCTACTTATCGATACCGGCTATCCACTAAATACGCTGATTGCTTATGCCGGCTGGAACACTACGAGCAATTCCGTCGGCACAGCACTCGCGCAGGCCAGTCTGTTTACCGCAGCCAATGGTCAATCCAGCAGTCAGGATGAGTCGATTGGGCTGACTGCTGCCAACCTCACCTTCCTTCAGAACCGTATTATGGAAGACTATTTCTATCTAAAAGAAGACATCGACTGCATCAATCACAGTTTGCAAAAAGCTGGCTATACCAATACTGCCGACCTCGATCTGGAACACAACTGGCGCTGGGCTAATGCCATGCTGCAGCAGGCGATGAAACGACAGCTGGCCAGCTATAAATACACCAAAGCCTTCCGCACACCAGTAAAATTCACTTCTCCAGCCGGAAACTTCTCGCTGATGATGCAGGATATGAGCGTAAGCGTCAGTTATCCCTGGCCACGCACTTTTGAAGTCTGGCTGCAGACCAAACCATTTTTCGCTCTTCCCCCAGATGATAAAAAGTGATTTTTTATTTCTATTGACAATTGTTGTAAAACCCGATATAATTTATTGATGTTGACAGCAATGTCCACACAGGGGTATCGCCAAGTTGGTAAGGCACGGGTCTCTGAATCCCGCATTCGTTGGTTCGAGTCCAGCTACCCCTGCCATATGATTTTTAGACCGCTATTGGAAAATAGCGGTTTTTTTGTTTTCATTCATTTCCATCATAAAAGAATGCCTCCCGTGGCCGCAGTTAGCACACAGGAGGCATTCTTTTATCTGACCGGCTGGACCGGTGGCAATTCCACGGTTTCCACGCTGCGTGACTGCGCAGCAGCCGACCGGGCCGACGTTACGGGCTGAATCGGCGGCAATTCGACGCTCGCTACTACCGCCTGTGACGCGGAGACGGAGGGCTCAACGATAGCGCGGATAGGCGGCAGCTCCACCGTATCCTGTGTCACACTGGACGACTGCACGGCTGGCACCTTTTTTTCTGATGCCGGCAGTGTGCCTGCTGATACGGTTGACACTGCAGCAGCTGCAGTTATTGCTGCAGACCTCGCTGGTACTGGCGCCGTCGCTGTTAATGCTGGTGTTGTTACTGCCGATTTCATATTCTGATTACCCGCAAGCATTCCACCAGGTTTTACCTCAGGCACCAGATCATTTGTAATCTTCCGCCGGGCCGCTTTTTCCTGCGCCTCAACATCAGCCGCAGTAATAATGATTGGCACTGCCTTATGGACAACCACTAAAGGAGCAGCTGATGTTTTTACTGCCAGCTGGGTCCTCTGGGCATCCTCGAGACTATCCCAATGAAGCAATGGCCGTTGGACCACCGGACGCGCATCAGTGATTTTTTCTTCCGCTCCCTGATGATTGGCGCCAGACTGCTTCGAGGGATCTGTCACCAGCCGCTTGGCCTTGAACAGCTGCTGTGAGTCTACCGTCGAAACGGCTGCGGTCTCTGCTGCCAGACCGTTCCCAGCCGACAAAGCCAGCACCAGTCCTGCCAGCAGCATTGTCCGTTTTTTTCTCATCTGCTTCATCCCTTCTCCTTCATTTATCTAAATATCTTTCCTCTGAATACTCATCCATTTATTCGTAAACCATATATTCTTATTTCGGCATCAGATAACAAAATCCTGCCAGCAACAGTCTGTTTCAAAAAAAGACTGCCGCACCAATAGCCAGCAGGCAATCGGAACAGCAGTCCATTACTTATGATTTGTTTATTCCCGGAAGCTCATAACACCCTGCTGAAATTCCTTCAGCGCATGTTCGCGCAAGACCGGGTTATCGATCAACTGAATCGAATAACAGCCTTTTTTATTGCCACGGAAAAAAGTCACAGCCATCTGCGTATCAGCGGTAGCCGTAGCATCAACTTTGCCATCACCGTCAGTGTCGATATCAACCGTCTTGGCCGTAACAGCATAGATGGCCTTATTAGTCGCACTAAGATTAATCAGCATAACACCTTCATAGCCATTACTCCCCATCAATTCTGACAGGTATTTCTTGGCATCGGCCTCTTTCAACTTGTTCAGATTAGGCATTTTCTTATCATCAAATGCATTCGTCAGGATAACCCAGGCATTCTTGATATTATACCCATCATTGTCAAAAATCAGGACCTCGCCCTTCTTGCCCTCATACAGCATGCTGGCAGGAATGACATTTGGCTTCTGCGGACATTGGATAGTGTAACCATAAACCTTGCTAGTATAGATATAGCCCGCTGCCGGCTGCGTCTGAGCAGCGGGGGTCGAAGCGTCAGCTGCCTCAACAGTAACTGACGTGCCCAGTCCGAAAACAAGCGCGCCAGCTACGGCTGCAGCTGTGAAAAGTCTTTTCATCTGATTCATCGTATGATTCCTTCTTTCAAGAGTTCTTACGATTCCGGATTCTTTTCCCTTAGCGTTTACGGGCCGGCTCCACATTGATCTTATAGCCTTTGACCGTATTGCGATGCATGATACTCATGACACGCTCAGCCACATCTTCCGGTACTTCTACGAACGTGAACTTATCATAGATATTGATCACACCAATGGTATCGCCCGGGATATCAGCCTCGGTCGCAATGGCACGCACGACATCAGACGGGCTTATTTTCTGGCTGCGTCCGATATTCAGGAATAAACGAACCATTCCCGGTGCGCCGCCGGTATCGCCAAAGCCTTCCGAGGCAGCGGCACGCTGCTCGCCATTCTCATCTTTAAAACCTTCAATCGAAAGTTTGAGAGCCGCTGCCGCAATATCTACCAGATCGAACCCTTCAGCTGCCACATCAGCAATAACCGTGTGGTAATCGTCGTAATGGTTCTGCTCCAGTGTCTTCATCAAACGTTCCTGTACAAGGCTCTTCTGATGTTCCAGCAAATCCGAAGCCGTCGGCACTTCCCGGCGCTCAATCTTGGTATGCGTAAGTTTCATGATCAGACGCAGCTGGCGGTATTCCTTCGGCTGGATAAAGGTCATGGCTACGCCGCTGCGGCCAGCACGGCCGGTGCGGCCAATACGATGAACGTAGGACTCATGGTCCTGCGGGATATCGTAGTTGATAACATGGGTAATATCATCAATATCAATACCGCGGGCAGCAACATCGGTTGCAATCAGGACATCAATACGCCCCTCACGGAACTTCTTCATCACGCGGTCACGCTGCACCTGAGAAAGGTCGCCATGCAGTCCACCCGACGAATAGCCGCGGGCATCCAACGAAGAGACAAGCTCATCAACGGCGCGCTTCGTGCGGCAGAAAATGATAAGTTTGCCGGTTTCTTCTACATCGAGTACCCGGCACAGTCCCTCAAACTTCTCCCGGGTCTCGTAATAGACCTGCTCAATCAAGGGAACAGTCAGCTGCTCGCGCTCGATCGTAATCCGCTCCGGGTGATTCATATAGCGGCGGGACAGCTTCTCAATTGGAGCTGGCATCGTCGCCGAGAACAACAGCGTCTGACGCTCTGGCGGGATAGTCTTGAGGATACGCTCAATATCATCGATGAATCCCATATCCAGCATCTCATCTGCCTCATCAAGGACAAGCGTCTGAACCTCTGTCAGCTCAATGGTCCCGCGGTTCAGATGATCGATCAGACGTCCCGGCGTGCCGACGATGATGTGAACACCGCGCTTCAGTGCCCGGATCTGACGGTCAATCGCCTGTCCACCATACACGGGCAGCGTACGGACATGCTTGAACTGGCCGATCTTGTTGAGTTCTTCAGCCGTCTGAATTGCCAGCTCACGTGTCGGCGACAGGACCAGTGCCTGAATATGCGACACTTTCTCGGCTACTTTCTCGACGGTCGGTATGCCGAAAGCGGCAGTCTTGCCGGTACCGGTCTGAGCCTGTCCGATAACATCGTGTCCCTCAAGGGCAAGTGGTATCGTCTGCGCCTGAATCGGTGATGGCTCTTCAAAGCCCATAGCGGCTACAGCCTGCAGTGTCTTGCGGCTCAGTTCAATTGCTCCAAATGTTTTTAATTCCTGTTTCAAATAAATCCTCCTGATAAATTATCATATATCATACGAAGTACCACTAGCATGCTGCCACGCATGGGCACTCTGTCTTTCTATTTTGTGAGATCTCCACGGAACCGGCGTCAGCCGTCAATCCGTTCTCCCACTACATCATAGGTAAATCCCTGTAGCACCCTGACCCGGATAACATCGCCCGGTTTGCTGTCAGTATCGTTCTCAATATAGACCTGGCCATCAACCTCCGGCGCCTCACGATACGAGCGCCCGACAGCAATGTTCGGCTGTTCTTCATCACGACCCTCTACCAATACTTCGAGTTCTTTGCCCTCGAAGCTCTGATTGACATTCTCTGAGATCTTGCTTTGAACGCTCATAAGATCATGATAACGCTCCTGCATGACTTCCTCAGAAATCTGATTCGCCATATCATAGGCTGGCGTATCTTCTTCCCTGGAATAGGTAAACACTCCGACTTTATCCAGCTGCTGATCAATCAGGAACTGGCGCAGTGTCTGATACTGGGCATCTGTTTCTCCAGGGAACCCGACAATAAATGTCGAACGGATCGTGACACCGGGCACACGCTCCCGCAGTTTCTTGATCAGTGTAATCATCTGCTCCTGCGTGTCCGGCCGGTGCATAGACTTCAGTACCGAGTTGTGCGCATGCTGGAGCGGCAGGTCAACATATTTGCAGACTTTCGGCTCCGTCGCATAAACATCAATCAGCTCATCAGTGAAAAATTTAGGATAGCAATACAGCGTGCGAACCCACTTTAGTTTGGGTACCTTGACTACTTCACGCAGCAATTCAGCCAAAGCCGGCCGTCCATAGATATCGCGGCCATAATTTGTACTGTCCTGCGCAATGAATACGATTTCCTGTACTCCACGCTCGGTCAGATGCTCAACTTCCTTGCAAACATCTTCGATTCTACGGCTGCGGAAATGACCTCGGATCTGCGGGATGGCACAAAATGCGCAATGATTATCACAGCCTTCGGCAATCTTGACATACGCCGTATAGTCAGGGGTTGTCGTGATACGCGGCGTCTTTTCATCATAGAGCGTATCATCCTCGCCGGCAATGACGACACGATTTCCTTTGAGTGTCTCTTCTACTGCTTCCATGATACGGCTCCATGCACCCGTACCCAGAATCGCATCAGCCTCTGGCAGCTCATCAAGCAGTTCCTGCTTATAGCGCTGTCCCAGGCACCCTGCTACGATCAGACTGCGGCAACGGCCTGATTCTTTATAGTCGGCCATGTTCAGTACCGTCGTAATCGACTCTTCCTTTGCCGACTGAATAAAGGCACAGGTATTGACGATGAGGATATCAGCCTCCTGCGGCTCATTCGTCAGTTCAATGCCATGCGCCTTAAGCTCGCCCAGCATAACCTCGGTATCAACGAGATTCTTGGAACAGCCCAGACTGATGAAACCTGCTTTCACTTTTATTTTCCTCCTAAACTATTGTTGAACAATTCATATTCTTCATAGGAAATATCCCTAAACAACGGACAGAGGATACTGATCTGCCATGCAGTCAGCATCCTCTGCCATACATCTTACTTACTAAAGCGGATTTCCTTTACCCAGCGATCCAGAAAATCATGCTTTTGCTGTGCCGTATAAAGTACCGGCTGATTAAACAGGATCATGTTCTTGCCGGCAAAAGTCTTATACGCCAGCGTCCCCGGATTCGTCGGAACAAAGTAGAACCCCTGCGTCTGCAGTACCTGCTGTGCCTCATCGCTGAGAAGCCAGTCTGCAAAGGCCCTGGCGGCAGCGGCGTCGGCAGCTTTACCACCCACAGCCATCGCTGTACCGGTAACCATCGCCGCCGTACCATCCGCCGGATAAATGACCTTGAGCGGATACCCATCCTGCAAATAACGAATGGTCTCGCTTTCCACCGCAATCGCAATATCGACCTCACCCATCCCAGCCTGACGGACCGGATTGGACAAATACCGGGCATACTGAACCACTTTCGGATGAATCTGCCGCCAGATATCATAAGTCTCTGCATCACCGAACTGGGCAATCATACTGAAGAACAGATTTGCTGACGCATCGGCTGCCAAAAAATCCGTCACGCCAATGCGTATATCCGGTTTCTTCGCCAAATCCACCCAGGTATCAGGTACCGCCTTCAAGGTCTTCAGATAGTCGCGATTTACACAGAATACCACCGGATCATACCAGACACCAACCCAATAACCACTATCCTGCCTGAAATCCGCAGCAACCTGATCGCCAACTTCCGAAAGGTACGGCACAAGATAGCCGGCTGCTGAAGCCTTGCTCAAAGTATCTTTATCGGCCAATATCATGGGAACGCCACACTCATCAGCCGCAGCCGTCTGATCCTTCAGTCGGCTCAATATATCCCCGGAAGACAGCGGGACAAAATTCACCCGCACTTCATGCTCTTCTTCATAAGCTGCACTGAGTATAGCTGCATGCTCTGCTGGAAGCGTAGTATAGACCGTAATCTCCCGCATCGGCCGATGCTGCTCATCACGACCAGCTCCCGCCAGGTAGACCGATCCTGCTACCACAATAAGCAGCAGCAGAAAGGCCGTCAACAGGAGCGATGTATATCTTCGCATCAACGAATACCTCTTCAAGTCAAAATACTAATTATTACTATTCTACCACAATAAAAGAGCTGCTGCAATACAGCAGCAGCTCTTTAACAATTAAAGTTTCAACAGCTCAGCCAACATTTGACTGTTCATCATTCAATGGCTTGCCAAAGATCAGATTATCCAGCAGACCAATCAGCTGATTGATCTCTGGTTTGGCAATCTGCCCGGAAGCGCCCAATTGATCGCCCTTGATACGCATCTCATCACTGATCAGGGATGAGAATAAAACAAGTGGCACATCACTCAGACGATCATCGGCACGAACCAGCTTAAGCAGACGATGTCCGTCCAGCCTCGGCATCTCAACATCCGAAACGATGACACCAACATGACTGCTGATCTGTCCGCCCTTTTGCGTCAGCCCCTGCAGATACTCCCAGGCATCCTGTCCATTACCGAAGTCGCGTACATAACGATAACCGGACTCATGCAGCGTTGTAACGAGGAGGTCGCGCAGCATCGGCGAATCCTCTGCCACAACAACATGAACTTCCGAACGCTTTGCCCGCACACTCTCGGTTGCATCCTCATAGGTCGTGAGCTTGGCATTGATTTCCGGATTAATTTCCGCAATGATGGTCTCAAAATCAAGCAGCAGGACGATACGATCCTCCATTTTGATAATACCGACTACGCGGGACTGATCGCCAACCTCCGGTGCCGGCTCCATATCCTTCCATGAAATACGGTGGATACGAGATACATTCTCAACCAGAAAACCAATATTGTAATTGTTGATTTCCGTTACAATGATGTTCTTTGGTTCTGCATTCGTCTCAACATTCAGGCAGCGCGGCAGATTGACCAGCGGAATTGCCTTACCACGCAATGTAAACAGCCCATCGATATATGGATGTGCCTGCGGCATATTCGTTACAGGCGTACGCGTGATTACCTCACGGACTTTGGCCACGTTGATGCCATAGTTAACCTGACCGATGCTGAACTCCACGATTTCAAATTCATTGGTCCCCGTTTCAAGCAGGATGCCTTTTTTATCTCCACTCGTTTCTGTTGCCATCAAATTCGCCCCCATATCTGAATTCGTTATATCCCATTAAATTTCACCTATGATGTCAATATTCGCCCTCAAGAATTAAAATCCTTCTAATCTGCAAAAATTTCGCAAAAAAGCACTTATTTCTCTTTAAGGTACGTCCAGCCTTCTCGCTCTTCAACCATACCTTCACGAATCAAATGTCCCAGGGCCCGTTTGAAAGCTGCCTTGGAAATCTGGAACTTGTCGCGGATTACTTCCGGGGAAGACTCATCACTGTATGGCATCTGCCCCTTACGGCTTTCCAGCAGCGCCAGAATACGTGCTGAGTCAGCCACCAGTGCCTTCTCCTTGGCCTCGCGCAAGGATGCATTGAGCCGCCCGTCCGGACGTACATAGGTGACACGGGCCGTAACAATCTCGCCAACCTTTGGTCTCACTTTGAGCTCTTTGTTATCGATAAAGACGATATAATGCTCATCGCTAAACAGAAAAGCACCGCTATCGGTATAGTTATAGATGGCTCCGGTTACCTGATCGCCAACCTTCACCTTATCTGCCCGCTGCGATGCCCGGCGCATCGCATCTTCCACTTCCATCGTTACAGCCAGGCGACCGGATTTGTCCGTATAAAGCTCGGCCCAGACAACTTCACCAATCTGCGGCCGACCACGCATGCCGGCATAAGGCATAAAGATACCACGTTCTGCACCGACATCAACAAAGGCACCATCACGGCTGACATTGATGACTTTTACCCGGGCAATCTGCCCCTCTTTCATATGCGGAACCCGCATACTGGCGGTCAGGCGGCGCTTCGGGTCAAGATAGAGGAATACCTCAACTTCATCGCCGGCCTTGACCGGAGCTGTCTGCTGTGTCTTATGCAGCAGAATATCATCTGAGGTATCGCCTGTCTCGGCATCAAGAAAGGCGCCCATTTCCCCCAGCCTGGCGACCTTCAGGGTAGCCACTGTACTGGGGCCATATTTGCGTTTCTTCTTCTCTTCCATACTTTTCCTCAATCAGTCTTCGTATGTCGTAAGACTTGCATCGCCCCAGAGACGTTCCAATGCATAGTATTCACGCGCTTCCTGCCTAAATACATGCGCCACAACATCGCCAAAGTCCAGCAGGACCCACTCCCCTTCGCGGTAACCTTCCTTATGGTCAAAAGCCACACCTGCCTTGGCCAGCTCTTCCTCGATATTATCTGCAATTGCCCGTACCTGCGTAGCGGTATTAGCTGAGCAGATAACAAAGTAATCCGTTGAGGATGACAGCCCCTGCATATCCATCACTACAATGTCACTGGCTTTTTTATCGCTGGCAGCCTTACAGATGGCCTGGCTTATTTCCTGAATCGTCAATGTGTTTCCTCCTTCGGCGTTTCGCCGTCTTTCATTTCACTAACAGTTGCTGCAGGAAAAAGTTCCTGCATCCGGCTATGGATTTTTCCTGCATCCGGAATCCATATGTTTTCATCTTTTTCAGCCGCCGTGCCCGGCAGTGTTATGCTGACTGGCTGATCACTGCTCATACCACGCAGCACATTAGCGAGGTGCGCCGAGTCAAATATCTCTGCGCTGGTCTCCATGCGATGCCGGAAAATATCAGCAATAGCTGGCAGATGAGGGATTGTCCCAAACTGCAGCAATTTCTGATACAAGGCCTTGACAAACTTCTGCTGACGCTGCACGCGCCCGATATCCCCAAGATCCTCTCCCCGGTAGCGCAGATATTGCTGGGCCTGCTGGCCACTAAGATGCTGATAGCCCTTCTTCAAATGGATGGACAGCTCAGCACTGGGATCATCGTAGTTCATATCGCTTTCGACGTAGATATCTATACCACCCAGTATATCAATCAGGTCAGCAAATGTATCCATATCGAGCGTAACATACTGATGAATCGATATTCCCAGCAAAGCGTTGACCTGACGTACCATTAGCGGCGCACCGCCTATCGCATAGATATCTTTAAGTTTAGTCTGTTCGGTGCTGCCATTTACTGTTATCCAGGTATCCCGTGGGATATTGATGAACCGCACCTTGCCCGTCTCATTTTCCAGACTGATCACCATGATCGTATCGGCTCTTTTCCCGGGCTTGCCGGATTCATCGGCACCATCGTCCAGCCCCATAACCAGTACATTGGTATAGCCGTCAAACCGGTTATCGACATTGCCTCGCCTGGATTGCTGACGGTCCGTATACCCCGCGTACATCGTCTGATATTCATGGTAAAGATTTCCTCCCCAGGATACCAGCGTATAACCGACATATAGTACGCCAACCACAACAGCTCCCAAGAAAAACAGCAGGAAAAAAAGCCGCATAACCACCCTCCTGCGCCGCTGTGCCTGCAGCTTGCGCTTACGGGCTATATTCTGCCTCGTTATATTGTCCTGTTCATTTCCCATGAGCTTACCTTCTTCTGTCTTTTCTTCAGGCTGGCCGATTCGCACTGATCTTCTTCAGCAGAATCTCATTACGTGCCAATACGGTATCCGGATGGATCAGATGCCCCTTCGCTACGACAAACTGGATAGATGCGGACAGACCGGCCAGTACCATCTCATCCAGCCCGGCATCAGCAGCCAGTTGACGCAGATGAACTACTTCTGGATAATCCCGGCCCGGCTCGATCATATCGGCAAACCAGATGATCTTATCGAGTTTCGTCATCTGCGGCCCCCCAACAGTATGCCGACAAATAGCCTGAGCAACGGCAGGATCGTCAACACCGTAGATTTCACCGACCCGTCGGGCACCAATAGCGGAATGAAGTAAAAGCGGCATGGCCCGTTCAATATCACCAATAGGAATACCACGTCGTTCTGCCTCTGCTGTCATTGTCTCATTGCTGTATTCGCGGGCACAGTCATGCAGCAGCCCGGCCACTCGGGCCTGCTCTGTATCCACGCCGAACCGCTGCGCAAGTTTGACAGCCGCAGCAGCTACGCCCAGCGAGTGCTGAAACCGGGTCCCTTTAATCCGCCCCTGCAGTTTCTCTTTCATCTCTTCATAACGCATCCTAAAACTCATCAGTATAAGCCTTCTTTCGCGATATAATCTGCTACAGCCTGTGGCACCAGATAACGAATGGAGCGGCCTTCCCGCAGCCGCTGGCGGATAGCTGTAGACGATATTTCCAATCGTGGAACAACCAGCTCATGAACCTTTTCCTTTGCCAGCTGTCCGAACCGCTCCTCCAGTTTGGTTGTGTCCACTGTCACCCCGGGCCGGGTTGTCCCGACGAAATGGCACCGTTGTAACAATTCTTCGATATGATACCAGGTATGCAGATCATTGATTGTATCCGAACCGGTGATAAAGTAAAACTCCGCCTGATCTCCATACTCTTCCTGCAATTCCTGCAGCGTCAGCAGCGAATACGACGGCCCCGGACGCTCCAGTTCCTGACGGGATACATGAAAGCACGGATTAGAACTGACCGCCAGCTGTACCATCATCAGGCGATGATAAGCGGGAGCCAGCCCATCCTCCTGCTTGTGCGGAGGATGGGCTGCGGGAATGAACAATACCCGGTCCAGCCTTAATGCTTCGCGGACCGCTTCTGCAATCAACAGATGCGCATTATGGATTGGATCGAATGTCCCTCCCATGATGCCCAGCCGCAGATGAACATTCTGCTCTGTCACGCTCAGATTCCCCCTTTCAGACCGATCAACAATACCAGCCACACCAACAACATACTCAGAACAATCAGCAATACCGCCCGGGCATAGTCCCGGCTGTCATGCCGCCCCTTCGGTGTTGCCAGATATTGCCGCATCGTCCGGAGATATCCAGTCAGCGTTTTCATTCGCGAATCTGGCCTGCGCCATAGATCAGATACTTGGTACTGGTCAATTCTTCCAGTCCCATCGGACCACGGGCATGAAGCTTCTGTGTACTGATGCCGATCTCAGCCCCAAAGCCGAACTCAAAGCCGTCAGTAAAACGGGTGGAAGCATTGATATAGACTGCAGCAGCATCAACCTCACGCTGGAAACGATGCGCATTCTCCAGATTGCTGGTAATGATGGACTCCGAATGGCCCGTATTATAGTGATTGATATGCGCGATAGCTTCTTCAATATCTGCTACCACCTTGACGGACAAGATCAGATCGCCATATTCTGTTGACCAGTCCGCCTCCGTGGCTGGCTGCATATCATCGGGGCAGATGGCAAGGCAGTGCTCACAGCCGCGCAGTTCTACCTTCTTTGCCTTCATCGCCGCACAAAGCTTCGGCAGGAATTCCTCGGCCACCGCCGCATGCACCAGCAGCGTCTCCATTGCATTGCAGACAGATGGATGACTGGTCTTGGCATTGATTGCGATATCAATCGCCATATTCTGATCAGCACTCTCATCGACGAATGTATGGCAGACACCAGTCCCGGTCTGAATAACGGGCACGGAACTGTTCTCGACGATATGCTGAATGAGTCCGGCCCCCCCACGGGGAATGATGACATCGAGCAGACCGGACAGATGCGTCATGGCATCCACCGCTTCGCGATCAGTGATTTCCACGAACTGTATGGCTCCCTCCGGAATCCCATGATCATAGGCTGCTTTAGCCAGGAGTGAACTGATGGCCGTATTGGAGCGTATTGCCTCCGAACCGCCTCGCAGAATAACCGCATTACCGGATTTCAAGCAGAGTCCGGCCGCATCCGCCGTGACATTTGGGCGAGCTTCATAGATGATTCCAATAACACCGATTGGCACTCTCACCCGGCGTATTTCCAAACCGTTGGGCCGGATGGTCGAGTAATCACCCTGACAAACCGGATCCGGCAGAGAAGCAGTCTGGCGGAGGCCCTCTGCCATCTGGGCAATACGCGTCTCGTTAAGCATGAGCCGATCCAGATAGGAGCGTTTGAGCCCTTTCTGCCGCGCGTCTTCCAAATCCTGAGCATTCGCCGTCAGGATCAGTGAGCCACGCTTTTCCAACACATCCGCCATTGCCATGAGGGCTTCATTCTTTACGCAGGTTGGCAGTACGCCGAGTTTACGGGACGCCTCCCGGGCAGCCTCCGCCTTCTTCATCATTTCTGCTTTGATATCCATCCATATTCCTCCTCAGGAAACGAAAGGGAACGAAAGAGATCCATCCGGCTCAGGCCATCAGCACCATATTATCACGGTGAATGACTTCCGCCGGTCCCTCTCCATCCACCAGCTGGTGGAATTCTTGGGTTTTATGCCCCAGCAGTTTCTGCAGGGTATCCGCATCATAGTTCACGATGCCACGGGCAATCTCCTGCTGATTCTGTGTCAGGACTCGCACGGTATTGCCAGCCTGAAACTCTCCATCGAGCGCAACCACGCCGGCCGCCAGTACGCTGGATCCGGTCTCACGCATCGCTGCGGCACAGCCGTCATCAACCGTGATTTCTCCGGCCAGACGCTTGCCAAAGGCCAGCCAGCTCTTACGAACCCGCAAATGCGACTCCCTTGCCGGAAATACCGTACCCACTGGCTCCCCAGCCAGTACATCCCGGATGACATCTTCACGTGAGCCATCGGCAATAACCATCGTTACGCCAGCACTCATTGCAATCTGGGCCGCCTGGACCTTCGTCATCATACCGCCTGTCCCGAGCTTTGACCCGGCCCCGCCAGCGATATGCTCTACCTCTGGCGTGATTTCCGGGATCTCCGCAATCAGCCGCGCCTCAGGATGCGTAGCCGGATTAGCCGTATAAAGCCCCTCAATATCCGACAGGATAATCAGGGCATCGGCATCTACCAATGTCGCCACCATCGCTGACAAATTATCATTGTCGCCAATCTTGATTTCATCAACCGAGACCGCATCATTCTCATTGATAACAGGAATTGCCCCCATCATCAGCTGAGCCAGCAGTGAATCCCGGGAATGAATATACTGATTGTGGCGCACAGAGTTTTCTTTTGTCAGCAGTACCTGTCCCATAATCTGACCATACTCAGCAAAGAATTTCTCATAGATATGCATGAGAACTCCCTGCCCAATAGCAGCAATCGCCTGCTTCTCGGGAATGGAATCCGGCTTCTGGGTAAGCCCAAGCTTACCCAGTCCCGCCGCAATCGCGCCCGAAGAGACAAGTAGTATTTCCTTACCCTGATTCTTCAGATCCGAAAGTTCGCGGATCAAATGGTCAATACGGTAAAGGTCCAGCTTCCCCGTATCATGGGCCAGCGTACTGGTACCGACCTTGACCACGACTCGTCTGGCTTCTTTCAACCGTTCTCTTGCATCCACTCGTTCAGCCTCCCGTTTTACGGCAGTTCAATCTTTGTCTTCTCGAAGTTCCGCTTGTAAAGCAGACCATTGCGGCCGATGACCTGTACCACGTTGACATCTGCACGTTCAGCCAGTACAGTAATCGCATCCTCCGGCTCCTCCATGCAGTTCTGCAGCACGCGCACCTTGATCAGTTCGCGCTTTTTGATTGCCTCACGAGCCGACTGGACAACGGTCGGCGTAATGCCCTCCTTGCCCACCATAACGACCGGTTCCAGCTTCTGGCCCAGTCCACGAAGAAAACTCTTCTGCTTGCCAGTCAATGAATTTCTAAGCAATATATATCCTCCTGTATCCGCTTACTCGCGGTATTCAAACTCCATCTCACCGATATGGACGGTATCGCCCTCTTTGATGCCCTTGGCCTTAAGCTTACTGTCAATGCCCTTGATTCGCCAGATATACTGGAAGCGGCGCACCGCTTCGTCATTGAGGAAATTCGTCATGGCAACCAGTTTTTCTATAGCCTTGCCATTCACCACCAGCTCGCCGCTGATATTGCGGGTAATGGTGATTTTTTCCGGATCTTCCTGATTCTCGTCGTAAACCTTCGTCTCATCCTCAGACTCTGGCTCCTCAACGTAGTTATCAAGCCACTCGCCGACATAACTGACGAGCTCTTTGACGCCCTGATGAGTCGCAGCTGATATCTCGAAGAACTTCAGGCCCTCTTCCTCAGCCAGCTGTTTCAGCCGCGGCAGATTATCTGCTGCATCGGGAATATCGATCTTATTCGCGACCAGTATCTGCGTGCGCTTTGCGATCTTTTCGCTGTACTTCTTAAGCTCGGCATTGATCTTATGATAATCTTCAACCGGATCACGCCCTTCAATCCCGGATGCATCGACGATATGCAGGATAAGCTTCGTACGCTCTACATGGCGCAGGAAATCATGCCCCAGGCCAACGCCATCTGCTGCCCCTTCAATCAGACCAGGAATATCTGCCATGACAAAACTCTTCTCATAGTCTGTCTGGACTACCCCCAGTACCGGTGTGATGGTCGTGAAATGATAATCTGCAATTTCCGGCCGTGCTGCCGAGCAGCTGGAAACGAGGCTGGACTTGCCAACGCTCGGATAGCCGACCAGGCCGACATCAGCCAGCAGTTTAAGTTCCAAAATCAGATTACGGGCTTCCCCCGGCTCGCCGAACTCGGCAAATGTCGGCGCACGATTCGCCGGATTCGCGAACTTCGCATTCCCGCGCCCGCCGCGGCCGCCTTTACAGACGACTGCCTCTTGACCGATTTCCGTCAAATCAGCCAATACTTCTCCCGTCGCTTCATCCTTGATAATGGTCCCTGCCGGTACCTTGACATAACAGGCCAGTGCATTTGCACCATACTGATTCTTGATATCGCCATTCTCACCATTCTTGGCCGAAAACTTCCGATGGAAGCGAAAATCCAGCAGTGTATTCATATTCTGGTCAACAATGAAGATAACATCTCCACCGCGGCCACCGTCACCACCAGCCGGACCCCCATTCGGCACGAACTTCTCCCGGCGAAATGCCGATTTGCCATGACCACCATCGCCTGCCTTGACGATAACCCTGGTCCTGTCGATGAATTGCATAAAAACCTCCTGTACTCCGTACTCTGCTCTGTGATGAATAAAGGCAAGAGCCGGCATTGCGTTCAATACCGGCTCTTGCCTTTATGCACCACAACGCAACCTAACGCCGTTTCAATATAATAATACCTGCGCCTCCGTGGGGAAAGCGCAGGTACCACATTTTTTCGATTACATAGCTTCTTCAGCCGTGTATACGCTGATCTGACGATTGTAGCGGCCCTTGCGCTCGAAAGCGACCTTACCAGCTACCTTCGCAAACAAGGTATCGTCCTTGCCGATGCCAACGTTATGACCCGGATGGAAGTGTGTGCCACGCTGACGAACGAGGATGCTGCCAGCCGTTACGACCGTGCCAGCCTGCTCCTTGACACCAAGACGCTTGGACTCACTGTCGCGGCCATTACGCGTGGAGCTGACACCCTTTTTATGAGCGAACAGCTGTAAATCAAAAGTAAACATTACATTCACCTCCGTTGCTTTGAAATTCGTACAGCTTCCGGGCTGATCTTCTCAATCTCTATCAGTCCTAGAAGCATTGTTTCGAGTATCGACTCGGTGAGATCATCGGGCGCGCCCTTTAGCTTCATCGTAAGCTTTCCACTCGCCAGGGAATAATCCATTTCGCGATGCAGGTACTCACCTATTCCTAAAAGAGCGGTCTGTGTGAGCGACGAAACGCCGGCACAGACGATATCCTGCCCCCGGTCAGCTGTACCACTATGGCCAGCAACCGAAAAACCGGATATTTTCCCGTCTGACTGGGAAAAGATATCGACCTTAATCATCGATTAAGCTTCGATCTTCTCAATAACAACCTTCGTGAACGGCTGACGATGACCCTGACGTTTACGATAGTTGGATTTAGCCTTGTATTTGAAAACAAGAATCTTCTTATCTTTGCCCTGAGCCTCAACTTTACCCGTTACTTTGGCACCTGCTACAACCGGCTTGCCAATTTTGACGTCAGTGTCGCTGACAACTGTCAGGACCTCGTCAAATACAACAGCTTCACCTTCGTTAACAGCCAGTTTTTCAACCGTGATAACATCGCCTTCAGCGACCTTATACTGCTTGCCACCAGTTTTGATAATTGCGTACATGTAAAAACACCTCCCTGCAGATTTACTCGCCAGCTGCGGTACAACTGAATTCACAGCTGATTTTTGGAACCCCGCTGTGCGGTTGGGGATGAGCGCATTCACGCTCAAATCGAGACACACTTCATGCGTCTACAGTTATCAATACTAGCATAAGCCTGGCAGGATGTCAACAAAAAAGAGACACAGCATCTGTGTCTCTCTCTAACTTAGGAACGCATAAACAAATTGACCAGAAAAGCAATGCTGACCAGCCACATGATAAGGCTGACTTCTCTTGCCTTGCCGCCAAGAGTCTTGATGAAAGCAAAGCTGATGAAACCAAAAGCAAAGCCATTGGCAATACTTGAGGTAAGCGGCATCATAATGATCGTCAGGAAGGCTGGCAGGCCATCCGTGAAATCAGCAAAGTTGATCTTGCCGACATCTGCCATCATCAACGCACCAACGAGAATCAGCGGTGGGGCAGTCGCAAAACCCGGCACCAGACCGATTAGCGGGGCAAAAAACAATGAAACCAAAAATAATACTGCTACCGTTACAGCCGTCAATCCCGTCTTGCCACCAGCAGCAATGCCGGCAGCACTCTCGATATAAGACGTAACCGTTGACGTACCAAAGAGAGCGCTGCAGATCGTACCAATTGCATCAGTCGTCAGGGCACGATCCAAATTCTCGATTTCACCATTCGGCTTGACCATTTTTGCCTTAGATGTCAATCCGATCAACGTTCCCATATTATCAAAAAGTTCAACAATCGTAAACGTGAAGATAATGGAGACAATTCCATAATTCCAGGCACCGACAATATCGAGTTTACCAAAAGTCTCACCCATATGCGGCAGCGACGTGCTGATTACATCTGCAAACCCATGTGGCACAGGTGCATAACCAAGAATCATAGAAAGCAGCGTTGTTGCAACAATTCCCAGTAAAATTGCGCCCTGTACCTCCCGAGCCATCAAAGCGCCAGTAAACAGCAGACCAAAAAGTGAGAGCGCTGTTGTCGGTTGAGTAATATGTCCGAGCGTGATAAACGTAGCAGGATCGCTGATAATAAGTCCGGTACCTTTAAGACCAACAAAGGCAATAAACAGTCCAATACCTACGCCAATCGCCACCCGCAGATTCTGCGGAACAGCATTGATAATGGCCTGACGTACATGGCTTACGGTAAGGATCAGGAACAGTACCCCTGAGAAGAACACCGCGCCTAATGCCACCGTCCAATGCAGATGCAAAACACCGCAGACATAATAGGCAAAAAATGCATTGAGGCCCATCCCCGGTGCCAACGCTACCGGATAATTGGCAAATATGCCCATCGCCATCGTCGAAAGTGCTGCAATCCAGATTGTCGATGCAATAGCTGCTTCTTTGGGAACGCCTGCATCAGCCAGGATATTCGGATTAACGAACATAATATATGCCAAAGCAATAAAAGTAGTAAATCCGGCGATAATTTCCGTTCTTACCGTCGTGTTCTTTTCCCGAAGCTTGAAGAACCGCTCCAGAAAGGTCGGCTGACCCGTTTGTGCTTGCATAAAAAATAAAAGCCTCCTCTTTCGTTTTCCGCACAGGGCCCAGCACAAGAAAGAAGAAGCGATACGCTCACAACTTCTTGTAGACTGTGACAATTTACGGCTGTCTGTAGAAACGCCCGCACCATATCAGCGGGCTTATACAAGAATTTAACGATTCAAGAATAGCAGAGAATAGGACAGCTGTCAATTTGATAATTTAACATGAATATTGCAAGAATTTAAATAAACGTTAAGTCTATCTGGTGAAAAGAGCAGCTTAAAGCAGAAAATTCTTAGCCTATCATCTGCTTATACGAAAAAAGCTCTGACAAAAAGTCAGAGCCTGAAGTCCAAAGTGGCGGAGTGGAGAGGATTCGAACCTCCGCACCGGTTACCCAGCCTAACGATTTAGCAAACCGTCCTCTTAAGCCACTTGAGTACCACTCCATATATATGGCAGGGGCAGTAAGAATTGAACTCACAACCTACGGTTTTGGAGACCGTTGCTCTACCAATTGAGCTATACCCCTAGAATTTAAAATGGGGCGACCGGTGGGGATCGAACCCACGTATGCTGGAGCCACAATCCAGTGTGTTAACCGCTTCACCACGACCGCCATTTAAACCAGCAACGCCCTATCCTCCCAGCCCGTTTCCAGACAAGTACTTTCGGCGTATGAGTGCTTAACTACTGTGTTCGGTATGGGAACAGGTGGTACCACTCAGCTATCGTCACTGGATATTATTGAATGAACCATGTCCACTCAAAACTATACAGAAGAAAAATTGTATCGAAACATTCTAGGTCTGAATCCCTTAACCTCATTACGTCTTAGAGGTTCGTAAAATCCACTTCGTGAATTTTACATAAGCGATTCACTACCGTCTGCGCGTCACTTTCGTTCCTTCAAACGGTGTTCTCTGCTTGGCTTTGCGTACGACCTGTTACCCAATCCGCTTTGCTTCTTGGACAGGTCTGTAAAGTTAAGCCCTCGATTTATTAGTATTGGTCCGCTGAACACCTTACGATGCTTACACTCCCAACCTATCTACCTTGTCTTCTTCAAGGAATCTTACTGGATTACTCC
>JAGPMW010000011.1 GCA_018052705.1 Selenomonas sp. | reverse complement strand
TTGGTCTTAAATTCAGCAGTGTATTTTTTTCTTGGCATGATGGCAACCTCCATTTTTTGTTACCTATACTATATCATGCACGCTTAAAAATTTCAGAGCTGGTCTGAATTCATGGGACCATTATACTTACAGGGGGCGACATCAGTTCGGATAGTGTCATGAAGGCAATCGCAGGAGGTGCAGCCTGATGGATACATTAAAGAAGTTTACAGGGAGTTCGCTTTTTTTGCCGGTAGTGGCACTGGTAGTGCTGCTGGTATTCAATACCTTGTTCGTTGATGGGTTCCTGTCTGTCCAGCTGACTGAGGACGGTCATCTCTATGGCCGTCTGATCGATATCCTGAACCGCTCCTGCTCACTGATAATCCTGGCTCTTGGCATGACCTTCGTCATTGCGACCAGCGGTATCGATATCTCGGTTGGTGCGGTCGTAGCGATTTCGGCGGCTGTCGTCTGTACCTTGATTGGCGGGCGTGGCGATGGTGTCGCTCAGACACCAATGGTGCTCGCAATGCTGGCAGCAGTGGCGGTTGGTGTGCTCTGCGGCATGTGGAATGGATTACTGGTGGCAAAGTTCAGGATACAGGCAGTCGTTGCCACACTGATTCTAATGACAGCCGGCCGCGGTGTAGCTCAGCTTATGACAGAGGGGCAGATCGTGACGGTTTATTACAAGCCGTTCGAGTATATTGCTGGTTTTCTGCCGGGGGTTCCGCTGCCAACGAATATCTTCATCGCGTTGGCGATGGTCCTGCTGGTTGCCGTGCTTATGAAGAAGACGAGTATTGGTTTGTTTGTCCAGTCAGTCGGTATTAATCCCACAGCGGCGAGATTTGCTGGCATTAATGTCACACTGGTCATCTTTCTCGTTTATGCCTTTTCCGGGCTCTGCGCCGGTGTTTCCGGTCTTATTGAGAGCTCATTGATTCGGGCGGCCGATGCGAATAATGCTGGGCTTAACATGGAGATGGATGCTATTTTGGCAGTAGCACTGGGCGGTACGCTGCTGTCAGGCGGCAAGTTCTACATTGGCGGTTCGGTTATCGGTGCCATCACGATCCAGACGTTGACGACGACAATGTATGCCCTGGGCGTATCTGCTGACCAGTTGCCGGTTGTCAAGGCAATTGCAGTTATTATCATTTGTCTGATTCAGTCCAAGAAGGCACAGGAGATGTTCGATAACTGGAAGGCCCGGCATATATCGCATCAGAACGATGCAGCTGGCAAATCTGAGGGGAAGGCGGCGAACGAGTCATGAAAAACAAACTGAATCATTTGATCGCATCACAGTATTTTTCGTTCTTTGTGACCGTGCTGTTGTTCATCATCCTGTACGGTGCTGGTATTGCTATCTATAAAGGTTTCATGCGCCCGCAGGTGTTCCTGAATCTCTTTATAGACAACGCGGCGCTGATCATTGTTACGGTCGGCATCACGTTTACGCTCATTATCGCGGGAATCGATCTTTCAGTTGGTGCAGTGCTGGCGCTGGTCTGCATGGTTCTGGCCTGGCTGCTGGTCAATACCAGTATTCCGGTAGGGCTGGCAGTTTTGCTGGTCATGATTATGGGCACGGCCTTCGGCGCAGTCCAGGGCTATATTATCACGAAGTTCGATCTGCAGCCATTCATTATCACGCTGGCGGGAATGTTCTTCTGCCGCGGGCTCACGGCAGTTATCTCACAGAATACCATTACGATTGATAATGCGACCTGGGTAGGGCTGGCCAGCTATCGTATCGATCTTGGTGTAGGGTTTGTGTCTATTGGTGCCGTCGTGGCGATCTTGTCGATCATCGCAGCGGCCATCGTGCTCAAATTTACCCGGTTCGGTCGTACGGTTTTTGCCATCGGCGGCAGCGAGTCTTCAGCAGCACTCATGGGACTGCCGGTTTTTCGTACGAAAGTTATGGTTTACGCAATCTCGGGTTTTTGCTCGTCGCTGGGTGGATTGGCGTACAGTCTTATCATGCTGACCGGATATAATCTGCATGGTCTGGGTATGGAGATGGACGCCATTGCGTCCTCGGTTATTGGTGGTACGCTGCTGACCGGCGGCGTAGGCTTCATTCCCGGGGCTCTTGTCGGCGTACTGATTCAGGGTGTCATCCTGACTTTCATCAGTTTCCAGGGGACACTGTCTGCCTGGTGGACGAAAATCGTAGTCGGGGCACTGCTGTGTGTGTTCATTATTATGCAGGCATTCATTACCGAGCAGAAGAGTAAGTTGTCCTCAAAACGCTCTATGGAAGATTCGGCCAAATGTACGGATTCCAAATAATAGGAGATAAATAACCAGAAAAGTTGTAAATAGGCCCCGGACAACTGCTTTTGTCCGGGGCCTATATGCATCTTGAAAAAATGCCTTGACTTAGCAGGACGAGTGGACGGATAATTGAGGTATGTTTTTAAAAGGGAGATTATACAACGAGGGGGAGTTTTTTTGCGTATTTTAGTAACCGGCGGCGCCGGGTTTATTGGCTCGCATCTGACACGCAGACTGTTGCAGGCAGACCATGAGGTTGTCGTGCTGGATAATCTGAAAACAGGCTTGCGAGAACATGTTCCTGCTCAGGCCGATTTTGTGGCGATGGATATCTGTGATGACAGACTGATCGATGTAGTATCAAATGGCCGTTTTGATGCGATTGTGCATCTGGCGGCACAGACGATGGTGGATGCGTCAATAAGAGAACCCGCCTATGATGCCCAGGTGAATATACAGGGCACGGTCAATGTGCTTGAGGCAGCCCGGCAGGGGAAGGTACAGCGTGTTGTTTTTGCGTCTACAGCCGCCAGTTATGGGGATGTTTCAGCAGATCAGCTGCCAATAGAGGAGTCGCAGCCGCTGTCACCCTTGTCCTTTTATGGCTTGAGCAAGGTGACTGTTGAGCGATATCTGGAACTTTATCAGCAATGCTTCCAGCTGGATTATGTAGTCTTGCGCTTTGCCAATGTTTATGGTGAGAGGCAGGGCGATGGCGGTGAGGGCGGAGTCATCAGCATCTTTACGAAGCGTCTGGCGGCAGGCCAGGGGATCACGGTCTATGGCGACGGCAGCCAGACACGGGACTTTGTCTATGCCGGCGATGTTGCTAATGGGATTTATGCGGCCCTGACGACGCCTAACAAGAATACGGTGTATAACATAAGCACGCAGACGGAGATCAGTCTGTTGGAACTGATCCGTACGCTGGGTGATATCGCTGGGCGGGTAATCACCCCAGACTATGCGCCGCCAAGAGAAGGCGATATTGACCGGTCGATGCTGTCACATGAGAAGGCAGCTGCCGGGCTGGACTGGCAGCCGCAGGTATCGTTGCGGGAAGGTTTGCGCCGTACGTATGAGGATTTTTGCCAGCGCTCGGAAAATAAGTAATAATTGTTGCTGCGACATAACGAAACAGAGAGCCCGATGCTATCGGGCTCCCTGTTTCGTTATGTCTTAAGAGGACTGACTGTCAGTGAAATCCTTGAGAATGATACGTTTGGCAATCTTGCCAGTCGTTGTCCGCGGGAGTTTATCAAGTTCATGAAACTCCCGCGGAATCTTGTATAGTGCCAGATTAGCCTGCAGGAACTTCTTTAGTTCGCGGACATTGACCTGAGCGCCTTCATGGAGGCTGTAAAAACACGAACCAGCCTGTCCGCGCAGTTTGTCTTCGATACCGATAACTGCAGCCTCATTGATGCCGGGGAACTGGTAGATGAGTTCCTCGACTTCGCGTGGGTAGATGTTCTCACCCATGCTGATGATCATGTCTTTGATGCGGTCGACGATGTAGATATAGCCGTCCTCGTCAACGCGGGCTACATCGCCGGTATGGAACCAGCCACCGCGCAGGGCGTCCTTGGTTGCATCGGACATATTCCAGTAACCGAGCATAACATTCTCGCCTTTGACGACGAACTCGCCGGGCTCGCCCTCGGGGACCTGATCGCCGGCGGCATCGACCAGTTTCCATTCGACGCCCTTGACGACGATACCGCAGGA
Source organism: Selenomonas sp. (assembly GCA_018052705.1). Taxonomy (GTDB): domain Bacteria; phylum Bacillota; class Negativicutes; order Selenomonadales; family Selenomonadaceae; genus Selenomonas_A. The sequence continues at coordinate 60,391 of JAGPMW010000011.1, read as the reverse complement.
GCCGACTTTGGGGCGTTCGGGCGGGTTCATCGTGACAACTGGTGCTGTTTCTGACAGGCCGTAGCCTTCACAGATATCTACGCCAAACTTATTCATGAAATCCTGCTCGATCTTCAGGGGCAGGGTCGTACCACCGCTGACAACGAGCCGCAGGGAAGCCATGTCTTCCTTACTGGCCAGTTTTGTCAGCAGGCTGCAGATCGATGGCACGATGTAGAGGTCGGTGACTTTTTCCTCACGGATAATACCAATCGTTTCTTTCGGTGTGAAAGCATCGAGGATGACAACCGTTGCTCCACAATAGAGCGGGTAGAGTACAGAGCAGGTCCAGCCAAAGCAATGATACATCGGCAGTACACAGAGAACATTGTGTTTTGCCTCGCAATGCATCATTTCCATCTGCTCGGCATTGGCAATGAGGTTGCGGTGCGAGAGTACAGCCCCCTTCGGATTGCCTGTTGTGCCGGACGTATAAATGATGACGCAGGGATAGTGTTCGTCAAAACCGCCGGATGGCTCTGGGGCATCATCTATTCCAGCCTTGGGTTGGCCGCAGATGCGGATATCATGCTGGACTACGCGGATATCGCAGCGCAGTTGGGCAATCGCATCAACGAGGTTCAGCGGCTCATAGGTCATGAGGTTGCGAATACCGGCATCCTTGATGATGTAGGCGATCTCGCGGTTGCTGAGCTGGAAGTTGATCGGAACGGAAATTGCGCCGAGGGATGCGATGGCCATATAGGCGTAGATATATTCTGCGCTGTTGCGGGAAAAGATACCGACGCGGTCGCCCTGGCGCACACCCGCAGCATAAAGCCGATTGCGGCAGGCCCTGACAGATTCCTGAAGGTCTTTATAGCTAATACGGCGCGTATGGTCAATGATAGCCATAGCGTCAGGTTTGCCCTGTTGGATGAGTTCATGTACGAACATGATAAAGCCTCTTTCTATCGAAATTTATCGATGATTGATTTACTAAGGAAATACTATTGAAATTTTATACCAGGTCATAAACTTTGTCAAAGGAATAATTCCCTGGTAACGGGCTTATTTCTGTTCGAACTTGCGCAGGCGACGAAGTTTTTTCTGTTGTTGGCCCAGTGTACTGTGCTGGTAGCTGTAACCAAAATAGACCAGACAGCCGAAGAAGCACCAGACGATGAAACGGATCCAGGTCTCGGTTGGCAGGTGCATCATCAGATAGCCACAGGCGATAACGGCCAGCGGTGCGATGATCCAGACCATGGGGCAGCGAAAGGTGCGGTGGACATCAGGCTTAGTTACGCGCAGGACCATGACACCGAGCGAGGCTACGGTAAAGGCAGAAAGGGTGCCGATATTGGCCATTTCGGCAATCAGGCCGATGGGCGCAAAGCCAGCAATCAGTGAGACAAAGATAGCACCAAGCACGGTGACCAGATATGGGGTATGATAGCGCTTATGGATTTTGCATACCTTGGCCGGGACCATGCCGTCACGGCTCATTGCAAAGAAAATACGGGCCTGTCCATAGAGCAGTACCAAAAGAACGGTAGTTATGCCGGCGATGGCGCCGACACCGACGATCGCCGAACCGAGATTGTAGCCGATATAGCGCAGCGCAAAAGCGACCGGTTCCGGGTTGTTGAGTTCTGTGTAGGGAACAATTCCTGTGAGGACGGCTGCAACCACCACATAAAGCGCAGTACAGATGACCAGCGAGCCGATGATGCCAATCGGCAGGTCCCGGGCGGGATTCTTACATTCTTCGGCTGATGTGGCAACGGCGTCAAAGCCGATATAGGCGAAAAAGACGATGGCCGCACCGGCAGTGATTCCGGACACGCCGAACGGCATAAAGGGTTCCCAGTTGGCCGTGTTGACATGCGGCCCGGCCAGCAGCAGGAAAAGCAATACAGCCGCCAGCTTAATGAAGACGAGGATGCGGTTCAGTTTCGTGCTTTCCTGCGTACCACGGATCAGGAAGAAACTCAGCAGCAATGTAATAAAGATGGCGGGAACATTGATGATGCCGCCATCGGCGGGAACATGCGTCAGCGCATGACTGACGCCAATTCCAGCTGACTGCAGCAGCCCTGTTACATAGCCTGACCAGCCGGAGGCCACCGCACTTGCGGTGACAGTATACTCGAGAATGAGGTTCCAGCCGACAATGAAGGCAATGAACTCACCGAGTGAAGCATAGGTGTAGGTATAGGCGCTGCCTGAGGCAGGCACAATCGAGGAGAACTCAGCGTAGGCCAGGCCTGCCAGCGCGCAGGCGAATCCGGACAAGATGAAGGATAACGTTACGGCTGGTCCGGCGTATTTTGCGGCCGCGACACCGGTCAAGACGAAGATGCCGGTGCCAATGACACAGCCGATGCCCAAGAGGATGAGGTCCAGTGCTCCGAGACTTTTTACCAGTCCCGAGTCGGCAGCCGCTTTTTGCAGCTGTTCAATGCTTTTGGTGCGGAATAAGTTCATAGCAAATCCCATTCTTTCTATGTAATAGTTAATATAATGATTCAATTATAGAAAATGTAGCAAGGTTCGTCAATCGATGACAGAAAAAAAGACGAGATATTCAGTTATTTAGCAGTGGTCCTTGTTCTGACCGTTTGGCCAGTGGATTTTTAAAATCGTTTTTGCAACAGAACTGCCCCCGTGAGTCAGACTGGAGGTCTGGCCTGCGAGGGCAGTTCTGTTGCGTTTATTTCCGGATCCATTCGCGGAATTTTGCTGGATCGCTGTTGATTACGAGTTCCTCAGGGAAACCGGCCTGTTGGATCATTTCTTCTGAGCAGGCATGATTGCCGACATCCAGGTCGATATGGGCGTCACTGCCCATGATGACCATCGTTCCATGTCGTTTACAGGCTTCCAGGAGGCCTTGTGACAGCTCGCGGGAGCCTTGACGGCTGCCGTTGGGCTGGTAGGAGCTGTTATTGATCTCGAGTAGAACATGGTGTTCATTGGCGGACTGGGCAAGCTGGTCGAAATCGACCGGGTAGGACGGGTTGTCTGGATGCCCGATGATACGGATGTGCGGATTACGCATCGCTCCAATCAGTGCGGCGGTGTTCTGTGCGCGGCTGCCCGGCTGGATGCAGGGATCGTGCAGGCTGGCAATCGCATAATCCAGCCGGGCCAGCAGGTCCTCTCGCAAATCGGTGCTGCCGCTGAAGTCTACAATGTTGAGCTCAGCGCCCATGATCAGATCGATGCCATACGCTTCTGGGCGGATTACTTTGAAGTTGCAGAAATAGAACTCATGGAAGGCTCCGGGCATCTTCGGACCATGGTCGGAGATGCCAATCAGGGACAGTCCTTTCTCTTTACCGGCGGTAATCATCTCGCGCAGCGTGCTGTAGGCATGTACGCTGGCAATCGTGTGCATATGAACATCAAGTAAATCTTTCATGTAGCAGAGACTCCTATCTTAAATCTTGAAATTATTGGTGGCGATTTATAGCTGGACAGCCATTTGTGCTGATACAGAGGCGGCCCAGGTACTTTATCAGGTATGGGTCTATAATAGCACAGATACTGCGCAAATTCCATGTTCAGGCCTCGTTTCGAAATACGATTCGTAAGCAAAAAAATAAAATAGACCTATTGCCACAAGGGGGATACCTATGCTATAATAAATCCTGTCGTTAAAGATATGACATGGGGTTATAGCTCAGTTGGTTAGAGTGTCTCGTTGACATCGAGGAGGTCACAGATTCGAATTCTGTTAACCCCACCATTTGTTGATTCAGGTTTCGTCTAACGGCGGAACCTTTTGTTTTATCTGTCTACCTGCTCGCTTAGCTCAGTTGGCTAGAGCATCTCCGTCACATGGAGGGGGTCGGGGGTTCGAATCCCTCAGCGAGCACCAATTTTACATAAAATATCGCCGGCTGCCTGAAAGCGCCGGCGATTTGTTGTTATTGGACCTGCTTTTTCAGAAATAACCGCTGCACGTAGAAATGGTGATAGCGGTTATTTCTTTTTTATTGCTAGTATGCAGCCAGCCGCAATGACCCGGAATACCATTGCTGTTATTGCTGGAAGTTTGTACATTCGATATGGTTCCGGGTCATCAGGGTGCGGATTTCCGGAGCGGTGATGGCCTCGAGTTCTTTGATGAAATCATGATCCCAGTTGCATTCTGCCTGCAGCAGCAGGTTGTTGGTGCCGGGATGCAGCATGACTTCGGTGGTGCCTTCAGGCAGGTGCTTGAGGATGGATACCAGATAGGCCTGGTCGACGGCGTCACCAGCTACAATGCCGGTAAAATGCTCTGGTGCATAGAGACCGGCGCGATCTGCTTTCCAGCGCGCCAGAGCGGCCAGACTGTGAAGGCCGGCGCGGCCAATGAAAGCACCGATACCATCGCTCAGCAGGCCGTTCGGTGTTTTGAGTGGCGCGGTTGGGATGCGCAGCGCCGGAATGCCGGCGGCCTTAGCGAGGCCGAGTGCGATATCAATGATACCAGGCAGCACATGCATATGCTGATGACTGTCGATATGATCAGGCTGGATACCAGCCGACTGCATCTTTTGCAGCTGTGCAGTTAGTTCGCGGTGGACCTCATTGAGCCGGATGTGTCCGCGCAGGAAATGCTTGAGAAAAGTATTATGGTCAGCATAGAAGCAGCCGGTGCCCGTCACAAGCGACGGGATCTCACTTGCTGGCAGGACTGGCTGTCCGTCAATCAGCGTGAGATGCAGTCCGGTGCCCAGTTCCGGATGCTGCTTACAGATCTGGATCGCTTCGTCGAAGGCCGGACCTACAGCCATCAGGCTCGCGGAACGCAGACAGCCCCTGGTCAGGCCTTTGACAACAGCTTCGTTGATGCATGGATGACGGCCAAAATCATCGGCATTTAAAATAATTCGTTTCATGATTGGCTGCCCCGCTGGTGCATAGCTGTAGTCTTTAGACGGCTGTCCTGACCAATGAGATAGAGCGGGCGTCCCTTGACTTCGGCAAAGATGCGGCCGATATATTCGCCGGCTATTCCCAGCATCATCAGCTGGATGCCGCCGAAGAATGACAGGCAGACCATGATTGTGGCCCAGCCGGGTACGGCTTCATCAAGACTATAGGCGACAAATACATGGGTAAGCAGCAACAGACTGATGAATGCGCTGAGGCAGCCGCAGTAGAAGGAAAGCCGGAGTGGAATGACTGAATTGGCAAGGATGCCATTCAAGGCAAACGTAATCATTTTATGCAGCGAGAACTTGGAAGTTCCGGCATAACGCGGGGGAGCGGTAAACGAAACTTGTACCTGATGGAAGCCCAAAGCACCGACAATTCCGCGGATAAAGCGGGCCTGCTCACGATACTGTTTCAAGGCATTGACCGCTTCACGGTTCATCAGGCGGAAATCCGATCCGCCGGGCTGGATTGGTACATCAGAAAGGGTATTGAGCAGCCGATAATATAAGCGGGATGTTGTTCGCTTGAAAAAGGAAGCGCCCTCCGTATCGAGCCGGATCGTCTGTACAATCTCAGCGCCCTGTTCCCACTCTGACATCAGCCGTGGCAAGAGTGCCGGCGGGTGCTGCATATCTCCGTCCATCGTGATGATCGCATCACCATCGGCCTGGTCCAGGCCGCAGGTCAGCGCGGCCTGGTGCCCGAAGTTGCGGGAAAGTGAGATATAATGGATATGTTCGTCCTCAGCCTGTAACTGTTGCAGGATGTTTAGACTGGTATCTGTCGACCCATCGTTGATGAATAGCAGCTGATACTGGTAGGGCAGCGCTGCCATGACCTGGCGGACTGCTGAGGAAAAATGACGCAGATTGTCAGCTTCGTTATAGACCGGCACGACAATCGAGATGAATTTCATGATGTGGAACTCCTTCCTATGGATTATTCAGCAGCCCTCCGATAGAAATGCATATCATCGCAGGAGCCAATTGATTCCCAGTTACCGGGGACGTTATGTTGCAGGGAATCGAATCTTTTTTCTGCTGTGATGACGATGATGGACTGGTCAGCTGGCAGGTCTTCTATGGCCTGAAATGGCATGACGTTGGTTGCAGTCCAGGCCATTTTATGTGGACGCTCTGCCTCAATATTGGCCGCTGTTTCCAGGCATTTGACCTCATAGCCGGAGTAATAGACTAGTGAGGCTGAATAGGGCGTCTGGTAAGTGAATATTTCGGTACCTTCCTGCATGTAAGGTGCCAGCTGCTTGGCAGCGGCAGCACCGGAACGTTCTTGGCAGAGCGGTGCCGCTAAAGTGAACAGTAGGATTGCATATATAGCAGCGCCGCCAATACCCAGCCATTTTGTGAGGCGGGGGCGCTTTATAAAGTGTCCTGCCATGAGGATTGCCAGCGGCATCATATATGGGAAGGTATAGGTTACATACTTGGTTGCAAAGCTCTGGAAGCAGACAAAGACAGCCAATGCCCAGACGATCAGGAAGCGTTCGCGTGGGTCGGTGGCTAGATGGAAGTTTCTTTTATATACGTTGCGGATAAAGACTGGCAGCCCGGCAAAGGACCAGGGGAAAAAACCGGCCAGGAAGATCAGCAGATAGTAGTACCAGACATCATCGCGCGGATGCTCCGGTACCGTTGCCCGCAGACCGTTATGTACACCAAAGAAGGTATCGATGAAATCCTGTCCGTGCATCAGGTACATCGGCAGATACCAGGCAGCGCAGAGCACCATCATCAGCACGAAACCGCCGAGCATATGCCAGCGCAGCAAGGCTTTGAGATCTCTTTGCCAGATCAGGAACAGCAGAATAATGAGGCCTGGCAGCAGAAATCCGATTGGGCCTTTGGTCAGGACACCAAGGCCGGCAATGGCAAAGGCGGCATAGTAGTAAGGGGACCGCTGCTCCGTATAGCCGAAATAGTAGCAGATGAGTGTGCCGGATACCGTAAGAAAAAGGGTCATGTCGGTAATAATGGCATGTCCCAGATACCAATATTCGAGCGAGGTGCCCAGAATCAGTGCGGCAATGAAGCCAATCTTCTGATTGTAGAGACGGCGCCCAAAGAAATAGGTCATGAAAACGCCGGCTGAGGCAAAGAGTGCCGGGAAGAAGCGGGCGGCAAAGTCGTTGATGCCCAGCACGTGGAATGCTGCGATGAGCTCCCAGTAGAACAGGATCGGCTTGTCATACCAGTAATGGCCGTAGATGCGTGGTGAGAAATAGTCGCCCGAGGCAATCATTTCTTTGGCGGTCAGGACATAATTGGATTCGACCGGGTCAGTGATAACCAGCAGGCTGGTACCGGCAAAAAAAGATACAAGACAGAGGATACCGAGTATCCATAATGGTTTTAATTTCAAGGCAGAGGAGCCTCCTTTTATAATTAGCTTTTATCAACGGCGCTGGAATGCGAATAACTTGACCAGCAGGAAAGTGACTGGCAGACCGATAACTGCTGCCAGCAGGAAACTGACCACGGCTGGCAGGCCCAGCAGGTTATAGACTATGAACACGATGATGTTCTGGATCAGATAATTGGGAATATAGGACAGGAAAAATCGCGTATAGCGCGCCAGCCGTAACGGCTCAGGAAACAGAAACATACTGTTTAGCCAATAGGCAATGATATTGCTCGCGATATAGCCGATGTTGAACGCCAGATTGCTATCGATACCACTCCAGATCAGGAAGGAAGCCAGTGCGGTGCAGTCGAATGTATTGATCCCGCCAATCAACAGGAAAATCAGAAATGACCGCGACCAGAAATGACGCCGCAGCTCTGGCAGAGAGCATCGTCGGGCCAGATGCATGGACATTCGCAGAACTCCTTTCGTCAGATAATGAATACCTTACCATTTATTTTAGCACAGGAATAGGATATTCTTATGGAATTATTATAAAAGAATTAGATAACAGCGAAATGCATAGAAGATAAACAGCAAATAAACTTCTTGGGGTAACGACGGAGCGTCGTATACAAAAAGCTGCCGCAGGGAGTTCTGCAGCAGTTTTTTGGTTATTTGTTCACTTGTACGTGGTCGATCACTGTACCATCGGGCAGATAACAGGTGACGCTGAGTTGATCGGACGTGACAGCCATCGTCAGGTAATTATCTGTTTCCGGCTGAGGTGCAGTTACCCTGTCATAGGTATGATCAATCCAGAGTCCTGGATAGCGGACGTTGCCGGCAACACCGGTGAGGAGGTAGAGCGGTCCACGTTTTTCGCTGGGCTGATTGTTATAGAGGTGACCGCGGTTGCGGTAGGTGTGCAGATGAGCGGTGAAGACAATATCGATAGCAAGCTGGTCAAATAGCGGCATAAAGGCCTCACCGACAGCGGATATGCCTTCCTGGCGTTCGGGAAGCTTGTGGTTGCGGTACTGCAGAACATCCTTATGAATGAGTACGACCTTCCATTTGGCTGCACTTTTGCGGGCATCCTCCTGCAGCCATTGGCATTGCTCCGCCAATAGCCCCTGCTTGAAGGCATTGGTTTCATCCCATTGACTATTCAGGACGATGAAATGTACCATACCATAGTCAAAGGAATAGTAATAACGGGAGAAACGGTCACTATGGTTTTCCGGCACATCGAAGTAGTGCAGATAAGCCTCCGGCAGCCGGACCTTCCAGTTCTGGTCGTAGGTTTCATGATTCCCCATTACAGGGACAATCGGAATGCGGCTGATCATCCTGCTTACTGCCTCAAACCAGGCCTGCCATTGTGTATGGTCTTCGCCATTGTCAACCAGATCCCCCATGTTCACGAAAAATTGCGCATCCGGGTTCCGGCTCCAGGCATCCTGTGCGAGTCTGGCCCAGTCACTATAGTCACTGGATTGGGAGTCCGGGAAAATCAGCAGCTTATAGCTGGCTGCTCCCCGCGGTGCTGTGTGCAGCAGAAACCAATCGCTTTTGGCATCGGTGCTGCTGATGCGGTATTCATAATCTGTATCACTCTCTAGTCCGCTGATCGTTGCACCATATTGATGCCTGGTATAACCATCATCGGTGAATGTCTCGTCGTCGGCGCTCACCATATAAATATTATCGCTCGTCAGCTGGCGGAATTCTACTGCAGGATCTGTTAAAGGGGTATCGGCTTCCCACATGATGCGCCGCGTTGCAGCTGGCGTGCCGGTGATGATCTGGCGCACGTATCGGACCGGGAGGCTTCCAGACAACATGCGGGCGCTGTTTTGGGCACGGCGGAACAGGTTTATTCCGCGCAGCCAATAGGAGCCTGCTGCCAGCAGGCTGATACCAATTGCTCCTTTTAGAAAATTACGGCGGGTAAGCAGCGCCTTATTATCTACAGACATATGTTTCTCCTTGCATTGATTAAAAGGCGGAATCAGGGATAGGTTCTCTTTATTTTATCGGTTAAATTTGGCTGCAAGTCAAGAGAAATTTCATTTAAGTGTTTGGGGACGAACGTACTGACAGGACTTTGATTTGTAACCATGTCAACTGACATTGACATGGTTAGTTGTAAATGCTATGATAGACAAGGGAAATAAGGTAGTTCTCCAAACTCAAAATGAGGCTTGCCCCGCGATAGTTCTGCATTGGATGTGGATGGGACAGTCAATTTGAGTTTTTTCGTCGTGTTTTCACTTCCGCGGTGCAGAGACGCCGCCAGGAAAATGAGGAGGAAATCACTAATGATCGAACGTTACACCAACCCGGAGATGGGCCATCTGTGGTCTATCGAGAACGAATGGCAGCAGATTCTGAATGTTGAGATGGCTGCCTGTGATGCCATGGCTGAGCTCGGGGAGATCCCGAAGGAAGCGGCCAAGAATATTCGCGCGAAAGCGAAGTTCGATGTCAAGCGTATTCATGAGATTGAGTCTGTGACTCATCATGACATCATTGCTTTCCTGACCAATGTGGCAGAAAATGTTGGTGATGATTCCAAGTATGTTCATAAAGGCCTGACGTCGAGCGACGTCAAGGATACGGCATACTGTATGATGATGCGTGATGCTGCGGAGATGATTTTGGATGATCTGAAAAAATTCCGTGAGGTTCTGCGCCGCCGTGCGGTGGAGTTCAAGCATACGCCATGTATTGGCCGTACGCATGGCATCCATGCCGAGCCGATGACGTTCGGTCTGAAGATGCTGCTCTGGTCAGCAGAAATTGAGCGTGATATTGAGCGCGTTGAGCATGCCCGCAAGACTGCTGCTGTCTGCAAGCTGTCTGGTGCTGTCGGTACCTATTCAAATATCGATCCAAGGATTGAAGAGATGGTCGGTAAGACCCTTGATCTGCAGCCGGTGCGTCTGGCAACGCAGGTTATCCAGCGCGACCGTCATGCCGAGTTCGTGACGACGATGGCGATCGTATCCAGCACGTTGGAGAAGATTGCGACAGAAGTCCGCAATCTTCAGCGCACGGATATCCGCGAGGCAGAGGAGTATTTCTCCCCTGGGCAGAAGGGATCATCGGCTATGCCGCATAAGCGCAACCCGATCAACTGCGAGCGTATCTCGGGTATGGCCCGTTTGAATCGTGGTAACGCGGTAGCAGCGATGGAAGATATTACGCTCTGGCATGAACGTGATATTTCTCATTCCTCGGTTGAGCGCGTGATCCTGCCAGACACGACGATCAATCTGGATTACTGTACGCGCAAGCTGACCGATATTATCGATAAGCTGCTCGTCTATCCGGATAAGATGCTGCATGATATGGAGCGCACGGGCGGACTGATTTACAGCCAGCGTATCATGCTGACCGTTGTCGGCAAGGGCGTGCTGCGCGAAGACGCTTATAAGTGGGTTCAGCGCAATGCCATGAAGCGCTGGATGGAGCATCAGGATTTCCGCACGAGTGTAGAAAATGATCCGGATATCATGAAGTATCTGACGAAGGAAGAAATCGACGATTGTTTCGATTATAAGTATTTCCTGCGTCATGTCGATATGATTTTTGAACGTTTTGGTCTGTAATTCCTGCAGGAAAACGTCAAATACAAGGAGAGAGATTATGTCAACAGTAGTTGTAACTGGTACTCAGTGGGGCGACGAGGGCAAAGGCAAAATCGTCGATTATTTGGCACAGCAGGCGGACACGGTGGTTCGTTTTCAGGGCGGCAGCAATGCCGGCCATACGGTTGTCGTTGATGGCGAGGCCTACAAGCTTCGCCTGATGCCGTCAGGCATCCTGTTCAAGGGCGCGCACTGCATTGTTGGTAATGGCGTTGCTTTTGATCCGATGATCATGCTGGAAGAGATGGATGGACTGTCTGCCCGCGGCATCGATATGTCTGGAATCCGTATCTCGAACCGTGCCCATGTCGTACTGCCGTACCATCGTCTGATGGATGGTATCGGTGATGAGGCCCGTGGCAAGAATAAAATCGGTACGACGAAACGTGGCATTGGTCCTTGCTACATGGATCGCGATAATCGTATTGGTATCCGTGTCTGCGACATGATGGACCGCGAGGAGTTCGCTAAGCGTTTGCAGGAAAACCTGGCCATCAAGAATAAAGAGCTGAAACTGCTTTATGATCATGAGCCGTTGGACTATGATGAGATTCTGCAGGAATACATGGGTTATGCCGATCGTCTGCGTTCCTACGTCTGCGATACGATTGCATTGCTGAACGATGAGATTAAAGCCGGCCGCAAGATTCTTTTCGAGGGTGCTCAGGCTACGATGCTCGATATTGACTATGGTACATATCCGTATGTTACGGCTTCGCATCCAATATCGGGCGGCGTCGGCGTTGGCGCCGGTGTTGCACCAAATAAGATTGACAAAGTCGTTGGTATTGTCAAAGCTTACTGCACGCGTGTTGGCGAGGGACCGTTCCCGACGGAGCAGCTCAATGCCATTGGTGAGAAGATCCGCGAGGAAGGCCATGAATATGGCGTTGTAACGGGCCGCCCGCGTCGTACGGGCTGGCTGGATGCCTGTGTTGTCCGCTATGCAGGGCTTATCTCAGGGATTGACTACATGGCTGTTACACGTCTTGATATTCTCGATAACTTCGATGAAATCAAGATGTGCACGGGTTACAAATACAAAGGGGAACTGCTCAATGAGATCCCGGCCAGCCTTAAGGTTCTGGCCGAAGTTGAGCCGGTCTATGAGACGTTCCCTGGCTGGAAGACAAGCATCAGCAAGATCCGCAAGTATGAGGATCTGCCGGAGAAAGCCAGGAACTATTTGGAGCGCATGGCCGAAGTTACGGGTATTGATCTTGGTATCGTGTCGGTTGGACCGAACCGCGACGAGACCATCGTCATTGCGAAGGATATTTTCTAAAAACATAATATATAGAGCGTGCGCTGTGGCCATATCGGCCGCAGCGCACGTTTTGTTTATCTTCGGGTTGGTGCAGGGGCCTTTATTTGTTCGTCGCCTTGCAAAAAAGGCAAGACTCCGATACAATAAGGGATATTATAGGGCCTTCGGGCAGAGCAGGGCCGACGAGTTGTCGGTCTCTTTCCGTAGGGAATAAGGATTTTGATAGAAGGAGTTTCTTTATGTATAAGATGCTGGCTTTTGATCTGGATGGTACACTCAATAATGATGATAAAGTGATTACGCCAATGACCAGGGAAGCCATTATGGCAGTTCAGGAACAGGGCGTTATCGTGGCGCTGGTATCGGGCCGGCAGGCACCAGGCCTTCAGCGCGAGGCCGATGCGTTGCGGCTGCAGGATTATCATGGGCTGCGGATTTCGTATAATGGCGGCCGGATCGAGGATGCGACGACGGGGGAGATCCTGTTCGACAGCAGTATTGAGGAGACCATAGCGGTCGATTTCCTGCGGCATCTGGAGGCATGGCCGGAGCTGTCGCCGATTGTTGATGATGGCGAGTTCATTTATACAACGGATGCCAGCCGGCATAAGGTCATGGCTGAAAGCCGCAACAATAACCTTAAGGTCAGGATTGTGGCGAATATTGCAGAGTCGGTGAATTTTCGTCCAGTCAAAATTCTGACAGCTGCGCCGAATGAGCTGCTGGTTCCCCATCTGGAGGATATCCGCCATGGTTTCGAGGATAAGATGTCGTTTGTCCAGTCCGCGCCATGGTTCTATGAAGGAACAGCCAAGGGCGTGAGCAAATCTGCTTCGCTGGGAGCAGCGTGCGAGCGGCTCGGGATTCGTCCGCAGGAGGTCATGGCCTTTGGTGATGCGCAGAATGATATGAGTATGCTGGAATTTGCTGGTTATGGTGTGGCTATGGGAAATGCGTGCAGCGAGCTCAAGGCGATTGCTGACGAAATTACCCTGTCGAATAATGAAGATGGTATTGCTGCGGCAATTTCCAGACATTTTGATATCTGAGGCCGCTGAGATATGGAAGAAAAAAAGAGAGACAATCAGAATCACCAGCGCCGTGTACATTATAGCGGCAAGTATCCGCGCCGGTTTGAGGAAAAATACAAGGAGCTGAACCCGGAGCACTATAGCGAGGAGATTCAGCATGTTATTGCCAAGGGCAATACGCCGGCCGGGATGCATATCCCGATTATGGTAAAGGAGATCCTGGAGATTCTTGCCATAAAGCCTGGCGAGCGTGGTTTTGATGCGACGCTTGGTTATGGTGGTCACACGTTGGCGATGTTAGAACAGCTTCAGGGTCAGGGGCATCTCATAGGCGGTGATGTGGATCCGATTGAGTCGAAGAAGACGGAGGCGCGGATTCGCGCCCAGGGATTCGGAGCGGATTTATGGGAGCTTCGCAATATGAATTTTTGCCAGATTGATGATCTGGCCGCTGAGGTTGGCCGGTTTGATTTCATCCTGGCGGATCTTGGGGTTTCATCAATGCAGATTGATAATCCGGAGCGTGGATTTACCTATAAGAATGATGGGCCGCTTGATCTGAGACTGAATCCGGCTGCGGGTGTTTCGGCGGCTGAGCGGCTGGCGGAGATGGATAAGGAGTCGCTCATTGGTATGCTGGTCGAGAATGCCGATGAGCCGTATGCCGAGGCGATTGCAAAGCAGATCGTGAATACTGGTCGGCGGCAGCGGATTGAGACAACCAGCCAGCTGCATGAAGTGGTGACGAAGGCTTTGCAGCGCGTGAAGTTGCCGCCGGAGATCGAGGCGCAGGCGGGTTACAGTACAAAGAAGCAGGCGGCGGCCCGCGAAGAGCTGATCAAGAAAAGCAGCGCCCGGGTGTTCCAGGCGCTGCGCATCGATGTGAATCATGAGTATGAGGTGCTCTACGAGTTTATGGAGAAACTGCCAGGGGCGCTTGCTCCGGGGGGACGGGCGGCGATACTGACCTTTCATTCGGGAGAGGACCGTATTGTGAAGAAGGCCTTCAAAGCGTTTCATCAGCTCGGTGAATACCGTGATATCGCTGTTGACGTAATTCGGCCGGGACGTGAGGAGTGCTATCAGAACAGCCGGGCTCATTCGACAAAGCTTCGCTGGGCCGTCAGGGCCTGAGCTGTATTGGAATATAGGCGATTGAAACTCTAAAAGCCTGCAAGACTGGATGGTGGTCCGGTTTTGCAGGCTTTTTGTCGGTGGTCGTTTAGGCTTGTTCATCTACGAACTTTCGGAATTCTTCATGGGGCATTGGTTTGGCAAACAGGAAACCCTGTCCTGTATTGCAGCCAATATTGAGGAGCAGGAGTTCCTGCTTTCGGGTTTCAATGCCTTCAACGACAACTTTCATGCCGAGGTTGTGTCCCAGCTCAATCATGTGCTGCAGAATAGTCAGCGATCTGGCTGAGGTTTCGGCAGCCAGCAGCATGGTCCGGTCGATTTTCATGACGTTGGCGGGCAGGGTCTGCAGCATGGCAATAGAGGAATAGCCCGTACAGAAGTCGTCTATCGATAAAGAAAAGCCCATTTGTTTCAGGGTCTGGATGATGTAGTAGGCATTGTCCCGCTCGTTTTGGGTTGTAAAGTCGACGAAGGCTGTCTCCGTAATCTCGAGCTCGACGGTTCCTGCTGGTAACTGATAGCGATCTGCGATGGTCTGCATGTTTTCGAGATAGCCCTCTTCGCTGACGTGGAGGGCGGACTGATTGACAGAGATCGGCACGACGATGTGGCCGCCGTCCAGACGTTCGCGCTGCCAGCGGCAGATATGCTCGAGCATATAGTAATCGAGCTGGATGGCAAAGCCATTGCGCTCGAAGAGGTCAATGAACTGCCCAGGCATCAGGAAGCCCAGTTCGGGGCTGTCCCAGCGGACTAACGCCTCAGCAGAGCAGACAGAATGCGATCGGATATCGTATTTTGGCTGGAGATAGATCTTGAATTCCTCATTCTGCAGGGCCTTTTCCATGAGTAGTTCCATTTGATGCTGCTGCATGGCATTGTCATGCAGGGCTGAGTTAAAGATGGCGATGCATTGGTCAGTGCCCAGAATGCTGTTATGGGCGAGCTGGGCATTATCCATAAGAATACTGCGGGTAAGCAGGCCTGTCTGGGGAATGGGACAAATTCCCATGTGGTAGGTGAAATTGGTTGGTGTTCCATTGACAACGACAGTTCCGGCAATGTCGAGCAGGTGCTCTGCCGTTTGCTGGATGGACCGACCCTCCTGGGTCCGGCACAAAATAAAGGCATGAGAGACTTCGGATGAAAGTCCATAGAGAAGTATCCAGGGATTTTCCCGGGTCGTTTTTTTCAAGATACCCTTGCAGGCCTCTTCAAACGGCTGTAATCCATAGCGTTCGCGGAGTGCGGCCAGCCGTTGTACGGACAGGACCAGCACGAACAGTCGTCCCTTTTGCCGGTCCGTATGAGACTGCTGGATGGTTTCAATCAGCTGGGAGGCGAACCAATGGGTGTTATAGATATTGGATCCGGCAACGGTGTTTGCCTGCCGGTAGAGTTCCTGGGCATGGCGGCGGCGCATCGTGAGTACGATCAGCAGGCACAGGATGATGATGGTAAATATCACGACAATGAAGAGGATCGAGCTGAGCGGATTACGGTAGATCAACGATTGCAGCGTATCCTGTGATTGGACGATATAGACTTGGCGGTTCACTATGCTGGTGATGTCCTGCTGCTTGAGATGTGCAATCTCCTTGTTCAGGATACGGATCAGGATCGGATCAGTCTGCTTGCTGATGGCCATGCTGATCTTGTGTGAAAAGATAACATTGCCGTTGGTATATAGATTATAATAATTTCCTTGATAAATATCACTTTGGGCGGTGATGGATTTTGCGAACGTCATATCTGCCTGCCGGTTGTTGACGGCGGCCATACATTCTGCTACGGTGTCGTAGTAGCGCAACTGCTCTGCCGGATACATTTTCTCGATGAACGCGTGGGTGTAGAAATGATTGCGCGGACAGGCAATGATCGGGGCAGCAGGCATAGCCTCGTCACGACGCAACACAGAGACATAGTTAAGCGTCAGGTAAGGGAGCGTCAGCATGGCATTGTATTCCCGTCCCCAGTTGTAGTCGAAGTAGAAGTCAGTCACCAGGTCGATATCCCCGGCCGCCAAATGTTGAAGCATCTCGCCCTGAGTGTCTGTGGGGATAACCTCGAATTTGATGTTCAGGTCGCGTTCAATGATAGCGGCAATATCAGCTGTGATGCCCTGATGCTCACCGTCCTTGAACCAGGTATAAGGGGCTTCTCCTGGTGCAGACATTGCACGGATTAAGATAGTCCAGTTCCTCATCGGTCAGAGTCAGGGTCTGGTCGTTGTAGTTGTGATATTTTTCCCGCAATTGATACAGAAAAAAAGGGTTGATCTGCGATATTTCGTCGATACTGGCCTGTACGCGCGGGATCAGCTGATCCTGCTGACTGTGTTGCGTGGATAAGAGCAGCACGCCAGCACCGGGGCCTAACGAGATCGCTTGAAGCCCGTTTGCCAGCAAATTGCTGGGCGGCGTATTGGGGGCGGGCATCATGTCAATTGTGCCGATCTGCAGGCGCAGGGTGTTTTCTTCTTCGGTGCCAGGGATGTACTCGAGGGTGACGCCAAGATAAGTGGCAACTGCCTCCAGATATTCATAGGCCACGCCTTTGTAGTGGTACTTATAATCCCGTGAAAGATAGCCGGGCATACTGGTATAGCCCACCCGCAGGGTGGGACGCGTTTCGGCCTCCGCGGTTGAGGCCGTCAGGAGAAAGAATCCACATAACAGGACCAAAAGACCAGATACGACTTTTTTCATAGTGGGTGATTCCATTCGTTGATTCCTCCTTGTGGGAGAGATTTACTATCAAAAAGAGTAACTATTATTGCATAGAAATAACATCAGTAATAATAGTATCATTATTCTTTATTTTTGGGCTAAAGTCCTTCTTTTTCGAGAAAATACCATGGCTAAAAGGAAAATTTACTCAAATGGGTTCATAACGATATGGCCTGATTATCGGATGTGTCTGCGACTATTGACTTTTTTCATGAAACCACCTACAATAAAATTATCAATCCCGAGTAAAATACTAAGGATTAAATTGAGCAGTTATGTTTCTTGGAACGATGTATTATATTGTAACGATGTAATTATAAAGGAGAGTTTTATCATGCCAGAGAAGCTTTTGGAAATCAGCGGCCTCCACGCCGGTGTGGAAGATAAGGAAATCCTGAAGGGACTGAATCTTTCAGTCAACAAGGGAGAGGTGCATGTCATCCTCGGACCAAACGGGTCTGGGAAATCGACCCTCATGAATATCATCATGGGGCATCCGAAGTATCAGGTGACGGGCGGAACAATGTCGTTTGAGGGTGAGGACATGAGCAGTCTCAAGACCTTCGAGCGTGCGCGCAAGGGGCTGTTCCTGTCATTCCAGACGCCAGAGGAGATTCCGGGAATCACCGTGGAGAATATGCTCCGGACGTCCAAGCAGGCTATAACGGGTGAGAAGGCTAAACTCATGCCGTTCCGCAAGGAACTCAAGGCAACGATGAAAGAGCTCAAGATGAATCCGGAATATGCACAGCGTTACATGAATGTCGGATTCTCGGGTGGTGAGAAGAAGCGCAATGAGATCCTGCAGCTTCTGATGCTCCAGCCGAAGCTGGCATTGCTTGATGAGACGGACTCTGGTCTTGATGTCGATGCTGTGCAGATCGTGTCCGAGGGCGTGGCAAAGTTCCACAATGCCGATAATTCCTGTCTGATTATCACGCATAATACACGTATCCTCGAGCACCTGCAGGTGGATAAGGTTCATGTGCTCATGGATGGCCGGATTGTGGAGGAAGGCGGTCCGGAGTTGATCGAGGACATCAACACCCGGGGCTTTGCCCATATCCGCGATGAACAGAACGCAGCAAAGTGAGGCGTCGATATTATGGCAGAAAAGAAAAAAACCTACATTGATGATATTGAACGTACTTTGTATGATATTACGGACGAAGATCATTCCCTCTACAAATCACATAGCGGGTTGACGGAAGATGTCGTCCGCGACATCTCGGCTCGCAAGCATGATCCCGAATGGATGCTGGACTTCCGGCTGAAGTCGCTGGCTGTGTACAATTCTCTTTCGCTTCCGACCTGGGGGCCGGATCTTTCAGAGCTGAATATGGATGAAATTGTCACCTATGTTCAGCCGGATGCGAAGATGGCAGGCAGCTGGCAGGATGTTCCGGAAGATATCAAGGATACGTTCGATCGTTTGGGTATCCCGGAGGCCGAGCAGACTTCATTGGGCGGAGTAGGGGCACAGTATGATTCCGAGGTGGTCTATCACTCCATTCAGGAGGATATGGTCAAGCAGGGAGTTATCTATACTGATATGGAGTCGGCTCTGATTGAGCATGAGGCTATCGTGAAGGAGTACTTCATGACGCTTGTACCGCCTAAGGATCATAAATTTGCGGCGCTGCATGGTGCAGTCTGGTCGGGCGGGTCCTTCGTTTATGTGCCAGAGGGGGTACATGTTGAAATGCCGCTGCAGAGCTATTTCCGTCTGAATGCAGCAGGGGCTGGCCAGTTCGAGCATACCCTGATTATCGTGGAGAAAGGCGCGAGCCTGCACTTCATCGAGGGCTGTTCGGCACCGAAATATAATGTCACGAACCTTCATGCAGGCTGCGTTGAGCTCTTTGTCAAAGAAGGTGCGCGTCTGCGCTACTCGACGATTGAGAACTGGTCGCGTAATATGATGAATCTCAATACGAAGCGGGCGTTGGTTGAAAAGGATGGCATCATCGAATGGGTATCCGGCTCGTTTGGTTCCCATATCTCGATGCTTTATCCGTGCAGCGTGCTGCATGGTGAGAATGCGCGCTGCGAATTCACGGGTGTGACGTTTGCGGCTAAGGGGCAGAATCTCGATACAGGTGCCAGCGTTATCCACGCGGCCCCGCATACTTCGGCGAACATCAATACGCGTACTATCTCCAAGGATGGCGGTCAGGCGACGTACCGCAGCGCAGTCAAAGTTACGAAGAATGCAGATCATGCGAAATGCTCGGTCAATTGCGAGTCGCTGATGCTGGATAATCTATCACGCAGCGATACACTGCCGACAATGGATATCGAGGGCGATGAGGCCGATATCGGGCATGAGGCCAAGATCGGCCGTATCAGTGATGAGGCAATCTTTTATCTGACGAGCCGTGGCATCGACGAGAATGAAGCCAGGGCAATGATTGTCCGTGGTTTCGTAGAGCCGATTGCTAAAGAATTGCCGCTTGAATATGCGCTCGAGATGAATAATCTGGTGAATATCGAGCTTGAAGGTACGATTGGCTGATTGAAGGAGGATTACTGATGAGTGAAACGAAGACATTCTCCGCAATCCCGATGCGCACCTGGCGTTGGCTGGGCGTCAACGAAGGGCTTATGCCGGAGAATATAACGGATACGATAAAGAAAAAGCAGATACTGGTCGAGGCGGGCCAGAAGGATCAGGTGATCCTGACAAACCGTGAGAGCGCTCAGTATGAGGTTCAGGTACATATCGCCGATGGTGGCGAGCTGCATCTTGTCAATGTCCAGCTGGTGTCTGCCGCTGAACCCTGCACAGGCAGGGTCAAGGTTTACCTTGGCAAGGGCGCGAAATTCAGTTATACCGCCGTTGAGGCCGGTGCTTCGAATGTGGCGGCAGAGCTGACGGTTGATATGGCTGGTGATGACAGCGTCAGTGATATTTGGGCGCTTTATTTTGGCGACGGCAGCCGCAAGGTTGATATGAACTATGTTATCCGCCAGGGGGGGAAGCGTACCGATGCCAATATGCAGGTGCGCGGTGCTTTGCTGGGCAGCAGTGAGAAAATTTTCCGTGGTACGCTGGATTTTCTTGAGGGGACAAAAGGTTCGGTTGGCCGCGAGAACGAGGAAGTGGTGCTGCTTTCACCGGCCGTCCGCAATCGCAGTGTACCAATCATGCTGTCGCATGAAGACGATGTGGACGGGCATCATGCCGTCAGCGTCGGCAAGATGGACGAGGAAAAGCTCTTTTATCTGATGAGCCGCGGCCTTGATCTGGCTGATGCTCAGCGGCTGGTGGTGGAGGCTTCCTTTAACCCAGTGCTGGATCGTATACCGGATGAGGCACTGAAGGCCGAGATCGATGAACATTTGCAGAGGAGGCTTTCAAATGGCTGAAGCACAAGATTTTTTAAAAGATTTCCCTTTATTGAATAGGGAAATCAATGGCAGGAGAATTGCCTATTTGGATAATGGCGCGACAACACAGAAACCGGAGCAGATGATTCAGTCGCTCTGTGGCTATTATGGCGGCTGCAATGCCAATCCGCACCGTGGCGCTTATGCTCTGTCAGTTCAGGCAACAGATATCTATGAGAATGCCAGAAAGCGGACGGCGCAGTTCATCAAGGCCCGCCGCCCCGAAGAAATTATCTTTACGAAGAATGCGACGGAGGCATTGAATCTTGTCGCTTACAGCTATGGCCTGAGCAATGTGCAGGCTGGCGATGAGATTGTAATCTCAGTGTCCGAGCATCACAGCAATCTCGTGCCGTGGCAGTTTGTGGCCAAGTCGAAAGGGGCCGTGCTCAAGTACATTTATCTCGAGAAGGACGGCAATCTTTCACAGGAAGATATCGAGACGAAGATTACGGATAAGACGAAGATTGTCGCTGTGACGCAGGTATCGAATGTCCTGGGGCTCAAGAATGATGTCAAGGCAATCGTCCGGAAAGCGCATAGCGTTGGTGCTGTAGCTGTCATCGATGGTTCGCAGAGCGTGGCACATATGGCTGTGGATGTGGCGGACATGGATGCAGATTTCTTTGCCTTCTCCGGTCATAAGATGCTGTCGCCGATGGGGATTGGCGTGCTTTATGGCAAGTATGAGCTGCTCGATGCGATGCCGCCATTTCTTATGGGCGGTGATATGATCGAGTATGTGCAGGAGCAGGATACTACCTGGGCGGAGGTGCCGGCGAAATTTGAGGCTGGTACGCAGAATGTCGGCGGTGCTGCCGGTCTCACGGCGGCCATCGATTATCTTGAGAAGATTACTTTTGAGAGTATTGAAGCCATTGAGAAAGAACTGGTCGACTATGCATTGCCGCAGCTGCGTGAGCTGCCATATGTGGAGCTTTATGGATGCGACAGCGAGCAGGATAATAAGACGGGTATTATCGCTTTCAACATTAAGGATGTTCATCCGCATGATGTGGCGACAATTCTCGACAGCTATGGCGTAGCGGTCCGGGCCGGCCATCACTGCGCTCAGCCGCTGCATCGGTATCTGGACCTTAATGCCAGCTGCCGGGCCAGTTTTTACCTGTATAATACGCGTGAGGACATCGATCGTTGGCTCAATGCCGTGAAGAAAGTAAGGGGGGTACTGGGTTATGGCGCTTGATGACGTCTATACGGAGGTCCTGGGCGAGCACAGCCGCAATCCAGACCATAAGCATCATCTGAGCTGTGCGTCCTGTGCCCTTAAGGGCCACAATCCGAGCTGTGGTGATGAGATTACTATTGAATTGCAGATCGAAAATGGCACGGTGAAGGAGGCAGCCTTTACCGGTATCGGCTGTGCGATCTCCCAGGCCAGCACGGATATCATGGCTGAGCTGATCCGTGGCAAATCCGTTGAGGAAGCCCGGAGGCTGGCACATAAATTCATCAGTATGATCAAAGGTGAGATTACCGATGAAGATGAGCTGGAAGAACTGGATGAGGCATTGGCGCTCAGGAATGTCGCGCATATGCCGGCTCGGGTGAAGTGTGCAGTTCTCGCCTGGCATACGCTTGATGATGCCTTGAAAAAAGAGAAATAATACACAACATGATAAAGTTATCCACAAAATACTGAGGATATCCACGGCAAAGCTGTGGATATCTCCCATATCTTGTGGATTTTTTGGTAAAAATCGATAGGTTGCCTGTGGATAAAAATGAGATATCTATTGCAGATCGCGAAAGGAAGAGGAAACAATGGCAGTAAAGGAAATAAAACCAGAAGCGTTTAATGAGAGTGTATTTAAAGTGATTGGCAAGGAGTGGCTGCTGGTAGCTGGTGAAGTTGATGGGAAGTCAAATGCAATGACGGCATCGTGGGGCGGCATGGGAATTATGTGGGGAAAGCCGGTGGCATTCCTGTTTATCCGCCCGACCCGTTATACCAAAATGTTCATTGATCAGGCAGCCGGGCTGACGTTGTCGGTATTCCCGGAAGATCGCCGCGAGATGTTGAGTTATTTTGGCAAGGTTTCCGGCCGGGATGAAGATAAGATCGCCAAGGCGGGACTGACTGTCCGCCATGACAATGGGCGTACCTATTTTGACGAGGCACGGGTCACGATGCTCTGTCGTAAACTATATGCACAGGAGCTGCAGCAGGAAGGCTTCATTGACAAGAGTTGTGATGAACGCTGGTATGACGAAGATTATCATACGATGTATGTCGTCGAGATTGAGAAGCTGCTCGTTCGGGAGTGATTAGGATGGATGCTAAAGAGGATCTAGTCGGTGTGCTGCGGAAGAGTTCGCTGGCCGCTGGTATGACGGATGAAGAAGTGCAGGAACTGCTGGCCTCTGCTCAGGTCCGGCACAGGTCCTATCCGAAGGGCGAGATTGTCTTTCATGAAGGTGAGATGCCGCATTCCCTGTATATCCTGCTGGCCGGTGAAGTACATATCCTGAAGGATACATTCTCTGGCCGCCGGATATTCATTTCGGAGATTGACGCACCGGGAGATATGTTTGGTGAGGTTTACGAGGTACTGCATCAGCCATACGATATGTACGTCGAGACAGCATCGAAGGTAGAGCTGCTTGAAGTGTCGAGCGCACTTTTTACGCTAGATACCGGTGGTCAGCTGACGCGCAGTGCGCTCAAGGTACAGCAGAATCTTATGCGTATTTTCGCCCGCAAGGCGTATTTTATGCATAATAAGATCAAGGTGCTCGCCAGCGGTTCGCTGCGCGAAAAGATCGTGCGGTTTCTGTTTCAGCAGCTGGGCAGTGACGGCAGGGTGGACCTTGGAGTCAGCCGCGAGTTTCTGGCCGCTTATTTGGCCGTAACCCGGCCGTCACTTTCCCGGGAACTCAGTGCGATGCAGCGCGATGGCATTCTTGAGGTCGAGGGCAAGGTGATCCGGGTAACGGATATGGACCGATTTGAAGAATATCTTTGAATTCTGGGCGCAGAAAAAGGGCATGCTGTGGGGGCATGCCCTTTTCCTTTGAGAGAATTAGAGATTTAGGAATCGAATGTATGTAAATCCTTCTGGGGAAGAAGAATTACCGGAAAAACAAGTCAGGGTGGGAATTCCCTGACCACATGGAATAGTATAATGGAAACAGTTTAGAATTATTTATGATATGCGTTAGAACTTGATTAGGAAATCAGGTATTTTTGGCAATAACATAACCAGCTACAGCGCCGACGATGGCTGCTGTATTGCGGTCTCCCTCGGAATAGTCTTTCGGATGATACCGGTGGTGCCTATTGGCAAGCTCGGTGATTTCGTAGTTGTTCTGATGCCAAGGGCTGGCTTCGGCGGCAGAGGCCGTCAGACTGACAAGACCAAGGCTCATGAAGCTGGCCAGGGCAATTGCGGTTACTTTTACATTTTTTTTATTGAACATAAGGTTCATCTCCTTCAGCTGCTCTATTGACAGTGGCTGTTATTCTTGTTTTTCCTGAATACAGTTAACAGTATAGGACACTGTTTTTAAAGAATATTGTGATTGCTGTTAAAAGTTGATTAAGGAAACTTTTGGCAGAGATTTTAGGGGATTGACGGCAGAGAGGATAAATGAC
The DNA here is from genome assembly GCA_018052705.1 of Selenomonas sp. Taxonomy (GTDB): domain Bacteria; phylum Bacillota; class Negativicutes; order Selenomonadales; family Selenomonadaceae; genus Selenomonas_A. Next base: position 36,290 of record JAGPMW010000011.1, on the reverse strand, counting down.
TGCAAAGCTATCGTATAGATGATATAATCTATAGATATGTATAAATGAGCGCGTTTGGAGGTAAGAGCTTGGTGTTAGCTTCAGAAAATTATAAGGACATTGAAGAGAAGGTTATGAATGGGGAACGGCTGAGCCGTGAGGACGGTATCCGCCTGTTCCATTGTCACGATATTGCCTGGCTGGGTGCGATGGCTGACTATGTACGGCAGCAGAAGTGCGGGGATATTGTCTATTACAATGTGAACTGCCATGTGAATTTGACAAATATCTGCACGTCGCGCTGCAAGTTTTGCGCGTTTGGGCGGGATGAGGATGAGTGCGGTGCCTATGCGATGAGCAAAGAGCAGGCAATCGCGGTAGTCCGTGATGCCATGCGGGACCCGAATCTGGCGGGGCTGCATGTCGTGAGCGGACTGCATCCGACGTGGTCGTTTGAGGATTATCTGGGGATTGTCCGGGCACTGCATGAGACATTTCCGGAGCTTTATATGAAGGGGTTTACGGGGGTTGAGATTACGCATTTTGCTCAGATTTCCGGTCTGTCGGTGGCAGACGTGCTGACCCGGCTGCGCGACGAAGGCGGTCTGCAGTCGATTGCCGGTGGCGGGGCAGAAATCCTGTCGGATCGGGTCCGGGATGAGCTGTGCCCGAATAAGGCATCGGCGGACGAGTGGCTCGAGGTGGCCCGCACAGCACATCAGCTGGGGCTGAAGTCAAATGCAAGTATGCTGTATGGTCATATCGAGACGCTCGAGGAGCGGGTCGATCATCTGCTGCGTCTGCGATCGCTGCAGGATGAGACAGGCGGGTTCCAGACGTTTATTTGTTTCCCGTTCCTGCCGAAGAACACAGAACTTGGGCAGCGGGTAAAGCAGACAAGTATGTGGGATGATTTGCGCACGATGGCAATCTCACGGCTGATGCTGGATAATTTCCAGAATATCAAGGCGTACTGGGTCATGCTGACGGTGCCGGTAGCACAGGTGGCATTGGGCTTTGGGGCAAATGATATCGATGGGACGGTGCATAAAGAGACAATCCTGCATGATGCGGGGGCGACGAGTCCTACGGCCCTGAGCGAGAACAATATCATCCGGATTATCCGTGAGGCCGGGCGGGTTCCCGCTGCCTGCGATTGTAATTTCAATATACTGCGGAAGTTTGAGTGAGGAAAACATGATGACAAGTATCAATGAGGTGCGCGCACGGGCGGAGGCGGGGGAACGGCTTTCGCTCGCGGATGCGCTGGCTTTGTATGAAGATAATGACCTGCTGTTTCTGGCAAAGTGCGCACGCGCTGCGAAGGAACGGAAGAGTGGCCGGAAGGTTTTTTATACAGTCAACCGGCATATCAATCTGACGAATGTATGCAGTTCGAATTGCCCATTGTGTGCGTTTCAGGTGGAAGCTGGCGATAAGCGGGGCTTTGTGCTGGAGACGGCGGATATTGACCGGATGCTGGCTGAGGCAAAGCAGGTCAAGAACCTGTCGGAGGTGCATATTGTTTCAGCGCTGCATCCGGATCGGCCGTTCGACTACTATGTGCAGGTGATCCGTCAGGTTAAGACGGCGCTGCCACAGGTGGATGTCAAAGCATTTACACCAGTGGAGATTGTGAATTTCGCGAAGATGACGGGCAAGTCCATCCGTGAGATTCTGCTGATTTTACAGGCGGCTGGTCTTGATAGTCTGCCGGGCGGTGGAGCGGAGATTCTGTCAGACAGAGTGCGCCAAATCATCTGTCCGAAGAAGGCGACTGCGGCAGAGTGGATCGAAACGATGAAGAAGGCCCATGCACTGGGAATCCGCACGAATGCGTCAATTATGTATGGTCATGTAGAGACAATTGAGGAGCGGCTGCAGCATTTGTTTACGCTGCGGGATATTCAGGATGAGACGCAGGGGTTCCAGGCGTTCATGTTGTTTCCGTTCCATCCAGCGAATACGAAGCTGGGCAGCGAGTATCAGCTGAAGCGGACCGGCTCATGGGAGGATATGAAGATGATGGCCTTGTCGCGGCTGATTCTCGACAATATCGATCATGTGAAGGCCTTCTGGATTATGCTGACAATGCCGATTGCGCAGCTGGCGCTGGGCTTTGGCGCAGATGATCTGGATGGGACGATTGGCGAGGAAAAGATCATTCATGCGGCGGGTGCCCAAACAAATACAGGCATTACGCGGACGACGCTGGAACAGATGATTCGTGAGACGGGTTATGAGCCAGTGGAGCGCGATACGTTTTATCAGGAGGTGCAGTCATGAGTCGTCTGAGTGAGCAGGAGGGTATCGGGCTGCTGACAAATGGCGATCCGATCGTGCTGGGGCGCGAGGCGGATGCAGTCCGGCAGCGGTTGTTCGGTGATACGGCAACGTTTATCGTAGACCGCAATATCAACTATACGAACGTGTGCAGGAATGAATGCCGGTTCTGTGCATTCTTCCGGCGTCAGGGACATAAGGATGCCTATCTTTTGTCGTATGATGAGATCCTTGATAAGGTGCGGGAGACGGTCGAGGCTGGTGGAACACAGGTGATGATCCAGGGCGGGCTGCACCCCGATTTGGGGCTTGGCTATTATGAGAAGATGCTGCAGCTGATCAAAAAGCAGTTCCCGTCGATTACGATCCATTCGTTTACGGCAACGGAGATCCAGTATTTCGCCCAGCAGGAGGGACTCTCAATTCTGGACACGCTCAAGCGGCTGCAGGCTGCAGGGCTTGACAGCCTGCCAGGCGGCGGGGCGGAGATCCTTGTCGATGAGGTCCGGCAGCGGGTCAGCCCGAAAAAGATCATGACGGAGGACTGGCTGCATGTGATGGAGTGTGCGCATTCCATCGGAATGGAGAGCACGGCGACAATGGTCATCGGGTTCGGGGAGACGATGGCACAGCGGATTGAACATATGGAGAAAGTCCGACGCCTGCAGGATAAGACAGGCGGTTTTCGGGCCTTCATTACCTGGACCTTTCAGCCGGGTAATACGGAACTGGGCGGCGAGAAGACGAGCGGCTGGGACTATATGAAAACGCTGGCAATGACGCGGCTCTATATGGATAATATAAAGCATATCCAGGGGTCCTGGGTGACACAGGGCGAGCGGATCGGGCAGCTGACGCTGGGGTTCGGCGCCGATGATCTGGGCAGTATCATGCTGGAGGAGAATGTGGTCCGGGCGGCGGGGACCAGCTATGAGATGTCAATCAATAAGATGGCGGATGTGATCCGCGGAGCCGGGCGCCAGCCAGCCCAGCGCGATACAGAGTATCGCATCATCCGGCGGTTCTGAAGAATCATACGCCTGGCAGCAATAAGGCTGTTGCAACGACAGCGCAGCTGGACCTGATGTTTTGACGAGTGGTCGTTTTCATTTTTGTGAGTTGAATGAGGTGTACTATGACGAATATGACGATACCTGAGGCTGACTATGCAGTGGTTGGCGGCTCGGGAACACTTTCCAGCAATTTCCCGGCGAATCTGCCGGATGAAGATGTGACGATTCTGGCCGATGATCTGCACTTTGAGACGCCGTATGGGCAGAGTCCGGCCTTCCGGCTTTTTTCCGTGGGCGACAAGAAGGTGCTGACCTGCCGCATGCATGGCTGGCGCTCCGGGGTTACACGGGCAGATGCTTCGCGACAGGTATTCTGGACCTTCCGTGAGGCCGGTGTGAAACGCATCATTTCAGAAGGCGGCGTCGGGACAGTCAATAAATTGCTGGATCTGCGGGATTTCATCATTCCGGACGATTATCTCGATCTGTCTGTGCGCAAGGATGTAATGCTTGATGGACGCTATCTGCTCATCATGCGTGATGCCCTGTGTCCGGAGATGCGGCAGGCGCTGATTACAGCGACGAAGAAGCGCTTTGATGGGCGCGTGTTCATCCGTGGAACGTATGCAGTGACGGATGGGCGGCATTTCGAGAGTCCGGCCGAGGTGGCGATGATGAATGGCCAGGCGGATATTGTCGGGCAGAGCATTGCACCAGAGGTCTATCTGGCGCGCGAGATCGGAGCCTGTTATGCAGGGTTGTATTTCACGGTGAACTACGGCGAGGGCATCCGGGCGAAATGGTCGCATAAAGATATGGCGGATATCTTCTATGATGATGCGCCAATGATCGGCGAGATCATTCTTGAGACGATTCGTACGGTTGCTGCCGGGGACCGACAATGCGAATGCCTGAGTCTGCGCAAAGAAACCCTGCTCAAGGATGTTTATCATGAGATTTCGAGCAAGGGTTGAGCTTAGATTAAAAAACATGTCGTTCTCTGCTGGACAAATTGACTTTTATGAGATAATATATATAAATGCGATTTGTAACATGTGTAAATGATTTTTCAACAGAGAGGGTGCTGTTTTGGAACGTGGTAATTTTTCAACCCGGTTGGGATTTATCCTGGTATCGGCGGGGTGTGCGATTGGTCTGGGCAATGTCTGGCGCTTCCCTTATATTACGGGACAGTATGGCGGAGCGGCCTTTGTGCTGATCTATCTGCTTTTCCTGGCGATTATGGGTCTGCCCATCATGGTTGCCGAATTTGCGGTCGGACGTGCGAGTATCCGCAGTGCAGCGATGTCCTTTGATGTGCTCGAACCGCGGGGAACCAGGTGGCACTGGTACAAATATGGGGCTATTGCCGGTAATCTGCTGCTCATGATGTTCTATACGACGGTAACCGGCTGGATGCTGTATTATCTGTATAAGACGGCCAGCGGTGGCTTTATTGGACTCGATGCCACCGGGATTGAAGCCGTGTTCAGCGGAATGCTCATGAATCCTGTGCTGATGGGCAGCTATATGGCTGGCGTCGTGCTGCTGTGTGGCGGCATCTGCTATCTGGGGGTTCAGGCGGGGGTCGAGCGCATCACGAAATGGATGATGCTGGCCCTGCTGATTCTCATGGGGCTGCTGGCCATTAACTCGATCCTGCTGCCAGGAGCGGGGGCAGGTCTGCACTATTATCTTTATCCGGATTTTGGCAAGCTGATGGAATATGGCCTGAAGGAGGTCATATTTGCCGCTATGGGGCAGGCATTTTTTTCACTGTCTATTGGTATCGGTGCGTTGGCGGTTTTTGGCAGTTATATCGGTAAGAGCAAGCGTCTGACTGGTGAGGCTGTCTGGGTTATTGTGTTGGATACTTTTGTGGCAATCATGGCCGGGCTGATTATTTTCCCGGCTTGTTTCAGCTATGGCGTCGATCCCAGCAGCGGTCCGAATCTGTTGTTTGTAGCCATGCCCAATGTGTTCAATGCGATGCCTTTCGGACAGCTTTGGGGGTCTTTATTCTTCCTTTTTATGACGTTTGCGGCCGTATCGACAGTGATTGCAGTCTTCGAGAATCTGATTGTCTGCTTCTTTGAGCTGCTGCATCAGGATCGCCAGCAGATCATCCGCTGGGGGATGCCGGTCATTATTCTGCTGTCACTGCCCTGTGTATTGGGCTTCAATGTCTGGAGTGGGTTCCAGCCATTTGGCCCGGGCTCGGGGGTCCTGGAGCTGGAGGATTTCCTGGTCAGCTACAATCTGCTGCCACTGGGCAGTCTGGTTTATTTGTTATTCTGCATGAGTCGTTACGGCTGGGGCTGGAATGCGTTCATCAAGGAAGCAAATACGGGACAGGGAACCCTGTTTCCAACATGGCTGCGCGCGTATCTGACCTGGGGACTGCCGCTTATTGTGCTGGCAATTTTCTTTAATGGTTATTATGCGTTGTTTTTCAATAAATGAAGATAAGAGCCGGATTCCTGAAATGTTTGGGAATTCGGCTTTTTTAGCGAAACGGATTGTGTTATGATTAAAGAACTGGACCAAAATGGTCAGGCGATGTTTGTAGGGAGGAATTCTCATGGCGATATCGATTCTTGAAGCATTTCAGGCTGTTACGCCGATTTTACCGCAGCTGATGACTCAGCGGGTGGGCATGGTAGTGGCTGATCAGCAGAAATGGCTGGCATCAAATTCAATCCGGGAGATTGCCGCACAGGTAAAGGTAGGCGAACCCATCAAGCCTGCTTCGGCGGTAGCCGTAGCGATGCGGGAAAAACGCCGCGTTGTTGTGCAGGTTGGGGCCGAGGTTTATGGCGTGCCATATGTGGCGGTCAGCATGCCGCTGGAGGAAAATGGTACAATCGTAGGAGCCGTGGCTGTTCATCAGTCATTGGAGCAGCAGAAGCTTATGCATGCTACGGCTGAGCAATTGGCTCGCGCGACATCGGATCTGACCGTTTCCCTGAAGCGGATAGCGGAGAAGGCTGAAGTGCTCGCAGCGAGCGGCAAGAGCCTGAAACAGCTGACCGGCAAGGCGGCATCCGAGGTAAGAGAAACCAATGAAGTCATCGACTTCATCAAGAGCGTGGCGACACAGACCAATATGCTCGGTCTCAATGCAGCCATCGAGGCCGCCCGTGCCGGTGAACAGGGACGTGGATTTGCTGTCGTGGCTGAAGAGGTCCGCAAGCTGGCCGATAACAGTGCCGAATCTGCTCAACGGATTACAGATACCCTGATGAAGATTCGCGACTCGATTCATTGCATCAACGAGGAGATTGCACAACTAACAGACGTCAATGTGGAGCAGGCTGAGCTGATCCGTCAGATCAATGAAGACGGCATGGCACTTAAGCAGACTTCGGATGATGTAGAGAAGATGGCGGGCAGAGTTTGACGTTGCCAACCCTATCGTGACTGCCGCGCCGTGGCCTTATCGTGAGGATAGGGCTGCGGCTTTTTATTTTGGCGGGCAGCAGGACAAATGTACTAAGTTATGATATAATACAGTTCATGTATTTATTAGATTTGTATTAAATAGACTCAGTCAGGGGGGCTTGAAATGGCAGGAGCAATAGATAAGGATCAGCCAGCAGGCTGGCTGTGCAGCTGTGGACAGCAGGGCAACCAGGGGAATTTCTGTGCAGTCTGTGGACGTCCGCGGCTGGCGCAGGCTTCATATCAATCTGCGTACCCCGCAGAGTCTGGAAACAGAAATCGCAAGGTGAAGCTGGCATTGATCTGCCTTATTGTTGTGCTGGCGGCCGTGTTGGTATTCCTCGTAGTGCGAGAGAATACCCTGGGGGCAGATGCGGACAGCAGTACCTACAGTGTCGTATCGAAGCAGAAAAAAGCCGCTGTGGATAAGGCAGCCGCAGCGGCAACTGCAAAGACAGCCTCGCCGTCAGCCCCCGCGGCGGATTCGGCACGTTCGGAGCTGTCTCTGGGTGGTGTGGATTTGGGCTTGACGGTGGACGATATGCGCCGGATTCTGGGCCCCGAGGATTCATCCAAGACCCAGGATGGAATGATCCTTTACAACTATCCCGAGCTTCAGGTTGGGACGAGGGGAGGGGTGGTGACATCACTGGTATCCGAGGCCGATCAAGTGCGTACGAAGCGTGGTCTGCATCAGGGGGCAGATCTGGCTGCAGTGAAGACTGAATATGGTACGGATTACACGAAGTCGGCCTACGATGGCAAGGATCTCTATGAGTATACCTTCACGTCGACTGCTGGACAGCAGGGAATCCTGCGTTTTGCCGTGAACCAGGGAACGGACACCGTTAATTATATCAGTGTCCGTATTCCGGACTGAGTGGAGGCAGCAACATGAGAACGTTAAGTGTACTGGCAGCGGCAGGTTGTCTGGTAGTGGCCTCTCTGCTCAGTGCTGGTTGTCTCGGCAGCGGCATTTTGGCTGGTGGGAATAGTCCTTCGCATGAGGAAACATTGGATGAAAAGGTCGATCGTATCGTAAGCTCGATGTCGATAACGGAGAAAGTCGGGCAGATGGTCATGATCGGGATCCATGGACAAACGGTGACGGATGACAGTCTGTATATGCTGCATCAGTATCATGCCGGCGGAGTGGTGCTGTTTGATCGCAATCTGGCATCGGCGGAACAGGTGACAGCCCTGACGGAACAGCTGCAGGCACAGGCCGATGAGAAGGTCCCTTTGTTTATCGGTATCGATGAAGAGGGCGGTGATGTCGTTCGGGGCAGGAACTTCCTTACTCCGCCACCATCGCAACGGGAAATCGGTACGGCTGGTGAGGTAACCGCTGCTGAGGCCTGGGCTGGAAAGACGGCTGCCGCATTGAAGCAGCTGGGCATCAATGTGAATTTTGCTCCGGTTGCGGATGTCGGCTCACCAGGCCAGCGGTCATATGGCAGTGATCCAGAACAGGTAACAAAGTTTGTTCAGGCTGCCGCACAGGGCTATGAACAGCATCGCGAGTTGTATGCGTTGAAGCATTTCCCGGGAATTGGCCGATCCGTTGTTGATTCGCACCAGGAGGTATCCGAAATCGCAGAATCGAAAGAGGAACTGCTTAACAGCGACCTGATGCCGTTTCGGACGATGATCGATGAACGCCAGCCCGAAGATTACTTTATTCTTGTTTCGCATTTGAAATATCCTGCATTCGATCCTGTGAACCCAGCGAGTCAGTCGCGTGCAATCATGACCGATCTCTTGCGGGGAGAACTCGGGTTCAATGGGCTGATCATCACTGACGATATGGAGATGGGGGCGGTAGCGAAGCACGCCAGTTATCGGCAGTTGGGCGTGAATGCCGTAGAGGCTGGAGCCGATATCGTCATGATCTGTCACGAGTATGAGCATGAGACCGAGCTTTATCTGGGGCTGCTTGCGGCGGTCAAGCAGGGAGACATCAGTGAAGACCGTATCAATGAATCGGTGAAGCGGATCGTGAAGGCGAAGCTGCTTCATCTGAACTGATTAACAGGAAGGGATCATTATACCATGGAAGAAAAAGAGGAATGGCTTTGTTCCTGCGGAACGAAGAATACAGGGAATTTTTGTATGGACTGCGGGCAGGCAAAGCCCGCTGCTGGTCCACAGGAAAATCTACAGGCTCGGGATTCTGTGTCTTCGGACACGGTAGATATGTCAGTCGTACGTGAATTGCCGGTCCAGTCTGCCATTCAGCCGCCGATTCCGCCAGCACCAGGCTATGCGATGATGCCTCCACTGCCGAGGAAAAGCCATATGACGCAGATTTTGGCGGTGGCAGCAGTACTGCTGCTGCTGGCGGCGATCGGAGTTTTCACTTATGTGCAGGGCACCGAGGACCGCTATGTCGGTAAATGCGTCAATGGCGAGAAAGTCGTATCGGATGTTCAAAGTCTTCTGAAGGAAACAAAGGATCTGAATGGTGATCCTGATGCTGATGCGACCAAGGATTATCTGGTGCGTCTGGGCAAGGCCAAAGAGAATTTGGATAAACTGCTGCACGAGCTCAGATCGTCACGTACGGGCAGCAAGTACCAGCTCGTTAACCAGAAATTAATTGACGCCGTAGCACTTGAGCGCGGCATGCTTGACGATGTGGAGAAGGTCATCAAGGCACCGCTCGACAGCAGCAGCAGCGATGCGGTCAAACGGGTACAGGTCAATGTCAAGGATCTGGCTGACCGGGCGGGAGATATTAGTATTCCCCGGACAGATTTTGCAGCCTCGCTGCCGCTCAATGGACTGGATGATGATCTGAATGCCTACATCCGCAAGAAGCAGGGGCTTGAGGCACAAAAGCGGGCGGAAGCTCAGCAGCAGGCACAGGCGGCTGAGGCCTCACGTCTGCAGGGAATTAAGGATCGTGAAGCCCAGCGGATGCAGGACATCCTCAAGGGGACAACTTCTATTGAATATCTTGTCACGAATGTGCGCCGTACCAGCTCTACCCGCCTGGATTTCGATGGATTCTTCTATAATGGTACTGGACAGCCGTTGCAGAAGGTTGATTCGATGGTTTTATCGGTTACGTTGTATAATCATGGAGAACAAGTATACCAGAACAGCTATAATTTCTATGATACAATTTATCTGGGCCGTGTAATGCCGCATAAGCGGCAGAGCCGCAGTCTATGGGTGACAGACAATTCCAGCATCCCGGTGTTTGATGAATATGAGGTATCGGCGGGGTCCGTTCATTGGACCTATTGGGGTTCCTGATACAAAAACTGCTTCAAAGGCATTGCCTTTGAAGCAGTTTTTGTTAGGACTCAGCGGCGTACGCTGGCCAGTTTGATTTCGGGAATATGTTCGATGAGATTCATCTGATGCGCGAGCGAATAGAAGGTTTTGAGCCCATCGATATATTCTTCGGTCAGATCCCAGCGAATCGTGGGACCAAGATAGGTATCGAGCTGCTCGTAGGTGAAAGGCTTGTCTGGAAGCACGGATTCGATGGCTTCCTTTTTGTGGGCCAGTCCCTGCGCGAATGCATGATGAATCCGATCGTATACCAGTTGCAGCAGCTCCGGGCTTTCCGAGGCAAATTTCTGGTTTGCCACCCAGAGTGCATAGACCATTTTCTTGCCGGTCAGCTGTTTCCATTCGCGGCCCAGGTCATAGTAGTAGTAGCCTGGCTGCTGATGGTGAAAGAGCCAGAGGGCATCATCGCCGATAAGCAGAGCGGCGGTGGCATCCTCGGGGATCGGGTGCTCCGGACCAATGTGACGCACGTAGTAGTTGGGAACGGCACCATAGGCACTGCGCAGGATAATCTTGAGCAGGCAGTGCGAAGTGGCTGACTTGGCAGTCAGGATAATCTTGTCATCTTTCAGGGATTCGATTGGTTTGCGCGATACCAGAATGATACTCTGGACATCACCATCGGTGCTGACACATACATCCGGCAGGATGACAAGCTCCTCACTGTCCCGGGCATAGATGATCGATGAGACGTTGCTGACATCCAGCCGGTGATTGACGATGTCGTTATTGAGCACTGCAGGTACGCCACGGGTAACGGCGAGGCCCTGTTCACTGCCGTGGGCATAACTCCAGGTCAGCGGCAGTACATTCAGGAAATTGATGTGTCCAACTCTTGGACGGCTCATAGAAGTTCCTCCTTTGTATGGAAATCTGATAGTACCTATTATACACGGATAACAAAGGAAAATATATGAGAATTATCAAGTATACAAAACTGTAAACTTGTTTACAGTCATTATAATGACTAATCACCATATTTATCAAAACTTATGAGCAGCCGCTTGCATTGCATGACGGGAATTATCTGAAAATAGCGAGGAATGTTGACATTCTCGGTGGATGTGGGTACAATTATTTGATAGAATCAACTGGATTGGATGATTGATCAAATAGACAGGGATAGAGTATGAGTTTCAGACAGAGAGGAACGTATAGAATGGATGATTATGTAAATGTAGGCCGCTGGTTCTCAATCTTGCATCGGCGCTCGCAACTGTTTGTCGTAGAGGCGTGTCAGGAATTGAATCTGACTTTCTCGGAATATATTATGCTGATTCGTATTTTTGATAATGAGGGAGCCAAACAGGACGAACTGGCCAGTATGCTGTATCTGGATAAGGCGGTGGTTACGCGGACCGTTAATCTGCTGCAGGAGAAGGGGCTCATTTATCGGGAGCAGGATGAAAACGACCGGCGCGTCCGGCATATCTACCTGACAGATCATGGGCGTGAACAGCATCATTTCCTGCGCAATATCATTCAGGGATGGGTAGATTATCTGGTGGCAGATATGAAAGAAGAAGAGGTACGCGTCCTGTTCAATGGTTTTGGCCGGTTGGTTGAACGGGCTTGTACTGCCGATTTAGTCAAATTAGCTAAGGGCTTGCCAGCAGGGGGAGAGGTACATGAGAAACTTTAAGCTGGGGGTGTCAATCTGTCTGCTGGCAATGGCGGTAACGATGGCTGCCGGGTGCGGCAGCAGCAAACAGACCGCTGATAAAGCACCGCTGGTCAAAACCGTGCAGGCCGGTACTGGTGCTGCCGATAATGACAACACTTATGCTGGCACGGTACGAGGCCGGTATGAGACGAATATGTCATTTCAGGTCGGCGGGCAGATCATTGCCCGTAATGTCCAGGTGGGCAGTGTCGTACGGGCTGGTGATGTGCTCATGGTCATTGATGGCCGTGATGTGGTACAGAAGGCGAATCAGGGCGACGCTCAAGTGGCTTCGGCCCGGGCACAGCTGGACCTGGCGCAGCGGAACTTGTCGCGTTATAGTGAGTTATTCCAGCAAAATGCGGTGCCGGAGGCAACACTGGATCAGTATCAGAGCAATTATGATGCAGCGTTTGCTTCTTATCAGAATGCACTGGCACAGGCGGCACAGGGCCATAATGCCATGGGGTATACGAATCTGACCGCTGGTGCCGATGGCGTTGTTTCGGCCATTAATGCGGAAGAAGGTCAGGTTGAAGCCGCCGGACAGACTGTGCTGACACTGGTTCAGACAAATGAGCTGGAGATTGAGATTAATGTGCCGGAGAATCATGTGGCTGAAGCTGCTGTCGGCACGCCGGTCACAGTTAATTTCTGGGCACTTAATGGTAAAGCGGATGGTGTGATCCGTGAGGTAGCCCCGATGGCCGACAATGCGGCGCGTACCTATCGGGTTCGCATATCGGTGCCGGCACCGCCGGCTGGTATGCAGCTTGGCATGACGGCTAGTGTATCCTTCAAGGACTCATTGCCAGATATGGATGAGGCGGCAGCAGCCACGAATACGGCACTGCTGCCGTTGGCGGCAATTTATCAGGATGGTGATACGCCGCAGGTCTGGGTAGTAGGGGCGGACAATACCGTCAGCCTGAAGCCGGTTGAAGTTCGTGATTTTAGTGACAATCAGGTAATCGTCCATGGTCTTGATCCCTCGGATGTGGTTGTTACGGCTGGTGTTCATAAGTTGCGCCAAGGCCAGCTTGTCCGGACGGAGGCGCAGTGATGATCAACCTTACAGAAGTGTCGCTGAAGCACCGGACGCTGGTCTGGTACTTCATTATCATTGCCGCCATTGGCGGCATTTTCTCCTATATACAGCTGGGACGCATGGAGGACCCGCAGTTCACGATTCGTCAGATGGTCATATCCGCTGCCTGGCCTGGCGCTACGGCTGAGGAAATGCAGAATCAGGTCACGGATAAGATGGAGAAAAAATTCCAGGATATTCCGGGGCTCAACAATATCAAGAGCGAGACACGGGCGGGACAGACGGTTATCTATGTTACCCTCAAGGATGATGTGGATAAGAATCAGATTCGTCCAACCTGGCGTGATTTGCGCAATTTTGGCGAAGATCTGAAGAAAGATCTGCCCGATGGCGTTTATGGTCCGTACTATAATGACCGGTTTGATGATGTCTATGGCGCGATCTACGCCGTGACCGGCGATGGCTACGACTATGAAGAGATGCGCCAATATGCGGAGAAGACCCGCCGGATGCTGCTGAATGTTCCGAGTGTCCAGAAAGTGGAGCTTATCGGCGAACAGGAAGAGAAGGTCTATGTTGAGGTCGAGAATGCCAAGCTGGCAGAGCTGGGCATCAGTCCGGCGGCGATATCGAGTGCGCTCAAGAAGCAGAATGAGATGACAGCGGTGCCAAAGGTCGAGACTGAGTCGGATAATGTATATTTGCGGGTTAGTGGTACGTTTGGCGATGTTGATGCAATCCGGGCAGTACCAATCAATGCCAACGGCAGGATTTTCAGGCTCGGGGATATTGCCACTGTTGAACGCAGGTTTGAGGACCCGGCCAAACCCAAAATGTATTTTAATGGCGAGCCAGCTATCGGCATTGCGGTGTCGATGGAAGATGGCGGTAATATCCTCAAACTCGGCGAGAATTTGAAGCATCAGATTGACAGCATTCAGCAGGAAGTTCCAGTCGGCATTGATATCCATAAGGTATCTGATCAGCCGAGTGTTGTCGATGGAGCAATTCATGATTTCGTCAAGACGCTGATCGAGGCTATTGTTATAGTTTTGGCCGTCAGCTTCCTGTCTCTTGGTATGCGTACCGGTATGGTTGTGGCGGGGTGTATCCCGCTGGTACTGGCTGGTGTGTTCTGTTTTATGTATATGCTGGGAATCGACTTGCATAAAGTTTCGTTGGGGGCGCTTATTATTGCGCTCGGACTGCTGGTCGATGATGCGATTATCGCAGTCGAGATGATGAGTGTCAAGCTTGAGATGGGACTCAGCCGCTTTGATGCCGCATGCTATGCATTCCGCGCGACGGCCAAGCCGATGCTGACCGGTACGCTGATTACCTGCTCGGGGTTTATCCCGGTTGCATTCGCCAAGGGAATGGCCAGCGAATTTTGTCAGGCCTTATTTCCGGTCATCAGTATTGCCCTGCTGATTTCGTGGCTGGTATCGGTTATGGTAGCACCACTTTTGGGTTATCATTTGATCAAGGTAGAGGTAAAGAAAGATGATACGGGCAGGATCAATCCTTATCAGAGTCGTTTCTACATCCGGTTCCGCCAGCTGCTGACCTGGTTCCTGGAGCATCGGAAACTGGTATTAGGGGCAACTGCAGCACTTTTTATCGTGTCATTAGGTATGATGAAATTCATTAAGCAGGAATTTTTCCCCACATCGACGCGGCCGGAGGTGCTGCTGGAGCTTAAGCTGCCGGAAGGATCATCTATGGAAGCGACGCAGGAGGTCAGTGACCGCATGTCGGCCTGGCTGCAGGACCATCAGGATCTGCTGGCAAACTATTCCTGTTATGTAGGACAGTATGCACCCCGCTTTGTGCTGACGGTCAATCCGAAGACCGATGCGGACAATGCGGCACAATTTGTTATCGTGACCAAGGATACCGCTTCTCGTGAAAAGCTGGCCACGGCACTCAACGAGGCTTTCGCCGACGAGTTTGCCGATGTGCGGGCCAAGATCCAGTATATCCAGACCGGGCCGCCAGCCGATTATCCGGTGATGCTGAGGGTATCCGGTTATACGACGGAGCAGACGAAGGCATTGGCGAAACAGGTGTCGGATATTGTCAGTGCTGATCCCAACAATTACAATGTCAGTACGACCTGGGGCGATAAGAGCAAGACGCTGCACCTCGAGCTCGACCAGGACAAGCTGCGTTCGCTGGGGCTTAGCAGTCAGGATGTTTCGCAGATGATTTATACGGAGGTCACAGGCGCTACGGCGGCGCAGTTCTATGCGGGGGATCGGACCATCGATATCGATCTGCGCATGGCAGCCAAAGATCGCAAGGATCTGTCAAAAATCAAGAATCTGCCTATTTATCTGGGCAGTGCCGGGTACGTACCCCTGGAGCAGATTGCTAAAATTTCGTATGATGCGGAAGATGGTTATATTGAGCGGCGCAACCTGATGCCGATGATTACCGTTGAGGCGGATATTCATAGTGGTACAGCCAATGATGCGACGCAGAAAGCTTATCATGCAACGCAGGAGCTGCGTGACAATCTGCCGTTTGGCTGCAAGATAGAGCCGGCAGGGGCCCTCGAAGACAGCAATAATTCCGTGGGCTATCTGCTCAAGCCGATTCCGGCCATGATCGTTATCATCATGACGCTGCTGATGTTTCAGCTTAATAGTGCCAAATCGATGCTGTTGACGCTGCTCACGGCGCCATTGGGATTGATCGGCGTATCCTGGGGCATGCTGATCACAGACTCAGCGATGGGATTTGTGGCTGAACTGGGGATACTGGCCTTATTCGGGATGATTATCCGCAATTCGGTTATTCTCATCGATCAGATCCACAAGCATCTGGAGGAAGGGGAGACCCCGTGGGAGGCCGTGATTGACTCGGCTATCCTGCGATTCCGCCCCATCATGCTGACCGCAGCGGCAGCCATTTTGGGCATGCTGCCACTTATGGCCAATACGTTCTGGGGCCCGATGGCGGTTGCTATCGCAAGCGGACTGTTGGTGGCTACGGTACTTACCCTGCTGGTGCTGCCGACGATGTATGCAGTAGCCTATCATGTAGAAAAAGAATAAATGGTACTAAAAAACGGCTGTTGCCTGGGCAACAGCCGCTTTTCTACGCGCTAAGAGGTTTTGGTATTCCCGTTGTTGGCAATGACATTTTTATAACAGGAAAGAATGTTATTGCAGGAATCATGGGGCGGCCAGAGCTATCGGATAGTATGCAGCCAAGTTTGAAAACAGGTGACCTCAAAGGAGCGTAATAGCGCGGCAGGAGTGCGGCTGCGCCAGCAACCTTATCAGAAGCCTTTAGGAAAGCCTCTGATAGAAAACTCGCAATATGAAGGATATAGTGCTGGAAATCCAGCATCATATCCTGGCTTCGAGTTCCTCAATGCGCTTATAGGAATCAATGAATTCAAGAGCAATGATCTTGAAGCCTTCGGCGCTCATGAGTTGATCTTCAGCGTGGAGGATGAGCAGGGAAAGAGTGCAGCCAGGACCGTTGGCTGCTTCCTTGGTAAGCAGCCCGGTATGGGTCGCATGTCCTTCGGCAAAGGATTTATCGCCCTCGGCAATCAGTGCCTCTGCCCGGGCAAACTGACCGTGTTTGGCGGCCTGGATTGCTTCAATGTAGCAGCTGCGGGCAGTCCCTACCGCCGATATGATTTGAAATGCAATTAATTCTAATTCTTCCATGGTAATACCTTAACCTTTCATTTATCATCAGTATGTCCAACAGCGGTTCCTAAGTGGTTGTAGAAGTGACTGATGTCGCTAAAATGTCGCGATAGCAGTCAGCTAAAGAATACATTATTGCAGTAGTGAATATTGATACTGAAGACGCCACCAGTACAATTAGGATGGTCGATGGTGTTGCGGCATCTAAGCGATTCTTTTTTATTCATTTTTATCTATTATACAATAATAGGAATGGATTATGAAACCTGCTGAAAAATATTTTAAGAAGGTAAACGATATCTATGACAAATGTCATAACAATTTAGGCAAAGATGTGACAGAGTTCAGCTGACTTTGACCGTTAGTTCTATTAAAATAATAACTGTCAGAAAAATACTAAGGTTAACGCTGTTGCACCGATTAGGGGATGGGCGTGACAGAATGAAAGGGGAATAACAAATGGAAATCGCATTTTGCCGTATCGATGACCGCCTGATCCATGGGCAGGTCGCGACGGTCTGGACCAGAGTCACCGGCTGCAACCGGATCATGTGCTGCAGCGATGAGGTCGCAGCGGACAGCATGCGCAAGAAGCTGCTGCTCCAGGTAGCGCCACCGGGAATCAAAGCCTATGTTGTGCCAGTGGAGAAGGCCTGTGAGGCATATAAGAATCCGAAGTATGCACCATTCAAGACCTTGTTCCTGTTCACGAAACCGGCCGATGTTGTGCGTGCAGTCAAGGGCGGGATCCCGTTCACATCCGTGAATTTGGGTGGCATGACTTATAAGGACGGCGATACGCTGATCTCGAGTGCCGTCGCAGTCAATTCCGAGGATGTCAAGGCCTTGCTCGAATTGCGTGATATGGGTATTGAGGTAGAGATCCGCAAACTGGCCAATGAGCCCAAGGGAGACTTGATGGCAGCACTTAAGGCTAAGGGAATGGCCTGACGGTTTCGGATGCATTTAATAGGGAAATCAATGAGAGATCAACAAATAAGGGGGATTGTACGTTATGACTACCATACAATTTATTTTGCTGATTGTCGTAGCAGGAGTAGCCGGCATGGGAAGTGTGCTCGATGAGTGCCAGTTCCATCGTCCGCTGGTTGCCTGCACGCTGGTCGGTCTGGTTTTAGGCGATATTACAACGGGTATTATTCTTGGTGGTACATTGGAGATGCTCGCGCTGGGCTGGATGAACGTCGGTGCGGCTATGGCGCCGGATGCTGCGCTGGCATCCGTGGTCTCGGCTATTCTGGTTATCATCGGCCATCAGAGCATTGGTGCCGGTATTGCACTGGCTGTGCCATTGGCTGCCGCTGGTCAGGTCCTGACGATCTTCGTCCGGACGATTACGGTATTCTTCCAGCATCTGGCTGACCGCTTTGCTTTGGAAGGCAATGCCTTTGGCATTGAGATGTGCCATGTTGGCGGCCTGCTGCTGCAGGGAATCCGTGTAGCGATTCCGGCGGCAATTGTTGCGGCTGTAGCCGGTACGGATACCGTCAACGCGATGCTGGCGGCTATCCCGGAAGTTATCACCCGCGGACTGCAGGTCTCGGGCGGCTTCATCGTTGTCGTCGGTTATGCAATGGTCATCAACATGATGAATGCCAAGTCGCTGATGCCCTATTTTTTCCTGGGCTTCCTGATCGCCGTGTTCACCAATGTCAATCTGATCGGTTTTGGTGCCATTGGTCTCATCTGCGCATACTTCCACATTCGTGGACTTCAGCGGGAGCTGAATTCTGCTGGTGCTGGCAGTGCTGGTGCTGGTGGACTTAATGATATTGACGATTCGGATTTGATGTAAGGGGAGGCACAGATCATGGAAAAGAAACTTAGCAAAGGCGATCTTGTATCGATCTTTATCCGTTCGAACTTCCTGCTGGGCTCTTTCAACTTTGAGCGTATGCAGGCCATCGGTTTCTGCGTGTCACTGATTCCAGCTTTGAAGAAGCTCTACAAAGATGATCCGGAAGAATATAAGCGTTCCTTGAAACGTCATCTGGAATTCTTCAATACACAGCCGTTCCTGGCTACGCCGATCATGGGCATCATTGCCGCCATGGAGGAAAAGAAAGCTAATGGCGCGGATATCGGCGAAGATACCCTCTCTGGTGTCAAAGTTGGTCTGATTGGACCTCTGGCTGGTGTTGGCGACCCAATTTTCTGGGGCACCTTGCGCCCGGTACTGGCTGCTCTTGGCGCTGGTATCGCCCTGACTGGCAGCATCGTCGGGCCGCTGATCTTCTTCATTGCGTTTAACGTGATCCGGCTGCTGACTAACTGGTATGGCGTTATGTACGGCTACGACAAAGGTACGGAACTTGTCGAGGAAGTCGGCGGCAACCGCATGCGCTACCTCACGGAAGGCTCATCTGTTCTCGGACTGCTGGTTATGGGCGCACTGGTCGCCAAATGGACCAGCGTCAACATGCCCATGGTTCTCTCTGCGTATACAAACAGCAAAGGCGAGCAAGTTGTGACGACTGTTCAGTCATTGCTTGACAGCCTGATGCCGGGCATCGTACCATTGCTGATGACATTTGCCTGCATGTGGCTGCTCCGCAAGGGCGTCAATCCGCTGGCCATCATCCTGGGACTCTTTGCTCTGGGCATTATCGGCTATGCCGTTGGCCTGTTTGCATAATATACATTCTACATTCCATTATGTAATTCATTCCCCAAAAGGAACCTGGCGTTTTGATCGCCAGGTTCCTTTTATCTATGATATAATCGTTGGTGATAGGGGCTGAGAAAGGCGGAGGCAGATGGAGAAGTGCGAACGGTATTTCTGGGGGATTGTCAGTGTGCTGCTGACATGCCTGCTGCTGGCCGGGGTGCTGCAACTGGCAAGGACGGACCTCTCGGCGCGGCAGAATGAGCATCGGCGCAAGATGGGGGCGGTCTATATGACACTTAATAATCCCTTTTATGAGATTGTCGACGAGGAGATACGCATGGCCGTCGAGCGGCATGGCGATATTCTGATCTCACGTGATCCGGCGCTGTCGGTCGAGCGGCAGGAGGAAGAGGTCCGTGAACTTATCGCTGAGGGCATCGAGGTGCTGTTCATCAATCCAGTTGACTGGCAGCGGATCGAGCCGGCCTTGCAGGAGGCTTATGCAGCACATGTGACAGTTATCGCTATCGATACCAATGTGCAGGATGAGAAATATGTGGCATCAACCGTGGTGTCGGATAATTATCTGGCCGGACTGCAGTGCGCCCAGCATCTGCTCGATACGTCGGCTGGCGGCAAGATCGCATTACTCAAACATTCGGCGGCCCGGTCATCGGTGGATCGTATCCAGGGATTCCTCGACCGGTTACGGGTCCATCCGGAATTTCAGGTTGTTGATGAAGAGGAGTGTATGGGACAGCTTGAATTGGCAATGCCGGCCATGGAGCGCATGCTGCAGCGGCATCCGGATATTGATGTAGTCATGGCACTTAATGATCCGGCAGCAATGGGGGCCATGGCTGCCCTGCAGAGTGCCGGTCGGCTCGACAATGTGAAAGTCTATGGTGTCGATGGGGTTCCGGAAACGAAAGAGATGATTGCGCAGGGACATATGGCAGCGACTGCCGGCCAATCGCCACGGCAGATTGGCCGGCGGGCAGCCGAACAGGCCTATCGGATACTGGCTGGAGAGCAGGTTGAGAGTATTATTCGGCTGCCAACCCATTTGATCACGCAGGAAAATGTGCATAGCAGTCTGGAGGGGTGGGACTGATGACGGACGCAGCGGAAATTAGAGAGCAGCGGCGTATTGTCTGGTTGTATCGGCTGCTGGTCTTTTATAATGGCATGGTTGTATTGCTCATGGCAGGATTTATGAGCCTGACGCAGCAGAAGATCATCGACACGATGATGGCCCGTTCTTTTTTAAAGGAACTTCCCATTGTACCGCTGCCGGCTGAGGCGGGGCTCGCGCTCGCGCTGGGGGCATTTGGAATGCTGCTGGTTTTGGGCAGCCTTTACCGGCGGGAGAATCTCACGGTGAGAAACCGCTATCTGGTCTTTGTGGCCGAGATTGGTACCTGTGTGCTGCTGATGCGCAGCCTGAATCTGGCCTACGACGGCGTGGTACTGCTGGTAGTAGCGGATCTCATGCACCGGTATCAGGGCACCAGACAAAGCTGGCTGCTGATTGGGGCAATGTTCGGCCTGTATGTCATTGCCAACTATAACGTGCTCATCTTTCAAGGACACGTAGCGCCATTTGATGCCTATGCCGCGTACTATAAGCCGTCGGTACAGGCGGTTTTGCTGGCGGTGAAGAACGGTTTTGTGTCGGTAAATATTGTCTTATTCGTATTCTATCTGGTTTTGCTGGTACAAAACAAGCATCAGGAAAAGGAACGGATTGCAAGCCTGAATCGTCAGCTGGGAGAGGCCAATGAGCGGCTTCGGGCCTATGCAATCGAGGCTGAGCACATGGCGGAGACCCGCGAACGCAACCGGCTGGCGCGGGAGATTCATGATACCCTTGGTCATGCGCTGACAGGTATTGCTGCTGGTCTGGATGCCTGTATCGTGCTGGTTGATGCGGCCCCAGAGGCGGCAAAGAAGCAGCTGGCCAAGGTACGGGAAGCCGCGCGGCGGGGAATTGTCGATGTGCGGCGCTCCGTAGAGAAACTGCGCCCCGATGATCTGGAGAAATTGCCAATGCGCCATGCGCTGGCCAAGATGATTGCGGAGTTTGCAGAGTCATCGGGGATGAAGACCCGGCTGATTGCTCTGGGCTGGCCGGAGCATCTGCGTGAGGATGAGGAAGAGGTCATCTACCGGGTGATCCAGGAAGGCGTGACCAATGCCAACCAGCATGGCCATGCAACGGAGGCTGTGATCACGATTGGCACCGAGCCGGGCCGCATCTATATTATTATTGCCGATAATGGACGTGGCTGTGAGGCGGTTGAACCGGGTTTTGGACTGCGGCATATGCGGGAGCGGCTCGAGCTTTTGCACGGCCGGCTTCGTTACTGGAGTGAACGTGGATTTACCCTGGAGGCTGTCATACCGCATGGGCAGGTAAAAGAAAGCGAAACGATGGGAGTGGATTGAGCGATGATAAATGTAATGATTGCCGATGACCAGGAACTGATCCGGGAAAGTCTTAAAATCGTACTGGACCAGAATGAGGATATGCAAGTCACTGCATTAGCTGAGAATGGCCGGCAGCTTATGGATCTCCTTGCCAGTCAGCAGCCCGAAATCATACTCATGGATGTCCGGATGCCAGAGCTGGATGGGGTACAGGCAACCCGCGAAGTCAAGATGCATTACCCGGAGGTAAAGATTATCATCCTGACGACTTTTGATGATGATGAGTATGTATTTAACGCGCTCAAATACGGGGCGAGCGGATATCTGCTTAAAGGCGTATCGGTGCCGGATCTGACGGCGGCGATACGCACGGTGGTCTCCGGGGGGGCAATGATCAATCCCGGAATCGTGACAAAGGTCGTGAAATTTTTTAACCAGATGGCCCGGCAGGAGATCCCGGTAGAGGTTGATGAGAGCGGGGTGGATGAGCTCTCCAAGACGGAGCGCAATATTGCGCATCTGGTTGGGCGCGGACGTTCTAATCGGGAAATCGCAGAGGAACTCAGACTGTCTGAGGGAACAGTGCGCAATGGTTTGTCCAGCGCGTTATCCAAGCTGCAGCTCAGGGATCGTACGCAGCTTGCTATTTGGGCGGTGCAGACGGGGCTGGCAGCGGAGCTGGCTGAATCATGAGGCCCTGGCAGCGCTGGAAGCACTGGCATAAGATCTTGGCTGGCAGCCTTTGTTTGCTGTTATTGATCATAGGGGGCAGCTGGTACTGGCACTCACGACCAGTGGAATTGCGCATTGGCCTGTTTGCCGGCAGCAACTGGGATGTCCCGGAGGGGGATTCCTATGCCGTGATTGAGGCAGCAATCCAGCGTTTTGAGGCACTGCATCCCGGGGTCCATGTTACCTATAGCAGCGGCATCAAGAAAGAAGACTATTCCGAGTGGCTGGCGGAGCAGCTGCTCGGTGGTACGGAACCTGATGTATTTGTTATCCCGGAAGCGGACTTTAATCTATACGCATCGATGGGTGCGTTGAAAGATTTGTCAGCTGTGGGAGGTGAGGACCATGGGTTCGACTGGTCGGTGTATTATCCGGCGGCCCTGGAAGCCGGCAGCTATGGCGGGCACAGCTATGGCCTGCCGGTTGGCAGCGTTCCCACGCTGATGTTTGTCAATAAGACATTGTTAGCCCGTGAAGGCATACCTGTACCCAATAATGACTGGACCTGGCAGGATCTGTTGTCAATCTGCCGGCAGGTCACGAAAGACCGCGACGGTGATGGTGTGCTTGATCAGTTCGGCATCTATGACTATGGCTGGCGGCAGGCCGCCGTAGCCAATGGCGTCAAACTATTCAGCGAAGATGGGAGGAATTCGTACTTTGCGGACCAGCGGATGGAAGAAGTTGTGCGGTTTATGCTGGAACTGCATGATGTGCAGAGGGGACACGAGGTCACGGCCAAAGATTTCGATATGGGCCGGGTAGCGTTTCGTCCGTTCACCTTTGCGGAATATCGGACCTACAAGCCCTATCCGTGGCGAATCAAGAAATACAGTTCGTTTGAGTGGGACTGCATTCGGATGCCTGCCGGACCATCTGGGCGCAATGTGTCGACGCTGCAGACTATGCTCATGGGGATCAGCGCCCGCACCAGTCAGCCGGAGCTGGCCTGGGAACTGCTTAAGGAAATATGCTATGATCCGGAAATCCAACAGGTTATGCTGACCCGGTCACAGGGCTTGCCTGCCCGCCGTGATGTTGTAGAATCTGAAGCCGCACAGCAGCTTTTTACCGCTGCGACTCCGGGCAGTGACAGCATGAACCTTAAGACTGTCAGTGAAGTTATGGCTGCCGGAGAGACCGTTCCTAAATTCAAGGGTTATGCGGAGGTTATGATTCTGGCCGATAATGAGCTGCATAAGATTATATCAGGGGACAAATCGATCAACAATGCCCTGAATCGGCTGCAGAAAGAGATCAATGCCTATTTGCAGCAATGATGAAATATGTCGACAAAAAAACGCCCTCAGCTGGGGGCGTTTTTGGCGTATATTATACGGCGTAATCAAGCACTGCATCATTGCCGGCAGCGACTTCTTTGCCTGCAGGTTCAGATTGGAGACTAGCGACTTTTTCATAGTTTACAATGAGCACTGGCGAGATCAGGTTAATTTTCCGTTTCTTCAGCAGCGGAAGATCTAGTTTGAGAATCGGCATGCCGGCTTTGACCCGTTCGCCAGGCTGATGGAAGGCTGTAATGCCGGTTCCATTCATAATGACGGTATCGAGTCCGATATGGACGAGTACCTGTACTCCCTCGTCTGTGGTGATAGCAAATGCATGCTTAGTATCAAAGAATAGCGAAATAACACCATCGCACGGGGCCAGGACCGTATCGCCTTCGGCTATGATGGCAAGACCATCGCCAGTCAGTTTCTCAGCGAAGACCGGATCGGGGACTTGTGAGAGTTCCATGGTCCGTCCGGAAACGGGAGCCAGAATGTGGCAGAGCTGCTTCATCATCGTCATAATATTTACCTGCCTTCTTGCAAAAATAGGTTCATCGCGTAATGTTTTATTTTACTTTTGGAATTTTCTAATAACATCTTTATTTACATTTTACTAGTATCTCTGCATAAGTCAAGCTAGAAAACGTTAACTATATTCAAAAAACACTTTGAGCAGAATGATTATTCATTAAGGCAGGTTGGGGATATTCTTGCTGATGGCAGTATGCCGGATGATATCCTGTACGCGCAGATCAATGGACAACTCCTGCTTATGAAGGGTCTCAGCGGTATCAAACTCGGATGGCTTATTTTCGCGCAAGCCCTTGATATAATGCTGCCATGCTTTGATGGTAGTCTCAGTGGACTGCTGCCGCTGACGGGCCAGGTACTGAGCCCCGGCGGGGACGGCAATCTCATCAAGCTTCTGCTGGCGTTTCTTGAGCGCCGGGATGACCTTGTCTTCGAGCAGCGTGGCTAATGATTTTGCCTGCTGGCTGGAGAACCGCCCGCTTATCGTTGTGGCCATTTGCTGGAACTGGTGCTGAAAGCTTTCGAAGGTACTGTTGCTGGCTTCGACAATTCCCTGTGTTGCGTCAATATATGAGGCAATATCGGTGTTCTGCAAGGGAGAGATCAGATCCAGATATTGCCGATAGTTTTTGATATAGGAGACCTGCCAATGTCCGTCAGCCGCCTGCTCCATAACGAGCTCGAGAGTAAACGGGGTCTGGGTGTAGTCTTCAATCACGTCGATATCAGCCGTTGCGGTCGTGCCTTCATGTGTAATGGTTCCGACTTTGACGAAAGTTGTATTGCGCAGCTGGCTGCGCTCGAGAAAGCGTTCGAAATCGATACCGAGCTGCCGCCCTTTGAGGATATCCGGTCCCTCTGGCAGACTCCAGGAACCACTGTCAATACGAGCCAGCGTTGTCTGCTCGAGCCCTTCACTGAGTTGTGGTTTGATGAGGATATAGAATTTCTCGAACATGACCTTGGTCTGCGGGGTGAGCGTCGCATCATAGGCGAAGAGATCGACCGTGAGATCATCATAGGCCCGGGAAGACAGAACTTCGAGATTCACATAGCGTTTGAAGGCTGTTGCGTCGTGGTGTTCAATTGCTGTTGTCAGCTGCTGCAGTGCATATTCTGGTGTCCGGGTGTAGAAGAAGAAATACCAGAAGGACGTGCCGATAACTGCTGCCAGCAATAGAAATC
Source organism: Selenomonas sp. (assembly GCA_018052705.1). Taxonomy (GTDB): domain Bacteria; phylum Bacillota; class Negativicutes; order Selenomonadales; family Selenomonadaceae; genus Selenomonas_A. Next base: position 11,096 of record JAGPMW010000011.1, on the reverse strand, counting down.
CCCAGAAGAGATGGCGTCGCTGCCGGATATTTCGCTGCCGTAATTTTTTTTGCCAGGTATAATCATCCATTTCATATATCTCCTAATTAAAGTACTCTTCATTATACTATAAGCAATCCCCTGGGGGCAAAGATTTCGAAAAATATCTATTAAACTTCGAACGTATATGCTAAAATATAAACGAATAGTTGTTCGATTTATTGGCAGAGGGATCATTATGAAATGGGTTAATCACGAGATTGTGACGGGGATTATTGTTTATGCGGCGGTACAGGATCCGTTACTGGCATTATACAGCATGGCGGGGGCCATTCTACCCGATAAGATCGAAGGAAATCCGCGAAGCGGTGACTACTGGAGCTGGCGTAGCCGCCATCGGGGCTGGTCGCACTGGCCAATGCTCTATGGACTGCTGCTGGGCTTGCAGCTGCAGTTGTTGCAGAATCCCGCGTTTGCCGCTATGGCAGATATGCTGATAATTGGTGTGTATCTCTGCCTTGGAGCACTTCTTCATATTGCAGAAGATGCTGTATGCGGCAAGGTGCCGCTGCTCTTGCCCTCGCAGAAGGTTGGCATCAGGCTTTTTACGGTCGGATCGGTTATGGAGTATCTGTTTGCTATTGTTGTTGTCTTGGTCTGTTATATCCTTTCACGTTGATTTGTGATAAAATAATCTTAAACAAATCGAAATATGTGAATATGATCGACAAGATGGGGTGATAGGAATGACGAGAGGGCTCCCTGTGAAGGGGCGACCCAACAAGGTACTGCGTCTGTTGGCAGAAAAATATCCGACCAAGGAATCCGTTTATGAGAAAATGATCTACCTGCAGTCGCGGCTCTCACTGCCAAAAGGTATTGAGCATTTCATGAGTGATCTGCATGGAGAATACGCCTCCTTCTTTCATATCCTCAATAACTGCTCCGGCGTTATCCGTGAGAAGGTGGATTATGTGTTCGGTGAGCGGCTGAGTGCGGAGCAGAAGGCGGAGTTCTGTACCCTTATCTATTATCCAAAAGAGAAAATTGAGCAGGTTACGCATGCGCACAAGAATACGCCGGAATGGTACCGGCGCAACCTGTCTCAGCTGCTCGAGCTGTCCAAGCTTATGAGCTATAAGTATCCGGCCTCCAAGGTGAATGGTTTTATTCCGAAACGTTATGAATCCGTAATTGTTGAACTCATGAATACGAGGCCGGAAGCGGATACAGCCCAATTTATCTATCATAAACGGCTCCTGAATACCATCGTGCAGATTGACAGCGGAGCGGACTTTATCGAGGCCTTCACAGTACTGATTAAGCGACTGGCTGTTGACCGCCTCCATATCGTGGGAGATTTCTTTGACCGCGGCAACCGGCCCGATGCGATCCTGAATCTTCTTATGGAGCATCCATCGGTTGATATCCAGTGGGGGAATCATGATGTGCTCTGGATGGGGGCGGCACTAGGCAGCGAGGTCTGTATCGCTGCGGTTATCCGCAATTCGTTGCGCTATAATAATACTGATGTGCTGGAACGAGGCTATGGCATCAGCCTGCGCCCGTTGTCGACCTTTGCCGGTCATATCTATCCAGATGAGCAGCCAATCAAAGCGGCCGAGCGTGCAATTACGATGATGATGTTCAAGCTCGAAGGCCAGCTTATCCGCCGTAATCCGGATTTTCTGATGGACAGCCGGCTGCTGCTGGATAAGCTGGATTTTCGCTCGTCATATGCAGTGCTTGGTGATGGGCGGCGCTATGAGCTGGAGAGTGCTTATTTTCCAACCATTGATGACAGCATGGCTGATCCCTATCTGCTCACGAGTAAAGAGCAGGAAATCATTGAAGACCTCAAATCGTATTTTGTTGAAAGCACCGTACTTCAGCGCCATGTTGACTATTTATATCAGCGCGGGAGCCTTTATACCCGGTATAACGGCAATCTGTTGTTCCATGGCTGCGTACTGCTCGCGGAGGATGGCAGTCTGCGGACTGTCAATTATGCTGGCCGGAGCTATCGGGGGCGGCAGTGGTTCGACTTTTGTGATCGTATGGCCAGAGAGGCCTGGCTGCATGGGGGACGCGAGGCGCTGGACTTTATGTATTTCCTGTGGTGCGGCCGGATCTCGCCGCTTTCAGGCCGGGAGTTTAAGACCTTCGAACGAGCATTGATCCCGGATGAGAACACATGGAAGGAACCCTCCGATCCTTATTATACCTATATTAATGAAGTCGAAACCTGCGCGATGGTGCTGCAGGAGTTTGGCCTTGATCCGAGACGAGGGCACATTATCAACGGGCATGTGCCGGTCAAAGTCCGGAAAGGCGAGAGCCCGGTCAAGGCGGGGGGGAAAGCCATCATTATTGATGGTGGTTTCTGCAAAGCCTATCATAAGAAGACGGGAATATCGGGTTACACGTTGATTTCAAATTCGCGTGGGCTGCGCTTGCTTGAGCATCAGAAGATTGCGGATGTCCGCGAGGCCTTGCGGGAAAATCAGGATATCGAGTCGGTGTCAGAGACTGTAGAACTGCAGACTTGCCGAACGACGGTGGGGGATACGGACGAAGGGCGCATCATTCAGGATGAGATCACGGATCTTTACAATCTGTTGCTGGCCTATCAGAACGGACTGATGAAACCCGTCGATTGATTCTGTTCATTGGCATGAAAAAGGTCTGGCGTATATTGCCAGACCTTTTTCATGCTTTTATAAGAGATACGGTTCAGTCCTCAAACACATTTCTGTGTGGTACTAACTTCATCTTAACCTGTGTGGTGGCAGGACTCTGCCCTTCAGGGCGTGCTGGCTGGACCAGATCGGGAACCTCGATCATTTTGGGTTTTTGCCGGTACTGTTCAGTAACTTTCCCATTCTTGGTTGTGATGACCAGAATCGAGCCATCCGGCATATACTTGCGGATGGTCTCGGTGTTAGTGACGGTGCGTGGTACGTCGTCTTTTTTGGCGCGCTGTTTTTTCTGTTCCTGTTCGTTTTCCTGCTCGTGCTTGTATTGCAGCAGTTCGTCGCCACCGCGGGCTTTGATGAACTGGTCTGCTGGTGTAAGACCGCTGGCTTTATAATCCGACCACAGCGTTTGCACCTTTTTGGCATATAGAGTTTTGAAGTCAGCGGTGCTGTCTGTACTACTGGCGCTGGTTGTGCTGCTCGTGCCAGTAGTTGATGGAATTTTTGTTTCGTTCTGGATTCGCATGAATATCCTCCTTTCTGTTGGACAGCGTTGTGTAATGATAGTGACACTCTATTAATACTATCGTTGGAATGCAGAAAAAGTTAAGCAGCAGAGAGCTGCAGGAGTGCTTGTAACGTTGTTTACCAAAATGTTTGTATGTTATGGACAATGCAATGAATACCTGCTAAAATGTACTTCTAATAAGAACAATACGGTAAAATATACAAAAAAGCATAAAAATACATAAAGAATATCAGGAAAGGAGCTGGTTTTTATGTCAACGAAACGCGCAGAGCTGTTGATGCTCTTTGTGACGTTCTGCTGGGGATCGTCTTATTTATTTATGAAGGAAGGTCTTGAAACTTTTGCGCCATTTACAATTGTGGCCTATCGTTTCGGGATTGCATTTCTGGTTGCGGCCTTGCTGCTGGGCCGCGGTTGGGCGCGGATTACTGCCCGGATGGTCTGGGCAGGGCTGCTGGTCGGGCTCCTGGTATTCGTGAGTTTTGGAAGTCTGGTCATTGGTCTCAAGTATACGACAACATCAAATGCGGGTTTTATTACCAGTCTGATGGTGATATTTATTCCGTTCGTCGAGCGTTTTGGGTATCAGCGTCCATTGCGGCGTTCGATACTGATGACGGCCTCGTTGTCGGCCGTGGGCATTGGCTTTCTCACTTTGCATAATGGACTTCATTTGAACCCGGGAGACCTGCTTTGCCTGTTCGGTGCATTTCTCAATGCCGTACAGGTCAGCTATTCTGAGCGATTGCTCGGGAAGATGGATGCGCTCACGTTGGGGATGCTGCAGTTTGGATTTACAGGTTTGTTCGGGCTTATTACGGCGTTCCTGGTTGAAACGCCTGCATGGCCGGGGAGTGAGAGCAGCTGGTTTGCCATGCTTTATCTGGGCCTCATCTGTTCGGCCTTCGGTTTCATTGCGCAGCTGGTGGCGCAGAAATATACTTCGGCAGAGCGTATTGGCATTCTGTTCTGTCTGGAGCCGGTGTTTGCTACAATGATTGGTGTAGTTTATTTGCATGAAGCATTCGGACCAATGAGTATGATTGGTGCGGTGATGGTATTGACTGGTGTCATTCTTTCGGGAAGGCAGAGTCGTGGATCTGTTATGGAATCTGAATCCTGAGCTGTTTTTGCAAGAAATATAAGGACAAAGAAGGAGTTCGTCCCTGAATGGCGAACTCCTTTATTAATAGGGTTAAATGTCACATAATTCTAAATAGAGGCAATGAAATCATGTGTGATATACACATATCCTAAATTTACAAAAATGCTGGATTTTTATTAACACATCTGTTATGATGTAAAAGTGTATTACATAAGTTGCATAGTTTCTATGATATAAAAACATATTGTTGCTTCATTTTATGTGAGGAACGAATAGGTGTTGAATCAGGAGGGGTCTGGATGAAGTCTGATATTACCATCAAGATGGCACGGTGCAAGGGCTGTGGAATCTGCATTGCCTTCTGCCCAAAGCAGGTGCTGGCACTCGATGAGCTGGGCAAGGTACACGTAGTGAATGGCGATGCTTGTATCGCCTGCGGACAGTGCGAACTGCGCTGCCCGGATTATGCGATTTTCGTAGATAAGGGGGCGGCAGTATGAGCAGAGCAAGACTGATGCAGGGGAATGAGGCCTGTGCAGAAGGTGCAATCGCTGCCGGTGTCCGTTTTTTTGCGGGGTATCCGATTACGCCGTCGACCGAGGTTGCTGAGACCATGGCTAAATTACTGCCAGAAGTTGGCGGCAAGTTTGTGCAGATGGAAGATGAGATTGCGAGTATGGGCGCCATTCTTGGTGCTTCGCTGGCTGGCAAGAAGGTAATGGATGCCACTTCCGGCCCAGGCTTCTCATTGAAGCAGGAACTGATTGGTTATGCAGCCTGTGCCGAGATTCCGTGTGTGCTGGTGAATGTTCAGCGTGTCGGTCCGTCCACCGGACAGCCGACTGCACCGTCGCAGGCCGATGTGATGCAGGCGCGTTGGGGAACGCACGGCGATCATCCGATCATTGCACTGGCGCCGTGGAGCGTCCGTGAGACCTATGATGTGACGGTTATGGCTGTGAACTATGCCGAGCGGTTTCGCACACCGGTTATTCTGTTGATGGATGAGATTGTCGGACATCTGCGTGAGAAGGTTGAGCTGCCGGCTGCGGAAAGTCTGGATATTTATCCGCGCCGTCAGCCGAAGAAAACTCGCGCCGAGGGCTATGAGCCGTTTACGCCAGATGAGGATCTCGTGCCAAACGTAGCTGATTTTGGGCACGGCTACCACATCCATGTGACGGGGCTGCTTCATGACGACACCGGTTTTCCGTCGGGCAGTCCGAAGGTTACGGAGATGTCTATTCATCGTCTGCATGAGAAGATTGCCCGCGTGGGTGAAGAAATCATCCATACCGAAGAATACTTCATGGACGATGCCGAGTATGCCGTCATATCATTCGGCGGTACCGCCCGTACGGCCTATGAGGCGGTAGCTAATGCCCGGAAGAAGGGGCAGAAGGTCGGACTCCTGCGGCTGATGACTATCTGGCCGTTTGCCGATCAGGCAATCGCGCGTCTGGCAGCCAGAGTAAAGGGCATCATGGTCGCGGAGCTGAACTATGGACAGGTTGTCAATGAGGTCCGTCGTGCTGTGAACGGACAGTGCCCGGTTGAGTTCTGTGGCAAATACAACATGCAGACTTTTGAACCGGCTGAGATCGAAGCCGGGATCAATGCACTTTGTGGGGAGGGGAATAAGTAATGGAAAGAAGCTACGAGAAATATTTCCGTCAGAACCGGCTCCCACACATGTGGTGCCCAGGCTGCGGCAACGGTATCGCCATGAAAGCAATCGTAGAGGCGATTGAGAAGAAACCTGAACTGACCCAGGATAATACCGTTATTGTATCAGGCATCGGCTGCTCGTCCCGTGCTTCGGGTTATATGGACTTTGATACGCTCCATACCGCGCATGGTCGTGCGATTCCATTCGCTACGGGTATTAAGCTGGCCAACCCGGAGCTTAATGTTATTGTGATTACCGGTGATGGCGATTGCACCGCTATTGGCGGCAACCATTTCATTCATGGCTGCCGGCGTAATGTCGATTTGACGGTAGTACTGTTCAATAATAATATCTATGGGATGACTGGCGGGCAGGCGTCACCTATGACGCCGCTTGGCAAGAAGGCTACGACGGCACCCTATGGATCGATTGATCGTCCGTTTGATGCATGCAATCTGGCCGAGGCTGCCGGTGCTACCTATGTAGCCCGCTCCACAGCTTATCATGAACAGCATCTCACCGATATGATTACCGGCGGTTTTGATAATCAGGGCTTTTCCTTTATCGAGGCAATGGTCCAGTGTCCGACCGCGTATGGCCGCAAGAATAAAATGGGCAGTGCAGCTGATATGCTCAAATGGATGCGGGACAACGCCATTATGAAAGCGGCCTGGGATAAACTGGCGGCCGAGAAAAAAACCGACGAGAAGTTCCCTATCGGCCTCTTATATCAGGCAGCCGCGATGGACTATGATACGGCCTATGATCAGGTCATTGAGAAGGCAGGAGGTGCAGCTAAATGAGGAAACAGCTGAGACTATCTGGCTCGGGCGGACAGGGTGTCATCACGGCAGCCATCATTTTCGCTGAAGCCGCAGTAGCTGAGGGCAAAGAAGCAGTCCAGTCCCAGTCCTATGGACCAGAGGCTCGTGGCGGCGCATCGAAATCCGAGGTCATTATCGATGATGGCCCCATCTATCATCCGCATGTCCTGGTACCGGATCTCGTACTCGCGATGACGCAGAAGGCCGCAGATAAATATTACGGAGACCTCAATGCTGATGGTCTGCTGGTACTCGATGACAGTCTGGTTCCCGAGACGCCAGATTTTCCCCATGTGGTCCGGATTCCTATTACGAAGCTTGCCATTGAGCAGGTTGGGAAACCGCTCTTTGCGAATATCGTAGCACTGGGCGCATTGGTCCGGCTGACAAATCTTGTAAGCTTTGATACGATCAAGCAATCGGTGGCCCATCGTGTACCGCCACATACTGTAGAACAGAACATGAAGGCTCTGCAGGTAGGCTGGGATGCGGCTGGCCAGACCTGATCCTTCCTATAGGCGCATAAAGAAATCCCCGGTACGAGTTGTTTCGTACCGGGGATTTCTTTATGCGATAATATGCCGGAGGCAGAGGGCGATGAAGCACACCATGGCAATACCAAAGGTAAAATACTCGACACAGCGTACTGGGTAGGCATAATGGAGCGGGATATCCAGTACGCGAGGAACATTGCTGGTGAGCAGGGAGACGGCAATCGCCACATAGAGCAATACATTCACGAGCGGTGCGGTCCGGTAGACAGAAAACGCGCGCAGCAGAAGATATACGGCGAATGCAATGAAGAAATAGGCGACTTTGTCAGCATGCATACGGGCATTCATAGAATCACATCCTTTTTCGGATTTATTTAGTCAGGTCTGAATTGGGAATTACCGTGAGAATTTTCTATAAAATAGAATTTCGCCGCAAGGCGAACAAATTCCTGCTGCCATGTGTGAATTGTTGTTCTATGGTATAATAGCTCCAAACAGACTGGAGAGTGAAGCAAAGATGAAAGCAAAGAGTGGGTTTGGGGCGGTACTGCTGGCAGTGATGGTATTGGTTGCTGGCTGTGGTTCAGAGCCTTCGGCACGGCAGACAATGACCGTGATGGATACGGTGGCTACGCTGTCTGCGACTGGCAGGGAATCGGAAGCAGCTGTAAGCGAAAGTATGAAACGTCTTAAAGAGCTTGAGGCAATGGCCAGCCCCAACATCGAGGGCAGTGATGTCTGCAAGTTGTCAGCAGCCGCTGGAACCGGTGCGTGGGTACCGTTACACCCGGAGATTTATCATATGCTGGAGGTATCACAACAGTATTCGCAGCTTACTGGTGGTGCCTGGGATGTGACAATGGGGCCACTGGTGAACCTCTGGGGGATTGGTACGGATAAGGCACATGTACCCTCGGCAGAGGAGATTACGGCAGCGAAGTCACTGACCGGATGGCAGAAAGTCGAGCTGCAGCCCGAGACGCATAGTGCCCGCTTAATGCAGGCCGGCATGAGTTTGGATTTTGGCGGGATTGCCAAGGGAATGGCCTTGGATGAGGTACGCAAGATTTATCTGAAGCATGGGATTAAGGATGGACTGATCAATCTCGGAGCAAGTTCAATCTATGCGTTGGGGAAGAATGATAAAGGCAAGGACTGGCGCATCGGTATTCGTCATCCACGCAGTGAGGATAAAGACGCAGTGCTTGCGGTGGTGCCGATTTCGGATCAGGCATTGTCAACATCAGGCGATTATGAGCGTTTCTTTGAGCAGGATGGGCGGCGCTATCATCATATTCTTGATCCACAGACGGGAGCACCGGCATGGACTGGCGTGATGGGAGATACGATTGTTATCGATGGCAGCGTAGAAGATGCCGGGATGTTGTCAGATCTCTTGACGACGGCAGTCTTTGTATTGGGGCCGGAGAAAGGGCAGCAATTTATGGAGCAGCTGCCCGCAGGAATTACGGGAATGATTGTCGATCAACAGCAGCATCTGCACCCGGTTCGGGGCTTTGAAGATCAATTGACTGAACGCAATGAAGAATTTCCCGTCGAGTAAGATAAAAGGGAAAATGCAGAAATAAGACCGCCGTGGGGACAGCGCATAGCCAACGTTCCGCCTAGGTAACCTGCTAAAGACTTTTTTTGCCTTTCAATTAAGCATTCCAAAAGCAGCTAAACGCACTTCGTTTGAACGGACGCTCTTTTGAAACGATCAGCAGTAGGCAAAAAAATTCTTCTTAACGCAGAACACCAAAGCTCCACTTATGCCTATGCGCTGTCCCCGCGGCTGGGCTCGATGCAGCTAGGGACTGTTTCCTTCATGGATGTTAAGATTTAACAAATCTGCTCGAATTGAACCTCGACCGGCCAATAGAACGAGAACTTTACAGCAGCCGCAATCAATTGACGGCGGGTGAGGGGAAACTATTTTTTTCGTCTGGAACGACTTGCCGCAGGCTGGCACGCCGTAGGTATTATCAAGGTCCGTCGATTCGTTGCGGCGCCGTGGTACCGGCGCGTAAACTAAATCCGTACGTTTGGACAGGGCGGGACATTTAGTGCAAGGCGAAAAAAATAGTTTTACCGAGCCCCGTGCTGAGCCTTGATCTACTCGTAACTTGTTTCTAATTTCAGCAAACAGTCCTGCAAGTTTCTGTTTATACTTGACTTGGAGTATACTTTCAGTGATACAATATAAATAAAACATAGTTGTATGATAGGATTGGTGAGTATGATGGCAAAAGAGATTCATGAGAAATTGTTGGATTTGAAGGCGTATCTGCAGGAGCTGGGGGCTGTTGCTGTTGCTTTTTCGGGCGGGGTGGATTCTACCTTTTTGCTGAAAGTGGCACATGATACCCTGGGGGATGGAGTGACTGCCTTTACGGCCAGTTCGGTTTTTGTACCGGAACGGGATGTAGCCGAGGCTCGGGAATTCTGCGAGAAAGAAGGCGTGCATCATATAATCAAGAAGTTTGACACCTTGGGGATCGATGGCATCCGATTTAACCCGACCAATCGCTGCTATCTCTGCAAATATGCCCTGTTCAGCCAGTTCAAGGAAATGGCGGGGCAGCTGGGGCTGGCGGCCGTTGTGGATGGTACGAATCTTGACGATGATGGTGACTATCGCCCCGGACGCAAGGCTCTGGGGGAACTGGATATTAAGAGCCCCTTGCATCAGGCAGGCTTTACGAAGCAGGATATTCGCGACTTGTCACGCGAATTAGGGCTTGCAACCTGGAGCAAGCCCTCGTTTGCCTGTCTTGCATCCCGGTTCGTCTATGGTGAGGAATTGACCCCTGAGAATCTGCAGCGGATCAATGTGGCGGAAGAACTCCTGCAGGCAAAAGGCTTTACGCAGTTCCGCGTTCGTCAGCATGACAGTCTGGCCCGTATTGAACTTCTGCCAGCCGATATTGACCGGTTTATGACGGCGGATATCCGGGCAGATGTTGCAGCGAAGTTCCGCGCTCTGGGTTTTGACTATGTTACACTGGATCTCATCGGTTATCGGACCGGCAGCATGAACGAGGCCTTGAATAAAGAGGAGTAAAAGATTTGACAAAGAATAATCAGACGACCTTATGCTATATTGAGCGTGATGGGCAGTACCTGATGATGCACCGGGTGAAGAAAGAAAATGACATCAATAAGGATAAATGGGTCGGTATTGGCGGGCATTTTGAAAAGGATGAGTCACCAGAAGAGTGCCTGCTGCGCGAAACGATGGAAGAGACTGGCCTTACACTGACTGATTACCAGCTGCGTGGAATTATCACCTTCAGTTGCGACCGTTGGCAGACCGAGTACATGTTTCTTTACACAGCAACTGGATTTCAGGGCAAGGTTGGCACTTGTGATGAAGGCACGTTGGAGTGGATCGATAAATCTGCGGTTTGTGATCTGCCAATATGGGCCGGGGATAAGATATTTTTCCGGCTGCTTGCGAGCCGGAAAACGGTATTTTCGTTGAAGCTGCGCTATGAGGGCGAAAAACTTGTCGAAGCAATATTAGATGGTACAGCGATGGACCCTGCAGAGGCAATTGTTGCTACTGTTATGCCGCAGCGTTGATATTGACCAGCACAGTTCTGAAAAAAATATTCTGTCGGATTCTCTAGAATATTGTAGGATAAAGAAGTATTATGATATAATTATAATTAGGTAAATTGCAAGTTGAAATTGAACAAAAAATAATCAATAAATATTATCAATAGAATAGACTCCATCGAGGAATGTATCGAATAGTTCTGTTGGAGAACGATAGCCTAAAATACGGCGCGGACGCT
>JAGPMW010000010.1 GCA_018052705.1 Selenomonas sp. | reverse complement strand
GGCATTCTCACACCGCTGGAAAAGTATAATGCGTTTTTGGCTGCATGAAAAAACAGCCAGAGGGCAAGCCTCTGACTGCAAAAAAATCTTATTTTATTTCTTTGTCTACTTGACGGGGAGCGGTTCAGTACTCGATGCAGCAGCTGCAGCGACAACAAATAAAAATTAACGACTAAGCCATTATTGGCAGGTTCAGTAAACAAAAAAAGCGGTCTGACACAAAGCAACTGGTGTCAGACCGCTTTTCTCATCAGAACATTCCTCTCAGGGTAAAGCTCAGATCAGTGCCGCTGGTTCAAAGTCTTCGGGCAGGATACGGCGCAAAAACTGCTTGGTTCGTGCCTCCTGGGGATTGGTGAAGATTTCCTCTGAAGATCCCTCCTCGACAATAACTCCATCGGCCATGAATACGACATGAGTTGCAACTTCCTGAGCAAATTTCATCTCATGCGTCACCACAATCATCGTCGTTCCTTCTTCTCTAGCCAGCCTCTTCATCACCTGAAGAACTTCTCCAACCAGTTCCGGGTCCAGCGCGGAAGTCGGCTCATCAAAAAGAATCACATCCGGCTTTACTGCAATAGCACGGGCAATTCCTACCCGCTGCTGCTGACCACCGGAAAGCTGCGACGGATAATAATACGCCCGGTCAGACATCCCGACCTTAGCCAGCGCAGCCATACCAATCTCCCGGGCCTGCTTTTTCCCCACGCCACGACCGGCTGTAAGCCCCAACGTAACATTTTCTAAAGCTGTCTTATTCGCAAACAGGTTATAGTTCTGAAATACAAAAGCCGTCTTGCGACGAATCTCTGCAATCTCATGCCGCGAAGCTTTATTGAGCGAAAGATGCGTATCATGAAACTGCATCTCGCCACCATCAGCCTGTTCCAGGAAGTTCAGGCATCGTAAGAAGGTTGTCTTGCCCGAACCACTGGGACCAAGGATGACCACCACGTCGCCCTGATGGATTTCCATATTAACATCTTTTAATACGGGAACATGATTAAAACTTTTCTTTACATTATTTATTCGCATCAGCATAATACGATTCCCTCCTTACGCCCGACGGCTGCGGAATGCCCCGAGCCGTGATTCTGCGGCATGATATGCCAGCTGAATTATCGTGCACAGTACCAGATATACCAGAAATACATCCAGATAAGCTTCCAGATAATTATACCCATAAGAAGCCGCCACTTTGCCGATAGCCATCACATCTTTGACCGTCATCAGGAACGCTAGTGATGTTCCCTTGATCAGATTTACTGTAATATTACAGATACTCGGCAATGCCACTACGATGGCCTGCGGAATGATGATGCGGATATAGGTCTGGAATTCCGATAAGCCAACAGATAATCCAGCTTCATGCTGCCCATCAGGAATACTGATAAGGGCAGACCGGAATACTTCTGTAAGCAGGGCAACTGTATTCAGTGTAAACACGACGACTGCATACCAGAAAGGATCTATTGCATCAAAGATGTTGATCTGCAGGCCCAAAGCTCTGATTATAACATTGAGGACACTAGGCAGCAGACTATAAATCAGCAGAATCTGCAAGATAATCGGCGTTCCACGGACAAAAGAAACATAAAGCTGCGTAGCGGCCGATCCAAAGCGATGGCCCCGAATACGCAGAACAGCCATATAGAATGCGATCGGTGCGGCCAGCAAAAGTGCCAGCACTGTCAATTCCAAGGTAACACCCGCTCCCTGCCAGACCTTGGGAAAGGTTTCCTGCATGAAATCAATATTGAGCTCCATTTGCATCGTCTCCTCTCTTCAGCCAGGCAGGCAGTTTTGATCTGCCAGCTCGTTGCGATTGTTTTTGCTGCATAGGCCGCCGCCCCTTGCTGAGTCGGCGCTCAAACCAGCCGAAAGACTGCTCGATCAGTATTGTCATCACCCAATAGATCAGCATACAGGCCAGATAGATCTCAATTCCATAAGCACCGAAATTCTGCGCAATCAACAGATTACCCCGACCGATCAAATCGATCAGACCGATTGTATAAGCCAGGGCCCCTTCCTTCAGCAGATTGATGACTGAATTTCCGAAATTTGGCAAGGCAATCAAGGCTGCCTGTGGCAGCATCACGCGGAAGAAGGCCTGCACCGGAGAAATCCCGATGCTCACCGCCGCTTCATATTGTCCGGCCGGAACGCCGCAATAAGCCGCGCGAAATACTTCCGAAATATATGCACCAAACAGTAAGCCAAAGGCAATAATCGCAAAAACAGCCCGGTTCATGTCGTTCAGATTATAATCCAGCAGTTCATCGGCCAGTTCCGGCAGTCCATAAAACACGATAAATAACAAGACAATGGATGGCGTGCATCGCATAACATAGGTATAGCCGTGTGCAGCCCAGCGAAGCAGGCGGTTCTGTCCCAATTTGGCCCAGGCCAGCAGCATCCCCAGCGCAGACCCTAGTACGATACTGCTGATGCCTACCAGTAAGGTAATATCCAAATATGCCAGCAGATCCGGAATGGACTTTGCAATCATTGCTGCGTCAAAAGCCCTCGTTTCCATAGTCTGCACCTCCTCATGACTTTCTTAGATTACTTCAGGTAGTTTGACAGACTCTCGCCAAAGTATTTCTGTTCCAATTCATCAATTTTTCCTTCTGCCCGCAATTCTTCGATGGCCTTATCATACTCATCAGCGAGCTGCTGCTGATCCTTGTTGAAGATCGGATAGGTTGGGATTCCCTTATAGCGGATATAGGTAAGCTTATCTGCAAACTGATGATATGGGGCATCTTCTTTGGCAATGTTATTCTTATAGCTCAGCTCAACTTCCAGATAAGCATCATACCGTCCCTCCATGACCCATGAATAGGCGTCGGCAATCTGAAATGACTCGGCTGACGTAAGCTTGATTGGCTTGTCCGGATGCTCCTTGTTGTAACCATCAATAACATTATAACGGGCATCTTGTGGTGCAATCGGCACCAGTTTGCCGCTGAATTGTGCAAATGAATCCAGATCCTTGATCTGATCCGCATTTTCTTTGCGGACAACGAGTCCGATTACGCTGGCACCAATATTATTTTTCGGGAACACATACTTCTTTTTTCTGGCATCGGTAATCCAGATGCCCTTTGTACCCACGGTGTATTTCCCAGACTCTACGCCGATTAACAGATCATCATCTGACGTCGGCACATATTTGAACTCATACTGTGGCAGTTTTTTCGCTACTTCCTTCATAACCGCCACTTCAAAACCATCGGATTCTCCCTGCTCATTTACGTAGTCGTATGGCACGTAATAGTTCGTATGGGCAACGGTAACGACTTTCTTGCCATTACCCGCATCACTCGAAGCACCCTTTGATTTATCCTTGCCGCAGCCCGTAACGGAAACGGCTAATGCACCGATCAATAATGCCGTCACGATTGCTTTTCCTGTCTTCTTCAGATTCATGATAGTTCCTCCCCTGCTCTATTCCCAATATGCTGCTCTGTATTTCAATCTTCAGCTGCCGCTTCACGCACCCATTCCAGATGCTGCCGATCGATATCCCGCGGAACCGTGCAGTCTGCCCCAAGCAGAATGCCTGTACGGCCCGCCTTCTTGAGCAGACGGCGGGTTTCGGCCTGGATCTCCTGCTTGCTGCCACGATACAGCACAGCACTGTCCAGATTGCCAAAGCCTCCCAGTACTGACCGGCCGGCAAACAGATCCTTTCCTTCTTCAAGGGATACATTCTCGACTACTGCCGCCCAGTTAATCGTTTTTACATCGTAATCTGTATACCAGCTCAAATCATTGTGATGTCCTGCATAGCCGCAGATATGGAGAATATTATAATCACTCACACTGTTGGCTGCCGCAAGTATCTGTTTTTCGCCTGGTGCAAAAACTTCATCATATACCTTACGATCGACCCCTACACCAATCAGATTCTGCAAACTGAAATAAATACCCGTGACACCGCCTTCGGTAATAATCCGTCTTGCCAGCCGTGCCAGATCGCTCGAAATAACCTCAAAGGCCTTCTTCAACGCCTGCTTATCTTCCTGTACCAGTCTGACCAGGAAGGTTTCTCCATTTTCCAAGGGCCCCGGCTGCATGAACTTCAGCGTCGTACCTGCACAAAATATATTGTAGAAGGTTGCCGCTTCATCTCCATACTGGCTGGTGATCTGCTTTGCATAAGCAATCTGCTGGGTGAACCATGGATCATCTGCAGGCAGGGGACGTATATCGGCCAAATCCTGAACAGATACCGCGCTCTCGAGTGCCGGATTGCGATAAGGGAAAAATCCATCTGTCATGATCTTCACAAAATCAGGCTGAAATTTTTCTATATAATGCTTTTCTCCAGCCAATACCTGCTCTGTCAGCGATGGCTGCTGAAACGCATCAGCGTGGATCTCATCGTCCAAAAAATGAAACCAGAATCCGGATGGTACCCGTGATACCGGCTTATTATCCATAGCGTCTAATACCAGTTGTTTCCTGTTTTGCCATTTATCATTTTGTGCCATTATAATTCCTCCCACGTATGTCATACTTAATATGTATGTTTACTTAAATTCGATGATGGCACTATATTACATCATATTTTCATATATGTCAAGTATGCTTTACTCATATTTATTCCGATACAAATAGAGGCTGGGCAGTATTAATACCACCCAGCCTCTATTTTGTATCGATTCAGTTGTCAATTGATTGTATCCGCACCATCTTCCAGGCTTATTACTTCCCGGTCCTGATCGTATGCGATGAGCTCGGCATAACGCTCCCAGCCAATCAGCAGATCCAGCTGCTCCAAGGCATCTCTTTCGCCCATCGTCCGCATCAAAATGTCGAGGAAAAAATCGCGGTTCATTTCATGGTTAGCCTTTGCACGCAGGACCTGCAGCATCTGCTTCACCATAGGAATGCTGCTCAGCAGCTGCTGACGGAATATTTCCTTGCGTTCCAGAACCGTTGCCTGCGCAAAAAATCGGCCCTGATCCGTCAGCTCGATATCCCCTTCAACCACACGTGTGAACTGCAATAGATCCGACGCTTCAACCAACGGAAAGAAATCCTCGATATCCATCATCAAGAGACCTGCCATTTTATACAAGTCTGTCGCTATATCGCGATCCTCCAACAATTCCAGAAATCCCGTCAATGCTCCCGCCCGAACCAACGGCAGCTTGATATCCTTTTTCTTGAGCGGAATCTTTTCCGGATTCCTTTTTTTGGTCATAAGAGAATAGATCCGATCCACGTAGGTCAAAAATTCTGGTGACTTACGATCCCGCCAACGGGGGATATCGATAGACAGGTTTTCAATAACCGTCGCTGGTCCCGAGGACAAAATCACAGCGCGGTCAGCCATATAGACTGCTTCCTCAATGCCATGAGTGACAAGGATGATTGCCTTGGTCGGGATCTTTTTCTCCAGCCATAATTCGAGCAGATCTCGGCGCAGATTCTCAGCGGTAAGTACGTCAAGAGCCGAAAACGCTTCATCCATCAATAGGATATCCGGCTCCGACACCAGTGCGCGCCCGATGCCAACCCGCTGCCGCATACCACCAGAAAGCTCCTTAGGATAGGCATTCTCAAAACCATCGAGCCCAACCACATCCAATACCTGCATGGATTTTTCCTGTTTCTCTGCCTCACTCAACGGCTTATTTTCCAGCCCGAGCATCACATTCTCGAGTACAGTAAGCCACGGGAACAGGGCAAACGATTGAAACACCATCCCGACACCGGCATTGATTCCCTGCACTGGCTGCCCCAGATAGGACACCGTCCCCGTAGTGGCTGGTATCAGACCAGCAATGATGCGGAGCAATGTCGACTTGCCTGAGCCGGAGGGCCCGAGAATAGCCAGAAATTCGCCTTCTGCTACCTGCAGATTTACCTGATCCAGGATTACTTTGTGTATGACTTCTTTGCCATTATCTCCAGGCAGATCAAAACTCCGCCCGATCTGCTGTAATTCCAATAAAGTGTTCATAGAGTCGCCCTCCTATCCGATATGGTACTTCGAAACAGACAAGTCATACAGCTTTTGCCAGACCAGCCGGTTGAACGCCACGACAAAGAAACACATAACCATGATTCCGATTACGATATCGGACCAGTTTCCGGCTGCCGTCGCCTGACTGATATACGCTCCCAAACCGGTTGCCGAGAGATCAATATCCCGCCAGCTGGCAATCTCGGCTACGATGCTGGCATTCCAGGCACCACCGCAGGCCGTCACCAGTCCAGTCACCAATTGTGGAAAAATCCCCGGCAGGATAACCGTACGCCATTTCTTCCAGCCGCTCAGCTGCAGCATCGACGAAGCTTCCAGCAGATCATTCGGCAGACTCATAGCGCCGGCAATAACATTAAACAAGATATACCACTGCGTCCCTAGAAGCATCAACAGGATCGAGCCATATTCAAAATCCACATGGCTCCAGACAAAGAATACAATCAAAAAAGGAAACAGCATATTGGCCGGAAAAGATGCCGCCAACAGAACCAGTGGCTGCATCCGTCCGGCAATCCGCGGATGAGTACCAATCCAGACACCAACGGGTATCGTCCACAAGGCACCAACGATCAGGGCAACCATGACACGGCTCCAGGTCAGCGCGCCCAGCTCCAGCACCATCAGGATATCAGCCAGCCCCCGGCTGGTGATCATCGACCAGGCCTCCAGAGCCGGCCGTCCAATTAATGCCAAAAAGACTATGGCTGCGGCTGCGGCCAGTATTTTATTGCCGGCTGCCGGACGCTGTTTTATGGGCACATGCATCGCACCAGCTAATGCCTGTTTGACCAGCCAGTCGATGCCTTTATTCACGATCCTGCCAACAGGTGCCAGCACCCGCTGCCGGAATAGCCAGATCAGCCTGGACCCCTGCAGGATATCATAGACAAAAGAAGTTGGCTGTACCTCAGAAGTCGAAGTTTCGAGCTTGAACTTCTGCCCCCATACAACCAGCGGCCGCCAAAAGAGCTGATCGACCAGCAGAATCATGACCAGCATGGTGAGCATCGCATAAAGCATGGCCTGCATATCACCAGCATCTACTGCCGCTGCCAGATAGGAACCGACGCCCGGCAGATGGATATCTTCTCCCATCACGGTAATCGCTTCACTGGCCGCCAGAAAAAACCAGCCGCCGCCAAACGACATCATGCCATTCCAGATCAGTCCCATCGTTGCTGCTGGCAGTTCCAACCGGCGAAACCGCTGCCACCAGTTCAGATGCAGCATTTCCGCGGCCTCCTGCAGTTCCCTTGGCAGCGTTGTCAGTGAATGATAAAAACTGAAGGTCATATTCCAGGCCTGCCCCGTAAAGATCGCAAAAATCGAAGCACACTCTACCCCAAATAAACTGCCGGGAAAGAATGCGATAAACGCAGCAATAGTTGCGGACAAAAAGCCCAGTACCGGTATCGACTGAAGGATATCCAGCAATGGCACGAGCACATAGCCGGCCACACGGCTCTTGGCAGCCACGTAACCGTACACTAAAGAGAACAGCAGCGATGCCCCAAAGGCCAGAAACATCCGCAGCAGCGAACGTCCAGCATAATACGGCAGACCGTCCGGTGCCAGATCCACTACCGGCTGTTGTGACGTTGAAAAGGGAACAACCATCCCTTCGCCCAGCCGAAACAGCACATAAAATACAATAAAAACCAGGATCAACAAGACCGCATCAGTCAGCCAACCATAGCGGGATCTTGTTTGTGTCGTAAATATAGTCATATAGCTTCCTCCTGCAAATTTCAGATTCGTCGTCCCGACTGCCATCTGCGCCAGCATCCATATTTACCACCTCCTGCTTCTACACTCAAAAAGACAGGAAAAAGCTGAGAGAACGCTTCAGCTTTTTCCTGTCTTTATTCTAATTTACCCCGAAGTGGTTTACAACAACGGGAAAGGAATCTTTACACAATCTTAACACGATCAGTCAAAACTGGTACCTGTACTGCCAAAATATCGATTCAGTCCCGCTGAGCCCCCTGCTGCAGATACTGCTTTTTCATGATGAAATAGAAAGGCATCGCGATGATCAGTCCGCCCAGACCAATCAGGATCTTCTGAGCATCTGCCTGCACGAGCAGCCAGAGACTGACGAGAATGGCCACGACCGGAATAACCGGCCCCCATGGTACGGACAAAGTACTCGGATGCTCCGGATCTTTGCGGCGCAGGACCAGAATCGCCAGACATGTCGGTACATACTGGGCAAAACGCGATACAACACTGATAGCTGCCAGCGTTGTGAAACTCCCCGACAAGGCAATCAGGATACCGACCACTGTCGCGAACAAGATGGCAACATACGGTGTACCAAAACGGCTGTATCTGGAAAAGACCGGTGGCAGCATGTGGTCATCAGCAATCGCTACAATGACCCGCGGCGTTAGGAAAGATGATGCAAGGTTAATCCCGCCAATAGAAACCAGTGTTCCAGCCGTCACCAGAAAACCGCCTGCCGATCCCAGGAATACTGCTGCAGCTGTAGCAATTGGCGTTTTGGTATTTGCCAGATCCGGCCCCAACACGCCAATCGATATGGCCAGAATCAGAAAATAGAACAACGAGACCAGCCCCATAACAACCATGATGGCCCGCGGAATATTCCGCTGCGGATTCTCCATATCCTCAGCTGCCTCAGCGATAGCTTCAAAGCCGGTAAATGCGTAAAAGATCAAGAGTGCCGCCGCCCCAAACGAGAAGGTTTCAGCCGCTGCGCCAGTCGGCAGCATTGGCGTAAAATTGCCGGCATTCACATAAAATAACCCTACAGCAATAAATAACAGCAAGGGCAGTAATTTGCCGACCGTCACAATATTATTGATGATCTTGGATACCTGAACACCAAGGACATTGATCAGGCCCAGACTGCCCATGAGCAGAATAATAATAGCATTTTTATAAAACGGGTCATTGAGCGCCGGTACAACCGCACTAAGCGCAGTCGCAAAACCATTGGCCATAGCTGCCCAGGCAATGATACTGATTGCGGCTTTCATGAAACCTACCTCGAAGCCGATGAAATTGCCAAAGGCTGCGCGTGCGTAGATATATGGCCCCCCATTCCGATGGAACCGGCCGCTGGCTTCGGCAAAGCAAAGCGCCAATGACATCGCCAGCACAGCATCGAACAGCACAACAACTAATGAAAATGCGCCAGACAATGCGTACGCCTGATTTGGCAGCAGGAATATTCCGGAGCCGATAATTGCGTTAATACCCAGGAGCACAATACTCCAAAAACCGAATTTGCTTTTTACCATGGTTCACCCATCGCTTTCTATGACTTAATCATACCAATCATCTGAGCAGCCAGCTGAAAAGCTGACGCATGCCGGCCGATTTGCGGTGCATCATCTCTGGATGCCATTGTACCGCCAGCACTGGCGAACCCTCCGTCGACTCCATGCCCTCAATCGTGCCATCAGCTGCCCGGGCCGTTACCTCATATCCTCGTGCCGGTTCATGCACAGCCATATGATGGAATGAATTAACGGTGATACTTTCACCCAGTATCTTATTCAGGATTGACCCTTTTTCCGTGGTCACGGTATGCGTAGCCTGATCCGGATGCGAATTCTGCCAGTGCCGTACAAAACTATCCGGCTGCTCGCTCATATCCTGATAAAGACTGCCGCCTGCGGCGACATTAAGGATCTGCAATCCGCGACAAATGCCCAAAATAGGAATGTCCCGCCGACGCGCTTCACGGATCAGTAGCAGATCAAATGTATCCCGCTCAGGCAGGGTATCCCCAAGTTTCCCATGCGGTTCCTCCCCCCAAAGCAGCGGATCAACATCCCAGCCTCCCGAGATGACCAGTGCATCTACCGCTGACAATTGAGCGGCAACGATCGCTGCATCTACGGTCACCGGCAGGATCAGCGGCACACCGCCAACAGACTCCACCGCGGCGGTATAGTCCCGATTAACATAAGCCTTGCCATAGCCCGGGAACATCCCCTCGGACATAAACGCCAGATTGCCCCCGATTCCAATAATTTTCTTCATAACAGCCCCATCTCCAGCCAGTAAATAGCATACATATTAGCTATGTTTTATTTTATATGCTATATATTAGCGATAAAAAGGCAGATTGTCAACAACAATCCGCCACCAAAATAAAATTATCTATTTTTTCTTGCAGTCTCGCTGCATTATCCTCCACGATCTGCTTTGCATTCTCACTGATTGTTTTCTGTCATGATGCACTAAGCCCGTTCTTTTCGACCAACAGATCATAGGTGCCGTCAGTATTTTGATTGACAGACAGAACCTTATGCCCCTCATCCTTAAGACTGCGCGGTACATTCTGAATGGGTTCACCATCATTGAGATGAACAGCCAGCACTTGTCCGTCTTCCATATCCTCCAGACTCATCTTTGTCTTCACAAACGTCATCGGGCATACTACATCAGTGATGTCCAGCGTATCATCAGGTTTGCGGCTCATAATACAGCCTCCACTTCCTGCTGGAACTTATCCCAGCCCACGCGATCGAGACAGTTGCCAAAGCGCTCACTCGGCTTTGCATTTTTTTCGAAAAATGCCAGTGTCACATCAACAATTTCATAAACCTTGGCCTCATCAAAGATGATCGGCAGGAAATGCCGGCCAACAGCGATACGATTGCCATAAAGCCCACCGAAAGACAGCACGAATCCGTTCTGACCAGTCCATGCATCCGTCGGACAGCTCTTAATGCATTTGCCACAGTATACACACTTATCCTGATCGAGCTGAACGGTCTGTGCTGCTTTATCCACGATAATCGCCTTTTCCGGGCAGACTGCCTGACAAACACCACAGTATGTGCAGGCAGAGGCCTGCCAGTCCGGCTGTGTACCGCCCTTAATTCCCAGATCGTTTTCCTCGCTCTTAAGGCAGTTGTTATGGCAGCCGGTGAAACCGAACTTAAATTTATGTGGCAGTTCCCGCCCGCCATAGCGCTTATCAAATTCATTGGCCAGCTTCGCGGTATCGATAAGCCCCGACGGACAGACTGCATTGCCCTGACAGGCCGTGATTGTACGCACCCGCGGGCCACAGACTCCTACCTGTACACCACCAGCCAGCAAAGTTTTCTTGACATTGTCAATATCTGCCAACTGGATGAACGGAATTTCAATGCCCTGCCGCGAGGTCAGATGGACATAGCCTTTGCCATACTGCTCCGCTACCTGTTGGACTGTCGCCAATTGCGCAGCAGTAAAGTGTCCACCGACTGATTTCAGCCGCATTGAAAAGTTGTCTTTCTGCTTCTGGCGCATAAAGCCGCCCTTCTTGAGTTCCTTATAATCCACAGCCATCGTTATTCCCTCCTGAATTAAGCTGCAGCCTGCCAGGCTGCATTCTATTACGATATCCCTGATTCTTATGCGATAATTTCCAAAGCTTCTTTCGTCACCGTCTTATCCTTTGCCACCTGAAAACTATGCAATACCGGCTGGTCAGCCGCCAGCGAAAGGATCAGATAACTGGCCGCCGGATCGAACGCGAGCCGCTTATCCTCTTCACTGGGACGCGACGGCGTAGCCGGATGGCTATGCCAGTTACCCAAAAGTATCCAGCCATGGCTCCGCAATTCGCGAACCACCGCAAACTGCTCCTGCGGTTCCATAGCAAAATGTTCCGGACTATGATCCGTGTTCGTCAGATAGTATACCTTCTCTACCATCTTTATCCCATCCTGTATTCTGCCCCCCAGCAGACCACAGTCCTCAGCTGGCGCCTGCTGCCTGGCATGGATGATCAGCGCCTCATAATCGGCGCGTTTCAAGCGAATCTGCATCATTTCCCCCTATCTCAATGCGTTCCGAGATCACAGGCCGGCTGCTCATAATCAATCAGTCTGGTTATCGTCGGCTCATCACCGCAGACTGCGCAATGCGGGTTCTTCGGCAGCTTCACCTTACGGAACGTCATCGTCAATGCATCATAGGTGAGCAGATAGCCAGTCAACAGATCACCAATGCCCAGTAGATACTTGAGGGCCTCCGTTGCCTGCAGCGTCCCAATCACACCGCCCATTACGCCCAGCACTCCAGCCTGACGACAGGTCGGGACAGCATCTTTCGGCGGCATCGTCGGAAATACGCAGCGATAGCATGGCCCCTGCCCTGGCACATAAGTCATTGTCTGCCCCTGAAACCGAATAATCCCGGCATGAGAATAGGCCTTCTTCTCAAAAACACAGGCATCATTGATCAAAAACTTGGCTGGAAAATTATCGGTGCCATCAATAATGAAATCATAATCCTGATCGCGGATGATATCACGAATATTGTTGGCACGGACCATCTCATTGTAGGTATGGACCTGCACATCAGGATTGATGGCCGCAATCGTCTCCCGGCCGGAATCAATCTTCGGGCGCCCTACATCCTTCGTCTGATGAATGATCTGCCGCTGCAGATTAGACAAGTCCACGACATCAAAATCAACCAGGCCAATCTTCCCGACACCGGCTGCAGCGAGATACATCGCGGCCGGCGAACCAAGACCACCTGTACCGATGACCAGCACCCTTCCCTGCAACAGTTTCTTCTGACCTTTACCACCGACCTGCTGCAACAGGATATGGCGGGAATACCGCTCCAGCTGCTCATTCGTCAGACTGCTCATCGTGCACCGCCTCCCATGAAATACAGAAATTCTATCGTATCGCCTTCTTTGACAAAGGTATCCTCAAATCCAGAATGATCAATGAACTCTCCATTAAGCTGCACCGTCACATATTCCGGCTGATCTGCCTTGGCAGCCACTAATAGTTCCTTGATGTTGATTTCCCCTGCCAACTCGAGCGGTTCACCATTCACTGCTACCTTCATGTCCTATTTTCCTTCCTCTTCCAAAAGAAAAAGCCTGCTGGAATCGCAGACGTCTCCAGCAGATGCCCAGCACCGACTGCAATCTGCCGGATAACTGATGCTCTACATGGCTCTCGTGCGGTTCCAGCAGGCTTTCGTGTTTCGAATGACCTACGGTATTCCGTTTAATCATATTATTTGTATATGTTTTATAAACTGATATTTTTATCATAGCTCAGCCTCCCATGAAAGTCAAGTGTTTTTCTTATTTTCTGCCACAGTTTATTCAGCTGACTAATCGAGATAAGCCAGAATTAAACAGGTCCAATAAACGCACCAACAACCTCCATGGTTGACAAGAAAAGCCAGACCGTACATGTATCCCATGCAGCTGTCTGGCTTTTGCGTTCAGATTACATAATCAAAATAGAATTTCAATGTCCGGTACTGGTTCAGGAAATAATTGCGATTCGCAAAATCTGCCCTTTGCTTGGGCGCTGCCTGTCCAGTGACCAGAGTAGAATACTCTGTGAGCAGCTGCTGAAGGGCAGCCTCATCCCGCACCTTCAAACCAAAGCCCCGCCCATTGATCAGCGGATAGCCGCTGTATTGATATTCTGACAGCGGGCAAATAGCCGTAATCTGGCGCTGGCGGACCGCTATAGCTGCCTGATCGCGCAAAACCAGTATGTCGAAATCGGCCGGATAGTCAAAGCTGAGTCCTTTGGTCGGGATCGTATCGCCGACCCGATAGGTACTCTGCGGGGCAGCCGCAACCTTCGTTATCGTGTAGCGTTCCACATCATAGTAGAACTCATCAAACAGGTCTCCCCGAGCTGTTATCCGTTCGCCGATAAATACAGGATCCTGAGTGTCTGCCGCGGATTCTGCCGTCACCACGATTCCTCCACCAGCCACATCATAACCGTCGACCAGTACAAAACGCCCCGTAGCCTGATGGGATTGG
Source organism: Selenomonas sp. (assembly GCA_018052705.1). GTDB lineage: Bacteria > Bacillota > Negativicutes > Selenomonadales > Selenomonadaceae > Selenomonas_A. The sequence continues at coordinate 50,811 of JAGPMW010000010.1, read as the reverse complement.
AACACATCAAACGCAATGGTGTCCTTCAGCCGTAGAATTACCTCGGCCACATCGTTAAGCTGGATCTCACTGACCCCCTCACGGCTGTCGAGATTCGATGCGTCGATGGTCTTGACAATGCTTTCAACCTCGGCCTCGACTTCCTGCGTAGCAAGTTTGAGCTTGTAAGTCTTATTCAGCCGCAGCGGTTCTTTCCCCATCCAGAACAACGATGCACGCAGACGATTGGATACTGCTGGCGGCTCATCACTGGGATGCGTGATAATTTCACCACGCTGATTGAAGAATTCATCTTTGACAATGATTCCTGTCGACTCCCCAGCAGCAGCCGTGGTCCGGCGATCCCGTTCCTGCCAGCACGCAATCTCAGTAATCGTCGTTCGCCGTCCAGAAGGATAGATTGCAATTTCATCGCCCACATGAAGCTGGCCTGACTCGATCCGGCCAGCAATGATCCGACGGTCATCAAATTTGAACACATCCTGTATCGGCAGCCGCAGCGCCTTATCCGCAATACTGGCCTCTCCTTCCAACAGGTCCAGAGAGTTCAGTAAAGTGGCGCCATCATACCAGGGCATATTGACCGATGGCGTAGCAATATTGTCGCCGAGAAATCCCGATACGGGGATATAGCGCAGCGGATGAACGCCAAGTCCGTCGAGAAATTCTTTCATATCTTTGGCTGCCTGATGGAATGCCATCTCCGACCAGCTGACCAGATCCATCTTATTGATCACCACATAAACCTTACGAATGCCCAGCAGACTCAGCATGTAGCCATGGCGGCGGGACTGCTCCTGCACGCCCTGCTGCGCATCGACGATGAGCAGCGCCGCATTCGCATTTGCTGCACCGGAGATCATGTTCTTGAGAAATTCCTTATGACCTGGGGCATCGATGATGACATATTCCCGCTTGTCGGTCGCGAACTGGATCTGCGTCGTGTCAATCGTGATGCCCTGCTTCTGTTCTTCCTCAAAAGCATCCAGCAGATACGCATACTCGAACGGCTTGCCCGTCTCCTTGGCGATGCGCCGGACCTTGTCCACCGCGCCTTCAGGCAATGACTCCGTATCATAAAGCAGTCGGCCGATAACGGTTGATTTCCCATGATCCACATGACCGACCACAACGACGCGCAGCCCTTCTTCTTTCGCATTCTGTTCCATTACATATACCCCTCTTTACGCAGTTTCTGCATCGCATAGGCATCTTCCTGATCCTGCTTGCGGCCCGCCCGCTCGCCCGTCTTCGTATGCTTGAGTTCCTCAATGATCTTATCGAGCGTGTCCGCCTCCGAATCGATTCTTCCTGTACAGCAGGCGCAGCCAAGGCTCCGATATCGCTTGCCATTCTTGGCAAAATATAAATCGATGATTGGAATCTGTTCCCGGCGGATATACTCCCAGATATCCACCTCGCTCCAGGCCAGGATCGGATGAACCCGAATATGATTGCCTTTCGGGAAATCCGTCTTGAACTGGTCCCAAAGCTCTGGCGGCTGATTGGTATAGTCCCAGCCGTCATCCCGCGTACGTTCACTGAATACCCGTTCCTTGGAGCGGGAACCTTCTTCATCCCGGCGCACACCAACAATCAATCCGTCAAAACCATACTCCTTTACCACCTGGCGCAGGCCATCGGTCTTGAGCGCCTTGCAGCAGGCAAGCCGGCCTTTATCCGGTCCCATGCCCGCATGGATAGCCTCCCAGTTGGTATGGACGATGAGATCGAGTCCCAGCTCTTTGGCCACACGATCCCGATATTCGATCATTGCCGGAATCTTATGCTTTGTATCCACATGGATAAACGGAAATGGCACATGACCATAAAAGGCCTTCTTGGCCAGCCACAGCAGCACCGTCGAATCTTTGCCGATTGACCAGAGCATTCCCAGCTTGCCCAGTTTCTTATATGCTTCCCGCAGAATATAGATACTTTCTGCTTCCAATTGGTCCAGATGATCCATTGCCATTTGCATTCTCTCCTATCTTCAACCGTCAATCAATATTGATTGGCCTCGGCCTTGTTTACAATGATCTGCTGCGATGATCCATCAGCCAGTTCCAGCCGCCAGATCAGCTGCTGTGGACCATCATCTGCATATAGCCTGCCACCAGCCCCGCCCAGACTGGCTGCCAGATAATAGCTGATTGCCGCCTTGGAACACGACTTGATGCAGGCCGTGCAGCCCCAGCAGTCCCGGGCTTCACGGATGACCGCCCGTCCCGCTGACAGCTGCAGCAGATTTCCGGGGCAGACCTCGGCGCAGCGGCCACAACCGATGCATCGCGTGGCATCAATGCTGATGCTCATAGTGCTCACCTCGCTTCACCAGATCGCGGAAGATAATCCGGACCTCCCCCTGTTCCAGCCGGGAATTGACATATTTCTCGAAATCATGGCTGCGACCCGGATGGTCCATGTTCTCCGCAAAACTATGCCAGCGCGTCTCACGCCGGGCCAGCAGATGTTCGATGAGTACGCGGCAGACCAGCAGCCGCTCCTGCAGCTCAAACAGCTTTAAAAGATCATAACCATCCCTCGCCCGCAGGCTCTCGCTGAGCCGGATCAGCCGGGCGATATGTTTCTGGCCCAGCCGAAGCTGCTGCTCCGTGTAGCGATAGGCCGTTGCAATGCCACCCGCATACTCATCCATAACCTGCTGCATGGCCTCCTCCAACCCATCCGTCGAAAATAACACTGCTCCCGTCGGGGCCGCGCGCAACCGCCTGACCCGGGCCAGGATCTGCTGCCACTGGCCGGCAGCGGCGGCTGGCAGCGGCCTGCCAGCCGCATACTCAGCTGCCGCTTCGGCTGCAATGCGCCCTTCAACAAAAGCCCCGGTCACATATTTCTGTGGACACCCACCAGCCACGTCCCCGGCCGCAAACAGCCCCGGCAGTGTCGTCGCCCGACGAGTGTCGATCCAATAACCACTGGCCGTATGCCCACCGACCACATAAGGCTCCGTCCCCTCAATCTCCACATCGGCTGCTGACGGCCCAAGCCCAGTCTCCCGCCAGCGCATCGTCTGCGCCGGCGCCATATTAAGATAGGCTTTCTCGAGCGAAGCCTGCTGCTCCGCCGTAATCCCATGGGTCTCCAAATAGCAGGGACCCCGCCCGGCCAGATTCTCGCTGACCACGGCATAGAGGCGCTCGGACGTTGTATTGCCATAGGCGGCCTGATAATGCCTGCCCTGTGCATTGACCTGCTGCGCTCCGACTCCCTGCGCCAGCGTCCCCGTCGGCGCTATCGTATCCTTGCAGCGCAAGGCTATAAACCGCATTTCAAAAGTTGTCATCTCTGCGCCGGCCCTCAGTCCCATCGCATAACCTGCTCCAGTATTGAACGGGCTATACCACATCGTGTGCCGGGCACTGCCCGGGTGGTTTGGCCGATAAAGCCCCGATGCACCGCCCGTCGCACAGATGACCACTTTCGCCTGCAGGAAATACACCGTGTCCTCCCGAACACTGATGCCCCAGGCACCAGTTACCGTCTTCCCATCCGCGGCCTGCAGATAGTCCACCACAGCCACATGCTCGACCACCTCGACCGATGGAGACTGCCGAACTGCCGCTGCCAGCAGCGGCTTGATATTCTCGCCATTAATCTTGATATTACGCCAGCCACGAGAGGCATAGTTGCCAGCTTCATCTTTCAGGATGACCAGGCCCAGCTGCTCCATCTGCCGCGTAACCGCATTAAGTCCTCTGGCCATCGAGAGCAGCAGGTCCTCCCGCACGATGCCGGCTGCATCAGCCGCCGCATAATCCACATAGTCCTCTGGCGTATGTCCAATCCCGATATACGCATTGAGTGCATTGACTCCCGCCGCCAGACAGCCACTACGCCGGATATTTGCCTTGTCCACCAGCAGCACGCTCATCTCCGGATGCTTATCTGCCAACGTGATAGCAGCAAAACAGCCCGCGGCACCACCGCCAATAATCAGGATATCGGCTGATTTCTCTATTTTCTGCATATCCTGCTCCTTCCCATCAAATGACCACCGAAATATCCTGCTTGGCCTGATTTTCGATAATCTGTGTCTGCCCATGAGCAAAACTGTAGATCCGATGAATCAGGACCAGTACCTCATCGCCCTCCTGTAAAGGCCGTTTCTCAAGACTGCGCCAGGCCCGCAGTACCTGCCCGCAAACCTCGATATCCACCTGAACATTGCTGCCCCGGAAATAAGTCCCTCGGACGATCCCGCGCTCCGCAGCCAGCGGCATGAGAATCTCACTCTCATCAGCTCCGACCTCCAGGAACTCCGGCCGTATGATTCCCTCGTGATCCCCTTCACCATTCTGAAATCCCTTAAAAATCGTATAGTCCGGCACATGTATGGCCTCGCCAATAAAATCGGCCACAAATGGTGTCTGCGGATGCTGATAGATCTCGACCGGTGTCCCGCTCTGCTCGATACGCCCCCGGCTGGTAATCAGAATAGAATCTGCCACCTCTACCGCCTCATCCTGATCATGCGTCACAAAAATACTCGTAATTCCCAGCTGATGAATCGTCTGCCGCAGCCATTGGCGCAGTTCCTTGCGAACCTTCGCATCGATTGCCGCAAACGGTTCATCGAGCAGCAGCAGCTCCGGCTGCGGTGCCAGCGCCCGGGCAAACGCGACCCGCTGACGCTGGCCGCCCGACAGCTGCAGCGGATAGCGGCTGCCGAACTCCTTGAGCCCAATCAGCTCAATCAGCGTATCGACCCGTTCCCGGCTCTTCGCTGCCGGCAAATGCTGCACCTTCAACCCAAAGGCAATATTCTCGCGAACCGTCATGTGCCGGAACAAAGCATAGTTTTGAAAAACAAAACCAATGCCCCGCCTGCCCGGTGGCAGATCATTGACCCGGCGCCCGCCAATCAGAATATCTCCTGTATCCGGCGTCTCTAGTCCTGCGATCATGCGCAGGATTGTTGTCTTGCCACTGCCTGACGGGCCGAGCAGTCCGACCAGCTGACCTTTTTCCACCTGAAGATTGACATCATCTGCGGCCTGAAAGCTGCCAAACATTTTTCCTATCTGCCTCAGCTCTACTTCAATCGGCATTTTCACTCCCCCTTTTCGCCTGCCATTCCACCAGATTGCGTACGACCAAAATCGCAACTGCCAGCAGTACGAGAATGGACGCTACGGCAAAAGCCGCCGTAAAATTATATTCGTTATACAAGATCTCGATATGCAGCGGCAGAGTATTTGTTTTACCCCGAATATGTCCGGACACCACTGAGACTGCACCAAACTCGCCCAGTGCTCTGGCCGTACAAAGGATAACGCTGTACAGCAGCGCCCAGCGGATATTTGGGAGTGTCACCCGGCGAAATATCGTCCAGCCACCAGCGCCCATCGTTGCCGCTGCCTCCTCCTCACTGCGTCCCTGCGCCTCCATCACCGGTATCAGCTCCCGGGTAATAAACGGGAGCGTCACGAAGATGGTAGCCAGTATAATGCCCGGCACCGCAAAGACAATCGCAATATGCTCAGCCTGCAGGAAGGGATGCAGCGGACTCATCCGCCCAAACAGCATAATAAAAAACAGACCGGCTACCACTGGCGAAATTGCAAAGGGCAGATCAATGAATGCCCCCAGCCAGGCCTTGCCACGAAAATCATATTTCGTGAGCAGCCAGGCCGAAGCCAGACCAAACAACGTATTGAGTACAACCGCCAGTACCGTCGCCTCAAGCGTAAGGTATAACGCCTTGACGGCAAAAGGCTCCGTCAGCGCCGCCATATAGGCCGTCCAGCCCTTACGCAGCGCCTCGATTGACACGAGCAGCAGGGGCAGAACCAGCATGACGAATAGAAACGCTGCCGCCATACTGATCATCACCCAGCAGCGCCATGACTGTTTTGCTCTACGCATACCTCACACCCCCATCTTCCTCATCCGATATCGCTGATAGCCATTGATCCCCAGCAGGATTGCAAAAGACAATCCCATCAGCACGATAGCAATCGCTGCTGCCGCCTGATAGTCGAACTGCTCCAGCTTGGCCATGATCAGCAGCGGCGCAATCTCCGTCGCATAGGGAAGATTACCGGCAATAAATACGACACTGCCATACTCTCCAATGCCACGGGCAAAAGCCAGCGCAAAACCAGTGAGCAGCGGCGGCACCAGTTCCGGAAAAATCACCGACCAGAATGTACGCCGCTCATCTGCGCCTAACATGCGGGCAGCCTCCTCAAGCTGCGGGTCCAGATCGCGCAGAACAGGCTGTACACTGCGGGTCACGAACGGAATACCAACAAAGATCAACGCAATCGTGATACCAAGCACGGAAAACGCTGAGGGAATACCCGCGGCATAGAAGTATCGTCCGAGCCAGCCATTCTCCGCATAAAGCGTCGTGAGCGCAATACCCGCCACTGCCGTGGGCAGCGCAAATGGCAAATCAATCAGCCCATCCAGAATACGCTTGCCCGGAAAATCATAGCGGACCAGTACCCAGGCAATCAGCAGACCGAATACCGCATTGATCACAGCTGCTGCCAATGCACAGCCGAAACTGATGGCATAGGCATGAAACACCCGAAAATCAGCGATTTCAGCCCAAAATTTTGCCCAGCCCATACCACTCGCATACAGAACAAACGCCGCTAAAGGGATCAGCAGGATCAGCGACAAATAAAAGAATGTAACACCCAGCGTAAACGAATACCCTGGGATGATCTTGCGGTTCCCCCTCATCAATATTAGCCTCTCTTTCTCAAACTGCCTGCTTATTGCTTCTCATAAATCTGGTCAAATGATCCGCCATCCGCGAAATGTACCTTCTGCGCTTTAGCCCAGCCGCCAAACGCATCATCGATTGTCACCAGCTTAAGAGCGGGGAACTGACTGGCATATTTAGCCGCAATCTCCGGATCGCGCGGCCGGTAGAAATTTTTGGCCGCAATCTCCTGCCCCTGCGCACTATAGAGATAATTGATGTAGGCCTCAGCCAGCTTGCGCGTCCCCTTGCGGTCAACCACTTCATCCACAACCGCCACCGATGGCTCAGCCAGAATACTGATCGACGGAATCACAACCTCGTATTTATCCGGGTCATCCTTCACCGACAGCAAGGCCTCATTCTCCCAGGCAATCAGTACATCCCCCTGACCACGCTGCACAAAGGACGTTGTCGCGCCACGGGCTCCAGAGTCCAGAGCGACAACATGGCTGAACATTTTCTTCATAAAATCCTTAATCTGACCCTCATCACCATGGAACTGCTCACTAGCATAAGCACAGGCCGCCAAATAATTCCAGCGCGCCCCGCCCGACGTCTTGGGATTCGGCGTAACCACCTGCACATCCTCACGCGTCAGATCATTCCAGTCATGGATCTGTTTCGGATTGCCCTTGCGAACCAGAAATACGATTGTCGACGTATACGGCGCCGAATTGTTAGGGAATTTCTTGATCCAATCCTTATCAATGAGCCCGGCCTGACTGATCTCATCCACATCATAAGCCAATGCCAGCGTCACCACATCCGCCTCCAGCCCTTCCTCAACCGAACGTGCCTGCTTGCCCGAACCGCCATGCGACTGGGAGAACGTGATGTCCTCGCCGGATTGCCCCTTCCACTCCGGCTTGAACTTCTCATTGAACTCAGCATACAGCTCACGCGTCGGATCATACGAGACATTCAGGAATTCCTTTGCTGCTCCGCTGTCACTATCAGCCGACTGATCCTCACTGCCGCATCCCGCCAGCATCCCCATTGCCAACAACGTTCCTAGTAACAGACCAACTGCCTTTTTCTTGTTCATTATCGTCACTCCCATCCATAATGCTTTCCATTTCTCCGATCAAACCACACATACCAAAAAGCCTATGGCCGCACTCCACCAAGCATCTCTCCGCCCCTGTGGGCTCAGATGAGATCTGCTTTGATGAAACACGATCCATAGGCTTTCGTTTGTCGAATGACCTGCGGTAATCCGTTTAATCATACTTTTCGTATATGTTTTTTAAATCGATAAAACCATCCTACTCCTTATACGAGCGTTTGTCAATAATTAATTATAGCCAATTCCATATTCTACCGGCTTTGATAACGAGCCGACAGAATATCATCTTATTCATTCCCCTCAGCTTTAGTCAAATACTAAGCCGCCTATACGGCGGATAACTGACAGCAAAACAACATCTTACCTTTAGCTATTCTAGCTTGAGGGCCAATTCCCTTTAAATACCCAAAATAAAAAGTTCTAAAAAAGCCTTTGATTTTACTGGGCTTATTCACACTCTCAAAATTTTGGGTAAAATCATATACTACTATATCTAACATAAGAATCAACTCTTTAAATACCGTCATTCCAATTGACTTACGGTATGATCACCTTAAGTCATTAACAAGGGCCAATTTTGCAAGGCCAGTTTTGTCCTTTTATGCCAGTTGCTGATAAAAGTGCTTCCCATCATGCCAATCTGACCATTTTATAAAATATAAAATTGGGCATTTTTATATAACCAGTATATCTGTATCATAGAGCACATCAGGCAATTCAGTCTGAGTTATTGGCTAAAGGAGTGCTTTCTATGACAGCTGTGAAGACGGATGTACAGGATCGTTATGAACTTAACAAGGAACTGGCCCAGATGCTCAAGGGCGGGGTTATTATGGATGTCACGACGCCCGGACAGGCGCGGATTGCGGAACAAGCCGGTGCCTGTGCGGTTATGGCTTTGGAGCGGATTCCGGCAGATATCCGTGCAGCGGGCGGTGTTTCGCGCATGAGCGACCCGGCCATGATCCACGGAATCCAGGAAGCTGTTTCGATTCCGGTCATGGCCAAGTGCCGCATTGGACATTTTGTCGAGGCCCAGCTGCTGGAGGCGATCGAAATCGACTATATTGATGAAAGTGAGGTGCTTTCACCAGCAGATGATGTCTTCCATATCGACAAGCATGCATTCAAGGTTCCATTTGTCTGTGGTGCCAAGAATCTCGGCGAGGCATTACGGCGGATCAGTGAGGGTGCCTCGATGATCCGCACCAAGGGCGAACCGGGCACCGGCGATGTGATCCAGGCCGTGCATCATCTGCGCAAGATCAATGGCGAAATTGCCCGCGTTGCTGCGCTCCGCCAAGATGAGCTGTTCGAGGCGGCCAAGCAGTTCGAGGTGCCCTATGATCTGATCTGCTACGTCCACGACCACAGGAAGCTGCCAGTCGTCAATTTCGCAGCCGGCGGCGTCGCTACCCCAGCTGATGCTGCACTCATGATGCAGCTCGGTGCGGAGGGCGTATTCGTCGGTTCCGGTATATTCAAGTCCGGCAATCCGGCGAAGCGCGCAGCCGCAATTGTACAGGCGGTCACAAACTATCAGGATGCCTCCCTCATCGCGGCTTTGTCAGAGAATCTGGGCGAGGCCATGGTTGGAATCAATGCCCAGGAGATTGAGCTGCTCATGGCTGAGCGCGGGAAATGAGGTCTGACAATGAATTATCAGCAAACGATTGGCGTGCTGGCTCTGCAGGGCGCCTTCATCGAACATGAACAGAAGCTGACTTCACTGGGTCTCCACTGCCGGGAAATCCGGCAGCGCGCCGACCTCGACGATGATCTGTCCGGGCTGGTACTGCCCGGCGGCGAGAGCAGTGTCCAAAAGAAGCTGCTGCGTGATCTCAATCTCTTCTTACCGCTGCAGGAACGCATCCGTCAGGGGATGCCTGTCCTGGCGACCTGTGCCGGTCTGATCCTGCTGGCTGAGGAAGTCGAGGGGGAAACGCAGCCCGGCTTCCAGACGCTGCCTGTCGCAGTGTGCCGCAATGCCTATGGCCGTCAGCTTGGCAGTTTCACAACAACGGGCAGGTTCGCAGATCTTGGCCCCATCGAGATGCGCTTCATCCGGGCTCCGGCCATCAAATCCGTACAGCCGGGGGTAGTCATACTCGCGCATGCCGGTACGACGATTGTGGCTGTGCAATATCACAATCAGCTGGCAATGGCCTTCCATCCAGAGCTATGTCCAGACCTGCGTATTCACAAACGTTTTGCTGCTCTTTGCCGGCAAAACAGACGCATCGCTCCTACCAATGCACCTCAAAATATGTTACAATAAAGGCAATTTTGAAAATAAGTGAGGTGTTCGTATGAAACTCTTCAATTTTTATCAGGACAACGAATTGCACCTGGGTGTCACGGACGGGCAGCGCTTCGTCGATGTGAATCGCTGCGGCTATCCGGTCACGATGATGGATGTCATCGCCGATCGCAGCGGCCTGCACCGCGAAAATGTCGCCCGCATTCTAAAGCATGGCAAGCCACTCACTCATGTCGCGCACTTCGCCCCGCCGGTCATCGCACCGGAAAAAATTCTCTGCGTCGGGCTCAACTATGCCGAGCATACGGCCGAAACACAGCTGGAGAAACCAGCCTATCCGGCGCTTTTCAGCAAGTTCAACAATGCGTTGAACGCCCATAATCATCCGATCATCCTGCCCGATACGGCCAGCCACTATGACTATGAAGCCGAGCTGGTCATTGTCATCGGCCATGCAGCCCGCAAGGTCAGCCTTGAGGATGCGCCGAAGTATATCTTCGGCTACACGGCCGGCAATGATTTTTCGGCGCGTGACCTTCAGCTGCGCACAACGCAGTGGCTGCTCGGCAAGACGCCCGATGGCTTTGCACCGATTGGTCCCTGCATCACAACAGCTGACGAGCTTAATCCTGCAGCCCTGCAGATCCGAAGCTATGTCAATGGTGAGCTGCGTCAGGATGGCAACACCCGGGATATGATCTTTGACTGCGCGACGATTGTCAGCTATATTTCTCAATACCTCACACTGAAGCCCGGCGATCTGATTTTCACCGGTACTCCCAAAGGTGTAATCATGGGCTATCCCAAGGATAGGCAGAACTGGCTGAAGTCTGGCGATATAGTAACTGTAGAAATTGAAGGAATTGGTTCATTAACCACACCTTTACATGAATAGCAATAGAAAAAGCTGCCAGCGGGCAGCTTTTTCTAACACATAAATATCATATCTTCCGCCCCTTTGAAAATCGGGCAAAATATGATATTGTATAATTGTATAGTTTGCAAAATTTTGTGACGATAACAATGATAAGGATGGTGATTTCGATGAAAAGGCTTTGCCTGCTGTTTGCTTTATTGGTGTTGTTGCTTTCCCCCGTGGTCCCGGCAGCTGCCGAAGAAACGCCACCCAATGCGCCCATGACATTACGGATTGGCTACAGGAATACACATGGATTTCTCGAGCAGCAGCCAGATGGCACTTACGACGGCTATATGTATGCCTACCTGACAGAGCTTGCCCGGCATACGAATTGGAATTATACATTCATCTATGGTTCAAGTTCCGACTTACAGGCTAAATTGCAGACTGGCGAAATCGATTTGCTCTGTTCAATTACCAGGACGCCTGAAGGGGAATCCCGTTATGAATTCAGCCGTCAGCCGATTGGCGTGGATTCGGCGGTGCTTTTTACGCAGCCGGACAATCAGAAGGTTTTCTTCGAAGACTATCAGGCTTTCAATGGAATGCGTATCGGCGTCACCGCCGACTCTTACCATCAGGAGCTTCTGCGCCACTACGCCCGACAGCGTGGTTTCCAGTACACGGAGGTGCCTTTTGCTGAGGGAACTGACATGTTTGCCGCGCTCGATGCCGGCCAGATTGATGCTTTTGTCGGCTGTACGCTCTACTCAGCGCGAAACTACAAGATCATCGGACAGATTTCTATGGATCCATTCTATTTTGTCGCGCGTAAGGGCCGTACCGATGGACTCATGACGGTTCTTAATGAAGCAATGGAACAGCTGCGCTTCACTCAACCGGAACTCGAAAGCCAATTATTTTCGCAATATTACGGAAACACCTTCCAGCTGGCCTCCCCTTTATATACCAAAGAAGAAATCGCCTATATCAAAAGCCACCCGGTCATCCGCATTGGTCATTTCAGTTCCCGCTATCCATTTTCTGCCTATGATGCTTCGCAGGGACAGTTGTATGGTATTACGATTGACTTGTTGAATCTCATCAGCGAAAAAAGCGGCCTGAAATTCGAACATGTCCCCATCACCCCTGGTGTTGCTCCGCTGGATCTCCTGCGAGCGGGGAAAATCGACCTGGCCACAGGCTTTATCCTGACTCGTGAGCATCGCAATGATCCCACCATCCGGATGTCCGTTCCCTATTTCCATGGAAAGCTGGTTATTGTCGGTCGAAAAGACCAGCGCTTTAATCCCGAGAGTTCGTACCGTATCGCAATTCCCAGTGATGCCCGCGGAATTATCAGTTATGTAAAAGATACCTACCCCGACTACACGCTGGTTACTACGTTCAATACCACGCAGGATTGTATGAATGCCGTGCTGGACGGAAAAGCCGATATCCTCATCCAGAACACCGAGATTATCGATGCCCTGCTGCAGCACCCGCAATTCGATGATCTGACGACCTGGGATACGAGCGACCGCGCCAAAGAGGATTTCAGCATTGCAGCCGATGCCTCACAGAATCCGCTACTCATGCATATCCTGAACAAGACAATCATCGCACTGGATTATGACAAACTGCATAACATTACCATGAAATATACCGTTGGCACACCTTATCAGCCCACCTGGATGGACTTGTTTCATAAATATCGCGTCACGGTGAGTGTTGCCGGACTCCTGCTGCTGGTCTGCCTGAGTCTTGCTGCCTTCATCATCCAACAGCGTCATCGGCATTATATGCTGCTGAATCAAAAAAATGAACAGTTATCCCTGGCCATCAAACAGGCGGAACTGGCCAGTCAGGCCAAAAGTCATTTCCTGTCCAGTATGAGTCACGAGATCCGCACGCCCATGAATGCGATTATCGGCATGACGACACTGGCTCAGCGTTATCTGGATGAGCCGCCTCGCATGGCCGACTATCTGAACAAGATTACGCTGGCTTCGCGCGTTCTGCTGTCCATCATCAACAACATACTGGATATATCAGCTATTGAAAATGAAAAATTACATATTGCGCATGATCCATTCAATTTGCAGACCGCCATTCACTCGCTATATGAAATCTATCACAATCTCTGTGTCGACAAAAAGATTGAATTCACGGCGGATATTCAACTGCCAGATCTACAGCTGATTGGCGATGCTGTCCGCCTGAATCAGATCCTGCTCAACCTGCTCTCCAATGCCCTGAAGTTTACCCCTGCCGGCGGCAAGATACAGCTTAGAGTCTGGCAGATCAGCCAGCAGGGAAATACGCTGCGTCTATGCTTCCAAATCAGTGACAATGGCATCGGTATGGATGAAGAATTTCAGCAGCGCCTGTTTCAGCCCTTCGAGCAGGCCTCAGCCTCAACCTTCCAGAAATTTGGTGGCAGCGGTCTGGGACTGTCAATTACCAAAAGTCTCTGTGAGCTCATGGGCGGAAAAATAAGCGTAGCAAGTTCAATGGGGAAAGGAAGTACCTTCACCGTCGAATTGCCCTTCGAACAAACGACCAGTAGTATCAGCCTGTCGCACCGCAAAGCCCTGCATGCGCTGCGTGTCCTGCTGATTGATGATGATCCTCATACTTTAGAATATATGGGCGTAATCCTGAGCCGGCTCGGTGTCCGCTACGACACTGCTCCCTCTTGTGCTGCTGCCCTGAAGCGGATTGCCTTGACGAACAAGGCGAAGGCTCCTTATGATATCTGCTTCATTGACTGGAATATGCCGGATGTCAACGGATTTGCAACCGCAAAAGAAATCCGGGCCCAATGCCCCAAAATACTCATCACAATCATCTCGGCCTATACGCTTGATAATATTCAGGACAAGCTGCATGAAGCCGGTGCAGATGCCTATCTGGCCAAGCCTTTGCTGCAGTCTGCCATCTTCAATATGCTCTTGAAGCTTAGCGAGAAACAGGGACGCCATGCAGATACAGCAGCTGAAACGACCTACAATTTCGAGGGGCGCCGTATCCTGCTGGTCGAGGATAATCAGCTCAACCGCGAAATCGCTACAGAACTGCTGGAACTCAATCAGGCAACAATCATAGCAGCACACGACGGACAGGAAGCCGTCGAGTTATTCCTCGACAATCCTCCCGGCACATTTGATGTCATACTTATGGATATCCAGATGCCAGTTATGGATGGCTACGAAGCAACACGCAAAATCCGCACCAGCCAGCATCCCGAAGCCCAGACGATTCCCATTTTTGCCATGACGGCGAATGCTTTCACCGAGGACGTGAATCAGGCCCTGGAAGCAGGAATGGATGGACATATCGCCAAACCGATTGATACTCAAATCCTGTATTCCACGCTGGCAGATCTTTTCCAACGGCAGACAGCTACAGACAACGGGCGATCCGCACAATAGCCTCAGACAGCTGCTGATCCTCAACGCCAGAATAGTTCAGAACAAAGGTATGCATAGCAGCAGGGTTGGCTGCTGTGTAATATTCCTGCAGGGGCTTTAGCTGGATACCAGCCTGACAAAAGTCCTGCTGAAGCTGCTGGTCCGATTTCTGCGTATCAAAGCGCAGCAGCATATGAAGCCCTGATCCACGCTCAATGATCTCGGCCTTCCCCGCCAGTGGGCCTTTGCGCAGCAGACCAAGCAATTTTTCACGGCGCTTGCGATAATGCGTGCGCATCCGATTGATATGCTTCTCAAAATGCCCCTCGCGGATGAATCTGGCCAGGGTATACTGTTCAAAATTAGAGACCGTACAGCTATAGAAGCCCAGCTGCTCATAAAAAGGCCGGACCAGTTCAACTGGGAGGACCATATAACTGATCCGGATGGTCGGCGTGAGGCTCTTGGAGAATGTGTTCATGTAGATGACCTTGCTGCTGACATCAATCCCCATCATAGTTGGTATTGGTCGCCCTGTCAGACGGAATTCGCTGTCATAATCATCCTCGATGATATAGCGGTCCGGCTGTTCGTTTGCCCAGGCCAACAGTTCATAGCGGCGGCTGATCGGCATGATGCGGCCAGTCGGAAAATGATGTGACGGACTGATATGCACGACCTGTGCCCCTTGTGCACGGAGCTCTGACAGCCGGATACCCTGTTCATCCATTCCCACCAGTGCACATCTGGCGCCATTGCTTTCGTAAATCTGTCGGATACGCGCATATCCCGGCTCCTCAACGCAGAAACATTTATCCCGCCCAAGAAACTTTACCAACAGGCTGTATAGATACTCCGTCCCCGCTCCTACCAGGATCTGATCAGGTGCTGCCTGCAGCCCCCGAAAATGCTGCAGGTGTTCCGCGATTGCCTCCCGCAGTGCCGCCACACCGCCACTGGGCGACCGGTTAAGCAATGCTTTAGCTTCATCGGCAACTACTTCGCGCAGCATCTTCGTCCATATCTGAAAGGGAAAATCCGCCGGATTGACACTATTGGCCGCAAAATCAGCCAGATAACGCACAGGTTCTGGCCGCGAAACCGTCTTGCGCACCTGAACTGGCCTCTTTTTTTCACCAATCCCTTCAAGACTTGATACAAAAAACCCCCGCTTGGGTTGTGTATAGCAATACCCCTCAGCAGTCAACTGACCATAAGCCCCTTCGACCGTGATGGTACTGATTCCCAAATGCTGGGCCAGCGATCGCTTTGAAGGCAGCTTTTCCCCCGGACGAAGCTGCCCTGCCAGAATGTCCTGCCGAATAAAGTGATAGAGCTGCTCATAGAGCGGCTCTTTTTTTCTGGCTGCAAATGAATAGGTCAGCATGGATTCTGACCTCCAATCTGACCTCATAAATTTTATATTTTTGGTTATTCCATTAAGGTCAATTTCAGTATACACTGGAATCATTCCCGAAACAAGGCCTAACGCCTCTATCTCAGAAAGAAGTGATTCGATGTTTATCTGCAAACAAAAAACATTTACACCACATGAGCTCTGCATCACGGCAGTCATGACTGCTGTGGTTTTTCTGGCTACCTTCGTCCCGCGTATCCCGATTCCGCTAGGTTATGCCCATCTGGGTGATGCCGCCATTTTTCTGATCGTTCTTTTGCTAGGGCGGCGCGAAGCACTATTGGCGGCTTGTCTCGGCTCAGCTCTTTCGGATTTGCTGGGTGGATTCCCGCTCTGGATTCTGCCCACGCTGTTGATCAAATTCATCATGGCCGACATCGTCTGGCGCGTTGCCCGCACGGGCTCTATAACGCCTGACCGTAGACGTATGATTACAGCCTTTCTGCTGGCCTCTGCCTGGATGGTCATCGGCTATACGGTTTTCGGTGCGCTGCTCTATGACAGTCTCGCTGCCGGACTGGCCTCGGCCCCCGGACTCATCATGGAGGGCCTGCTCAATTCTTTGGCGGCTCTGTTGCTGCTGCCAGCCCTTCGATCCATCCATTAAAAAACAGAAAAACTGCTGAACACAGATTCTGCACGCATAATGCGAATCTATATACAGCAGTTTTTTTATGCCTCAATATCCATTGTTTGATTATGGTCCGTATCCGCTAGGGCCGCGGCCGTTTCCGGCTTCAGGATTTTCATAAATTCATCGCCTGTAATCGTTTCACTCTCATAGAGATGCGCTGCCAGTTCATCAAGCTTTTCGCGGTTCTCTTCAAGCATTTTCCTTGCTTTGTCATGCTGTTTCTTGACCAGTTCAACGACCTGCTTGTCGATCTGATTCTGGGTTGCCGCAGAGCAGGCCAGCGAAGTGTCGCCGCCCAGATATTTATTGGTGACGGTCTCCATCGCTACCATATCAAAATCCGGACTCATGCCGTAACGGGTGATCATGGCCCGGGCCAGCTTCGTGGCCTGCTCAATATCATTGGCCGCCCCGGTGCTGACCTGACCGAATTTAACTTCCTCAGCCGCGCGTCCGGCCGTGAAGGTTGCAATCTTATTCTCCAGTTCTTCACGCGTCAGGATATATTTATCTTTCTGCTCCACCTGCATCGTATAGCCCAGCGCGCCCGAGGTTCGCGGGATGATCGTAATTTTCTGGACTGGTGCCGAGTTTGTCTGCAGCGCGGCGACCAGCGCATGACCAATCTCATGATAGGCTACGGTATGCTTCTCTTTATCCGACAGGATTGCATTCTTCTTCTGATAGCCTGCAATGACCACTTCCACACTCTCCTCCAGATCGGACTGGGTTACAAGATTGCGCTGGGCCCGGACCGCACGCAGGGCACCCTCATTGATAATATTGGCCAGCTCTGCGCCTGAGGCACCAGATGCCATGCGGGCAATGGTGTGGAAATCCACATCATCGGCCAGCTTCACCTTACGGGCATGGACCTCGAGAATTGCCTCTCGTCCGGCAAGATCTGGCAGTTCAACCGGCACGCGGCGGTCAAAACGTCCCGGACGCAGCAGGGCCGGATCAAGTGACTCCGGACGGTTCGTCGCGGCCAGAATGATGACACCATTATTACCTTCAAAACCATCCATCTCCGTCAACAACTGGTTGAGGGTCTGTTCCCGTTCATCATTGCCCATCATGTTGCCATTACGCTTCTGTCCAATGGCATCAATCTCATCAATAAAGACAATGCAGGGGGCTTTCTCCTTCGCCTGCTTAAAAAGATCCCGGACTTTGGAAGCGCCCATGCCGACAAACATTTCAACGAATTCCGATCCGGCAATGGAGAAAAAGGGCACATTGGCTTCACCCGCTACGGCCTTGGCCAGCATCGTCTTGCCTGTGCCCGGAGGACCGACCAGCAGGACCCCCTTTGGCATAGCTGCACCAATCTCGGAATATTTTTCCGGATTATGCAGATAATCGACAATCTCCGACAGGTTCTCCTTGGCCTCATCCTCACCGGCGACATCCTTGAAGTGAATGCCTTCTGACGATGGCACATAAACCTTGGCCTGATTGCCGCCGCCCCCCATGCCGAACATCATTGAATTGCCACCGGCTTTTTCCATGAGTTTACGACTCATATACTGGCCTATGGCAAAGAAAATCAACAGTGGCAGTATCCATGTCATGAAGAAGTTTACGAAAGGCGACGTTTCCTCTTTGATGTCCTGTGAGAATACCGCCCCCGACGCATGCAGGCGCTCGGCCAGCTGCGGGTCCTGCACGATACCGGTCTTATATTTCTTGTTGTCATCCTTGCCGATGAACAGGATCTGGTTGTCCTTGATCTCGACCTTGTCTATCTTCTTGTCATCAATCATTGTCATGAAGGTGCCATAGTCCACCTGCTCAATCTGCTGCTGGGTAAAATATGGCCGTGCCATATCGTTGAACAGCAGGATAATGGCCAGCACCAGAACATAGTAGAACGTCAATGATTTTTTTGGTGGCTTGATTTCCTGCATCTTTTTCCTCCTCCACTGCGGCCCCGGCCGCCAAAATGAATCGATATGAGAAAGCCCCTGTGAAGATACCTCTCCACAGGGGCTCGTTCATGCCTGCACATACAGGGCTTTGACCCGGATATTGACTTCGTGGATAATCATACCTGTCATGTATTCGACAGACTCCCGGACCTCCTGCTGTACATGGTTGATCAGGGTCGGGATATGATTGCCATAACTTAGAACGACCTCCCCAGCTATCGTCAGCCCCAGATCCTCGTCGCCCTTCATCAGATGTCTGACCTGAATCCGGCTGATTTTGGTCACGCCCTCCGTCCGGCCTACCACCTGCCGGATAATCGCCTCAATAGCTGAGTCATCAATACTGAGCTTGCCATAGTAACTGAATACCGGCCGCACAATAGATTTCTCACCCAGACGACGGCGACGCTTGGGCGAACGTTTGAACAGCGTCTGCAGCGGGTCAACCAGATAGCCTGAAAAATGCGGTTTAAGTTCGATTGTCGGTACCGGAATGATGTGCTTGCCCTGCTTCAGCCGATAGAACTGTGCTTTTTCCATCTCCTGCTTTGTTGCCACATCTTCGATATGAATAATCTTTGCGATAGACGGAAGCTGCAGGGCTTTGGCAATCTTCTGCACCATATTTTCTGATGTTCCGAGTATCATGATCCGGTGAGGTTTTGCTTGCTGTATCGCTGCCCTCACTTCTTCCGCATGCCCGGGCAGGACAAAGATTGCCCGCCGTACAGCCATGATCTTGCTCTTTTCTTTCTTGGCCGAGTGCCCACCGAGGATTTTACCGTCCTTGATCAGGATACCATCATCGATGATCGCATCGGCTTTATGTTTATGCGCTACAATCAACGCATGGTGGCTCTTGCCAGTGCCGCTTGGCCCGACTAAAGCAATCACATCCATAGTGCTAACTCCTGACTGTACTTACCCAAACTTCTGCTCGGGATGATAAAAAGGCTCGGCCCACTGATCATCGATCGTAAAAATGCCGACTTCCTGCGGATAACGGGTTGGAAACCCATGAAAATCTGAACCGCCTGTCACTTTAAGCCCATACTCAGCGGCCATTGCCAAATAGCGGTTCGTATCGGCTTCGTCATGCTGCGGGTACAAAGCTTCGATGCCTTCAATCCCCTGCTGGCAGAGCTGCCGAACGAGTTCATCATCCCCAATGAGCTTGGGATGTGCCAATACCGGCGTACCACCGGCAGCTTTAATCAGCGCGATGATCTCTCCGACCTCCAGCCGAAAGTGAGAGACGTAACCCGGTTTGCCCTTCATCAGAACAGTATCAAAGGCCTCATGGACTGAGTTGAAATACCCTTTCTTGACCAAAACACGCGCAATATGTGAACGGCTGATGGACTTACTGGTTCCAGCAATGGTCAAAACTTCAGCCTCACTGAGGGTATACCCCAGCTGCTGAAGCTTCCCGATCATTTCACTAAATCTGGTCCAGCGGGCCTCAGTCACATCATTGAGCTTATCCAGCAGATCACGATAATAAATATCCACATTATAACCAAGGATATGGATTTCGGTCGTCGGATGGTGTGCACTGAACTCAATTCCGGGGATAATATGGATTCCCTTGCAGGGATAAAGACCATTCTCATAAAGATAACTGATTCCCTCCACGGTATCGTGGTCGGTAATCGCCATATAGCTGAGGCCGGCGGTCTTTGCTGCTGCAACGAGCTCCTCCGGTGTCAAACGACCGTCTGAGAACGTCGTATGCATATGCAAATCACTAGGCATCCTGTAGTCACTCCTATACTCTATCTTCAGCGGGGCTCCACAATCAATTTGATTGCCGTACGCTCCTCACCATCAATCTGTATATCCGTAAAAGCGGGGATACAGATGAGGTCAACGCCATGCGGGGCCACAAAACCGCGGGCAATGGCTACTGCCTTGACCGCCTGATTCAGTGCACCAGCACCAATAGCCTGCATTTCTGCACTGCCGTTTTCACGCAGTACCCCGGCCAGCGCTCCCGCGACCGAGTTTGGATTCGATTTGGCAGAGACTTTCAATATATCCATGATCAGCACGTCCTCTCCTGCTACAATGTCTACCATTCTACCATACGTAAACTTACTGTCACTAATGAATATATTCTGCCTTTTTCCAGGGAATCCTGCCTGCTCAAAAAACTTCAAGGCTTATTCCGTAATCAATATACGCTCGATGCCTGTAGTCCGGTTCGTCTGGTCATCAATATCAACGATAACCGCTGAGTAAACCATCGGCCCCGTTTCCTCCAGATCAAAACGACAGGGCATCCCTGTGGTAAACTTGCGCAGGATGATATCCGTTTTTACGCCGAGCACCGAGTTCCAGGGGCCGACCATGCCAAGATCCGTAATATACGCCGTCCCTTCCGGCAATACGCGGGCATCGACTGTCTGGATATGTGTATGCGTTCCCACTACACCATTGACCCGGCCATCGAGATACCAGCCCATCGCCATTTTCTCCGAGGTTGTCTCCGCATGAAAATCGAGAAAAATGATGTCACACTCATCTCTCATCTCATACAGGATATCCTCAATTTTCTGAAATGGACAATCCAACGCTGGCATAAAGGCCCGTCCGGACAAATTAATTACACCAATATTCTTGGCCTTGAACGGATAGACGCACCAGCCTTTTCCCGGCGTACCTTCCGGATAATTCGCCGGACGAATCAGGAAAGGCTCCTGATCAATAAACTCCAGCACATCCTTCTTATCCCAAACGTGGTTGCCAGCAGTGACAATATCCGCACCACCATGATAGAGCGCATCCAATGACTTACGCGTGATCCCTTTGCCACCGGCCGAGTTTTCACCATTTACGATGACGACATCGACATTCTTCTCCCGGCGAAGCTTCGCCGTATACTCCTGAAACGTCTTGCGGCCTGGACGGCCTATGACATCCCCGGTCAACATTACTCGCATATATTTCCTCCCTGCTCAACGATTGTAGACAACGACCTTGTCGTTATCCCGCATACCTACCATGCGTTCACGGATTCGCAGTTCCTGTGCCTGGTCCAGCAGCTGATCCAGCAGATCACTCTGTATATCGGAGAAATCCGGTTCCAATGAGGTAGGCGTATGAGCATCAACCTTCAACTGCTCCCCAAATTTATCGCTGAGCAATGCCGTGATCAACGTCAGTTCTCCACGAGTCATTGTCTGCAATTGGCGGCGGATATGCAGCAGCACCGTTTCCCCATGTGCTTCAGCTTCAGCTGCCAGCCAGACAGCCTGTCCAGTCTCAAGACTATGATAGGTCTGCAGGCTTTCGTCGAGAAACTTCACGAAGCCTTCCAGTTCCTGCTGCGAAACAGCCCGGCTGACGATAAAATCCATCGTCAGTTCAGTATCTTTCGGTTCATAGGTCACCGATTCAATTTCGGGATAACAGACCAGCATTGATGCCAGCAGCTGAATCCCCGGCTGTGTCGTCTGCCGTCCGCCTGCCTGTTGATTTTTCCATTTGAACCCAAACATGTCCTTCATCCTCTTATAGGTACAACAGAGGGTGCAAGGCTGACGCCCCACACCCTCAGTCAGAATCATTTTATCCTGCGCGTCGATTACTTCGCATAATCGACAACACGTGTTTCACGGATGATCGTTGCCCGGATCTGGCCCGGATATTCGAGCTCATCCTCAATTTTCTTGACAATATCATGTGCCAATGCCACAGATTCGACATCGTTAACCTTGTCCGGCTTGACCATAACACGAATCTCACGGCCGGCCTGGATGGCAAAGCAACGCTCAACACCCTCATAGGACTCGGCAATCTCCTCAAGGCGTTTCAACCGCTTCAGGTAAGACTCAAGGCTCTCACGGCGGGCACCAGGTCTGGCAGCAGATACCGCATCAGCAGCAGCCACCAGAACGGCCTCAACACTCGTAGCCTCGACATCTCCATGATGGGATGCAATACAGTTGATGACATCCTTGGACTCGCGATATTTGCGGGCCAGATCAGCACCAATGCTCGTATGCGAGCCCTCAACCTCATGATCGATAGCCTTGCCGATATCATGCAGCAGACCACCACGCTTTGCCAGCGTGACATCGCAGCCCAGTTCCGATGCCATGACACCAGCCAGATGCGATACTTCGATAGAGTGGTTCAGCACATTCTGACCATAGCTGGTACGATAGCGCAAACGCCCCAGCAGCTTGATCATCTCCGGATGGATACCATGTACCCCCGTGTCAAAGGTTGCCTGCTCACCGGCTTCCTTGATGCGCTGGTCGACTTCGCGTTTCGCCTTATCGACCATTTCCTCAATACGTGCCGGATGAATGCGTCCATCCTGAATCAGTTTTTCCAACGCAATGCGCGCAATCTCACGGCGCACCGGATCAAAACCGGACAGGATAACCGCCTCTGGAGTATCATCGATAATGAGATCAATACCCGTCAATGTCTCAAGGGTCCGGATATTACGGCCCTCGCGGCCGATAATACGTCCCTTCATCTCATCACTTGGCAGGGCAACCACCGATACTGTCGTCTCGGCCACATGCTCTGCTGCACAGCGCTGAATCGCCTGACTCAGGATATCGCGTGACTTCTTGTCCGCCTCATCCTTCGTCTGCTGCTCATACTCTTTGATCTTCATGGCTTTCTCGTGCTTGAGTTCTTCCTCAGCCTCGGCCATGAGCATCGTCCGGGCATCCTCCGACGTCAATCCGGAAATGCGTTCCAGTTCCGCTTTCTGCGTTTCATGCATTTCATCAAGCGTCTGCTGCGTCTTGTCCAGTTTGGCTTCCTTACGGTTCAGCGCCTCTTCCTTCTTCTCGATCGAATCGAGCTTGCGGTCGAGGTTCTCTTCCTTCTGTACAACACGGCGTTCCTGACGCTGAAGCTCACTCCGGCGCTCTTTGGTATCCCGGTCGAGCTCCTGACGCAGACGATGGATATCCTCCTTCGCCTCCAACAACGCCTCTTTCTTCCTGGTCTCGCCTTTTTCTTCAGCATCTGCTACAATACGTTTTGCTTCTTCTTCGGCGGATCCAAGCTGGGCTTCTGCTGTCTTCTTGCGAGCCGTATAGCCAGCACCTGCGCCGATAACTACTGCAACTATTACCGCTACTACTATTTCGATAACGATAATACTCACCCCCTTCTGTTTTTTTGTTTTCATGCATTATTTCTTATTTATAGTTCATTACACAACTATACATTTATATTCTAATGTTTTTCGCGTGTAGTGTCAAGAAATCCTAGTCAAATCGCCATTAATGGGGTAAAATTAAA
This sequence comes from Selenomonas sp., assembly GCA_018052705.1. GTDB lineage: Bacteria > Bacillota > Negativicutes > Selenomonadales > Selenomonadaceae > Selenomonas_A. The sequence continues at coordinate 27,218 of JAGPMW010000010.1, read as the reverse complement.
AAATGCATACAACAACAAAATGAGAACCGATCTAGGAGGAATTCCGCCATGCTGAAATGTTCTGAATGTGGCCGCAATCTTGAAGAAAAGGATGCGCTCGTCAATAAAGACAGTCAGGGAAATAAACGGGTTATCTGCCCGGAATGTTTCCAGAAACTGACCGGCACCGACTATAAGACCTTTGCCTACCGCAAAGAAAATGCCAAACAAACCTTCTTTGCCGTCCTGTTCTGCCTGGCTGCTACCGGCTATGCCTGCTATACCAAAGGCTGGGAATGGGGCGTTGGCGGCCTTGTGCTGACGGTCCTGGTCTATTTTTTCTCCAGCAAAGCAAAATAAAAGGAACCCCCTGTACTGATCATCCTAAGTAAGCTCTGCTAAGGCTCACGTTAGGAAGTCACTACACGATGGGGTTCCTTTTTATTTACGCAGGATATCAGCCAGTTCTTCAGCACTCAGGCGGAATGTATCCATGATTGCCTTACTGCTCATCGTCCCACTCTGATAAAGTTTCCGCAGGATTGAGCGTCGTGCCATCGAAAGCCCTTCTGCATAGCCGTTCTCATACAAGGCATTTTCGGCTCCATCCGCACTCAGGCGCCGATTCACACCGCCAAGCAACGAATTATCAATAACAACATTCGGCTTTTGCCAGAGCGCTACCCGATCTACCAATTTAGTTGGAATAATCTTTCCTTTCAGCTGATAGTCCATATCCGGCAGCAGCTGCCAGGTCTCATCAGCGGGCCACGACCGTCGCAGCACCCGCTCAATATTGACACGGTCGCTCTGCTGATAAAACTGCTCAGCCGCCGGCTGGGATACCCCGCCAGACATCTTGCGCCGAATCAGCCGGTCCTTGAGCGCCAACGGATCAGCTGTAATGAATAACGAGTAATCAGCAAAACTACGCACCCGCTGCCAGCGGTCCTCCCCCAACAAAAGCCAATTGCCTTCCAATAGCACAATCGGACGCCGGACAGTAACAATCTCTTCGACTACATCATGGATATTCCGGTCATAGATTGGCCAGCGGACATCCATAGTTTTTATCTGCTGCAGTTTTTCCAACAAGTGTTCGACATTAAAGGTCTCGGGACATCCCTTCACCGCATTCATGGGAATCTGCCTGCCATCCCGTTCCACTGTATGCTTGCGAATATAGTCGCTATCATAGTGAAAGCCATCCAGCGCCAGCGACTGCACGGGCACAAGCCCATCAGTGGTGAGTGACAGTTTCTCCATCATCAAAGCCAGAGTCGACTTGCCAGCTCCCGGAGGCGCTGCCAGATATACGACAATCCGCTGCTTAGCCGCCTGCTGCAGTTTTGTCATACGCCGCAGAAACGGCAGAAACAGATTATCAATCGTTGCCTGATTGAACTGCACCTTGTGTACCACTCCATTGACCGTAAACCGGCAGGTACGCCACTCTTTTTCATCCATGAAGATCACGCTCCTTTATATTCTACTATCATAGCAAATTCTAACAATTTTCTCAAATCTTTCTTCATTCCTTAAAATTCGATTAATTCTATAAAGGACTGCCCAAAATGTAGTAAAAATACGATATACTTATAATAAGTATGGATACGATTTATTTACAGGAGGATTTTTTTTATGAACAAGAAGCAACTACAACGACAGATAACGGGAACGCTGGCAGCGAGCCTTTTAGCAATGCCGATGGTATTCGGCGCTGCGCCAATGCCAACAGCCAGTGCCGCTGGTTCCAATATTTTTGGTGCCATTGCCAACGGTATTGCCGCCCATTCCCAGCTGAACGAAGTGTTGCATAAATACAATGACACAGAAGAGGGCCGGCAGGAATTCCTGCAGTCCATGAAGAAGGAATATGGCGTCAACGACGACTGGGCGCTGAACCAGCAGCTCGAACGCATTATGACCAACCTGACCGCAGGGATTGGTTCCGTTGACGCTACCGTCTACAATAAACCGTACAATTACTTCATTAATTCACAGGACAGCTTCAACGCCTTCTGCAGTCTCGGTCATAATCTGAGTGTCAATACCGGCCTTTACAAAGTCCTGACCAACGAAGATGAGATTGCGGTCGTACTTGGTCACGAGATGGGTCATGGGCAAAAGGATCATCCGGCTAAGGGAGCCCGTCAATCCCTCAATATGGAAATCCTTGGTGCAGCTACCGGCAGCCAGGCAGGTGCTGTCATGGCTCAGGTCATCAATAACCGCAACATCACCAAACCGATGGAACGCGAAGCTGATGCACTGGCCTTCGACTACATCACACACACCAACTACAATCCTGGTGCCTGTGCCGCCGTCTGGCAGCGCGTCATGGATCTCCAGAAGAGCCGTCCCAGTGCAGTCAACCAGTTCCTGTCAGACCACCCGGCTGATGACAGCCGCCGCGATACCTATGTGAAGAAACTGACCCAGTACAGCGATGGGCACGTCACCGCTCAGGACGGGATCATAAAAGTCAACACGCAGGTGTTCGCTACGCCGGCAGCCGCAGGCGGAATGAGTGCCAAAGAACGTTCTTATTTTGTCATGGGCAATTTGTCTGCTGCCTATCATAACGGTCAGTCCAAAAATGCTGCTACAACGGATGGCAATACAGTCATGCTCGGCAGTCAGCCGATCATGACCTGCGTTGCTGGTGACGAAGATGCTGATACACTGGCTCAACGCCTGAACAAGATTAAATAAATTTACCAATATAATCCCACCCTTCCACAAGTTTCCAATTTTGGAGCCGGCTTGTGGGAGGGTTTTCTTTTTCTCTGCATTCCTGCAACAAGTTTGCTATAATGATATTGTAACTATGCGTTCCATTACGTCTCTGCCGATCAAAGGAGCATTCTCTTATGCATCTAAAAGCCTACCGCACCTCAATTCTGCTCGGTATCACCTTCACCGTGATGTTATCCACCTTCTGGTACCTGCCGCAACTCGCTTTCATTATCTTCATTTCTCTGCTGCTCCAGCTGCTGCTGACCCCACTTGTCGAACGGCTCAGCCGCAAGATTCCGCGGGCCGCAGCTGCTGGCATAGTCCTGATCTCCTTTCTGCTGCTGACCATCGCCCTGCTGACTATTGTATCCAGCACTTTCGTACCAACCCTTACAAAATTCGTCACCGACTTCCCACAGATCAGCGAAAAATTGCAAAATATTACGATCCTGTCAAACTCAGACTTTCTGAATGACGAGCTGGGCAATGTCTGGACGGAATTAAAATCTGCCAGTGTCGATGCCCTGAAATCGTCACTGTCCATGCTGATTTCCCTCTTCAGCAAGATTATCGATATCGTGATCATTCTCTTCGTTACCTTTTATCTGCTCAAAGACGGTGACGAAATCAAATCCTATCTTGTGAGCCGTTTCCCTACTAATGATTACGGCCGTGTCATGAAACTGTTCAACCGCATTCTGGCAGCACTGCGCACCTATATCTGCAGCCAGCTTGTTATCTGCTGCATTACAGCCATCATTGTCTTCCTCTACTTCACGCTGCGCGGACTGCCATACGGATCAGTATTTGGTATGGTCTCCGGTATCTGTGAGTTCATCCCGGTACTCGGACCGACCGTAGCTTCGGCTTTCGGCACGCTGCTGACCGCTACCGAAGATCCCTTTATCGCACTGCAGACAGCCGGCTTCTACCTCATTCTGACACAAATCAACCATAACTTCGTCTACCCGACGCTGATTGGCAAGTCGCTGAACCTCCATCCAATCGCCATCATCCTCGGGATCATCCTTGGCGGTGAGCTGCTCGGTGCCCCTGGAATGTTCCTCGCCGTACCATTCATCGTTATATGTAAGCTGGTAATTGAGGACATCTATGATGACCGCATTCAGGCCCGCAAACGTCGCTGTGATTCCCGCTGGCTCGCCAAAAAGCAGGAAAAGTAGCCCCTGAACGCCAAAGGAGGTCTTCGTAAATACGAAGACCTCCTTTGGTGTTCAGGTTCAGCTTCACAGCAGCATCTTTACGATATCCGAGCGGCTGATGATCCCGACCAGACTGCTTCCATCCATGACGGGCAGCCTTTTTATATGCTTGTTCAGCATAAGCTTGGCTACCTTGCTGACATCATCGTCAGCCTTGACCGTCAACACCTTTTCCGTCATAATCTCCTGCGCGGTCATCGCTGCGAACTTACGGAACGCATCCCGATACTCCTGCAGCCCGTTGTAATAAATGACCGCACCTAAGATGCACAACTCGTCCGGCATCTCCGGCGCAATCTCCTTACGCATGAGGTCGCTCTCACTGACAATTCCACAAAGCGCCCCCGTATCATCCACGACCGGCACGCCAGAGATCCGTTCAGCCAGCAACAGCTCCGCCAGCTCACGAATCGATGCTTCCGGCTTGACCGAGATAACGTTCTTTGTCATGATTTCTTTTGCCAACACGATCAACACCCCGTTTCCAACCAACGCTTATATGACACTTCATCCAAAAACAGCTGCTGACAAACCTAAAAAGTCCATCGGCAGCTGCCTGATTCTTATTTTATGACCATCACTGGAATGGGCGACTCCTCGATGACCTTCTGACTGACACTGCCAATCAATGCCCCTTTGAAGAGCCCCAGTCCACGGCTGCCCATGATGATAAGATCACTGTGCTCCTGCCCTGCGATCCGGATAATTGCCTTCGGAATATTGCCCGTCTCTACATGCTTAGAGGCACGGATCTCTTCAGGAATTTTCTCCCAGATGCGGTCAAACACGATATGACTCGGAATATCTTTATTGATATTGCTGGCCACATAGACGAAATCAAGATCAGCCTTGCATTTCTCGGCAAAAAAGATTGCCTGATCAACTGCCTTACAGCCATTCACAGAGCCATCTACCGGAACCAGAATTTTTTTTATCTTGCCCATAATAAAACCTCCCAAATGAGTTTTGCTTTATTCTTTATACTTGTTAATTCGGTATCTACAGGGAAGATTCCTTCTTTTTAGACAGAATTTTTTCAATCATTCCAGCGTACCGGCAGATCACCATTTAATCGTTGCAAGGACAAGCCGGTTTGTCAAAATATTTGCTGATAATCTTCACCGCACAGTAATCGCCGCACATCGAACAGGCTTCCTCGCCAGCCTTATTGCGCGCCCCCCGCTTGGCACGGGCCAGATCCGGATCAATAGCAAGCTCCATCTGTGCATCCCAATCCAGTACCTTACGCGCCTCAGCCATCTTGCGGTCCCAGTCCCGCGCTCCCGGTACATTACGGACAAGATCTGCCGCATGGGCCGCAATCCGTGACGTAATGACCCCCGTATGAACATCCTCAATCGTCGGCAGCGCCAGATGCTCAGCCGGTGTGACGTAGCAAAGGAAATCCGCCCCACTGACAGCTGCCAGCGTCCCACCGATAGCAGCCGTGATATGGTCGTAGCCCGGCGCTACATCTGTAACCAACGGTCCAAGCACATAAAACGGTGCATTACGGCAAATGCGCTTCTCGAGCGTCATATTGGCTGCGATCTGATCATAAGGCACATGCCCCGGTCCCTCAACCATGACCTGTACTCCACGCCTCCAGGCGCGATCCACCAGTTCCCCCAGTGTGATAAGCTCCGTCAGCTGCCCACGATCCGTAGCATCTGCCGTACACCCGGGACGCATACCATCACCAAGACTGAGCGTCACATCGTACTTCTCGCAAATATCAAGAATCTCATCATAACGTTCATAGAGTGGATTTTCCCGCTCATTATGCAGCATCCAGCCAGCAATGAACGATCCCCCGCGGCTCACGATATCCATAATACGTCCCTGACGACGCATACGCTCAATGGCTGACCGCGTAACCCCGCAGTGCAGCGTCATGAAATCCGCACCATCTCTGGCCTGTTTCTCGATTGTCTCCAGAATATCTTCCTCGGTCATGTCTACCACAGCCCCATGTTCGCGGATAGCACGAACCGTTGCCTGATAGAGCGGAACCGTCCCGACCATGATTGGCGAATGCTCGATAATCGTTTTGCGCGACACATCAATATTACTGCCTGTCGAAAGATCCATCACGGCATCTGCACCACACCTGACTGCCTCCTCCAGCTTGAGGATCTCTGGATCGATATCCGGATACGTACTCGACGTCCCAATATTTGCATTAACCTTGATCCGCAGTCCCTCACCTACGCCGCGAGCCTTGAGCCCCTTATGATTGATATTTGCAGGAATGGCAATCGTACCTTTCGCTACACATTCACGGATGACCTCGACATCAATCTGCTCATCAGCCGCTACCTGTTTCATTTCATCGGTGATCTTACCCTCGCGTGCCAGCTGCATTTGTGTTGCCATAAAACTATTCCTCCTAAAAAACTAAAAAAAATAAAGCCGTCCAGCGTAGCTGAACGGCAATCTTGCTTGTCACTTCCCTACGCAGGTATTACCCCAACAGGTTCCAAGGGTCGACATCCGTCTCTCAGCAGATCATTTCTGCTCCCCTAGTGAATCGTTTTATTCGTTTGTCTGCCTCTAGTTTAACAAAGAAACGTCCATTATGCAAGACAGACGAAGTCTATGAAAAAAATAAAAATAAACACTTGACACAGTGGCGCACAATGCGTATAATATTTCTTGTAGCTACGGGATGTGGCACAGTTTGGTAGCGCGCCTCGTTCGGGACGAGGAGGCCGCAGGTTCGAATCCTGTCATCCCGACCATTGTATAATCAGCCGATATCTTAGGATGTCGGCTTTTTTGTTGTCTTTTTATTTATATATAGTCAGTAAAATCTGTCCTTAGAAAAAAGTCCCACAGCTATCAGCTGCAGGACAAACTCTGTTACCGTTCAAAACTCAAAGGCCTGCAGGGATACCTGCAATTCTTGTGCCAGTCGGGCTAGCGAATCGCTGGCAGAAGCAATTTCCGATGCAGCAGCCGATTGTTCTTCTGATAGCGCCGAAACACTCTGCATCTCAGATGCTACCTTATCACCCTGACGATCAATTTCTGCAATATGCTCCGTAATGGTCTGTGTATCCTCTGCTACTCCACGAATTGCTTCTGCCATTCCAGCAACTTCCTTCGATACATTATCAACAAAGTTTCGGATATGATCGAATGTTGCCCGCAAATTCTCTACCGACTTCGCTCCATCAGCTACAGCGGTACTCCCCTGTTTCATCGAGTTGACGGCATTACTTGTATCAGACTGTATCCCTAGGATCAGCAAAGAAATCTGCTGTGCCGCTTCCTGAGACTGCTCCGCCAACTTGCGAACCTCATCTGCAACCACCGAAAATCCACGCCCCTGTTCGCCAGCCCGTGCTGCCTCAATCGCTGCATTCAATGCTAACAGATTGGTCTGCTCTGCAATACCAGAAATCGTTGCCACAATTTGACCAATTTCCTGCGAACGTTGCCCCAGTTTATCTACCGTCGCCGCAGATTCACCAACTGTTGTTTCTACGCTGCGAATCTGCGCAACAGATGCCTCAATCGCCGAATTACCCGCAACAGCCTGATCATAAGCTGCGCTGGCATGCGAAGCCACCCGGTCAGCCTCACCTTGCAGTTGTTGCACTGCACCAGCCACCTTACGGACAGACTCGGTACTTTTTTCAATCCCCTGCTGCTGACAGGTTACCGCATCGGAAGCCTGCGTCACCGAAGCTGCTACCTGCTGAGATGCCTGCGCCGACTGTTGAGAACTTGCGGTCAGTTCCTCTGATGCAGCAGCTATCTGTTTCGCAGACTTGCTCGTCTTTCCCATAAGACCATTCAATTTTTCCCGCATCATCGTTACGATATTTGCCATATCACCGAACTCATCATTCCGATCAATCTGACGTGCCATCTGACGGAAATCTCCCTCACTCAAGCGCTGACAGACTCCAATCATCTCCGTCAGTGGATGCGTAATGGTCCGAATCAACATCCAGCCAAATACCCCCATAAGCACCATAGCCACCAAAGTCTTTATAGACATACTATATATTGCGGTACGAACTTCCTGCTGATTCTGATTGTTGATGGCCTCAGCCTCATCATTAACAGCCTGACGAAGCGGCACCATACTGTTATCCCAGTCTATAATTTCCTTTATAGCCTTCGTTCCATAAAGATCACTGGCACCTTTCTGATTTCCTTCTAAGGACAGCTCCATCATCTGATCCACAGAGCCTCGGAAATCCTGCCAATGTTTTTTAACCTCGACGGTTGAAGCTGTACCATTGTCCAGTGCTTCATACTCTTGCCAAGTCTTTTCATAAGCATCCATATAGTTCTGGATATCCCTTTTATTCTTCTCAATCTGCTTTCTATCCGTCAGACTTACATTCTCTAAAATACGAGCCTGTACTGCACGCACCGTAATGGAACATTCACTAAGCAGCCGCACCGCCTGCATCTTCTGCGTATACATCTGATCCATATCCGCTTGTACCGCGCGCAAATAGGAAGCGCCTGTCCATCCTACGGTCGCCAGAGCAATACCGGCCATGGCAATAAGGCAAACAATCTTTGCTGTAACTTTCATATTACTTAACCATTTCATATCCTGTCCCCCCACGATTGATTCCATTCTCGAACTTATCCGAAAATACAAAAAGTGTTATATCAATATCATTATTATAGCAAAGCGCTTTGGCTGAAAATAGGACACCTGTCCACAACGCCCTTTTATACCGACAATAATGTAGTCCGATACTATGCACCCACGCTTAATCCTGCAGGGAGAAAGACGAAACACCTTTATCCTTTTTTTAATCAAAAAGGACCAGCTTATTATCAGCTGGTCCCCGGTCTTATAGATAATCTTGTCAGCAGCTCTGCCTGTTCAAAGTGTCAGCGATGGCGCCACATAAGGCCGCGCTGCCGCTTCAGTATTCAACAGGAACAGGCCTCGCTCATCATTGCCAAACAAATCATACTTCTTTACGAGATCTTCAATATTCTTTTCTTCTTCGCCTTGTTCCTTGACAAACCAGTCCAGGAACTGCATCGTGCGGAAATCTTTGAGGTTCTGTGCCTCATCATAAATCTTGTAAATAGATTTGGTTACTGCCAGCTCATGCTGGAAAGCTGCCTGCAAAGGTTCTTTATAATTGGCAAAAGAAGTTGACGCTGCTTTCACATCGCCCAAATCCAATTTGCTGCCGTTATTCAACAAATAAGTAACAAACAGCATGGCATGATCGCGCTCTTCCTGCGCCTGCACATGGAACCAGTTAGCAAAACCATCCAGGTTTTTGTCGGTGTAGTACCCATAAATTCCCAGATAAAAATATGCCGAATACCACTCCATGTTTACTTGATCGTTCAACAAATCAACAAGTTGCTTCTCTAACATAGTTCTCCTCCTTCAATATGGTCGGGCCATATGCCCTTAAAATAACTGGATAGAATACTCTATCCCCATTATGAGCGTTTTGCCGTTAATTTGCAAGAATATTTCTAAATTACCGGAATAAACCAGTGCACTACAACGCAGCAAGACGTTTCTTATTGCTTATTATAATACAGCTGAGTAAATAAATCAACTTTTTAATAATAATTATTAAAAAGGACACTATATTCTCTAGTGCGTTATAAATCAACAGGGCACTGCCTCACATGACAATAATTGCCAGCTAATACGAAATAGAGACGAAAAAGCTCCCGGGCTGCTTTTATGCAGTCCAGGAGCTTTTCATCGTTTTACGGTCATTTAAAAATAAAACTGGACCGGCTGAACTTCTATTTGTGACCAACAGGTGAAAACGAGACAATACAACTTGTCATTCTGCACAAGCACGATCTTTATTTTCGGCCAGCTCTCTTTGCGTCTCCGCTTCAAGTTCTGCCTGCGTACGATAGTCCTGAGGCACTGTTTTCGCATAACGAATCCAGCTGCGTATGGACTCAACCATTACGATCGCAACCAGGACAAACATGATCACGCTGATCAGGACCAGCAGCCATTTCCCACTAGGAATATAACTATCAAAAATGTTCAGATAGTCCGCATAGCAGGTGATAACAGCCATAAACAGGCACGGAATCATCGTGACCCAGGCATAACGCCCACGTCCCATGCGATAAATAACCGCCGTTCCAATGGCTAACGTAATTGTTCCCAGCAGCTGATTCGATACACCAAACAATGGCCATATTTCGCTGATATTTCCCTGCAAGACCAGATAACCCCAGCACACACTGATAAATGCACTGCAGAAGATGATCCCAGGCCACCACTCAGTATCACCAAATGGCTCATAAACTTTACCTAAAAGTTCCTGCAATAGGTAACGTCCAACACGGGAACCCGCATCAATAAGAGTAAGGATGAACAGCGCCTCAAACATGATGCAGAAATGATACCAAAAGCCCATAAACTGATCCATGAACGGAATTTTCGAGAATACATCTGCCATACCAACGGCTAACGAAACAGCACCACCTGGGCGATGCATAAGGTTCTCACCTACCATTGCCGACAGTGCTGGCAAATCCTGCACCTGAAGTCCCAAAGCCTGGAATGCTTCCTGCGTCGAGTTAATGGCGAAGTAATCTGCCGGATGAAGACTCGTAGCAGCAATCAATGCCATCATTGAAATGAAGGATTCTGTAAGCATTGCACCATAACCGATTGGCAGGATCTGGCGCTCATTGGTGAGCATTTTCGGTGTCGTGCCCGTCGAAATCAGACTATGGAAGCCTGACAATGCACCACAGGCAATCGTAATGAATACAAACGGAATGACTGAACCTTTAATGACTGGACCGCCACCCCAGAGAAATTGCGAAGTTGCCGGCATACGAATCTCCGGAGCAACAATAATGATACCAATAGCCAATGCCGCAATCGTACCGATTTTCATATAAGTGCTCAAATAATCACGCGGAGCCAGCAAAAGCCATACCGGCAGCACAGAAGCCAGAAAACCGTATACAGCAATGCCAATTTCAAGCTGCACGATAGAGAAAGTGAAATACGGAGCCAGTACCGCCGAATCGCGAACCATTGGGCCAAAGCCCACGGCCAGCAGTATCAGCGTCACACCAATAATTGTTGCCTCGCGAATTCTGCCCGGACGCAGATACCGCAGGTACAAACCGATGAAAATAGCAATAGGAATGGTCATACCGACAGTAAACGTTCCCCAAGGGCTGTTGAATAGAGAGTTTGCAACAACTACAGCCATACCAGCCTCGGTGATGATCAACAGAAAAAGCGTTGCCCACAAAGCGCTCGTTCCGGCTAATTTACTGATCTCCGCCTTGGCAATTTCTGCAATCGACTTGCCATTATGGCGTATAGATGCAAACAGGATAACCATATCATGTACTGCTCCGGCCATGACAGAACCAATGAGAATCCAAAGCGTTCCTGGCAAATAGCCGAACTGGGCAGCAATTACTGGTCCGACCAGTGGACCTGCACCAGCGATCGCTGCAAAATGATGGCCAAACACTACCCATTTATTCGTAGGTACATAATCGTGTCCATCATCCAGTTTGACTGCCGGTGTCGTTTTAAACTGATTGAGTGTCAGAACTTTTGCAGCAATGAATGCGCCATAAAAACGGTAAGCAAGGATTAAAACGCAGGCTGTAATGATTACAAGATACACTCCATTCATAAAATCGCCTCATTTCAAAAAATTAATAAAAAAGTAACAACTATAAATCCAGTATCGCCCCTTCCATTGCTTGATATTATCCATCTATAAATAATACCAATACTACAATAACTCTTTTTCTAAAAATTGTCAATGTAATTTTTCAGATAATTACCTACAAATGTCATGACAAAACTGCCCCCATAAGTTAAATTTATAATTCTAACTTATAGGGGCAGTTTACAGCGCAAAAATTTAAGGAGTCTGATTCAATCAGAGACGTTCCAGGGCACGATGTGCGATGTCGTTGCGATGGAAGGCTCCATCAAAGGAAATCTTGGCTACCCCGTTATAGGCTTTGTCGACAGCAGACTGGATGTCGTCAGCTTTCGCAACCACTCCCAGGACCCGGCCGCCGTCGGTGACGACCTGGTTGTCTTTTTCGGCAGTACCCGCGTGGAATACGAGACTCCCCGCAGCTTCCGCCGCCTCCATACCATGAATGACCTTGCCTTTTTCATAAGCTTTCGGGTAGCCGCCCGAGGCGATGACGACGCAGACAGCAGCACCATCGCTCCACTGAATATCCTGATGTGCCAATGTACCATCAGCACAGGCCAGCATGATATCCACGAGGTCACTTTCAAGCAACGGAAGAACAACCTGTGTCTCCGGATCACCAAAACGGGCATTGAATTCTACCACGCGCGGGCCAGCATCAGTAATCATAAGCCCGGCATAGAGACAACCTTTATAGAGACGGCCTTCCTGCTCCATCGCACGAATGGTCGGAACGAGAATGGTCTCATAGGCTTTGTCGACCATCTCTTTGGTCATGACAGGTGCCGGGGCATAGGTTCCCATGCCACCGGTATTCGGGCCTTTATCGCCATCATAGGCGCGTTTATGGTCCTGCGAGCTGATCATCGGGCAGATGGTCTTGCCATCGGTGAAGCATAGCAGCGACGCTTCCTCACCTTCCATGAATTCCTCAATGACGACACGGCTGCCAGCGGCACCGAATTCCTGATCTTCCATAATGTCAGCAATAGCTGCCAGTGCTTCCTGCTCAGTCATCGCCACAATGACACCTTTGCCAGCCGCCAGACCATCAGCCTTGATAACGATCGGCGCGCCTTCCTGACAGATATAGGCACGGGCTGCTTCAGCATCAGTGAATACTTCATATTTAGCCGTTGGGATGCCATATTTCTTCATGAGTCCTTTGGAAAAGGCCTTGGAGCCTTCAATCTCCGCCGCGAGTCTGGTCGGGCCAAAAGCCTTGATGCCAACTGCATTCAGGGCATCAACCATGCCATTGGTCAGCGGAACTTCCGGACCAACAACGGCGAGGTCGATATTCTTTGCTTTAGCAAAGTCAACAACCGCTGCATTGTCGGTGATCGATATGCCACTGACGCACTCAGCAACAGCTGCCATGCCCGGATTTCCCGGTATGGCATAAATTTTCGTTGCCTGCGGGGACTGGGCCAGTTTCCAGGCGAGGGTGTGTTCACGGCCGCCGGAGCCGATTACTAATATATTCATGCTCCTATGCCCCTTATTTCTTCAGCTGTTCAGCCAGATAGTGCTGGATCATATCGTCATAGGCTGCCGTATGGGCAAATGCTTCCTGTGCCAGTTCCATGCGGGTCTTGTCATCGACACAGTCATTTTCTTTAACCTGACGGGCAATTTCGTTGTAGCGGGCCGGATTTGTCACGATAGTGACGAATTTGAAATTCTTGGCTGCTGCACGAACCATTGCCGGACCGCCGATGTCGATGTTCTCGATAGCCTCTGCCAGCGTGACGTTCGGTTTGGCGATAGTTTCCCTGAAAGGATACAGGTTGACAGCAACGAGATCGATACCCGTGATCTTGTGCTCTTTCATCTGCTGGACATGATCCGGATTGTCACGAACGGCCAGAATACCGCCATGAATGTACGGATTCAGGGTCTTGACGCGGCCATCCATGATCTCGGGAAAACCCGTGACATCACTGACATAGGTAACCGGGATACCGGCTTCCTTAATAGCCTTCATCGTGCCACCAGTCGAAACGATCTCTACACCGGCTTCGTGAAGCTGACGAGCGAATTCGACAACACCATCTTTATTGGATACGCTGATGAGTGCGCGTTTAATCTGCATGATAATGATTTCTCCTTATTTGACGATTTATTCCAGGATATGGACATGACGGCCATGAATCTCCAGTTTCCCCTCGCAGTACAACTGGATAGCCTGGGGATAGATGATGTGCTCCTGCTCCAGAACCCGGGCGCCAAGAGCTTCCTCGGTATCGCCATCAAGTACCGGCACAGCTGCCTGCAGGATGATCGGACCGGAATCCGTACCCTCATCAACGAAGTGCACGGTGCAGCCACTGATCTTGACTCCATAGGCAAGCACATCCTGATGGGCATGAGCACCGGGAAAGCTCGGCAGCAAAGCCGGATGGATATTCATGATCCGGCCCGCATACTGACGCACGAAATACGGCGTCAGTATGCGCATAAAGCCAGCCAGTACAACCAGTGTGACGCCTGACGCCTGCAGTTCGCTGACAAGTGCCTGTTCAAAAGATTCACGGCCATCAAACTGTTTGCGATTGACACAAACGGCTTTGATACCGGCGCTTGCCGCCCGCTCCAAGGCAAAGGCATCCGGTTTATCGGTGAGGACCACGGCAATATCAGCGGCTACCTCGCCGTTATTAATGGCGTCCATGATGGACTGGAGGTCAGTACCCCGGCCGGAGCAGAGCACCCCCAGTTTCTGCCTTGCTTCAGTCATGGAATACGCCGCCTTTGATGGTTACTTCGTGGCTGCCTTTCGCAACATGGCCGATCTCATAGACGGTCTCGTCGATTTCCGCCAGATAAGCCTTGATCTTATCAGCTTCTTCACGACTGGCCATGATGACCATACCGATACCCATATTAAATGTACGGTACATTTCTTTCCAGTCCACATTACCCCACTGCTGAAGCAGGCCGAAGATAGCCGGCATCTTCCAGGCCGTGCTGTCGATTTCGACGCCCATATCGTCTGGCAGGGCGCGTGGAATATTTTCATAGAAGCCGCCGCCCGTAATATGGACCATTCCATGGATGTCAAACTGCTGAATCAGCGGCAGACAGGATTTCGGGTAAAGACGAGTCGGCGTCAGGAGTTCTTCGCCGATGGTCTTACCAAGTTCATCAATGTATTCGTCCCCCTTGAAGCCCTTATGATCAAAAACGATCTTGCGGACCAATGAGTAACCATTGGAATGGACACCGGAGGATGGCAGGCCCAGCAGTACATCACCGTCCTGAATCTTCTCACTGGTGATGAGTTTTGCTTTCTCGACCACACCGACAGCAAAGCCGGCAATGTCATATTCCCCAGCCGGATAGAAACCGGACATCTCAGCAGTCTCGCCGCCAATCAGGGCGCAGCCAGATTCCTTGCAGGCACCAGCTACACCTTTGACTACATCAGCGACCTGTTCCGGGTTGAGTTTGCCGACAGCCAGATAGTCCAGGAAGAACAGCGGTTCTGCTCCCTGCACGAGAATGTCATTGACACACATGGCAACAGCATCCTGTCCAACAGTATCATGCCGGTCGAGCATGAAAGCCAGACGAAGTTTCGTGCCGACGCCATCGGTTCCCGATACGAGGACCGGTTCTTTATATTTGCCGGAGTTCAGCGCAAAAAGGCCGCCGAAGCCGCCTAAATCACCAAGTACTTCCGGGCGATAGGTTGCTTTGACACTGTCCTTGATCAGCTTGACGGAGCGATTGCCCGCATCGATATCGACACCAGAATCTTTATAGGTAAGTTGTTCTGCCATTTCTATGCTTTCTATCCTTTCCCTCAGCACTTCTTGCGCTGTTCAAATACATATTTATTCTCGCCAGCCGGCTTTGCTCCATCCTCGATCGGATAGGCACTGTTAAAGCAGGCATAGCACATGTCCTCAGCATTGATCTTCGGCACGCACTGCTTAAGCCCTTCAATGGAAAGAAAATGCAATGAGTCTGCACCAATGAAGTCACGGATCTCATCCACGCTCTTGGTCGCAGCGATCAATTCCTTGCGTACGGAGGTATCAATACCGTAGAAACACGGATAGCCGATTGGCGGGCTGCTGATACACATGTGAACGGACTTTGCACCAGCACTGCGAAGCATCTTGACGATCTTGCCGCTGGTCGTGCCGCGGACAATAGAATCATCGACCATAATGACCGATTTCCCCTCGACCACGGAACGAATCGCGTTGAGCTTGAGTTTGACCGCCGTATCACGTTTTTTCTGTGTCGGCTGGATAAAGGTTCGGCCGATATAACGGTTCTTGATGAGCCCTTCAACAAATGGAATGCCGGATTCATAGGCATACCCCGTTGCTGCCGTCGTACCTGAGTCTGGTACCGAGATGACGATATCCCCTTTGAACTGGGATTCACGAGCCAGCACCCGGCCCATCATGAAACGGGCATCGTGGACACTCTGTCCATCGATAACAGAATCCGGGCGGGCAAAATAGATGTACTCAAAGATACAGGCAGCCTTCTTCTCCTCGGTCGCAAATGGATAGGACTGCACGCCCTGATCGTCGATGACAACCATTTCACCGGGCAGGATATCGCGGACGAACTCAGCACCGACAACATCGAGACCACAGCTTTCTGAAGACAGCACCCAGCTGCCCTCCTCAGTCTTGCCGAGGCACAGTGGGCGGAATCCCTGCGGATCGCGGGCACCAATAAGCTTGTTCTCCGTCATGATTGTCAGGCAGTAAGCCCCTTTGATCTTCTTCAGGCTTTCGATGACTTTATCCTCGACACGCTCCTGGCGGGAACGCGCAATGAGGTTTACAAATACCTCGGAGTCGATCGACGTCTGAAAGATTGTGCCTTCCAGCTCAAGTTCATGTCGTATTTCAGACGCATTTGTCAGGTTGCCATTATGTGCCAGCGCAATTTTGCCGCCGGCATAGTTAACCATTAACGGCTGTGTATTGGTCAGCAGACTCGAGCCTGTCGTGGAGTAACGCACATGGCCAATAGCAATACACTGGTTGTCCATATGCGGCACCTGATGACGGAATACCTCATTAACAAGGCCCATGCCACGGGTCACATCCATCCAGGCACCGTCGGTGAGAGCAATACCAGCACTCTCCTGTCCGCGATGCTGCAGGGCATAAAGGCCGAGATACGTCATGCCTGAGACATCTTCCGTATGCGAATACACACCGAAGACGCCACACTCTTCTTTCCATTTGGGTTCTAGGTTATAGCCATTTTCATACATGGTTATTGTTTTCTCTCTTTTCCTCTACAGTTAATATGCTTCAAAACATGATTTCCGAGATTTCTCGTCAAAAAAGGCAGTCCGGTTTCCGCACAGCTTAAAGCTGAGCAGCAACACGGGCTGCCTTCTTCTCTACGTCCTGAATCATCTGGCTCCGATAGCTGACCAGTCTGTCAGACAGGGCTTTATCGGACACTGCAAAAATCTGCACAGCAAAAATGGCCGCATTCTTCGCACCATTGATGGCCATAGTCGCTACCGGAACGCCGGACGGCATCTGGACAGTACTCAGCAATGCATCCATGCCATTGAGCGCCGTTGCATTGATTGGCACACCAATAACAGGCAGGGTGGTGTAGCTGGCAACAACTCCAGCCAGATGTGCAGCTGCACCAGCAGCCACAATGAACGCACCGATCCCCTTGTCGGGAGCGGACACCACAAACTCACGCACTTTAGCTGGCGTACGATGCGCCGATGCCACGACAACTTCTGCTTCAATATCGAACTGTTTGAGGAGCTCGACCGCCGGTTTCAGAATCGGCCAGTCTGAGTCGCTTCCCATAAGAACTGCAACTTTCATTCGTGATCAATCTCCCTTCCTGCTCAATTATTTGAATTCTTTACCGGTCAGCATCTCGAATGCTTCCTTGTATTTGGCAATGGTTTTGTCAATAACTTCCTGCGGCAGCTCAAAATCACTGTCCGGATTTGCCTTAAGCCAGTCACGAACGAACTGCTTGTCATAGGACGGCTGGGACTGACCCTCTTTATAGCCCTCAAGCGGCCAGAAGCGCGAGCTGTCCGGTGTCAGGACCTCGTCACCGATGACGATATTTCCCTGCTCATCAAGACCAAACTCAAATTTCGTATCCGCAATGATAATACCGCGCGTCAGTGCATAATCGGCGCATTTCTTGTAGATGGCAATCGTGTAGTCGCGGACTTTTTCCACATACTCACGGCCATGACCTGGGAAGGCTTTCTCCAAAACGGCTGCGCCCTGTTCCAGGGAAACGTTCTCATCATGATCGCCCAGCTCTGCTTTGGTGCTCGGCGTGAAGATTGGCTCTGGCAGTTTCTGGGACTCTTTAAGACCCTCTGGCAGCTTAATGCCACATACCGTGCCGTTCTCCTGATAGCTTTCCCAGCCGCTGCCCGTAATGTAGCCACGGACAATGCACTCCATCGGAATCATGT
The DNA here is from genome assembly GCA_018052705.1 of Selenomonas sp. Taxonomy (GTDB): domain Bacteria; phylum Bacillota; class Negativicutes; order Selenomonadales; family Selenomonadaceae; genus Selenomonas_A. The sequence continues at coordinate 9,144 of JAGPMW010000010.1, read as the reverse complement.
TGAGCTTCTTGCATTTCATGCTGTTGCCAACGAACTGCTCCTGCTGGAAATATTCCGGCATATCCTGATTGTCGACCGAAATCATGTGGTTCGGCAGGATGTCCTGCGTGAAGTCGAACCAGAAACGGGACATCTGCGTAAGGATGGCGCCCTTTTTCGTGATTTTGTTCTTCAGAATGTGATCGAACGCGGAGATGCGGTCCGTTGCAACCATAATGATGCTGTTATCGACATCATAGACCTCGCGAACCTTACCGGATTTAAATGGTTTGTACGTTTTCATGGATTTTATCGTCTCCCATAAAATAATAGTGAACAACCTACCTCTCCATGATAACGGGATTTTTTCTAACTGTCAACCAAATTCAGGACACGTGTCCTTGAAGTTTTGTGAATTACCAAAAACAGACCACCGATTGCAATCTGAATAGATCGCAGTCGGTGGTCTGTTTTTATTTGTTTATTCTTGTTTGCGCGAATAGACCATCTGTCCCGCGACGATAGTCGCCTGAACCTTAAGCTGCTGGTTCAGGATCGTGATATCTGCCAATTTCCCGGTAGTAAGTGAACCTGTCCGGTCATAGATTCCCAGCTCTTCAGCCGGTGTTCTCGTGACCATCCCAATGACAGCGGACAGCGGTGCCCCGGTGTTTTCCGCAAATATCGCTACGGCATCATTCATACGCAGAACACTGCCGGCAATCGTACCGTCAGCCAGCGTCGCATGAGTTCCCTTGACAAAGACCTTCTGCCCGCCAAGCTCAGATTCTCCATCAGCCAATCCACAGGCCCGCATTGAGTCTGTAATCAGGATAATATGCTTTCCCTGTTTGGCATGATAAACAATCCGCTGCGCTGCAGGATGCGAATGAACATTGTCGGCAATCAGCTCGCAGTTCGCCATCGTATCCAATGCCGCACCGACCAGCCCCGGCTGGCGATGATGCATTACCGGCATTCCGTTGAATAAATGCGTAATATGCGCTGCCCCATGATGAGTGATAACATCTACTGCCGTATCATAGTCCACAGCGCTATGGCCGCAGGATACTATGATACCGGCTTTCCGGCACTGATCCAGGAACTGATAATCCCCCTCCAGCATTTCCGGAGCCAGCGTAATGAGTTTCACGATATCCTGATAAGGCTCAATCGCCGCAAAATCAGCTCGGGTGATATTTTCCCCCGCCTGAGCGCCTTTGAACTGCAGGTTGATGAAGGGTCCTTCCATATGACAGCCTGAAATCCGCGCTCCCTGGGCAGCTCCCGCCATCGCCTGCCGCACACGGTCAAGTGCCCGGTAAATCGTTGGGAAATCATAGGTCATTGTCGTTGGATAAAATGACGTCACACCGGTCGTTGCCTGAAATTCCTGCATTGCTGGCAGTGCCCTGGCATCATCATCCATGGCATCATAGCCGACACAGCCATGAATATGGATATTGATAAAGCCAGGTGACACATAGCCGCCCCCCGCATCGTATATTGATTCCACGGCTGCTGTCTGCTGAAACTCCGCCATAGGAAGAATGCGCTCGATCTTTTCCCCATAGAGGATTGCCACATCTTCCACGGCACGGAAATCCCCCTGTTCATTGGGCAGGATTGCCGTACTGTTGATGATTGCCTTCATTTATGTTCCTTCTCTCATTTCACCTGAATGGTCAGTACCTTGTCTGTATCATGCAAATCTTTTTCCAAAGATTTAACGCGCTCATCCATATTCGTAATGACGATCATAGTCGTCAGCGGTTTCTGCTGTGCAGTCAGGTAAGCCGGATCAAACTGGATCAGCGCATCGCCTTTTTTCACCATATCGCCATTACTGACGCTGGCTGTGAAGCCCTTGCCGTCAAGTTCGACCGTTTCGAGGCCGATATGGATTAACAGCTCGACTCCCTCATGCTCGATGGCAACAGCATGCAGCGTATGGGCCAGCAGCACGATCTTACCATCACAGGGCGCCACGATTGTGTCGCCCTCCGGCTCAACGGCAAACCCATCACCCATCATTTTTGAGGAAAAGACCTCATCCTTCACATCCGTAATATCGATCAGGCTGCCGGCCACTGGCGCCGCTACCGTGATTTTCTTTTTGCCGAAACCAAACACTACTGCCACCTCTTCCTATATTCCTTACTTTTTCATGGACGCATTGATCTCATTGGCTATGAGTTCTGCCCGGGTACCGATGACCACCTGTACAGCCGTACCTTTTTTGATGATGCCTTTGGCCCCCATGGACTTCAATGCTGCCTCATCAATCTTTTCCGCATCAACGACTTTAAGACGCAGACGCGTAATGCACGAACCGACTTCCGCAAGGTTATCAAGGCCGCCCAGTTTCTCGATCATCTGCTGCGTGTATTCATTCATATCAGCATTCTCATCAATCGTCGCTTCCTCATCATAACGCCCGATTGTCGGAATGTCAAAATGACGGATAGCCCAGCTGAAGATGATATAATAAATAACGGCAAATACCAGTCCGACCGGGATGATCAGCATCGGCTTGGTCGCCAGCCCCCAGTTCAGGACATAATCGATGAAACCGGCTGAGAATCCGAAGCCGTGCAGAATGCCGAGCGAATAAGATACCGACAGCGCAATACCAGTAAGTACTGCATGGACGGCATACAGTCCCGGTGCCAGGAACATGAACATAAACTCGATTGGTTCCGTTATACCAGTCAGGAAAGCCGTGAATGCTACGGACGCCAGCGCGCCGCCCACTTTCGAACGATTCTCCGGTTTAGCAGCACGATACATCGCCAGTGCTACCGCCGGCATACCAAACATCATCATGATATAGAAGCCACCCATAAACATACCTGCATTCGGGTCGCCGGCAAAGAAACGATTGAGATCACCGGTAGCAACGACGCCGGCCGGAGTTGTGTACTCACCAAATACAAACCAGATGAAGCTGTTCAGGATGTGATGCAGCCCAATCGGGATCAACAAACGGTTCAATACACCATAGACGAAAGTACCGACTACACCAGCACCAATGATCCACTCACCAACAGCATGTATTGCGGCCTGACATGGACCCCAGATCACGCCGAATATCGCCGCCAGAATGATGGATGTCACAGCAGTAGCGATCGGCACAAAACGCCGCCCGCCAAAAAAGCCCAGAAATTCTGGCAGCTTAATGGCATGAAAACGATTATAGAGCATACCTGCTTCAATACCACTGATGATACCAGCCAGAACACTCATATTAAGATCCTTATCGATGGCTTTGAGGCCTGCGGTCAGAATCAGATAGCCAATACCGCCGGCCAGACCAGCTGCACCATTGTTATCCTTGGCCAGCCCGACACCAATGCCGATAGCAAAAATCAATGCCAGATTATCAAATATAGCACCACCAGCCTTAGTAATAAATGGAATGTCCAGTACATCCGGAGCACCAAGACGGAGCAGCAGTGCCGCTGCCGGCAGTACAGCAATCGGCAGCATGAGTGCTTTGCCGATGCTCTGTAATTTTTCAAACCAGTTTCCCATGAATATCCTCCTCACTTATAAATAAATCCATATGCAATTATTTTCCCCAATATTCTTAGCCGATATCCAGATTGCCGGCCTGATACTCTTTCGGCAGCTGTGAGGCCGCCTCGTGGTCAACAATCACGGTCACATCCTGATGCAGCTGCAGGATAGATGCCGGCGCAGCCGGACTTACGCTGCTGCATACCGCCTTATATACAGCTTCTGCTTTGTTTTTCCCACTAGCCAGCAGAATCACCTTACGAGCCAGCATAATGGTCTTAATGCCCATGCTGATGGCATAACGCGGAACATCTTTTTCATCCTGGAAAAAACGCGAATTGGCCTGGATTGTCTCATCGTCCAGCTTAACCTTATGCGTCGTCGCTTCAAACTTCACATCCGGTTCATTGAAGCCGATATGAGCATTCTGGCCGATTCCCAGAACCTGCAGATCGATCCCTCCTTTCTGACGGATCAGCGCATCATAAGCTTTACCGGCACAAATTACATCCTCAGCCATGCCATCCGGAATAAAAATATTTTCTGATTTCATATTGATAAGGTCAAAAAAGTTCTTATGCATGAAATAATGATAACTCTGCGGATTTTCCGGCGGCATACCGATATATTCATCCAGGTTAAATGACGTAGACTGGGAAAAATCAAGTCCGACAGTCTTATGAATTGCTACCAGATTCTCATACATGCCCAGTGGCGTGCTGCCAGTAGCCAGCCCCAGCACGCTATTGGGTTTCAGATAGATCTGCCCCGCTACAATTTTTGTCGCTTCAAGACTCATGTCCTTATATGAGTCCGTTACAATAATACGCATACTACACATCCTCCTAAATTTACAGCTTCTCTGCCAGCCAAAATAAGAAAAAGCTCATCGTTTCCTTTGGCTGAATCGTAGGATCTTCCTATACGCCTTAAGACTATCATATCCATTATAATAATGCAACTAATTGTTATATTACAGCAATATACTTATTATTTTTATTAAAAAATGAAATAAAATGCCAATTAGCCAAAACACAAAAACAGGACGGATACCCGTAAAATAGCGGATATCCATCCTGTTCTGCTCCCTGTCGACTGCACTTCGGCAATCTACAGAGCTGCTTCAGTTCACAGGCACTGTCCGTGATTCGGACAGGCTGTCGGCCACGTCCTCCTGATCGACAGTCACCTTATGTTTTGGTCCCCGTTCCTTGGCCACAGCCAGCATCAGTTTGATCCGGTTCAGCTGATTGACCTCGGAGGAACCTGCATCACAGTCGATAGCCGTAATGTTTGCTCCTTTATAACTGTCGCGCAGCTCATGCATGACGCCCTTACCAGTGATGTGATTTGGGAGGCAGCCAAACGGCTGCAGGCAGACCACATTCGGCACGCCTTCATCGATCAGCTTGACCATCTCGCCGGTCAGGAACCAGCCTTCACCAGCCATATTGCCAAGGCTCACATGGCGCGAAGCAAGTTCAGCCGTCTGATAAATCGTATGTGGCGGCAGGAAACGACGGCTCTCCATAAGTGCCTTGCGCATTGGCTGGCGGAAGAATTCGATGAACTTAATGAACATCTTGCCGAACAACTCATCCTTGTATTTCCCTGCCAGCAGATCATGCTTGGCGATCGCATCATAGGCTGAGTATAGGAAGAAATCCACAAAGTCCGGCATGACTACTTCGGCCCCTTCGTCGACCAGCACCTGTTCAATATGATTATTGGCTACCGGATGATACTTGGCCAGAATTTCACCGACGATGCCGACCTTCGGCTTCCAAAGCTCCTCATCCACTGGCAGATTATCGAAATCGCGAACCAGCGCCCGGATGTTCTTCCGGAACTTGAAATAACTGCCATGCTGCAGCTCTTCTTTGCAGCGCTCCATCCATTTACGGAAAAGCGCCTGCGTTGAGCCTTTGGTCAGCTCATATGGCAAAGTGCGATTACGCACATTCATCAACGTATCGCCATAAACAGCGGCCTTGATGGCATCGGTCAGCATACCGCGGTCCATCTGAAATGCATCCGTCTCGTCTTTCATGCCATGAACGGCAAAAACGGGAACCTGCGGGAACCCCGCATATTTCAGCGCCTGACGCAGCACACTCAGATAATTCGTTGCCCGGCAGGCCCCACAGGTCTGAAACAACATAATGCTGGTATGATCTGGATCGCTCATGCCTGACTTCAGAGCTGATATCAGCTGGCCGATAACAACAATGGCTGGATAGCACATGTCGTTGTTGACATAACGCAATCCGGTATCAATGGCTTCTTTGCCCGGCATCGGCGGGATGACCACCCGATAGCCATGACTCTGAAGCGCCGTCTGGAACAACTCGAAATGAATGGGCGCCATCTGTGGGGCAAGAATTGTATGCACAGCCTTGCATTCCTCAGTGAAATGCGGCCGTTCGATTGTTGGCATTTCCTCGTAGGGCACCGGCGTTCGACGAGCCAGCGCTGCCATCAGGGAACGCAGACGGATACGGGCCGCACCGAGATTCGACACTTCATCGAGCTTGATCATCGTATAGATGCGGTGATGCTGCTCGAGAATTTCCTTGACCTGACCTGTTGTCAACGCATCCAGACCACAGCCAAAGGAGCTGAACTGAATCAATGTCAGATTCTGATGCTCGGCTGCAAACTGAGCCGCATGATAGAGACGAGCATGGTAACTCCACTGATTAACCACCTGAAGCCGTGCCGCCTTGACAGGAATATGATATACAGCATCCTCCGATAAGACTGGCAGCTTATAAGACTGAATCATCTCCGGGATTCCGTGATTGATCTCTGGATCGATATGATAGGGACGCCCGACCAGCAGGATAGCCTGTTCACCAGTTTTTTCAATGCGGTCCAGGATCTTCTGCCCATAGTCACGAACATCCTGCCGATAATGATCGAGCTCCGCATAAGCAGCCTCTACCGCCGCCGTGATTTCCGGCTTGCCAAGCTTCTCCCGCTCTCCCAGTTCTTCATACAGGCGCTGAATCAAGCGTTTGCGATCATGGATTGGCAGGAAAGGCTGGATGAAATCGATATGCTTCTCACGCAGAATATCCATATTCCCCCGGATATTCTCTGCATAGGAAGCCACAATCGGACAATTGAAATGATTGTCTGATCCATTGACTTCATCTTCCATATTATATGGTTCACACGGATAAAATATCTTTGTGACACCCTTCTCGATCAGATCGACGATATGCCCATGTGCGATCTTGGCAGGATAGCACAAGGAATCAGAGGGCACTGTCGCCATCCCCTTGTAATACATCTTCGCACTGGATTTGCCCGACAGCACAACCTGATAGCCCAGAGAGGTCAGGAACGTAAACCAGAACGGATAGTCTTCATACATATTGAGCACGCGCGGAATACCGATCCGGCCCCGCTTCGGCTGCTCCAGCGGGCGATAATGCCGGAACACACGTTTATACTTGTACGCGTAGATATTAGGCGTCTCGGCTTCGGTCGTTTTTTCACCGCCAATACCGCGTTCACAGCGGTTGCCAGTAAAGTATTTACTGCCATCCGGGAATTTCTGCATGGTAATCAGGCACTTGTTGCCACAGCTATTGCAACGATACGAACTGGTATCCACGGAAAAAGTATCCAGGGCTTCAGCCGACAAGATCGTCGATTTCTCCTGACCGCTTTCCAGCGCCAGTATGGCCGCACCATAAGCACCCATAAGCCCGGCAATATCCGGGCGGATAACGTCGCGGTCCAGCAGTTTCTCCATGCAGCGCAGCACAGCATCATTATAGAAAGTTCCGCCCTGCACGACAATGTGATCGCCCAGTTCACGGACATCCTTAAGCTGCATGACTTTAAACAGCGCATTCTTGATGACCGAAAACGCAATACCAGCTGAGATATCTGCTACTTCGGCCCCTTCCTTCTGTGCCTGCTTTACTTTAGAGTTCATGAATACCGTACAGCGGGTTCCGAGGTCCACCGGTGCTGCCGACCCCACGGCTTTGGCCGCAAACTCTGCCGGTGTCATATGCAGACCTTCGGCAAAGTTCTGAATGAACGATCCGCAGCCGGCTGAGCAAGCCTCATTGAGCGTAATGCTGCCGATGCTGCCATCCTTAACGAAGAAGCACTTCATATCCTGGCCGCCGATATCGAGGACAAACGTGACCTCGGGGCAGAATTCCTGTGCCGCCCGCAGATGAGCAAAGGTCTCTACTTCGCCGCCATCTGCATGGATGGCGGCTTTGATAATAGCCTCGCCATAGCCGGTCGTCATCGTGCTGGCAAGCCAGGCCTTGTCTGGCATCGCCTTGTAGAATTCCTTCATTTCTTTAACGACAGTTTTGAGCGGCGAACCTTCATTGCTGCCATAAGAAGTATAGAGAATTTCCTTATCGCGGCCAATAGCAGTAATCTTCGTCGTCGTCGAGCCGGCATCAATACCGACATAGACGGGACCAGCGTAGCTGGCAAAATCGCCGCGTTGAACCTTATCCTTGTCATGGCGCTCCCGGAAATTCCGGTAATCCTCTTCATCCTCGAACAAGGTAAAATCGGCTTTTCGCGTCTCACCGGCAGCGGCTTCTTTCGCCCGCTGAATGCTGCTCTCGAGCTGCACGACATCAATAGACTGTGCCTCGTCTGAGAGTGCGGCCCCCATCGCAACAAAATAGTTGCCATAGTCGACATTCACCACATGCTCATCATCGAGCTTCAAGGTCTCGATGAAGCGCTTGCGCAGTTCCGGCAGGAAATGCAGCGGTCCACCAAGGAACGCAACATGCCCATCGATGGGACGCCCCTGTGCCAGATTACCAATAGTCTGATTCACAACAGCCTGAAAAATGGACAAAGCAATATCTGCTTTCTCTGCACCATCATTCATCAATGCCTGGATATCGGTCTTGGCAAACACACCACAGCGGGAAGCAATCGTATAAATCTGCCTGCCTTTAGCAGCCAGTTCATCGAGTCCCGGCGCATCCGTCGAGAGCAGCGAGGCCATATGGTCAATAAACGATCCCGTACCACCGGCACAGACACCATTCATGCGCTGCTCCGGCGCATCGCCGAAGTACGTGATCTTAGCATCCTCGCCGCCAAGCTCCACGACGGTATCCGTCTGGGGGATCAGCTGCTTAACGGCAGCCGCACAGGCAATGACTTCCTGCACAAACGGCAGACCGATACGCTGCGCAATTCCCATTCCCGCAGAACCAGTCAGGGCAAAAGAAAATTTCTGTTCGCCTACAATGCTTTTTAAATGTGTGAGGTTTTCCTGCAAAGCATTGCCGATTTCCGAGAAATGACGGGCATAGTTCTTATAGAGAATATTCTTCTCATGGTCCAGAACGACCAGTTTGATTGTTGTAGAACCTACATCAATGCCTACATTTAGTATCGATTTCATGTTTTCACCACCTGAAAAAATGCATATAGAACAAGACCCACTCACTTTCAGGGTCTTTTCATATTTTAACCTATTCCCCCATGCGGTGCAAGTGTAATTGTTACATAAGGGTAAATTGCAAGTTGAAATTGAACAAAAATATAATCAAGAAACATTATCAATAGAATAAACCTCGTCGAGGAATGTATCAAATAGTTCTGTGGGAGAATGGTAGCCTAAAATACGGCGTGGACGCT
>JAGPMW010000026.1 GCA_018052705.1 Selenomonas sp. | reverse complement strand
CTGCTGGAAAACTTTCTCCCTTGGGACGAAGAAGTTCAACAGAACTGCAAATAAGATGAGCCTGACCATCGATAACGTGGTCAGGCTCGTTTCAGCTATTGATAACACCGGATGATTTAGTGCTTACGTTGGAATAAATACTGATTTGGCAGCAGGATATTCAATATTTTCAGAGAATATAGATAATATCAAGATAATAGGAGGGAATATCGATGAAGAACTATAAGAGCACAAACATCCGCAACGTTGCAGTGTTGGGTCATGGCAAGACGGGCAAGACCAGCCTGCTGGATGCCTGTCTGTTCAATACAGAGGCAGTCAAGCGTTTGGGGAATGTTGAGGACAACAGCAGCGCACTTGACTTTGAGCCAGAAGAAATAAAGCGCGGCATGACGATCCATGCCAAACTGGCCGCTTGTGAGTGGCGGGATTTTAAACTGAACTTCATCGATACCCCCGGCTATCCGGATTTTGTAGGTGAAGTAAAGGGGGCTGTTGCGGCTGCAGACAGCGCACTCATCATGATATCCGCTTCGTCGGGAATAAAGTCAGAGACTGAGAATGCCTGGAATATGGCCGAAGAAAACGAACTCCCCAGGGCCTTCTTTATAAATAAGATGGATCGTGAACATGCTGATTTTGATGGTGTAGTGGAGGAGCTCCGGGTAAGATTTGGTGACGGTGTTGTACCAGTACAGATTCCAATTGGCAGAGAAGCTGCTTTTCAAGGTGTAGTGGATCTCCTGTCGCTGCATATGAAGATCGTAACCCATGACAATGAGATCATCAAAGATGAGGTGCCAGAATACATTCAGGGTGATGTTGAAACAGCGCGTCAGAAGCTTATCGAGGCTGTAGCTGAGTTTAATAACGAGCTGCTTGAAAAGTATATTGACGGAGCTGCAATTACTGAGCTTGAAGTGGCAGCGGCCTTGATCGAGGGCATTCAGGCCGGAAAGATTTTCCCGGTATTTTGTGGCTCGGCCAAGCAGAACATTGGTATAAAAAAACTTATGAATGACATTGTCGAGTATCTGCCGACGCCGTATTTCAAGGTATCGATTGGTACAGACCCTGTTAGTGGCGAAATCAAGGAACGCAGTACAGAAGATGCATTTTCGGCACAAGTGTTCAAAACCGTTGTTGATCCGTTTGTCGGCCGTCAGAGTTTCATCCGTATTCTCTCAGGGGAGATGCGCGGCGATGCGGCCTACTATCACCCGAACAAAGAGAAAGAGGAACGGGTTGGAACGCTTTTTACATTGCAGGGCAAGCGGCAGGACAACCTGAATATGTTGTCAGCTGGTGATATTGTCGTGACAACCAAACTGCAGGATGTACGCACCGGTGATACGCTCTGTGATAAGAATGATGCGATTCAGTATGAGCGTATTACTTATCCGGAGGCGATGCTCGAGATGGCAGCGTCAGCTAAGAAGAAAGGTGACGAAGATAAGGTGTTTGGCGCACTGGCCAAACAGCAGGATGAGGACCCAACACTGATTTTTGCAAAAAATCCCGAGACTAAAGAAACGCTGCTTCGGGGAATTGGTGAGGTGCATCTGGAAGTTCTTATCGAGCAGTTGCAACGGAAATTCGGCGCGGAGCTGGTGTTGAGCGAGCCGCGGGTCGCATATCGTGAGACCATTCGTAAGACGGTACGGGTCCAGGGCCGGCATAAGAAGCAGAGCGGCGGACATGGGCAGTACGGTGATGTATGGCTGGAGATCAGTCCGCTTCCCACCGGCGAGGGAAATGTCTTTACCGAGACTATTTTTGGCGGCAGCGTTCCAAGACAGTATATTCCTGCTGTAGAGAAAGGCACAGCTGAGACGCTGGCTGATGGTGTACTGGCAGGTTATCCGGTGGTTGATGTGAAGGTAAACCTCTATGATGGTTCCTATCATGCCGTAGATTCGTCTGAAGCTGCTTTCAAAACGGCTGCTGCGCTGGCTATTCGAAAAGGAATCATGGAGGCGGAGCCAATCCTGCTTGAACCGATTGACACGCTCACCATACAGACACCAGAATATTATATGGGTGATGTTATGGGAAAACTCAATAGCAAGCGGGCGCATATCCTCGGTGTAGACAGCAAGGGCAAGGATATGAGTGAAATACAGGCGCTGATACCTGCCGCTGAACTGTACCGTTTTGCTACAGATCTACGTTCTCTGACGCAAGGGCGCGGTTCTTATACACTGGCGTTTGCCCGCTATGAACCGGTCCCGGAGAAGAAGGCACAGCAACTGATACAGGGGTAATACGAATCTGATTGAAAACAGCTTTCCATATAAGTTGGGAGGCTGTTTTTTTGCGCCAGGAAGGCAGGGGATTCAGTTGCAAAATCTTTTCAAAAATGTTAGGATAATAAGGTGACTTTGCCTGGATGCAGAGTCAAAATATATTAAAGAAAAGAGATTCTAATTCATGTTGAAAAAAGTTTGCGCCGGCATGCTGGGCGCTATGATGATTTCGGGGACAATGGTTGGTATGATGCCGCTGCAGGCCAGTGCTGCTCCAGCACAGACGAGTGCTGATCGTCCAGCTCAGACGCAGAAAACGGAGGAACCGGTAAAGATTTCTATTAATCTGGCGGCTCGTTCACTGGCCGTACTCAAAGGGACAGAGAAGATCCGGCTTTATCCTATCGGCCCAGGCAAGGCTTCGACACCGACACCGACCGGCTATTATAAGGTTTTGTCCAAGGATGTTAATCCGACCTGGACAGATCCGGGGACAGGGTATTCGATCCCTTCAGGCGAGTCTAATCCGCTTGGATATCGCTGGATGCAGTTTCAGGGAAACTATGGCATCCATGGAACGAATAGACCTGATTCCGTTGGACACTACGTATCCAATGGCTGCATCCGCATGCATGAGGAGGACGTCGAGGCGTTGTTCGATCTGGTCGAGGTCGGTACGCCAATCGAGATTACCTACAATCGAGTGGTAGTAGAAAAGGCACCTGATGATACGGTTGTTTACTACATCTATCCAGATGGTTATGGCTGGCAGAACCTGAGCGTGGCTGATGTCAGCAAATGGCTGACTGGCTATGGCGTAGGTAATTTTGTTTCGGAGGCTGACATTGAAGCAAAGATTGCGGCATCGGATGGTAATCCTACCTATATCGCCAAAGTATATCCACTTTATGTAAATGGCATGAAGCTGAAGAATAAAGCCGTGATTCAGAATGGTGTAACCTATCTGCCGGCCATCGATCTGGCAGATGCAGTCAAGGTAAATCTTGGCTGGGATGAGAAAAGCAGCACACTGACCAGTACGCTGGGAAAAGCAGCCGGCTTCAACAAGAATGATGTGCTGTATTGTAAAGCGGATGCTGCCGCTGCACTCTTCCACCTGACCGGAATGCTGGATACGAACAAAAATTATACGATGCTGCCGACGCAGAGTGAGACAGCAGCTGACGGACAGGCTCCAGTAACGACTCAGTCAGCTGGCACTGAGGCAGTGAAAGCTGTTTCCGCGCCGGAACAACAGGTAAAGCCGGCTGCTGAGACAGCTTCAGCCAAAATGCTGAAGAACATCAATAAAAAAGCAACAAAAGCAAATTAAACATAAACATAGGAACCATGGAACTGAACATATAACTGAACATATAGAGGAGGAATTCTGTTGAGCCAGCGTTTTGTGATTTTGGACGGCAGCAGCCTGATGTATCGTGCATTTTATGCGCTGCCACCGCTGACGGATTCCCAGGGCGAACCCACGAATGCCATCTTCGGCTTTTCAAATATGCTCACCAAGCTGTTAGGGGATTTGGAACCGGACAGCTTGGTACTAGCTTTTGATAAAGGGAGAAAGACATTCCGTACGGAACGTTACCAGGAATATAAGGGAACGCGCGACAAGACCCCAGAAGAGCTCCTCGCCCAAATCCCGCTGCTGCATGAATTTGCAGCAGCTTTTGGTATTTCATTCATTGAAAAAGAACGCTATGAAGCAGATGATATCATTGGGACATTGGCGGTGAAGGCTGCGGCTAAAGGGCATGATGTCATGATCGTGACTGGAGATCGCGATGCGCTGCAGCTGGTACGTCCGAACCTTCGGGTCATGCTGACTAAGAAGGGAATATCGGAGCTCAAGGCATATGACGAGGAAACATTTAAGGAAGAGTATGGCTTTTCGCCAATTCATCTGATCGATCTCAAGGGACTGATGGGAGATACCTCAGATAATATCCCGGGAGTCCCCGGCGTGGGGCCGAAGACTGCTACGAAACTTTTGCTGGCTTATGGTACACTGGAAAATGTCCTGGATCATATCGATGAAGTAGCGGGCAAGAAGCTAAAGGAGCGGTTGACCGAGAATAGGGATCAGGCCATTCTGTCAAAGGAATTAGCAACGATTGAACTGCAGGTGCCGGGTCTCGAACTTGAGCTTGACCGCTATACGATAGCTCCGGATCATAGTAGAATGCAGCAGTTCTGTGACCGCTATGAGCTGCGGGGCGTTTGGAAGAATTTCGTGAAACTTTACGGTGACACAGCTGAGGGCGAATTGACGCTGGACATGGTCTCAGAAGATACTGTTCTGGCAGATTTGTCCTATGAGAAGTGGACGGCTGCAGATTTTGAGCGACTGCGTCCATCGATGAAGGAGCTGGTGCTGAGTGGCTGCTTTGAAGGTCATGTTCCGTTTGAGCAGCTGACCGGTCTGGCAGTCTATCTGCCAATGGCAGATGAAGCGGGCTATGTGGCAGTGGACAGCGATGGTGGGGAGAAAATGTTGTCGTTGATTGATGCTGCTGACCAGGCTGTGGTCTGGGGACTAAAAGCCTACTATCATGCGGGGATGACCGCTGGGCATCAGTTCTTTGATGTGCAGTTGGCTGACTACCTGCTGCATCCTGAGTTTTCAAAATATGAGCTGACCAATCTTTCACATCAGTATTTCCCGGCCGAACAGGTTCCCGATCATTTCGAAGATGAGATAGAAAAGGCGGTCTGGGAGAGCCGGCTATTGGGGCGGTTGCAGACGAAACTGGCAGCTGAGCTGACCGAGCTCAATATGATGAAGCTCTATCAGGATATTGAGCTGCCACTAATCGAGGTTCTGGCAGACATGGAGCAGAATGGTGTCTATGTAAACCGGGCACATTTGGAGGAGAAATCCTCCGAAGTCGGTGCGAAGATCGAGGAAATCCAGCGGGATGTCTATACACTAGCTGGTGTGGAGTTCAATATCAATTCCCCGAAACAGCTCGGAGAGGTATTGTTTGAGCGGCTCGGGCTGCCACCGGTAAAGAAGACTAAGACCGGCTATTCAACGAATGCTGAGGTGCTGGAGACACTGCGTTTCCAGCATCCGGTTGTTGATCAGGTTCTGGCATTCCGGTTATGGAGCAAGCTCAAGTCAACCTATCTTGATGGCATTGGTGAACTGATTCATCCAGAGTCTGGCCGGGTTCATACGAGTTTCAATCAGATGGTTACGGCAACGGGGCGGCTGTCAAGCTCTGATCCCAATCTGCAGAATATCCCGGTTCGTACGGAGGAAGGAAAGACCATTCGTGCCTTGTTTGAGCCAGGAGAAGGATATGACTGCCTGCTGTCGGCGGACTACTCACAGATTGAGCTGCGTCTATTGGCACATATGTCTGGTGATGCAAGTTTCATTGATGCCTTCTGCCAGAATCAGGATATCCACGCCCGTACGGCATCTGAGGTATTCGGCGTGCCTTTGTCTGAGGTTAGTAGTGACTTGCGCCGTAAAGCTAAGGCCGTCAATTTTGGGATAGTCTATGGAATCAGTGATTATGGATTGTCAAGGGATCTCCATATCCCCCAAAAAGAGGCAGGAAGCTATATCGAAAGTTATTTTGAACGTTATCCTGGTGTTAAGAAATTCCTTGATGATACGGTGTCTAAAGCACATGAGACGGGCGGAGTATCGACAATGTTTGGCCGCCGCCGCGACCTGCCGGCAATCAAGAGCCGGAACTTCATGCAGCGGTCGCTGGCTGAACGGATGGCCATGAATACGCCAATTCAGGGGACAGCGGCTGATATTATCAAACTGGCCATGATTGCTGCCTGGCGGGACCTAAAAGCAGCCGGGGTCAGAAGCCGCATTCTGTTACAGGTACACGATGAGCTGGTGCTGGAAGTATGCAATGAAGAGATTGCGCAGGTCAGTGCGATTTTGCGCGAAGCAATGGAGCACATCGTGACACTCTCTGTCCCGCTCATCATCGATATTCATAGTGGGAAAAATTGGGCGGAGGCGAAATAATATGCCGGAAATGCCAGAGGTGGAAATTATCCGCCGCTATCTCAATCAGCAGCTGACTGGCCGCCGGATCATGAATCTTGAGATTCTGCTGCCACGTCAGATCAAATGGCCGACTCCAGAAGGGTACCGGTCGATGGCTATCGGGCGTACGATACAGGCTGTGCAGCGTCGCGGCAAATATCTGCTGATGGAACTTGATAATGGCAATGAACTGGTTTTTCATCTGCGGATGACTGGCCGTCTTGTTTACGAGCCCGGAGGCTGCAGCCATGACCATTATGCCCGGTTGCTGTTTTCGCTGGATGATGGCAGCCTGCTGGTTTACGGTGATACCCGTACGCTTGGAGCGGCTTATGCACTGCCCGCCGGAGAACGTTGGCGGCTGCATGGTCTAAGTGAAATGGGACCGGAGCCGTTGTCCGCAGATTTTACCACAGCGTACCTCCAGCAGGCTGTGCTGAGACGGCGGACGCCGATCAAAACATTATTACTCAACCAGCAGGTTATTGGCGGTATCGGTAATATCTACGCTGACGAAGCGCTCTTTTTAGCGGGGATCCACCCACAGCGGCCGTCCGCCAGCCTTTCTGAGACTGAGTGTCAGCGCCTTTGGGAGGCAGTCAATCAGGTAATTACCGCTGGTATAGAGGATGGTGGTACTACCTTTCGGGACTATAAGAATGGCGAGGGAAAGCAGGGACATCATCAGGAGCACCTGCAGGTCTACAATCGTAAGGGTGAACCTTGCCGTATTTGTGGTACGCCTATTGAAAAGATTACGGTGGGCGGCCGGGGTACACATTTCTGTCCGCATTGTCAGGAGGCGCGCTCGTGACGCGGGTCATCGGGCTGACTGGCGGTATTGCCAGCGGAAAGAGCACCATTTCTGAGCATCTGCGAAAGAAAGGTGCGGTTGTGCTGGATGCCGATGCAATGGCCGGGGAGCTGTCGCAGCCAGGCGGTGCTATCTATGCTGCTTACGTGGCTCATTTTGGTTCAGCTATTCTGTTGTCTGATGGTACGTTAAATCGTCGCCGTATTGGGCAGCTTGTGTTTTCCTGTCCAGAGGAGAAGATCTGGATGGATAAGACAACACATCCACTCATACAAGCAGAACTGCAGGCCCGGCTGCTGGAAAAAAAACAACAGAGTGTACCGGTAATCCTGCTCGATGTTCCATTGCTCTTTGAAGCGGGATGGGATAAAATGGCAGAAGGAGCCTGCCTGGTCTATACCGATGAACCAGTACAGCTGGCCCGGCTTATGGCACGGAACGGCTATGATCGGCCAGAAGCATTGGCGCGAATTCATGCGCAGATGTCCTTGGATGAAAAGAAACGTCGGGCGAAATGGATCATCGACAATAATAGATCCCTGCCAGAGGCATTGGCACAGGCAGATCAACTATGGAAGGAGTGGACCCATGAAGGACTTTCATGACAAGGTCCAACAGAACCGGCGCGTCCAGCGCCGGATGGCAACGTGCTTTTGTGTAGCGTTGTTTATTTTTCTTGCCAGTCTCAGTGCATATTTCGTGCTGCAGTTTGAGCCTGTCCAGCGAAAATATTTTTATGTTTATCCTTATCACGAAACGGTGATGAAATATGCGGAACAGTATCATGTAGACAGCAACTTGACAGCAGCTGTTATCAAAAGCGAGAGCAAGTTCAAACATGAAGCACGCTCTCACCGCGGAGCGGTAGGTCTTATGCAGCTTATGCCAGATACGGCGCAGTGGATCGCGCGTCAGCTCGGAGATGCGAACTACAGTCTTGAAGGACTGCACGAGCCGGACCGCAATATCCGTTATGGTACATGGTATCTGTCAGATCTGGAGAAAGAATTCCACGGAAATGACGTACTGGCGCTAGCGGCCTATAATGCTGGCCGTGGCAATGTTCATGACTGGATGAAAACAAATAACTGGCCAGAGGACTTCAAGGATATTGATGCGATTCCCTATAAGGAAACCCGCGATTATGTCCGTCAGGTCATCGGTGACCAGAAGAAGTATCGGGAATTATACCCTGAGGAGTAATTGAGGTATGAAAAAGTTTCGGATTGTACCTAAACAAGAGAATGCATTCTGGCAGTTGGTCCAGGGCATGACGATCGAGGATGAGCAGAAAGAAGTATTGAAGTCTGCTGTTATCCGCCATGTCGAAGTATGCGGGCAAACCAACAGCTGGGAGATTGCACTGATGAGCCAGACGCTGATTCCGGATGCGTTGCTGCAGGAAGCTGCGGTCCAGATCAGGAAGCAGTGCCAGCTGTCAGATGTCGTTTTCTATCAGGATGTCATTGATATCGAGGATGGAATACAGAAAATCTGGACCAAACTTGTCACGATGGTGTCAGAGGGCAATCCAACCGTATTTCAGTTGCTTAAACGTTCCAAGTACAGTGTTGATGGCAGCCGGCTGATTATTGATGTACCGGGAGAACTGGGCGGCGAGATTATGCGCGCGCATGCCATCACGCATCTGATGAGCAGAGCCATCAAGCAGCTGCTGGGGTATCGCTGTCCAGTGGAATGCAATGCCAGTGATGAGGTCCTGCAAAATTTAGAGGTAGACGACAGCTTCAATACACCTGAGTATCAGGCCGCTCTGCATAAAGAACGGCGGGTATCAGCGATGAAAGCGGTGGAACCAGAAAAGGCTGTTTCCAAGCCGGCAGCTAAACCTATGGCGATGCCAAAGCATCATGAAGACTTTGCCAAGCCTGTTGTCGTCCACGGTGCGGGCAACATCATCTTTGGCCGTGGTGTCATGGGTGAGTGCAAACTTATCGATGAGATGGAGGGAGAGACCAAAAATGTTATCCTGGAAGGTTTTATTGGCGAAGGTCCAGGGTCTGGTCTCAAGAGCATCGAATTCAAGACGGGAACAAAGCTTCTGAGCTTTTGTCTGGCTGATACATCGAACGGCATTGCCTGTAAGAAATTCTTTAAGCCGAAGCGCGGCAAAAATGGTCCGGAAGAGGACTATGATGAGATTATGAGTAAGCTGAAGGATGGCATGCAGGTCCGTGTCCGTGGCTCGGTCCGGTTCGATACCTATATGAATGAATATGTCCTGTTCGTCGACTCTATGGCCAAGCTTGAGAAAGTTCAGCGCGAAGACACTGCGGAGGTCAAGCGTGTTGAACTGCATGCGCATACGACAATGAGCGCCATGGATGCAGTAGTATCAGTCAAAGATCTCGTCAAGACAGCTGCCCGCTGGGGGTGGCCGGCTGTCGCTGTCACCGATCATGGTGTCGTGCAGGCATTCCCGGATGCTGCAAAGACCGTCAAAGAAAACAAGCTGGATATCAAGATCATCTATGGAATGGAAGGCTATCTGACTGGGGACGACTATGAGCAGAAAAGGGCAAATCATATCATTTTTTTGGCGAAGAATCCTAACGGGCTGCGCAATCTTTATCAGATGGTTTCCCTGGCACATGTCAAGTATTTTCATCGTCAGCCACGTCTGCCCAAAAAGATTGTACAGGAGTACCGGGAGGGTATCCTCGTAGGTTCAGCCTGTGAAGCAGGTGAGCTGATCCGCGCGATTGTTGAAGGACAGGCCGATGAACAGCTGCTGGAAATTGCCGATTTCTATGATTATCTGGAGATCCAGCCGATTCATAACAATGACTTCCTGAAACGCAGCGATAAATTCCCGGATATCAATACTGATCAGGATCTCATCAATATCAATCTCAAAGTGGCAGAACTGGCAAAGAAACTGGGAAAGATGCTGATTGCAACTTGTGATGTACATTTTCTGAACCCGGAAGACAACATCTATCGGGCTATTCTGATGAAGGGCAAGGGCTTCGATGATGCCGAGCTGCAGCCACCGCTTTATTTGCGGACGACGCAGGAAATGCTGGCAGAATTTGACTATCTGGGCGAAGAGGCCGCTTATGAGGCGGTTGTCACGAACCCACGCAAGATCAATGAGATGATTGAAAAATTCAAGCCAATTCCAGATGATCTGTATTCGCCGATGATTCCCGGTGCCGACGAAGAAATACGGAATATGTCCTATAACAAAGCGAAATCCATGTATGGCGAAAACCTGCCGGAAATTGTCGAAGCGCGCCTGCAGCAGGAACTCAAGCCAATTATTGGACATGGGTTCTCAGTACTCTATCTCATTGCACAGCGCCTGGTAAAGAAGTCTAATGATGACGGCTATCTGGTCGGTTCTCGTGGATCGGTTGGTTCGTCGTTCATTGCAACAATGACTGGCATCACCGAAGTCAACCCTCTGCCACCGCATTGGCGCTGCCCGCATTGTCATTATAGCAAATTTATTACAGATGGTTCATACGGCTGTGGTTATGACCTGCCGGACAAAGCCTGTCCGGTCTGTGGAACACCGCTCATAAAGGATGGACATGATATCCCATTTGCGGTATTCCTGGGCTTTGATGGAGATAAAGTGCCGGATATCGATCTGAACTTCTCGGGTACTTATCAGCCTACCGCCCATAAATATACCGAGATCCTGTTTGGCAAAGATAATGTTTATCGTGCCGGCTCAATCCAGACGGTAGCCGACAAGACCGCATTCGGTTATGTTAAGAAATTTTATGAAGAAAAAGGCGTAAAGAAGCATATCTCTTATATCGATAAACTGGCGCATGGCTGTATGGGTGTCAAATCCACTACCGGCCAGCATCCGGCTGGTATCATGGTTGTTCCCCGCAATATGGATGTTCATTTCTTTACGCCAATCCAGCATCCGGCTAATGATATGAACTGTGGAACTATCACGACACATTTCGATTACCATTCGATCAGCAGCCGCCTGGTCAAACTTGACATCCTGGGACATGATGATCCGACTGTCATCAAGATGCTTGAGGACCTGACTTGTCGTGATCCAAAAACAATACCATTCGATGACCAGGCGACCATGTCGATCTTTAACTCGACCATGGCACTGGGCCTGACACCGGAAGAGCTTGGCGCGACTTCAGGCACCTTTGGTATCCCGGAGTTTCGGACACCATTCACCCGGCAGATGATTGACGATACCCAGCCGGATGTATTTTCTGACCTTGTGCGTATCTCCGGATTTTCACATGGTACCGATGTATGGCTGGGCAATGCACAGGATCTCATCCGCAGTGGTCAGTGTACAATCAAGAATGCTATCTCTGCCCGTGACGATATCATGATGTATCTGATTCATCAGGGGATCGATCCGCTCATGTCATTTAAGACAATGGAGAAAGTTCGTAAGGGCAAGGGCATCGCGCCAGATGTGGTTGAAAAGCTTCATGATGGCAAGATTCCGGAATGGTTCATCGATTCCTGTCAGAAGATCAAATATCTGTTTCCACGTGCCCATGCAACGGCTTATGTCATGATGGCCTTCCGAATTGCGTTTTGTAAGGTTCATTATCCTTTGGCCTACTATGCGGCTTATTTCTCAATCCGCGCGGCAGAATTTGACGCGAATGTCATTGCCCGCGGTCAGGCGCATGTGGGAGAGCAGATCCATAAACTGGAGCAGGCAGCCACGGAAAAGAAACTGGATGCTAAGCAGAATGCGACCCTCATTGTCCTGCAGCTTGCCTGGGAAATGTATTTGCGCGGATTTAGTTGTGAATATGTCGATATCTATGAATCAGATGCAGAAAAGTTTATTATCCATGATCATTCGCTTTTGCCGCCGATTGCCAGCCTTAGCGGGATGGGGGCCAAAGCGTCTCAGAGCATCGTGGAAGCACGACGTGATGGGGGATTCACCAGTATTGAGGACCTGCGCCGCCGTACCGGTATCTCCAAGACGAACATTGAGATTCTGCGAGAACACGGTGCTTTGGATGGCATGGGTGAGAGTGATCAGATCGAGCTTTTCAGCTGAGGATTTCCGGACAACAAAAAACTCGCGGTTTTGCTACCGCGAGTTTTTTGCTGCCGGCACATCGTTTGTCAAAGGATGGGCAGTGCGTTTTTCATGCAGCTGAGCACATTTCTCGACAATCAGGCGAATAACCCAGGATGCAGGCCGGGAAGATTTGGTATGGAACCATTGCTCTACCGTACGGCTGGGTGCACCCAGCAGGTTCTCGCAATCGCGCGGGGTGATGCCCCAAAGATCGCGTACGAGCTTCAGGGGCTCATCGGCACAGGCAATGCGGTCAAGCTCAGCCGCTTTCTTCAGTTCCTCGACATCGACGTCAAAACCAGTTTTGCGTTGAAACCAGTTTGGGATGTCTTCTCTTGTAACCTTAGGCATGTGGCGTAGTCCTTTCTGTAGTCTCTAGTATCTTGCTTTCAATATATACCATGCTAAACGTGTAGTCAAGTGGAAACCGTCAGAAGGAGGACTGGTTTTTCTGTTTTTGCCATGTTATACTAGTAAAGATATGTATTGCACAGGAAAAAGGAGATGTTCCACCAAAAATGAAGACAACGATTATTGGTATTGCAGGAGGTACAGGTTCTGGTAAATCAACGTTTACCAATCGCTTAAAGAACTTTTTTGGTGAAGATATAACTGTAATCTATCACGATAATTACTATAGGCCGCACGATGACATCCCGTTTGAGGAACGCAAGGGAATCAACTACGATCATCCAGCATCGCTGGAAACTGATCTGCTGGTCAGGGATTTGCAGGCTTTAAAACAGGGGGAGAGTATCCATTGTCCGGTCTATGATTTTACACAGCACACACGCTCGAACAAGACCGTTACGGTTCACCCCAGTCAGGTTATCGTTGTTGAGGGAATCCTGATCTTACAGGACGAACGTTTACGGGACCTTTTTGATATCAAGATTTTTGTCGAGGCCGATGCCGATGAGCGAATCCTGCGTCGTGTTCTCCGGGATATGAACGAGCGGGGACGTGATCTGGAAAACATCATCGAGCAGTATCTCATGACAGTAAAGCCGATGCACTATCTGTATGTTGAACCGACCAAGAACGTGGCAGATATTGTCATGAATAGTGGACGGAATGACGTGGCATTTGATGTCATCAAACGAAAAATCCAGGATTTGTTAGCAGAGGAAGTGTCTTGACAGCGGTTGTTTTTGTCTGTTATACTTATGATGTAAATGAATAGCGAAGGGGAGTAACCTCGCGGTTGTCGTCAACAAGCATGTCAGGTATCTGACTGGTGGCAGCATTGTGATCAGCAATAGGTGAGACTTTCGTATGATGCCCGATTTCGGATACCATGCGGAGGTCTTTTTTTGTATGTTGCAGTTCTCGTTGTATAAGACAAATGTTAACAGGAGGAATTTACAATGGAAATGAGTTTTTTATCGATGGAATTTCTGACTGCGCTGGGTTCGTTGATCCTGCTGGATCTGCTGCTCGGTGGCGATAATGCTGTCGTCATTGCGATGGCCGCAAATAAATTGTCACCGGAACTACGGCGGAAAGCGGTCTTTATCGGTACGGCTGGAGCAGTTATTATCCGCCTGATCATGACACTGGCTGCTGTTTGGCTGCTGACGATACCGTATCTGCAGGCAATTGGCGGACTGATTCTGCTGCCGATTGCCGTGAAGCTGCTTGTTCCTGCCGATGAAGCAGCCAATGTCAGCGTTGCGGACAATCTGTCGGGAGCAGTAAAGACAATCATCATCGCTGATGCAGCTATGGGAGTTGACAATGTCCTGGCCGTGGCGGGGGCATCGCATGGCAGTTTTCTGCTGGTGGTTTTAGGTTTCCTGATCAGCATTCCCATCATTGTAGGCGGCAGTACCATTATTGGCGGCATCATGGACCGCTATCCGGTCGTATTGTATGCCGGCTCGGCGCTGCTCGGCTGGACGGCGGGCTCCATGATTGTCCATGATAAAATCATTGGCCCGCTGATTCAGGCAGGTGGCCAATGGGCAGCTGCCGCATTGCAGCTCGTACTGACTTTGGGGGTATTGGCAGTCGGTTACTGGCAGGCTCATAAGAAATAACTCGACAAGACCGGTGGAGATGAGGATACGCACGTATCCTCATTTTTAGTGCAGATTAGAGGAAATCCTGATAGAATAGAGAAAGGGAAGCGGTCAGCGCCTACGCGCGCGACAAAATCAACACATGGAACGGAGCAGATACCATGAAAAAAATACTGATCATTGAAGATGATCGGGAGATAGCAGAACTGGAGCGTGACTATCTGGAGGCTTCAGACATGCAGGTTACCATCGTGACTGACGGCTTGAACGGCCGCCAAATTGCCCTGTCGGAAAAATTTGATCTGGCGATTCTCGATTTGATGCTGCCAGGATTAGATGGATTTAACCTTTGCAGAGAAATTCGTCAGCATTTTGATTATCCAATTGTCATTGTCTCTGCCCGTCAGACGGACATAGACAAGATTCGTACCTTTGGACTGGGAGCGGATGATTATATGACTAAGCCCTTCAGCCCCAGTGAACTGGTTGCACGGGTCAAAGCGCATCTGACCCGCTATGAGCAGCTAAAGCAATCTGCTGGCACATCTTTGCATGAGGAATCCCTGCAATGCGGCAGACTGATGGTAGAGCCTGCCAGCCATCAGGTATTCCTTGGCAAAAAAGAGATCCTGTTGCCAAACCGGGAATTTGAGCTGCTGGTCTTTCTAATGCAGAATCGGGGGATTGTCTTCAGTCGGGATAAATTATTTGAAACCATCTGGGGCTTTGATGCCTTGGGGGATACCGCTACAGTAGCCGTCCATATCAATCGTCTGCGGGATAAGATTGAAGATGACACGGCCAATCCGTATTATATTGAAACGATTCGCGGTGCTGGTTACCGCTTCCGTAATAAGGAGCGCATATGAACCCTTGGAAACGGTTTCGGTTGTCTGTTCGGCAGCGTCTCTTGCTCAGCAATTTCATCATGGTGCTTGTTCCCTTGTTACTGGTCATACTCTGCAGCAGTGCGATATTTATTGGACTCAGAGCTACTGGCAGCTTTCGCGATCGTGAGGTCGAACTGGTATGGCCGGAAGCTGGTGATTCCGCAGCCGTCCAGCTTGGACTCAGTCATCTGCGGGCACATGTAGACTGGCAGTGGCGAGGAGATACAAGTCCGGCAACGCTTCGTCGCCATGTTGCAACACTGGAACAGAAAGGCATTCAGGTAGCAATTCTGGACGAAGGTGCAGTCACCTACGAAACAACCCCGGGAACTGCGCAATCGCTGGTCGATAAATCGTATACACTGGCACCGCAAAAGGGCAACGTATTTGAATGGGATGAGAACGGACTGGTATTTCGTTATTTGTCTGAAGAACGGAATACCATGACCGTAGCTATTGGCAGCTTGCCATTCAAGGTTGGCAGCAGTTACTTCCCCGATACGATTGAACATATTCTGGCTGATCTTGCTATGGTGGTTATCGCCTTGGCTTGTCTGGTTATTATCCTGACCGGAATGATCCTATCCCGCAATCTATCGCATAAGATCCTGCTTCCATTAGAGGAACTGCGCCAATCGGCCAGGCGAATAGAACGTGGTGACTGTACAACACCGGTGCAGGTCTACAGCAGCGATGAACTGGGCGAGACCGCTGCTGTATTTGATTCTATGCGTCAGCAGCTGCAACAGAACCGGCAGCTGAGTCAGCTTTATGAAAAGAATCGGCAGGAACTTTTGGCGGGGATTGCCCATGATCTGGCAACGCCGCTGACCAAAATCAACGGCTATACCAGTGGTCTGCTTGAAGGGATCGCTGATACACCGGAGAAACAGCGGCATTACCTTGAACTGGTTCAGCGGACCAGTTTGTCTATGAATCAATTGGTGCAGACTCTGTTCCTGTTCTCAAAACTGGAACTCGGAAAGGTCGTGTTCCAATGGGAGACTATTGATCTTGATGATATGCTTACGGATTTTGTAGACAGTCATGTATATGTTCTGGCTGAGCAGGGATTCCAGCTCGCCTATCATAAAGATCTTGCTGCGCCGGCACTGGTTCGCATTGACAAGGCACAATTTCAGCGGGTGCTGGATAATATACTTAGCAACAGCATCAAATATAAAGAAGGGACGTCTGGAAGGTTAAACATTATCCTGCGTATGGAAGGTAATGTCTACCGGGTTGATTTCATTGACGAAGGACGTGGTGTGTCACCAGAAGAACTGGAGAAGGTCTTTGAAGGTTTCTATCGAACCGATAAGGCACGGAGTGCCACCGCCAAGGGCAATGGTCTCGGACTGGCTGTGACAAAGAAAATTGTCGAGGGCATGCATGGGGAAATTTGGGCAGAACCGGGTATAGTGAAAGGATTGAAAATTTGTCTAATACTGCCTAAAACAGCCATTGGCGCTGATATCATTGATGATTAGATTAAATATAGAAGTATTTTGTCAAAAAGTCTATAAATTCTCGACAAATAAGAAGAAATAAGAAGGATTTCTGGCTCGAATTGAGAATATAATAATAATATAGAAAGATGTTGGGAGTAAAGTTCTGGGGTAAGATGGCAGGATTCCCAAAGAAATGATTATTTCCAAAGGAGCTGGGTTTTATGAAAACAATTAAGATGCGATTGATTCTGGTTATTGTCGGAGTATCCGTTCTTACGACGTTACTGATTGGTGGATTCTTCATCTACAATATGATTCAGGCAAGCAACGCGGGACTGGTTACTTATCAAAAAGAATTGCGGGAAAATGTCGAGCGTGAATTGCAGCTGCAGACAGAGTCGGCGATTTCTGTTATCAATAGCTATTATCAAAAGCAACAGGCGGGTCTGCTCACCAAGGAACAGGCAATGAACGAAGCAGCGGATCGTATCCGTGACATGCGGTATAATGATGGCGCCGGGTATTTTGCTATCGATACCTACGAGGGCATCAATGTAGTACTGCTTGGCCGGGATACAGAGGGGAAATCACGGCTCGATGCGGTAGACCCTAACGGCAAGCGGTTCATAGAAGAGATCATTGCCAATGGCAGAAAAGATGGCGGTGGTTATACGGAATTCATGTTCGCCAAGCCGGATACGACCGAACCATTGCCAAAAGTGAATTATTCTGCGGCCTTTGCACCGTATCAGTGGGTAATTGAGACAGGTGTCTGGATTGACTATATTGATGCTCAGATTGCAGAAAAAGCAGCAGAGCAGCATGCTGAGCTTTATAGCGGGATTATACGTGTTGTTATTTACATGCTGATCCTGGAAGCCCTGCTGGTCGTGTTCGGCGTCTATATGGGCAAGAAAATCGGCTATCCGATTCAGCTGATGGCACAGCGTATAAATACCCTTGCAACAGGCGATTTTCGTATCGTGAGCTCGACCGAGATTGAGGCACTGATGGACCGCCCGGATGAAATTGGACAGATGAGTCGTGCTGTGCGCGATCTTCGCGCCAACATAAGTAAACTGATGAAGACCATCATGGAATCTTCAGAATATGTGGCCTCTGCCTCTGAAGAACTTACGGCAAGCTCCGATCAGTCTGCATCAGTCAGCGGTCATGTAGCAGATTCGATCGTAAAAGTGGCCGCGTCCTGTAATGAGCAGCTAGAGGCAGTAAATGATGCGGGCGGCCGGGCCAATGATCTTTCATTGCATATGAGTGAATTCCGAGGGTCTCTTGAGATTGAACATCAGACAATCAATACTGCCAGCCAAACCGCCAGCGATGGAAGTCAGCAAGTAGGCAAAGCTGTCGATCAGATGCATTCTATTGAGTTGGCGGTGGGCGAATCAGCAGAAGTTATTGTTGGCCTTGGCGAGCAGTCAAAGAAAATTGGCACAATTGTAGATACTATTTCTGCAATTGCTGCACAGACCAATCTCTTAGCCTTGAATGCCGCCATCGAGGCCGCCCGAGCTGGTGAACACGGCCGTGGCTTTGCGGTAGTAGCTGATGAAGTTCGTAAGCTGGCAGAGCAGTCTCAGGATGCAGCCAGCCGCATTGCTGAACTCATCAGTGGGATACAGACCGCGGCAGGACAGGCTGTGGCAGCAATGAAGACGGGCAATGAGCAAGTAAAGAGTGGTACAGATGCCGTGACCCGGGCTGGCGACACATTCCGTGATATTGCTGTTATGGTCAATAAGGTTTCGGATGAATCAAACAAAATGAGTCAGACTGTGCAGGGTCTGGCTAGCGGGACCGTGCAGATATCCAAGGCTGTCCAGACCATTGAGGAAATGAGCCGCAAGGTATCAGGCGAGTCGCAGACCGTATCAGCAGCTACAGAGGAACAGACCTCGACAATGAACGAGATTGCCAATGCAAGCCGTTCGCTGTCAGAGATGGCGCAAAAACTGCAGGAAGCTGCAGCAAAGTTCCAGATTTGATCGTAGATACGTCATCAATGTGCCAGCGTTGACAAACTGTTTGTTTGCCCGTATACTGAGGGCAAGTGTTTCAAACGCTATTTGACTTTGCGGTGAGTAAAAAGGCTCCCTATAGGGGAGCCTTTTCTAGTATTGCGAGGATTCAAAACACATAGATACAGACAAATACGTGAGGAGGCCGTAAAACAACATGATTTTACAGACGACAGTAGCACAATATATCCCGATGAATGCGTATTTTTACATCGATGATGATACGCATCATGCATTCCTTATCGATCCTGGCGCGGAAGCTGATAAACTGATTCAGGTGGCAAAAGAAAAGGAACTGACCGTTGAAAAGATCCTGTTGACACATGGTCATTTCGATCATATTGGCGCCGTCAATGAACTGCAGCAGCAATGGGGTATCCCTGTCTGCATGCAGGCAAATGGACGTGACTATGCTGACAATCCGGATTGGAATCTTTCCGCACAAACAGGCAACCCGGTCCGCCTGTCCGATGTGACATACCTTGAAGACAATACGGACATTACGTCGGCAGCCAATCCCCAACATTCCCTGCACATGGTGCCGGTACCAGGACATACGACAGATGGCTGCATCTACTATAATCTGAAAGATAATATTGCCTTTGTTGGAGATTCGGTATTCCTCAACAGTTATGGCCGGACTGACATGCCCGGTGGCAGCGAAGAAATACTTTTGGACAGTATAGTCAGGGAAATCCTGACGCTCCCAGCTGAAATGACGCTTCTTAGTGGTCACTCAGAGCCAACGACGGTAGCTGCCGAGCGGAAAATGCCTTGGTATAGTTCCCGTATATAAAAAAGGGCAGAAATCTATCCCCCTATTGATCAGTATCACGCTTCCAGCTTTGGATCTGGAGGATGTGGATTCCGGCCATGATAAGCAGCCCTCACCAAAAACGGTGAGGGCTGTTTTCTGTAGAATTGTTACTATAGATTATCAAGTAATAAAAAAGTTCTTGACTTGAAGTTAGGTTCAAGGCATATGATAAATATGCAATAAGAAATCAAGTAAGGTAGAACCTATTAAGGAGTTACATCATGTATTTAGAATCTATTAAAAGTCCTGGCGACATCAAGAATTATACGGCAGAGAACCGTCTGGAACTGGCGAAGGAGATACGTGCCGCTTTGCTGAAGCGTGCCAGCATCCATGGCGGACATTTTGGACCGGATTTTGGCTTCGTCGAAGCAACTATTGCGCTGCATACGGTCTTTAATTCTCCCAAGGACAAATTTATTTTTGATATATCCCATCAGGCATATTCTCATAAGATGCTGACGGGGCGAGTCCAGGCTTACCTGGAAGAGGAACATTATGGCGATGTGTCTGGCTATACGAATCCGGAGGAAAGCGAGCACGATTTCTTCAACGTTGGTCATACCTCTACTTCTATCAGCCTGGCAACTGGCATGGCTAAGGCCCGTGACCTTAAGGGCGATAAAGAAAATATTGTAGCCATTATCGGGGATGGTTCGATGAGCGGTGGCGAGGCGCTCGAAGGTCTCAATGTCGCTGGCGAAATGGATTCAAATCTCATCATTGTATTCAATGATAATGATATGTCTATTGCCGAAAATCATGGTGGTATGTACAAGGGGTTTCAGGAACTGCGGGAAACAGAGGGAAAGAGCCCGCGGAATCTGTTTAAGTCCATGGGCCTTGACTATCGTTTTGTCAAAGACGGCAACGACACGGAGGCACTGATCAAGGCTTTGGCCGAAGTGAAAGATTCGGATCATCCAGTGGTGGTGCATATCGTAACACAGAAGGGCAAGGGTTATAAATTTGCAGAGGAAAACAAAGAAGCCTGGCACTGGCACATGCCCTTTGATATTGAGAGCGGTGAGGCAACGGTGCCGTTTGCTGATCCCTATGCGCATTTCACGGCAACACATTTGCTGGAGAAGATGAAGGAGCATAAGGAACTTGCGTTCATTGCTGCCGCTACTCCCGCTGCCGCTGGCTTTTATCCAGAACGCCGCAAGGCTGCCGGCAAACAGTATATTGACGTAGGCATTGCCGAGGAGCAGGCTGTAGCGATGGCTTCTGGGATGGCAAAGAATGGTGCGCGTCCAATCTTTGCTACCTACAGCACCTTTTTTCAGCGGACCTACGACCAGCTGGCTCAGGATGTCTGCGTCAACAACAATCCAGCTATTTTCCTTGTGTTCTGGGCATCTATGTATGGGATGAATGATGTGACCCATCTCGGTTTCTACGATATCCCGATGATGTCGAATATCCCGAATCTTGTCTATCTGGCGCCGACTTCGATGGAAGAATATCAGGCGATGCTGGACTGGTCGATTGAGCAGAC
The DNA here is from genome assembly GCA_018052705.1 of Selenomonas sp. Lineage (GTDB taxonomy): Bacteria > Bacillota > Negativicutes > Selenomonadales > Selenomonadaceae > Selenomonas_A. The sequence goes on along the minus strand of JAGPMW010000026.1, from coordinate 9,246 downwards.
GGATCATCCGGTGGCAATACGCGTACCGGCTCCTATGGTTCCGTCTGCAGTACGTCCGGTCCGCAGCAGCTACAGTGAACTGAATAAATATGAGGTGACGCAACAGGGCAGCAAAGTGGCGCTGATTGGTGTCGGTAATTTCTATGGACTGGCCGAAGAAACTGCCGGAAAACTCAAGGAGAAGGGCATCGACGCAACGATTATCAATCCGTTATTCCTAACCGGAGTAGATGAAATCCTGCTTGATCAGCTCAAACAGAACCATACTGTGGTGGCTACGCTTGAAGATGGCAGTCTGGATGGCGGCTTCGGGGAAAAGATTGCGCGCTTCTATGGCAAAGATTCCATGAAAGTACTGAATTTTGGCCTGAAAAAGAAATTCTATGACCGCTATGTGCCAGAAGAACTGGCAAAAGAAAATCACTTGACGGCAGAGCAGATTGTTGAAGATCTGATGGCTGTTATGAATTAAGAGCCTGATACAAAAAGGACACAATCCCAACTTGGGGGATTGTGTCCTTTTGGCAGAAATGAAGAAACCCTATTTTTCTATCGGCGAAATTTTCTGCTCAGCAATGATGAATCTTTTGGAGTTGAGCCGCCATACGCTGGCCATAGGTATGAAACAACTCCCGGAAGGATTCCATATCCTGCCGCATGCCGACAGGTCCAAGGTGGATGACCGGTTTGCCAAAAGATATACCGCCGGAATACGTCATCATTCCCAGAACCAGCTCATGTGTCAACAAAATCTGTACAGCGGTTTCAGCACCGCCATGGATATACTGTTCAGTAGCAAATGCTCCCCCTAATTTGCCGGCCAGATTCAATTTGCTCCCATTCTGCTCAAGCCAAAGCTTCATCTTTCCGGTAGTAGAGGCCATATAGGTGGGGGATCCGAAAATGATCAGTTCAGCAGATTGGGTATAGTCCATATCAATCTGGTCGATATGGAAGGTCTGAGTTTCTATAGTGGTGCCGTCCATTACTCCTTCGGCGATGTATGTTGCTGCTGTAGCCGTATGTCCGGTTTGAGAATCAAAAATTATAGCCGCGCGCATAGATTATGACATCCTTTCAAAATATGAATTTTATAGTTTAAGTTTGTTCTTGTTTTGATTGATGATTTCGCCCATGAGCATTTTGCCGCGGACGTCGGGGTGAAGGCCGTCGACAGAGAATACAGGATCCATAATGCGGTGAGCAGGATCGTAAAAGGCTGGTTCCAGATCAATATAAAATTCCTGCTGCCGTATCCAGGTGTTAATTTTCAACAGTTTAGTTTCCCATCTTGGATCTGTAGGAACCTGAAAGGCTGTTTTTATGTTGACTGGATTGACTGGCATCAAGGTGAGGAAAATTGGCCGGATGTCATTGGCTATGCATTTCTGACGGATGGATTCAAGATCGTTGATGACAGCCTCGGCCGGAATATCCGATGCTCTAAGGCTGTTTGTTCCCGTGAGGATTAATAAATTGATGGGGTGGAAAGGCAGGACATCCTGATCGAACCGGTCAAGTGTCATTTTTGAAGTATCACCGCTGCGTCCCAGGTTAAGACACGGGAAGTCAAAATAGGTGGTATAGCTGTACTCTAGTGATGCCGGAGAGTTCGATACGGCGCCACCGCCATGGGTGATGCTGTCACCAAGCACGGCTACAGGAACGCGTTCCGGCTGCTCGGGAACGATGAAATGTGCGGTATCGGACCACGTTCCAATCGTATTTCCCTGCTTGTCGACAGCCCGCACGCGCCAGTAGTAGTCACCCGCATAGGGGCGGGCGTATTCGTCGTAGCAAGCGGTAGCGGAGTCGACTGTTTTGCTCCAGACTTTGTCAGCAGTCGGCTGGGTATCGTTTTCGGCAGCCGGCGGATTTGTCATGAGCTCGACTTCGTAATGCATGATATCATGCAGGGGAATCCACTGATAGACAGGATAGATTGGCATTTCGAAGTTCGGCATTTGATCGAATTCATTCAGCAGCGGATGATTGGGCTGGGGCAGACTGGCGTTAATGTAGAGCGGCTCGGCTTTTGAGAAAACACCAATTGGGTTGTGGTGGAGATCAAGAGCACGTACGCGCCAATAGATGAATTTGCGGGAGGCATACTTTTTTAGGTCCGCCTGCCAGCCATTGGTATATACCTGATTCGTGCTTTCCAGGTGATTGGTCGTAGAGAGCACAGTGGTTCCTTCTGCATCCGGCAACCCGGACAGAAGTTCGACCTCATAGCAGACGGCATTCGGAATGGCATGCCAGACCAAAAAAGGCATGAGACTGGCGGGATTGTCTTCTGTGTAATGGTAGATAGTCGATGGTGAGATTGGATCTTTAGCGTAGATAGGATTATCGATGGGCGGAGATGGTGGTGTCAAAGCACCAAATATACCATAGGCCGTCACCCGGTAACTGGTTGGGATGCCGCTGCGCGGAACTTCGTAAGAAGATTTTGTGGTAAATCCACTGGTAAAGAAATGATATTCGGGTTCGCCCTCGACGAGTCCTGTCGTCTTGGAGTATGTTTCGACTTTATAGAAACACGGATATGGCAGCGGGTCCCAGGATAAGACCATGTGACCGTTGTGTTCGTCAAAGGACGTTTCCAGATGTATATTCTGCAGACCGAACAGGTCTGTCTTTTCGGCAACAAACAGAGACAGTAAAGTGAAACTGAAAATAATAAACAGGAAAAACAAGAATTTCTTCATAATTAACACCAACTAAAGAGGATTTTATTGTATAGTTAACGTATATAATAACATATATGATCTAGTATAACATAATTTTGAGGTGATGTGGATGGAAAAGCATGGATTGGTATTGATTCATACCGGTGATGGCAAAGGAAAGACGACAGCAGCTTTAGGCTTGGCCGTGCGGGCCTGGGGGGATGGTTTCCGGGTTCTCATCCTGCAGTTCATCAAGGGCGGCTGGACCTATGGTGAATTAAAGACACTTGAGGCTTTAGGTCAATTGGACGAAGGGCGTATGGAGGTAAGGCAGTGCGGATTGGGATTCACAAGAAAAGGTGATACCGATGAAGCAGAGCATCGGCAGGCAGCAGCGGATGCTCTGGCAGCTGCGAAGGCAGCCATCCTGAGTGGTGACTGGGATCTCATCATTCTCGATGAGATCAACTATGCGGTGAAGTTCGGCCTGATTACACAAGAAGACGTATTGGCTTTACTGGATATCCGCCCGCCCGCGCTGCATTTGGTCTTAACTGGGAGGGATGCAGCACCGGCCTTAGTAGAACGGGCAGATCTTGTGACGGAAATGAAGTGCATCAAACATCCTTATCAGCAGGGAATCAAAGCTCAACAGGGAATTGAATTTTAAAAATTAACGAATGTCTCTTGTATTTATACATAATATGCGATAAAATTGTAACTATGTATTAATACTGCATCGTCATATGTTCTGTTCAGGCAGACAGTTTTGGCGAGTGATATCTCTTGGATTAGGAGTGTTGAAGCAATGAGAAGTGACATCGTAAAGAAAGGCGCTACGCGCTGTGCCCATCGGTCTTTGTTCCATGCGAATGGATATGGACCGGAGGATTTGAAGAAACCACTGATTGGTATCTGTAATTCATTCAACGAGATTATTCCGGGGCATATCCATTTACGGGAGATCGCTGAGGCGGCTAAGCTCGGAGTTGCTGCAGCAGGTGGTACGCCGGTCGAGTTTCCGGCCATTGGCGTTTGCGATGGAATTGCTATGGGCCATACTGGCATGAAGTATTCGCTGGCCAGTCGTGAACTGATTGCGGATTCGGTTGAGGCCGTAACGATGGCTTCTGGGTTCGATGGTCTCGTATTGATTCCGAATTGTGATAAGGTCGTTCCGGGAATGCTCATGGCAGCTGCCCGGTTGAATATCCCCGCCGTAGTTGTATCTGGTGGACCAATGCTGCCAGGACGTTACCGGGGTCATGATGTGAGTGTGAGCCAGGCCTTTGAGGCTGCTGGCAAATTTGCTGCCGGCGATATGACGGAGGCAGAGATGACAGAGCTCGAGGCAAAATGCTGCCCAGGCTGCGGTTCCTGCGCGGGCCTTTTTACAGCGAATACCATGAACTCGCTGACCGAAGTCCTTGGCATGGCTCTGCCGGGCAATGGTACGATTCCAGCAGCTTATAATGGTGCCCGTCGCCTGCTGGCGAAGCGCGCTGGCGCCGTTATTATGGATTTGATTGAGAAGGATATCAAGCCACGGGATATTATGACACGGGAGGCATTTGAAAATGCCATCACTGTGGATATGGGCATTGGCGGATCGTCCAATACGGTCCTGCATCTGACAGCCATCGCATATGAGGCCGGGATTGAGCTCCCGGCGCCACTTTTCGATGAGATTTCGCGCCGTACGCCGTATATCACAAAGCTGAGTCCGGGTGGTCATCATCATATGGTTGATCTTGATGAGGCTGGTGGTATCTCGGCTGTCATGCATGAGCTGGCAAAACGTGATATTATTCATTTGGATGCTCTGACGGTAACGGGGCCGATGGGGGACCGGATCAAGGATGCCGAGATATTGAATCATGAGGTGATCCATAGTGTAGAGAATCCCTACCGCAAACAGGGCGGCATTGCCATCCTTAAGGGTAATCTGGCACCGGATTACGCAGTGGTCAAGGCATCGGCCGTGTCGGATGATATGCAGACTTATCAGGGTAAAGCAAAATGCTATGATTCGGAAACCGCAGCCTGTGATGCGATCATGGCTGGCGATATCCATGATGGCGATGTAGTGGTAATCCGCTACGAGGGGCCGAAGGGCGGACCGGGAATGCAGGAAATGCTGAATCCGACCGCTGTTATCACAGGGCGTGGACTCAAGGTCGGACTTATCACGGATGGTCGGTTCAGCGGAGCCAGCCAGGGGGCCTGTGTCGGCCATGTCTCTCCTGAGGCTATGGAAGGCGGACCGATTGCGCTGATTGAGGATGGGGATCTTATTACAATTGATATTCCAAACCGCAAACTGGAGCTGGGCGTTAGTGATGAGGAATTGGCACGGCGCAAAGCGTCATGGATGCAGCCGGAGCCGAAGATCAAACATGGCTATTTGTCACGTTATGCCAAGCTGACGACATCAGCCAGTACCGGTGCTGTCCTGAAATAAACGTATGATTAGAATAGTGAACAACCCACCCAGGCATAAAACAGTCTGGATGGGTTGTTTTTATGCAGGGAATTCGCTATAATAAGGAACGTTGAAAAATAAGTTTCGAGGTGTAAATCGTTTGCATATTGTATTGATTGAACCGGAGATTCCGGGAAATACGGGTAATATTGCCCGTCTCTGTGCTGCTACAGGAATTGAGCTGCACTTAGTGAAGCCACTGGGCTTTTCTACCGATGATAAGTATCTGAAACGAGCCGGGCTGGACTACTGGCATCTGGTGAAGGTGCATTATCATGAGAATTTTGAGGAAGTCCTGGCGATGTACCATGGGCATAAGTTCTATTATTGTACGACGAAAGCACCGCATTCCTATACGGAAATTGAGTATACGGCGGATGATATGCTGGTCTTTGGGAAGGAATCAGCCGGGATTCCAGAGCAGATTCTGGACGCACATTGGGATAGTTGTGTACGGATTCCTATGATTGCAGAAGCTCGTTCACTGAATTTATCTAATTCGGTTGCCATCGTTGCCTATGAGGCAATGCGACAGATGGATTTTGTACAGCTGGCCGAGGCTGGACCGGGACTGCGAATGTGGAAGAAGTGATTTGGGTAGTACAGTAAGTACGATTTTTTGATGGATGGGAATGAAGTGTTTTGAAGATAGATACGCATTTTATTGAGGCTTGCCAGGCATTCCTGAAGCCGGAGCAGCTGCTGCTTGACGAGCCGATGAGCAAGCATACGACCTTTGAGATTGGTGGCCCGGCGGATTGTCTGATCTTTCCTGCTTCCCAATCGGAGGTACAGCAGGTACTGAAATTGGTCAAGGCTTATGCGCTGCCATTGACGCTGCTAGGCAATGGGTCGAATCTCTTGGTCCGGGATAAGGGGATTCGCGGCGTAGTACTGGATTTTGGTGAAGCAATGGCATCTATCCGTTGCGAGGGAACCCGGATCATTGCTGGTGCTGGTGCTTTGCTCAAGGATGTTTCAGAGTTTGCGGCGGCACATGCGCTTTCTGGATTAGAGTATGCTTGTGGTATTCCAGGCAGCATTGGTGGCGCAATATTCATGAACGCCGGTGCCTATGATGGTGAGACGAAGAACGTGGCAGCGCTGGTCCGGGCAATAGATCGTGATGGCGCACCTCGGACCTATCCGCATGATGCACTGGAACTGGGCTACCGTCATAGCGTCTTCCAGCGCAATGGTGAGGCAATCTGTGAGGTTGAGCTGCAGCTGCAGGCTGGTGAGGAGTCGGCAATACGTGCCAAGATTGCTGACTATACGCAGCGCCGTGAAAGCAAGCAGCCGTTGGAGCTGCCAAGCGCAGGCAGTACGTTCAAGCGGCCGGAGGGATACTTTGCCGGGACATTGATCGATCAGACCGGACTCAAGGGACTCCAGGTTGGCGGAGCTCAGGTGTCAACAAAACATGCCGGCTTTGTTGTCAATGCCGGCGGGGCAACAGCTGCGGATGTGGTCAATCTCATTCACGAAGTGCAGCGCCGTGTCAAGGCCGCACATGGAGTAGAATTGCACCCGGAAGTCCGTATGATTGGTGAAGAATGACATAAAAAAGCAGGCACGATATCTCTTTTGCAGATATTGTGCTTTTTCTATTTTGCAAGCAGGAGATTTGTAGCCGAAGTCAGAATATTATCTGTATAAAGAACCGAAAGGGGAGGATTCTTATGCGGTTGGAATTTTTAGGCGCAGCGCATACGGTTACTGGTTCCTGCTATCTGATGGAGTCACAGGAAAAACATTATCTGATTGATTGTGGTATGTTTCAGGGGGCACGCAGGGTGCGGGAGCTCAACTATGAAGAATTTTCGTTTAACCCGGCGGATATCGAGGCAGTCCTGTTGACGCATGCTCATGTAGATCATTGCGGATTGATTCCGAAGCTGGTCAAAGATGGATTTGAGGGGACGGTATATGGGACTCATGCGACCTGTGATTTGGTCCGGATCATGCTGCCAGATTCCGCTCATATCCAGGAGTCGGATGCAGAGCTGTCTTCGCGCAAGAACCGTCGCCGTGGCGAGGAACCTGTTGCACCAATCTATACCTTGAAAGATGCAGCTGCTGCGCTGGAGCATTTCGTGTCCGTGCCGTATGATACAGAGTTTACGCTGGGGGAAAATATCCGGGTCATCTATCATGATGCTGGACATATCATCGGCTCGGCTATCATCGAGCTATATGTAACTGAAGGCGATAAGACGACGAAGCTTGTGTTCTCAGGCGATCTTGGGCAGCCTAATCAGCCAATCATCAAGGATCCGACGGTGCTGCATGGTGCAGATTTCCTGATTGTCGAATCTACATATGGTGATCGGTTGCATCAGCTCTATGATAAGGAGACGGCACTGCTGGAGATCATCAACGATACGATGGATCGGGGCGGCAATCTCATTATTCCTTCCTTTGCAGTCGGGCGTACGCAGACCTTGCTGTATTATTTCTATAATCTCTGGAAAGCCGGACGGCTGGATGGTGATATCCCTATTATCCTCGATAGTCCATTGGCCATCAATGCTACTCGTATCTTCATGAAGAATTTCGAGGATTTTGATGAAGATACAATCAAGTTGTTCAAGGATCGTGGTAAGATGATCGAATTCCCGCAGGTCCGCATCTGTGAGACAGCCGCAGAATCCCGAGCTCTCAACAGTTCGGATGGATCGGCTATCATTATCTCGGCCTCGGGCATGGCAGATGCTGGTCGTATCCTGCATCATCTGAAACATAATCTCTGGCGGCCGGAGTCGACGATTCTCTTTGTTGGCTATCAGGCCGAGGGAAGCCTTGGCCGTCGGCTGGTCGAGGGAATAAAACGGGTTCGGGTGCTTGGCGAAGAAGTGGCGGTCAAGGCTCAAATCCAGATGCTGGACGGTTTTTCCGCGCATGCTGATGCGAATCAGCTTATGGACTGGATTTCGGCTTTTCAGGATCCGAAGCCGGCCAAGGTATTCGTGGTCCATGGGGAGGCGCAGTCACAGGAGGCGCTTAAGGCCCGTATCCAGAAGGAGTGTGGCGAGGAGGTCTATGTGCCGTTCCGTGGTGATGTCGTAAAGATCAATGGGCGCGCTTCGGAGGTCCAGCCGTCGAATATCCCTGCAGTATCGGTCGAGATGGAAATGGAAGAGCAGCTGCGTGAGTTTGATGCTGAGTATCGTGCATTCCGGCATAAAGTCCTGCAGCTTGCCGTTCGTCAGCCAAAGACGATGGAGCCGCTTATCAAGTCAATCAATAAAGGATTCAGCTATCTAAAAAAGCTGTTTGCGCCATTTAATATCTGAATGTATTCGTGATAATCGGAAGCACTGATTAGGAAAAAAGTCCTTGACGATGATTTTGTGAACTGTTATCATATAAACTGAGAGAATTAACTTAATTTATACGGTTCATATGGACGGGGGTCATGGAGTCAGCATGGAACAGATAGAGCGTGTCAAGAAAATTACGAATGCCTGGGAGCCCGAACTTTGTCGACGTTCTGTCAATCGAGAGCAAAAAGTTCACATGGATATTTATCATGCTGGGGCGGTTGAACCAGAATGTCATAAAACCACCATGGCTCGGGCGGTAGATTATATCAGCAGCATGGCTGCTGTCATGGACATCAAATCTATGTTGCGCGATCTGGACCACATTACTATCCGCAGTGCGATTGACGATCATCTGATTTATCGGATCACTGCCCGTTATGGTTATGCGGAGGAAGAATTTGTCATGGCTGAGGAAGTCTGATTATGAGCTCGAAGAGCCGCCATACCAATCGTTGTATTGGTATGGCGGCTCTTTTTGGCTCTTCACTAGCTTGTGTGGGTAAAAACTAATCTGAAATATCGGCCCGATCTTATTCTATATGGAATTATGGACGGTTCGGCAGTGGGATGTTTAAGTTGGAGCAAACGAGCAGTACCATGTCGAGCATATTCTGGATATTCCGGAAGCCAAACGAGCGTCGAATAATCAGCTTAATCTTGTTGTTTGTGGACTCGATTCTAGCGTTGCTTACCTGCAACTGGATGGTATTGAGGATATGATCCTTGTGCCGCATAATCTTTCGTTGCAGTTCAACAAACTCAGGGA
>JAGPMW010000025.1 GCA_018052705.1 Selenomonas sp. | reverse complement strand
CAATTACTACGATTTCACGCTCATTCGGATAAAGATCCTTCGTCTGATCGCGGTCCGGCATAATCTCATTAATGCCACAGACTTCAGACGAAATCGCTACCATATCATCCGTACGACCTACGACGACCGGACGCAGTTTCTTGGAATCACAACAGGTAATCATCCGCTGATCCGGTAAAACGCCGATAATCGTATTCGGCCCATTGATCTCCAAGTTGGCCAGCGACTGACGAATTGCCGTCAGCACGTCCTTATCCTCACGCTCAGCAATCTCTTCAAACGGCAGTGGCGTAATGACATGCTTGTAATAGGTAAGCGGCCATTTAAGCTCATGATGGACATAATGTAGGGTATTGAGGAAACACTGCGAATCGGATTCAAAGCCGATATACCCACGATGCAGGGATTTTTGGAACTCTTTATTTTTAGTATAGAAGGTATTCTCACCATTTGCACACAAGGTATACCCCTGCAAAAAGAACGGATGGGCTGCGTAACGTACAATATCATAATTCGTATTCTGACGACACTGGGCCACAATGGACTTGGCAACCAGGCAGCCATTATCATCCCAAAGATGGAAATACGTTGCGATATCGCGCGGGTCACCGATCTCCTTGAGGGTTAGTACATCCGGCCAAAAGGAATACACAAAGCCCGCATCTGCAGCCTCAAGAATATTACGCAATGCCAGACGTGTATCAAGCAGCAGATCTTCCTTCTGCGCCTGCGTCATCTTCTCTGCATCCTCAGGATAGTCATAGTTACGGAAAATGTAGTACGGCATCGCCTGAATATCCAGACCCGGCTGCTTGTCCGGAATTGGAATCCATTCTGCCAGCTGCACGAAGTTATGAGCATCCATATACTCCTCCACCAGCTGCGCACCACGCTGCGTGCAAGCCAGGGACAGCAGCGGCTTATCTTTGTATCCGGAAAAGATACCATACAAGTCCTGCATGACCATGGCAAAACCGGAGTTATCATGGCCCTCCTGCTGTGGCAGCATCAGGCGCAACGCCGTGGATGGCTGAATGGGTACCTTGCTCTTGATTGAACCGATTCTACACATATCCGTCTCTCCTTTGAGATGTACTTTATATACTATACTTTTGTCTTTATACAATACATTATGACTGTAAGGTAACTTCTATTATAGAAATCTTGTAAACTGATGTCAATATGTATAACTCCCCTAAAAATCTCATAAAACTTCAATTTATCCCTTATTTATCCTGTTTCTGTCGGTATTTTTATTGTTTATTTATACCATTTATGAATATTCTTGTATTATTAAGTTTACACATTATCCTTTTAGTTATAGGAATAACGCCAATAAAAAAGCCCTATGCAGTGTCCTGCACAGAGCTTTTTCTAATATAATCTTTTGTTATGTTATGTATTTTTTTACTGTATACATGAATACACTATTATGTTATTCCGTTCAAAACAATTCGTTAAGTATACAAAATACTTATACTTGTGTTGATGCTCAATGGAGATAAGCAGCCGGATTAACTGGCTGCCCATTGATGCGAACCTCATAGTGGACATGCGGCCCCGTCGAAAAGCCCGTACTGCCCATATAAGCAATAACCTGACCCCGACGGACATGCTGCCCTGCTACTACCGCAACCTGCATGGCATGCCCATAACGGGTCATGATACCATTGCCATGATCGATATCGACCATATTGCCATAGCCGCCATCATTCCAGCCAGCCGTCGTTACAACACCATCAGCAGTCGCAACGATAGGAGTTCCCATGTCATTGGCAATATCTATGCCCGGATGAAAGTCTGAACCATTCCAGCGCATGCCATATGGCGAGCTGACATCACCACGAGCTGGCCAGATGGCTGGGGTTGTACCGCCGGGCAGACCAGCAACAGTCACATTGCCCAGCTTTTCCTGCCGGTCCTTAAGCTGCTGCTGCAGATCGAGCAACGACTGGCGGCGAGCAGCCAGTCCCTGCTCAACCATGTCCAGTGTCATTCCTACATTATTTACATCCGGCTGCACGATCGGTCCGCCCTGTCCATCATGAGTACCATCACCGCCATTACCACTGGCATCCGGATTCTGCTGTCCCTTGTCGTCCTGAGCTGGTGCCGCACCAGACATACGACGCAGATCATCTTCCATTTGCTTGAGCTGGTTCATTTCATCCTGCAGACTGTTGGCCTTCTTGGAAAGCTGCAGCAGCTGTTCCTGTTGAATGCTGTTGACTTCACGCAGATCCTGTATCTCCGCTGCGCCATTACGGGCAGCAAAAGTACTGTAAACAGAATAACTGAAAGCGCCTACGAAAAGCATTGCACCAGCCGCCAACGAAATTGCACCATATTTTACCGTATTTGCTGACAAGTGAACGCTCTTGATATCTCCGCCCTCTGAGGGAATCAGCTTTATTGTATATTCTTTTTTTATCGCTTTTTTTTCTTCTGACAAGGATAATCCTCCAAACTCATCTTGATGTAAAAGCTTACTCCTACACCGCGCCCTTGTATGTAATCATCATACAGAACATAGGTACCACAGGTCTAGCCTTCACAATAAAAAATAATCCACGGAATAACCTACTCCCTGGATATCAAAAAAGGAAAACCATATGTCATTATAACATATGGTTTTCCCTTTTTAAAGACTTTTCCACTTCCAGAAATCAGCCCTTAGCCATTGCATCATGCAAAGCCTGTTCTTCTTCCTGTGTCATAGTGTAGCTTGAGCTCCCGTTGGTAATAGGTTTTACATAGCTGCGCGAATCCTCACGGCCAAAAATACTAGACAGTACCACGCCATTATTGTGCGAGTCAAGCAAAGCTACCGCATAAGACAAGTCACTGCCCATATCCTCAAAAGCCCGAAATCGAACAACCCCGACCCTGGTAACAGCAGTCTGGAGCAGCGCATCGATACGCTTATTCTCCATGTCCAGTTGTTCGCTTTTTTCAACCACTTTTTTTACTTCATCGATATGCCCCATGAGCATGCGCTCGATATTGGCACCATCAACGCCTGCCATCATCTTGCGATATCGTTTCTTCATATAACTGAGTTTCAATCCCTGATTGATCATTATTCCCAGCATGATGAGGAGAACGAGCCCCATACCCACCACGATAAATGGCATATTATCCATCATTGCTTTCATGAACTGCTGAATTTCCATTCTCTATTGAATACTCCTTCTTTTTCTGATTCGAGCAATGTTTCACGTGAAACATTGCTCAGCTCTGCCAACTATTATACCGTAAATTTTCCGGTAAGGGAAACTTTTCTCAACGCGGCCAGTCGTTGCTGGTTGACCTCTTCCTGTCGTGCAAGAATCGTTCCCATGATACGTTCCAAATCATCCGGCGAGTAAAACTCTATCTCGATCTTACTTTTCTTCTTGCCTGGATGTATCTTCACCTGTGTACCAAATACATGCGTCAGCTTCTCTACAGCAGCATCAAGAAAGACATCATTTACTCCGCTACTTTCTTTTTTCGCCGTTTCATTATCTTTTTCCTTGAAAAACTGCGGATTATCCAATAATTTCTTTACCAACGACTCGCATTGCCGGGCAGACAATTCCTCTGACTGTATATATTCAGCCGCTTCACGTTGCAATATCTGATTTTCGAGCGCCAGCAGCGGCTTTGCCTGCCCCATGGACAAGGTGCCGTTAGCTACATATTCCTGTACCTGATCTTCGAGTTTCAATAATCGCAGGAAATTGGCAATATGTGACCGGCTGCGGCCAATTTTCTTGGCCATAATATCCTGTGTCAAACCAAAATCCTTCATCAGACGAGCATAAGCTCTCGCTTCCTCAATCGCATTGAGATCTTCACGCTGGATATTCTCAATCAGCGCAATCTCGCTGATCTCCGCATCATTATATTCACGAATCATTGCGGGGACACTTTTGAGCCCAGCAAGCTTCGATGCCCGCAACCGACGCTCGCCGGCAATCAGCTCATACCCAGTCCCCGGCAGACGCCGCACCAGGATTGGCTGGATAACGCCAATCCGCTGAACCGATTCCTTGAGGTCCTCGAGTGCTGACTCATCAAACTCCTGCCGTGGCTGATAGCGATTGGCCTGGATTTCGCTAATAGCTATCTCCTGCACCTTATCCCTGGCCGGTGTCAGTTTCGTATCTTTGAGTAACGCTCCAAGCCCTTTGCCGAGCCCACTATGCTGTTTACTTGCCACGGGAGATCACCTCTTTTGCCAGTTTCAAATAGACCTCTGCTCCTTTTGAACTCTTATCATAGTAAATGATGGGCTGACCATAAGACGGCGCCTCACTCAGGCGCACATTCCGCGGGATCATCGTCTTATAAACAGCGTCGCCAAAATTCTCACGAACCTCTGCCACGACCTGCTCTGCCAGCCTGGTGCGGGAATCATACATCGTCATGACAACGCCTTCTACCTCAAGTCGATCATTAAGATTATTGCGGACAAGATCAATAGTATTCATCAGCTGAGAGACACCCTCCAAGGCATAGAACTCACACTGAATTGGCATGAGTACCGAATCTGCGGCCGCCAGAGAATTCAACGTCAGCAGACCAAGTGATGGCGGACAGTCGATAATGACATAGTCATAGTCGCCGGCTACCTGATCAATGGCTTTCTTAAGCCGCGTCTCACGTGAAATTGCTGCGACCAGCTCCACCTCTGCACCAGCCAGCTCAATATTAGCTGGCAGCACATCCACCTTAAACTCTGTATGCTGGATTACCTCACGGATATCTGCACCGTCGATGAGTACATGATAGATGGTCTGTTCCAACGCGGATTTATCAATACCATAGCCGCTGCTGGCATTTCCCTGAGGATCACAATCGACAAGCAGGACCTTCTTTTTCTTTGCGCCCAGACAGGCTGCCAGATTAACTGAGGTCGTTGTCTTCCCAACGCCCCCTTTCTGATTGGCTACCGCAATTATTTTTCCCACAAAATCCACCACTTTCTCAACTTTGTTGCATTACATTACAGTTTTTCTTGTAAAGTCCGGTTATAATAAGTATAATTGTTACATTGCAATCTTTATTTCGCTACATCTGTGAATCCGCTGCTTGCAGGCACTATCACTCTACCTATATAATAATATGAAATAGAGCAATTGCCAATGTTTCACGTGAAACATTTTGATTTTTTTTACGCTAAAAAGGATGTGCACAGCTGATGCCAGTCTATAACGCCCCATTATTACAGATTGATCCAAAAGAAACCCGCCGATATGCCGGCCTAATGAAAGCCGCTGACTTTGATGAACAGAAAATACTGGATGCCTGTCAGGATGCGCGGCTGCTGGCTGCACCAAAAGGTATCTGGCAGCTCTACGACTACGACTGCCTGACGCAGGAGGTCAAAGCCGATCCCCCCTGTACGATTGAAGGTACAAAAATCGGCGCCCACCTGGCAGGCTGCAGCAAGGTCATCCTGATAGCCGCGACCGTTGGTAATGAAATCGAAGAGGCTGTAACCCAGCGCTTTACAGAAGGTGAATACGCGTCATCTGTTCTGCTCGACGCAGCAGCGACAACCGCAGTCGAGCAGCTTGCCGATGGCATGGAGAAGGCTATCCGGCCCAGCGCAGCGGCCCAGGGCTACCAGCTGCGCTGGCGTTTCAGTCCAGGCTACGGTGACTGGCCGATCGAGCAGCAGCCAGAGCTTATCCGACTGACCCATGCCACAGAAATCGGTATTTCCCTATCCTCTTCAATGATGCTGATTCCACGGAAAAGCATCACAGCCATCATCGGTCTATATAAAGAAGACAAAATGCCAAACACTCGCAGGGACCATGATCTGCATGGCTGTAGTGCCTGCGACAGAGTCGACTGCCCCTCCCGAAAATCTGAATGATCTATTAAAAACAACCAAAATTTCTAAGGAGTGTGACCTGAATGATCCATATATTCGACGGTGCCATGGGCACTATGCTGCAGGCTGGCGGTCTAAAACCTGGAGCCTGCCCCGAACTCATGAACACAGAACATCCAGAAGTCGTCCGTCAGATCCATGAAGCCTATATCGCAGCCGGCTCAACCATTATCGAAACGAATACTTTTGGTGCAAGCCGTCTAAAACTTGAGCACTACGGACTAGCTGACCATACGGTCGAGCTCAATGCCGCTGCCGTGAAGATTGCCCAGGATGCCGCCAGGGGCCGCGCCAAGGTAGCCGGGTCCATGGGCCCTACCGGCCGCTTTGTGCAGCCATTAGGTGATCTGGATTTTGAAGAAGCCTATGAATGTTTCCGGGAACAGGCAGGAGCACTGGCAGCTGCCGGCGCTGATTACCTGATCATCGAGACCTGTATCGACATACAGGAAATGCGCGCTGCCCTGCTGGCAGCCAAAGAGGCAGCACCAGCCATCCCCGTAATCTGCCAGCTCTCATACAGTGAGGACGGTCGAACCGTCACGGGTACCGACCCGCAGTCCGCTGCTATCATTCTCGAAGCCATGGGCGCAGATGTCATTGGTGTCAACTGCTCACTCGGTCCTGAACAGCTTGTTCCCATCGTTCAGACGCTGGCGGAAAACTGCGACCTTCCGATCAGCGTGCAGCCCAACGCTGGTATGCCATATCTCGAAAACGGCGAAACCATATTTCCGATGCATCCGGATGACTTCGGCAACTGGGCACCCAAACTGCTTGCGGCAGGTGCCACCTATATTGGTGGATGCTGTGGCACTACGCCGGCGCATATCAAGGCCCTGGCAGCTGCCCTGCATGGTGCCAAAGACCCTGTCCGGGCAGATCGGCCACACCGCCTATGGCTCGCAAGCCGCAGTAAGTCCATATGCATCGACCAGCACCTGCCAACAGTACTGATTGGTGAGCGCATCAATCCGACCGGCCGCAAGAAACTGGCAGCGGAGATCCGCGAAGGATTGCTGCTCTCCGTCAAGAAAGAAGCCGTCAATCAGGTCAAGGCCGGTGCCCAGGTACTTGACGTTAACATGGGCGTAGGCGGTATCGATCAGACCGCCGCCATGAAACAGGCTATCACCGAAATCAGTCAACTGACCGATGCCCCGCTGGCCATTGATACCAGCGATGCCAGCGCCCTCGAAGCTGGACTGCGCGCCTATCCGGGCAGAGCCCTCATCAACTCGGTCAGTGCCGAGGACACGCGTATTGCCGAATTTCTGCCGCTGGCCAAAAAATATGGCGCCGCCATCCTCTGCCTGCCAATCACCGAGGATGGCGTCCCCAAGACTTCTGAAGCCCGCCTCGATGCCATCCGTACAATCATCAAAGCGGCCAAGGCTCAGGGTCTGCGCGATGGCGACTTTCTGCTTGATGCACTGGTCATGACCGTATCTGCTGATGCCAAAGCCTGCCGCGAGGTTCTGCATACACTGGAACTCTATCGCACCAAGCTGGGCTGCCCTGCCACCATGGGTTTATCCAATATCTCTTTTGGCCTGCCAAACCGTCCGCTCATCAACAGCACGTTCTTCGCAATGTGTCTGGCAGCCGGACTGGATGCGCCAATCATGAATCCCTATGATCCTTCAATGCAGAATACGCTTATGGCCAGCGCCGCATTACTCGGCCACGACCCCAATGGCCTGGCATTCAGTCAGAATGAAGCCAACCTCAGCGTCCCGAAAAGAGCCGCTTCAGCCAAAGAAACAACACTTGATACCATCGCTGCCATCAAACAGGCTGTCATTGATGGCGAAAAAGATGAAATCGTCGGACTTGTTGTCAAGGCCCTGCAGGAAGGCCATTCTGCAAACGAAATCACCGAACATGGACTCACTGCTGCTATGACCGATATTGGCGAAGATTTCGGCAGCGGCCGCATGTTCCTGCCCCAGGTCCTGCTCTCAGCCGAAACTATGCGCGCCGCCTTCAACAAAATCAAGGAACTTATCCCGGCGAGCAATGATACAGTCAAAGGTACCGTCGTCCTGGCAACCGTCAAGGGGGATGTCCATGATCTCGGCAAAAACATCACGGGGGCCCTGCTCGCCAACAGCGGCTTTAAGCTCATCGATCTGGGTAAAGACGTGGACTCAGCGGACATCGTCAAGGCCGCCATCGCCCACAAAGCCGATATTGTTGGTCTTTGCGCCCTAATGACCACAACAATGGTGCAGATCGACAAAGTCGTCGAACAGCTGAAAGAAGCGGGCTGTCCAGCCAAAGTTATGGTAGGTGGTGCCGCCGTCACGCAGGATTACGCCGATGCTGCCGGAGCTGACGTCTATGCCCCGGATGGAGTCAAAGCAGTCAAACTAGCCAAAGAGCTCATCGGTCAAGAGTAAAAACTCCAGCCAAAAATCAGCCCAATACTTTAAATAAAGCATTGGGCTGATTTTTTAGTCTCTTCTTTATGATAGCATAAAATCTTATTTTTCCTGAAGCCTCTTCGTGAGACTATCGAGATCTAATGATTCTGAGCCATCTTTGGTAATGATCTGATCGGAATCCAGAATAATGATAATCCGATCCTCAACTTTTACAATTCCTTTGATATAATCATCTTGTTTAACGAACGTCGGTGATGCTTTTGTCGTCTCTTCATCAACAATACAGCCAACAACAACATTTTCGATATTGATCATTATGAATTTGCTTTCCTGATCGACGACCGTGGTTGGAATATGGAATTTCTTCCCCAGGTTGAAGATAAAGCTTACTTTCCCGCGAAGATTAATGATTCCTTCAACAGAATCAGATACCCCTGGCATTTTTTTGATGGAAAATTTCTTTGCCCGCAATATGCCATTGACTTTCAAGGCATCAATGCCATATTCATTCCCATCCAATTCAAAAACGACTAATTGCACAGAATCCCTCCTCTCTATTATAGTTCACGATTGGCCAACCGGCTCAGCTGCTCAGCCATACTCGTCAATTCTTCCACGCTGGCGGTTACTTCCTCAATGGCAGCGGCCTGCTGTTCGACCGTAGATAAGGTATTCCCGCCCATCGTAACCGTCGTATCGACATACTGACGGATGCGATTCGTGAATTCCTTGATTGTGCTGACGGTCTTCTTCGAATCGCTGGACAGATTACGTATCTCCTGCGCCACCACACCAAAGCCAAGCCCAGCCTCTCCGGCACGGGCGGCCTCGATTGCAGCATTCAGTCCCAGCAATCTCGTTTCGTCTGCAATCTCTTTAATCAGGTCCATCACTTCATTGATCTGGTTCGTGACTTCATCGACATTCTTAATCTCGGAATTCAGTTTTACCTGATTATCACTGACATCCGTAGCCGAGGCTGCCAGTTCCTGCATGGTTGCGGAGATCTGGTGCAGACTATCGGTCAGCGTGTCGACAGCGGCCTGCAGCTGACGCTGATGGTAGGCTGACTCAGACATATTATTCGCGACAACAAATAACACATTGGCAGCAGCCTCAATGCGTTCCTTATCAAGAATATTAATCTCGTTGACGGCTTCGAGATAGCCCTCCTGATCGACTCCGATTTCCTTTGCGATTTTGCTATCTCCACTGTTATTTCCTCTTTTCTTTCCTTACATATTTGTTCGATAATTTTTAATAATCAGAATACTTTACCGTGTCTTTTACAAAAAAACTATCCCCCCTCAACAAAAATATCCCTTAGATAATCCCATTCTAACGCAATAGCGCATATTGTGACACTCGCTTTTTTTTAGTCTTGCAGTGCCATATTTTACCTCCTGTAAAGCATTATAAATTCATTAAAATATAATGTCAATTTTATTCTATTATTTTTAATTGGCTACAATAATCAATACACACTCAAAACAAAAAGTATAATAAAAGCTGCCCTTGCAGTCGAAAAATCAACCACAAAGGCAGCTTTGCCACTAGATGTTGCACGTGAAACATCCACTATGTTATTGAATCAGAACAGCACCTTGGACAGATGCAGATATTCCGGATCCAATTTTTTCTTGTTGTTTACCGAGTCATGCAGATCAATGGAAACTACCCGGCCTTTGCTATAGCCAAAGACGATATCCGACAGGCCCGAGATCAAGGCCAGCGATGCCTGCTCACCAAGCTGGCTCGCACGGACACGGTCGATGACCGTTGGAGATCCACCGCGCTGGATATGTCCCAATACCGATACGCGCGTATCAAGCTCCGTATGTTCCGCAATGTACTTGCCAATATCCTGCCCGCTGCCAGCCCCTTCGGCGACAACGACCATGATATAGCGCTTCCCCTTCTCATAGACTTTTTTCATATCTTCGCAAATTTTATCAAGATCAAAAGTTTCCTCTGGCACAAGAATGTACTCTGCACCACCAGAAATACCAGCTACCAGAGCCAGCCAGCCGGAACTGCGGCCCATAACCTCCATAACAATGACGCGGCGATGTGCTGAGGCAGTATCACGAAGCTTATTAATGGCATCGATAATAGTATTAGCTGCGGTATCACAGCCGATCGTATAGTCGGAGCCCCAGACGTCATTGTCAATCGTGCCCGGCAGGCCTACGATAGGGATGCCCGTTTCCTGCGAAAGCAGGGATGCACCGCGCAACGAGCCATCGCCGCCAATGACGCAAAGCCCCTGGATGCCACGATCAACGAGATGCTTATAGCCGAGCATACGCCCTTCAGGTGTCTTCCAGCGCTTGCAACGGGCCGTGCCCAGGAAGGTACCACCACGCTGGATGATATCACCGACATCGCGGGATTTCATCTCAAACATATCCTCTTCCAGCAGGCCATGATAACCATCGCGGATGCCCCAGACCTTGATGCCTTCGTACAGTGCTGTACGAACAACCGCACGAGCAGCTGCGTTCATTCCTGGGCTGTCGCCACCACTGGTCATGACTGCAATACTTTTCAACATAATCGAAGTCCCCCCTGAATATAGAAATCTTTTGTCCTGAACATAAAAAGCCAGACACGATAATTCAAGTCTTACTGATCTTTATCATACCATAAAACCAGCCAATCTAACAGTAGTTTAGAGTATGAATGCCGCCGAAACATTAAATTTCCAACATCTATCCACGCCGGCTTGACAAAAGATCAGGATAATGATAGATTGTCCATAGATGCTGTGCAACTGACGGAAGTGGAGTACCACAGGGAGCACAGGGAAGAAAAGTCGACCGTCTGGGCATAGCCTGGATTTGTGTCGGCTTTTTTTGTTACACCAACAGGCTTTTATGTGAATTTACTGGAACAAGAAGGAGAAGCACTAATGAACGAACTGGAACTCAAATATGGCTGCAATCCAAATCAAAAACCGGCCCGTGTTTTTATGGAGCAGGGCAAACTGCCATTCAAGGTGCTCAACGGCAAACCGGGCTATATTAATCTGCTCGATGCCATGAACAGCTGGCAGCTGGTCCGCGAACTGCGCGCGGCCACGAGCCTGCCGGCTGCTGCCTCCTTCAAGCATGTCAGCCCGGCCGGTGCCGCTGTCGCAGTGCCGCTCTCCGAGACACTGCAGAAAGCCTACTTTATCGAAGGTATTGAGCTTTCACCAATTGCAACGGCCTATATCCGCGCCCGCGGCGCTGACCGCATGTCCTCCTATGGCGACTTCGTCGCACTCTCCGACGAGTGCGATGCCCAGACAGCAGCGTTCCTGAAACGTGAAGTATCAGATGGCATCATCGCACCATCTTATTCTAAAGCTGCTCTGGAAATTCTTATGACAAAACGAAAAGGCACCTATCTTGTCCTGCAGATGGACCCAGAATATCAGCCAGTAAAACTCGAACGCAAGCAGGTATTCGGTGTAACCTTCGAGCAGCAGCGGAATGAGATCAGCCTGACCGAAGACTGTCTGCAGGAGATACCGACAACGAACAAGGAAATTCCTGCCGGTGCAAAGCGCGATCTGCTCATCGCACTCATTACGCTGAAGTACACCCAGTCGAACTCGGTCTGTTACACAAAAGACGGACAGGCTATCGGCATCGGCGCTGGCCAGCAGTCCCGCGTTCATTGCACGCGTCTGGCGGGCAATAAAGCCGATGTCTGGTATCTGCGTCAGGCCCCACAGGTCATGAACCTTCCGTTCCGTGAAGATGTCCGCCGCCCAGACCGTGATAATGCTATCGATGTCTACGTTGGTGAAGAATACATGGACCTTCTTGGTGGAGAGGATTGGAAACGCGTTTTCACAGAAAAACCGCCAATATTTACCAAAGAAGAAAAGCAGTCCTGGCTGGCAACACAGCAGGGCGTTTCTCTCGGCTCTGATGCCTTCTTCCCGTTTGGAGACAATATTGAGCGTGCCCACAAGAGCGGTGTCACCTACGTTGCTCAGGCTGGTGGCTCAATCCGTGATGACAATGTTATTGCAACCTGCGATAAATACAACATGGCAATGGCGATGACCCATATCCGCCTGTTCCATCATTAATTGAGTCCTTTCGTTAGCAAAAATGCCGCCTGCCGAAGTTTTATTCGACAGGCGGTATTTTTCTATTCCAAAATCACCATGGCTGCGGCGTCATTGGCGTGATAACTCCAAAGTGATAGCCATGCTCACGAAGAACACGGATAATCGTCGGTAATGCCTTGACCGTCTCTTCATGCCCGCTGGAGGAATGCATCAAAATGATAGCCGAAGATGGAGCATAATCCGATTCCACCTGGCTCTGAATATTATCGATAAAATCCTGGGCAACCGGATGATTTGGTGCCGCGTCAGCCGAGCTGATATTCCAGTCATGTTCTGCATAGCCATACTTCTTCAGGGTATCCCAATAGTGTTTGTTGAAATGTCCTGCGACGCCGCCCGGCGCACGTGTGATCAACGGCCTCACGCCTAAAATCGACTTCAGGATTGCATCCGTCTCATCCATTTCTTTGATATACGCGACAGGCGACTGATATAATCGGCCATAATCATGGTCATAACTGTGATTACCAATCGCACATCCCATCTCATAAATCTGTTTGACCACATCCGGATAGGCTTTCGCTGACTTCCCCAACAAGTAGAAGGTAGCCTTCACATCATTTTCTTTAAGGACTGCCAGAACAGCTGGCGTATTGACATCATCCGGACCATCATCAAAGGTCAGGTAGGCAATCTTCTCTCCGGCAGGCTTGTACGGCATTAAATCCGGGATTGACTGTACCAGTCCTTTATCGTGCCTTTCCTGCCGCAGATAAGCATCATAGACCGGCCGATCTGACTGATCCAATTGCAGGTTCCCCATATTTTCATCGGCTATTACGGGGCCGATTGCTGCTGCAGGAGCTTCTTGCGTATCATCCGCTTGCTCCTGCGTCGCTGTTGACGTACTACACCCGGCTGTCGATAGTATTGTTGCGAGCAATACTACTAATATTATTCCAAATCGCATAATCCTTCCTCCATTATTTTCATTATAACGCTATTACTGTTTTTTCAAAAGAATAACATGCTAAAAAACAGCAATCCCAAAGAAGGATTGCTGTTTCCCCGATCCCAGGCTAAGTTTTATTTTATCCACAGATTTATCCACAAAGTAGTGGATAAATCGCTATTTATGTGGATAACAATTAACAATATTACAGTTTATGCAGATAAATAGCTCAACCGCACTATTATAGCGATATACGTAAATACTCTTCTACCATATCGCGAACACTCATACCATTGGACTTCTTCCCGCCAATATGATTCTTTTTTATACAATCCAATACCTGATGATAAATTTCATCTTCGATTGACCCCGGTACAAGATTTTCCCAGTTACTATTCTTGTATGGACGCTCTTGAATAGCATTTTCTGGCCGGCCAGTTACTTCTAATTCACTAAGAAATTGAATCTGCTGCCTTTGGGGGCGGATATAATAATGCTCTAAATAATACTTTTGCGGATACCTATAGTCTTTATCGCCATCCTTTGCTGCCAGGCGCACCCATACGTCAACAATGTATTCATTACCTGCATGTGGCATAGGAATCCAATGAGCATTCTTCGTATCAAGTGCATAGATAAAGCCGTTATCTTCTAATATTGTTACAAAACGTTCTTTCTCTTGCTTCTCTTTTGTCCCATTATCCTGCTCATTATTGTCTTTCGAAGCATCTGTATTGCTTTTCCGCAAACGGCTCATGATAGCGCTCAGGCTATTGTCATCTGCTTTCGCTGCTGCAGCTGCAGTATCGGCAGTGCTGGTACTGCCCGTTGCCGCAGCCTGTACACTAGCCACCGGGCACAAGCAAAGTCCTGCAGCCATACAGATTCCACATACGGCTTTATAATCAAAACTCATGATTTCTACTCCTCGCTTCAGATCCCAAAAAGACACTTCTATTTTAGTATAATTCGACCCTCAACGTATTTTTCCTTTGCTATCCTAAAAAAGACCCGGTTTAATATCTGCCATTTCCCGATTGTTTCACGTGAAACAATGGTTACAATGGCTTTTTGGCCGGTGTTCCGGCTTTGCGGGGATAAGCTTTGGGTGTAGGCATCCCCTTAGCGACGGTAATAACCGCGCGAATATCATCAAGTCCTGGCAGCTTAACTGAACGAATCTGGGTATCAGTGCCTCCCATAACCTTAATTGCCTTCCCTGCTTCTTCATTCTCTTCCTGATACTGCATACCTTTGAGCGCCAAAAAATGGCCGCCACGTTTTACAAAAGGCAGACAGTACTCACAAAGGACAGGCAAACGGGCCACGGCTCGCGATACAGCAATATCAAATTGTTCCCGATAGGCTTTATTTCGTGCCCCTTCCTCAGCCCGGGCATGAACACAGTTGACACCAGCAAGGCCCAGCTCCGTAACAACCGTCTGCAGAAAGTTTACGCGCTTATTGAGGGAATCCATCAATGTCAGCTGGATAGAAGGGAAAAGGATCTTGAGCGGCAGCCCTGGAAACCCTGCTCCTGTTCCTACATCGATTACAGAAATCTTCCCCTGAAACAACACTGCATCGTATGCGGTCAACGAGTCAATCATATGCTTGACGGCAACGTCGTGGGGCTCGGTAATAGCGGTGAGATTCATTTTCTCATTCCACTCAACCAGCAGCTCATAATAGCGGTTGAACTGCTGCAGCTGCTGCCCTGACAGCTCTATCCCATAGTCTGACGCAGCTTGTTTCATTTCATCTATAAACATCGTTTATTTCTCCTTCATACGGCGCTGCTGCTCAAGCCACACCAGCAGAACGGATATGTCGGCTGGCGATACCCCACTGATACGGCTGGCCTGACCGACTGACCGCGGGCGGATCTTTTCAAGCTTTTCACGACCCTCATCGCGCAGGCTCGGCACCTGCTGATAGTCTATATCTTCCGGCAGAATTTTACACTCAAGCTTCTCCATACGCCCGACCTGCTCGAGCTGCTTCTCAATGTATCCCTCATAGGTAATGGATATCTCTACCTGCTGCCGGACCTCGTCGGCCAGCGCTGGCAATCCAAACTCAGTCTGCAATCGGGCATAGTCTACCTCTGGGCGGCGCAGCAGTTCATAAAAGCTCGTCGCATTGCGAATCGGCTCGATTCCGGCCCCAGCGAGCTTTTCCTTGATTTCCTGACTCGGGTTGATACTAGTTTTTTTCAACAATTCCATTGCCTGCTGGATAGACTGCTGTTTTTGCGTAAACCGCTCCCAGCGGTCATCTTTAACCAGTCCAACCCGGCGCCCCAATGGGGTCAGCCGCTGATCCGCATTATCCTGACGCAGCAGCAGCCGGTATTCAGCGCGGCTGGTCATAATGCGATACGGCTCACTGGTTCCCTTAGTCACGAGATCATCGATGAGTACACCGATATAGGCATCGCTGCGCTTAAGTACCAGCGGCTCCTCACCTTTAATGAACATAGCCGCATTAATGCCGGCAATAATGCCCTGAGCTGCTGCTTCCTCATAGCCTGAAGTTCCATTAGCCTGTCCAGCCGAGAATGCTCCCTTGATAGCCTTAAACTCGAGCGTTGATTTAAGCTGCGTCGGATCAATACAGTCATATTCAATGGCATAACCAGCTCGCATAACTTTAGCCCGTTCCAGTCCTGGAATCGTCCGCAGAAAATCGAGCTGAACATCCATCGGCATACTCGTGCTCATTCCCTGTACATAGACTTCGTTCGTGTTCACACCTTCCGGTTCAAGAAAAAGCTGATGTCGTTCTTTATCCGGAAAACGAAGAATCTTGGTCTCAATCGACGGACAGTAACGCGGACCAATCCCTTCAATAATGCCATTGGCCATTGGAGCACGGCTCATGTTATCCCGCAGGATCTTATGCGTTGCCTCATTGGTATAGGTCAGCCAGCAGGGTATCTGTTCACGCGTCTGCACGTCGCTCATAAAGGAGAAATTCCGGCACTCTGTATCGCCTGGCTGAATCTCCATCTTTGCGTAATCTAAGGTCCGCGCGTCAACGCGTGCCGGTGTACCGGTCTTAAAGCGCATAAGCTTTATGCCTGCTGCCGTCAAAGAGTCAGAGAACTTCATCGCCGCCCGCTGCCCATTTGGACCGCCCGTATAGGTATGCTCACCGATAATGACTCGTCCTTTTAGATAGGTTCCCGTCGCCATGATGACTGCGGCGGCCTCATATATTTCGCCAGTTTCTACCTGAACCCCGGTAACTTTCCCCTCAGCCACCAGCAGCTTATCAATAAGAATCTGCTTTACATCAAGATTTTTCGTGTTCTCACAGATTTCCTTCATCCTGAACTGATACCTTTTTTTATCAGCCTGTGCCCGCAGCGCATGAACAGCCGGACCTTTGCCAGTATTAAGCATCCGGAACTGAATACAGGTCTTATCCGCATTCACACCCATCTCGCCTCCCAAGGCATCAAGTTCTCTGACCAGATGCCCTTTAGCCGGACCGCCTACAGACGGGTTGCATGGCATCATCGCAATATTGTCCATAGACAGCGTCGCGAGCAGCGTCCGACAGCCAATACGGGCCGCGGCCAATGCAGCCTCAACACCAGCATGCCCCGCGCCAACAACAATTACATCATACCGGTCTGCAATAAAAATATTCATATCCAATGAAAATCAACCTTCTTCTATCTTCTATCGAATCAGCCACAACAACAGCTAAAATAACATCACTTACTTGCCAATACAGAACTTCGAGAATATCTCATCGATAATATCCTCACCTGCTGTCTCACCAGTCAGCTCCCCAAGCTTTTCCCAGGCCGACCGTAAATCGATAGAGATAAAATCCAGCCCGAGGCCTGCACCGATGGTCTGCAGACAAGCTGCCAAATGCGTATCTGCCTGTCGCAGTAACTCCGCCTGCCGTTCATCATTGACGAAAGCACCTTCATCTCCAACAGAATCACCCGCATAAACTTTTGCGGTAATCGCATCACTCAAAGCATTGAGCCCATCTTCAGTTACAGTTGAAATTGGAATAACCGCGGAATCCGTTTTTTCTTTAAAAACCTTTTCCTCCACAACTTGCGGTAAATCAGTTTTATTTAGCAAAATGATCGCCTGACGGCCCCGAATAAGGGACAATATCTCTTCATCCTCTGCCGTCAGCTTGCACGAGGCATCAAATAAAGCTAGTACGAGCGCAGCTTCATCGGCATAGGCACGTGCCTTGTCCACTCCAATCCGCTCCACGGTATCCTCCGTAGCACGAATGCCTGCCGTATCGATAATCCGCAAGGGGACGCCGCCGACGTTCGCATATTCTTCAATGGAATCGCGTGTTGTTCCCGGAATATCGGTAACGATAGCCCGCTCCTCCCGCAGCAGTGCATTGAGGAGACTGGATTTACCAACATTCGGCTTGCCAATGATTGCCGTCATCAGACCGTCGCGAAGAATACGGCCGGTATGTGCAGTCTGCAATAGTTTGCGTATTTTATTGCGTATATCAACCACTTTTTTTTCTACTTCATCCGTCACAACATCATCCACTTCATCTTCCGGAAAATCAATGGCTGCCTCGAGATGGGCAATCTGGCCCAGAATATCGTGCCGCATGGTTTGAATTCCCGCTGAGAAATGACCGATCAGATGTCCGGCTGCCATCGACAGTGAACGCTCTGTCTTGGCACCAATGATATCCATGACGGCCTGTGCCTGCGAAAGATCTAAACGGCCGTTCAAAAATGCCCGTTTCGTAAACTCACCGCGTTCAGCTGGCCTGGCCCCAGCCTGATAAGTCAGCTGCAGCGTCTTACGCAAGGCCATAATTCCCCCATGGCACTGCAGCTCAACAACATCCTCCCGGGTATAGGAGTGCGGTGTCCGCATAATAAGCGCCAGCGCCTCGTCTACAATCGCGCCAGCTTTATCAATGATCCGTCCATAGACCATCTGATTCCCGCCATATTCCTTAAATGGGCGCCCGCTGGCTGGCTGGAACACAGCAGCAGCTACCGCTATCGCCTGCTGACCACTTACACGGATGATGCCAATACCGCCCT
Source organism: Selenomonas sp. (assembly GCA_018052705.1). Taxonomy (GTDB): domain Bacteria; phylum Bacillota; class Negativicutes; order Selenomonadales; family Selenomonadaceae; genus Selenomonas_A. The sequence goes on along the minus strand of JAGPMW010000025.1, from coordinate 12,510 downwards.
CGCCCATGGCGGTAGCAATGGCACTGATTGTATCTCCTTGTTGCATACTCTCTACCCCTTATTTTTTAATATAGGAAAATGATGCCGGATGCAAAAAGGGCAGCCTCAATAAATGAGACAGCCCTTTCACAGCTCTCTTGCTGAACAGCTATTTCTTATTCTTTGTCGCTGCGATCATCGTCGCATTTTCGCGAACGGCGGCGTTTTGGCGCAATCACTACATAGCGACGTGGCTCATCACCAGCACTAAAGGTCGTAACGCGGCGATTATCCTGCAAGGCCATATGAATAATCTTGCGCTCATGACGGTTCATCGGCTCAAGATGAACCTCATCACCAATACGACAAGCCTTCTCAGCCAGATGCCCGGCCAACCGCATCAGTGTTTCCTCGCGGCGGGAACGATAATTCTCGATATCAATGATAATACGGACACGCCCCTCGGATACCCCGCGGTTAGCCGCCAGATTTGTCAGATACTGCAGGGAATCCAGGGTCTGTCCATGCTTGCCGATCAGGATACCCAGATCCTCACCAGCAAGATCGAACACCGTGCCTTCCTCCGATTCACTGCGCTCCATCGCCAGATCGATATGCATGGCTGCAAAGACATTTCGCAGAAACGTTTCAGCCCGAACGACCTGTTCCTCGACAGTCACGGCACGATCCATTCCAGCTGCTGTCGCCAATACAGGCTCAGTGCTGGACACGGAGGACTTATCCAAATCCTTAGACAGCCGCCGGCTGACCCGGATCAGGGCAGGCTTAACACCAATCAATCCTAAAAAACCACGGGATGGCTCAGAAAGGACCTCATAGCTTACCTGGTCGGCAGTCGTTCCCAGCTGAGTCAATGCTGCTGCCAGCGCTGCTTCGACTGTCTTACCGGTTGTCTCAACAACATCTGCCATATCAGGCAGCCTCCTTTTTCGTACCCTCGCCACGATACATCCACCACTGCTGTGCAATCTGTACGACGTTCATCGTTACCCAATACAGGACCAGACCAGACGGGAAGGTCAATGAGATCCAGCCAATGAAAATAGGCATAACGGTCATCATGATCTTCATCTGCTGATTCATCTCAGTAGTTGTCATCTTCTGCTGCAGGAACGTCGTAAAGGCTGACAATACCGGCAGAATATACAACGGATCAGCCTCGGACATACTCGGCAGCCACAGGAACTGAGCCGCCTCAGGCGAAGGATAACTAAAATTATACAGAGCATAGTACATGCCCATCAAAATCGGCATCTGGATAACAAGCGGCAGGCAGCCTGCCAGCGGATTTACGCCGGCTTCTTTATAAAGTGCACCGACTTTCTGCTGCATAACCTGCGGATTATCTTTATATTTCTCCTGAATCTTCTTCATTTTTGGAGAAAGCTCCTGCATAGCCTTCATCGACTTGACCTGTTTTACCGTCAACGGATAAAGCAGCATCTTGATAATTACTGTCAGCAGGATAATCGCCAGACCATAACTGCCAACGCCAGCCAGATCTGTAAGCGAATGCAATGACTCCAGCACAAATTGCAGGAGATTCTCAACCGGCGCAAGAATTGTTCCAAAGAAACCCAAACCATCACGTCCTAATCTAAAATTCGAAACAACATCATCTATGGAACGGGGTCATAGCCGCCCTTATGAAAAGGGTGACAGCGGAGAACCCGCTTGATTGCCAGCCAGCCGCCACGGCGAGCCCCATATCGCTCTATCGCAATCATGGCATACTCCGAACACGTCGGAATATACCGGCAGGAAGGAGGCTTCAGTGGCGAAATCCAGTTTCGATAAAACTGGATCGCCAACAGCAAGACCTTCTTCATCATTTTTTATGCCCCGTGTCTTTCTTCCTGTCTGCAGCTGACTCTGTATCCTTAAATACCCCAGCTTTTTTCCCCAGCGACTGAAATGCCTTTTCTACAACATCGCATTTCACAGTCACCATAGCCTTACGCCCAACCAGCAGTAATGCCAGCCCGGGACGTACCATGTCCTGATGATGGCGGTAGGTTTCACGCAACAGCCGCTTAACCCGGTTACGCGTCACCGCGCAACCCAGTTTCTTACCCGCTGCAAAACCAACCTTTCCTTCCAGACGATCAGACTCAAAAGCATACAGCACAAAATACCGGTTCGCCCACGAACGGCCGGTCCGGTAAACCCGCTGGAAATCACTTCTGCGCTTCAGCATCCGTTTTCTCGGTAATGTAAGCATTCGTAATTTCACCATAATCTATCTAAAATATAACATTAACTAAAGAAAAAGGCCACCGATACAGTGACCTTGCTGTAAAATTTATGCCGAAAGCTTCTTTCTACCGCGCTGGCGTCTTCTCTTCAGAACGAGACGGCCGCCTTTCGTCTTCATGCGCTCACGGAAGCCATGAGTCTGCTTTCTCCAATGGTTGTTCGGCTGATAAGTCTGTTTCATTCGTTAAACACCTCCTTATATTGATTCCTTCTGATTTTTCTATTCGTTATAGAAGCAATGGATCAGAAATTACTATTTCATGCTCAGGCAGAGAATATCCCCGCACTAAGACTCACCGTAAATTATAGCCTACGGCATTAATGGTGTCAAGATTTTCCAACGTCCTTTTTCCCCCATTTTGTGGATATTTTTTTAACTATTCATGGTTATCCCCTTAAAAGTTGTTGATAACTTTGGCTGATTTTGATAAGATATTGTTGATTATTGTGCGGAAAATTCCACAGCACCTGAAAATGCGGTACGTTTATTGACCGCATTTTATCTATTATTCCCGCCTCTTCTCCTGGGAACACCTTCACTTATCCACAGGTGTGGATAAAAATGTGGATAAAATTATTCACCTGTGGAAAAATATTTCTACATACTCTATAAGCAGAAAGGGTTATATTACATGGAGCAATCACAGCTACAGGCAGTGTGGGAGCAGATCCTGAATAATATGCGGGATCAGCTGGCCGCCTCTGCTTTTAAATGGCTCGATCCGGTCAAGCCTCTCTCCCTGACCGACTCCGAACTTGTCCTCGGTACACAGACCGGCATGGCCAAAGATTGGATTACCAGTCATTATCTTACCATACTGGAGGATGCCGTTGATGCAGTACTCAACGGCTCAAGAAAAATAACGATGAAAGTCGTCGAATCGCCCGCCCCCAAGGAAGAATCTCAGACAGTCGTATCGGTTGTCCCTGCTCAACGAGCACATAAAGAACCGGAAAATCCCGATCAGGGCAACCTTTTTTCCGACACGTCTGCTTCGGGCAGCGAAAATGGATACATGCATATCGTCGCGGCCGGCGATGGTGCATCACTTAACCCGAAATATACGTTTGATACATTCGTCACTGGCAGCTCCAACCGCTTTGCCCATGCTGCAGCCATGGCCGTAGCAGAATCACCGGGCAAGGTCTATAATCCGTTCTTTATGTACGGTGGTGTTGGCCTGGGAAAGACCCATTTGATGCATGCCATCGGCAACCGGGTCCTTCATAACCATCCGGAAATGCGGGTTCTGTATGTTTCAAGCGAACAATTTACAAACGAGATCATCCGCTCCATCCAGGAAGGCAACGCCGAGAAGTTCCGGCAGAAATATCGAAACATTGATGTGCTGCTGGTCGACGATATCCAGTTCCTGTCGGGCAAGACAAGTACACAGGAAGAGTTCTTCCATACGTTCAACACATTGCACGACTCGCAGAAACAGATTATTCTGTCCTCAGATCGCCCGCCACGCGAGGTAGAGCGTCTCGAGGACAGGCTGCGTTCGCGCTTTGAATGGGGACTTATCACGGATATTCAGGCACCGGATCTGGAGACTCGTATCGCTATCCTCAAAAACAAAGCCCAACTCGACCACTTCAGCGTGCCAAATGATGTCATGGTCTATATTGCCAGCCGCATTGACAGCAATATCCGTGAGCTTGAAGGCGCACTGACACGTGTTGTTGCCTATGCATCCCTGATCAAGAAACCGATCACAACGGATCTGGTTGCGGAGGCCCTAAAGGATGTATTCCCGAATAACAAGACCAAAGAGATTACGATGGAAGTGATCCAGGAGATTGTAGCCTCTTACTTCAAAATGAAGATTGAGGACATGCACGCCAAGAAACGTACACGCAGTATTGCGTTCCCACGCCAGATTGCCATGTACCTCTGCCGCGAGCTTACAGATACCTCCCTGCCGCAGATTGGCAACTTCTTCGGCGGCCGTGATCATACAACCGTCATTCATGCCTGCGACAAGATCAACAAGGAAAAGGATGCCGATATGAAACTCAATGCAATCCTGAACGAGCTGATCGAGCGTATCCAGAAAATGTAAAACTGTGAACAGAATGGTCGTGGATAACTCTGTGGAAATGCCTGCAGTATTCCTGTCGACAGAATGTGGATAAGTAACAGGGGAGATTATCACCGTGGATTGTGTGGATAACCTCCCCTGTTATTATGAACATCTTACCAACAACTGAACTGTATATAACATACGGTCTAATGCGCCTTATCCACTTTTCCACAAGGCCTACTACTACGACGGCTATTTATATATATATTTCCAGTGTAATAATAAAAACTTAGAGAGGACCAAAAAATGAACATATCATGCGCAAAAAGCGAACTGGTCAATGCCTTGTCAATCGTATCCAAAGCTGTAGCCACCAAACCTCAAACCCCCATTCTTTCGTGTATTTACCTAAGAGCAGAAAATGGAATGCTGGAAGTTCAGGCCACCAACTATGAGATTGGACTGGTAACCAGAATCCCTGCTGAAATTGATGAACCAGGGCAGATTGCAATCACTGGCCGTTATTTTCAGGAGGTTATCCGGAAACTTCCTGGGGAAAACGTCAGTATTTCTTTTAACAGAGAAGTGAAGATTGTCCACATCAACTCGAATCAGGCTAACTTTACACTGCTCAGTATGAATGCCGCAGAATTCCCGACAATCAAAGAGATGGAAGGCAACCTGCAGTTCAAGATCAAGGACAATATCCTGAGGTCCCTTGTCAAAAAAACTGTTTTTGCCTGCTCTAACGATGAATCGCGTCCTGTTTTCACAGGCTGTTATATGGAGGTAGCCGATACACGGTTTACGATGGCTGCGACCAATACGCATCGCCTGGCTGTTAAATTCGAGACTTTCGATGACACCATCGGCAATATTAAGATTATCGTTCCTTCGCGTATTCTGCAGGAACTTCTCCACAATATGACCTCCGAAATCCCGACGGATGTAACGGTTACCTGTACCTATAATCAGATCAGCTTCGCCTTTGAGAATCTCTATATGACATCACGTCTTATCGAAGGAGCATTCCCAGACTACCACCGCGTCATCCCACCGGATTTTGCTACCATCGTGACCGTTGCTACCGCAGATTTCAGTGCTGCTGTTGATCGTGTCTCTTTGATCTCCCGTTCTGGAGACTACAATATCATCAAGCTCGAATTTGCCAACAATCAGGTCAATATCTCCTCCACAAATCCTGATATTGGTAATGCCGAAGAATCAATTCCGGCTTCACTTGAAGGTCCAGAACTGACCATTGCCTTCAATGCACAGTACATCATGGATGTATTGAAGAATGTGGACAGTGAGAACTGCCATATCAAGCTGAACCAGCCCTTGTCACCAGCAGCTATTCGCGAAGATGATGACGAGAACTACACGTATATCGTAACGCCAGTAAGAACTGCACATTGATGATAGGAGGTTATCCACATGATAATTGAGGATATCAATATCGATACCGAGGAAATCCAGCTAGACCAGTTTCTCAAATGGGCTGGTGTGCTCGCTTCTGGTGGAGAAGTGAAGGCGCTGCTTACAGAAGAGAAGATCAAACGCAATGGCGAAACGGAGACTGCCCGCCGGCGTAAACTGCATGTTGGAGATGTTATCGAGATTGAAGACATGGGCGCCTGGAGAGTTACCCGAACAGGAGATTAAAAAGAATGTTGGTTCGTTCTATTTATCTAAAAAATTATCGGAATTATTCTGAACTGAATCTGGATGTTTCACCGGATATCAATGTATTTTTGGGGCCTAATGCGCAGGGAAAGACCAATATCATTGAGGCTGTCTGCTATGCTTCGCTGGGACATTCTCATCGGACACACACAGATACCGATTTGATCCAGTGGGAACAGCCGGAAGGCCGTATCCGGTTGTCTTTTGAACGACTAGGCATCAGCAATCAGCTCGAGTTTCAGTTCAGCCGCGGGAAACGACGTCGTATCCTGATGAATGGCCACCCTATTCGTCCCAAGGAATTGGTGGGCCATGTCAATACGGTATTGTTCTCGCCCGAAGATCTTTTCCTTATCAAGGGAGCGCCGGCTGGCCGCCGGCGTTTTTTAGACGGTGAAATTTCGCAGGCCAGTCCTGCCTACTACCATGAATTGGTCCAATATAACCGCATCGTTACGCAGCGCAATACGCTGTTAAAGCGGATTCGTGAGCATAAGGCCAGTCCGGATATGCTGGAATTGTGGGATGTTCAGCTGGCAGCATCTGCTGTAAAGATTACACAGAAACGTATTGAGGCAGTTCGTAAACTGAATATGCTGGCCAATCTTATGCAGCGCCGAATCTCTGATAATCAGGAAAATCTGGCGGTTACCTATGAGATCCACGGCAAAATGGACCAGTCCGTGACAAAAGATATGGCTTCATGGTATAATAAAGAGCTGGAATCTCACCGTGAGCTGGATATCTTGCGCGGCTCAACAAGCCGTGGCCCGCATCATGATGATATCGTTTTGACGGTGAATGGCGTGAATTTGCGTTCGTTCGGATCGCAAGGACAGCAACGCACGAGCGTGCTTTCATTGAAGCTGGCTGAGCTGGAGTTCCTGCGATCGGAGACTGGTGAGTATCCGGTACTGCTGCTGGATGATGTTATGAGTGAGCTTGATGTGACGAGAAGGCATCAGCTGCTGTCATTTATCCGCAAAGAGCATATACAGACGATGATCACGGCGACAGATGAATCATATTTTCCTAAGGAACGCATCGGCACCTATCACTACGTCAAGGCAGGCAGTATTGTGAGGTAAGACTATGGCGAAGCGTACACCGGGCCTTGAGCGGCCTAAAAGCATCATCCGCAAGACTATCCATTCTTTGGGTAAGGTCACGGAGAAGAAGTTCTATATGCACTGGGTTCTCTGGCACTGGAGCGATATTGCCGGTGCGTTTATTGCAAAGCATGCTGAGCCGCAGGGAATTCGCAAAGAGGTTCTTTATTTGTACTGCTATAATGCGGCACTGCGTAATGAGCTGCAGATGATGATGCCGCAGATTGTACAGCAGGTAAATAATTATGCGGGACAGAAGATGATTACAGGGATTGCTTTCTGCCGCCGCTGGGAACAGCCGGATTCTGAAGGCATTGATGAAATACGTATAGCCCATCAGGCGAAGGAAAAGGATTTGGGGCGGGAAAGGCGTACGATGTCTTTGTCGCTGGCAGAAGAAGAGCAGGCCGAATCTATTGGCACGAAGGCTGAGGATCAGGAAGTAGCGGCTAAGGTTCGCGAGCTGTATCGAAAACATTTGCAACTACAGAAGCTGCGCCGGCAGCAGGAATGGCATTCCTGTGCCAGCTGTGGCAGCTTGTGCGCACCGGATCAGAAGTACTGTCCAATTTGTATGTCCCATCAGCGTGAAAAGTTGAATGAAGCCATCCGGCAGGTTCTTCGCGATATTCCTTGGGCACATTGCAAAGAGGTGCAGGAGTACGTACCAGAGTGTACGCCAAAGCTTCTGAATGACCAGCGTGCGGTAATGGTGCAGCAGTTGGCTGCCGAAGTGGACGTCAGTGATACAGAAAGCGTGAAGGCTAAAAATCTGGTCATGCTCTATCGCTGTCTGCCACCAGAGCAGCTGACGGAGGAAGAAATTACCCGGTCACTATACCGGCTTCGTTTCAACCTTCATCGTCCGAAGGATTATAAAGCACCGAAACGTTACTCGGTTATCCCTTTAGGGAAGAAGAACCCAAAAGACAGGAGGCAACCTTAATGTTTCTACATTTAGGCAATGGTGTTTCCGTAAGGACAAAGGATGTCGTGACAATCAACGATTATGCACTGTTCCAGGCTGGGCCGGGCAAGGCGTTGCTCGAGCGGCAGCGGGCGGCAGGACTGCTGGTCAGTACGCTGGATCCGGATGATGAGACACCAATAAAGTCTCTCATATTAACAAAAGACAAAGCTTACTTGTCTGTGATTTCGCCGCTTACGTTGAAGCGGCGATCGCAGCTGGTTTACGATACATTGGATAACGATAGAACCGACGAGATAGAATGATGGGAGCGTAGGATTTTCATGGCAAATGATAATGAGCAGAAAAAGATCGATTTGACCCCGGTTGCTGATATACCGGTAGTTGATGAGTTTGCGGATAAAGACCTGGATACTACCGGTGTCGAGATCCATACCGATGAAGGCAGCGCGGCAGTGTCAGCGGTTGAGGCTGACTATGGCGCTGATCAGATCCAGATCCTTGAGGGGCTCGAAGCTGTGCGAAAGCGTCCAGGCATGTACATCGGCAGCACGTCAGAGCGTGGCCTGCACCATCTTGTCTATGAGGTCGTAGACAATTCCATCGATGAGGCGTTGGCGGGCTATTGCGATAAGATCGACGTGACTATTCACCAGGATAACAGCATCACGGTTATCGATAATGGCCGTGGTATTCCGGTCGATATGCATGACAGCGGCAAACCGGCCGTTGAGGTCGTACTCACGGTTCTTCACGCTGGTGGTAAATTTGGCGGTGATGGGTACAAGGTTTCTGGTGGATTGCATGGTGTCGGTGTTTCTGTCGTTAATGCGCTCTCAACCCGGATGGATGTTCAGGTCAAGCGTGACGGCAAGATTCATGAGATATCCTTTGAACGTGGCATCACGCTCAAACCGTTGCATATTATTGGTGATACCGAAGAATCCGGTACGAGGGTGCACTTTATCCCCGATCCGGAAATCTTCACAGTCACGGCCTACAGTTATGATACGCTTAAACATCGCCTGCGCGAGCTGGCATTCCTCAATCATGGCATTACCATTGCTTTGCATGATGAGCGCGAAGAAGAGACGCGCAGCGAGGTCTTTCACTTCGATGGCGGCATAACCTCGTTTGTGGAGCATCTGAACCGCAAGAAAGATAAGATCAATGATGATCCAATCTATTTCAATGGTTCCAAGGGCGATACGGTCGTTGAAATTGCCTTGCAGTATAACGACAGCTATCAGGAGAATATCTATTCCTTCGTCAATAATATCAATACCGAGGAAGGTGGCACACATCTGGCTGGCTTTAAGCTCGCATTGACGCGTGCTGCCAATGATTTTGCCCGCAAACAGGGTATCCTCAAGGAAAAAGATGGCAATCTATCTGGTGATGATGTCCGTGAGGGATTGACCTGCGTTATCAGTCTTAAGATCCGTGAACCGCAGTTTGAGGGACAGACTAAGACGAAGCTGGGCAACTCGGAGATTCGTGGTATCGTCGATTCCATCGTGACCGAAGGGCTTTCGGAGTATTTTGAGGAAAATCCGGTCATAACGAAGAAAATCATAGAGAAAGCTATCATGGCAGCCCGGGCCCGTGAAGCGGCCCGTAAGGCCCGCGAGCTCACGCGCCGCAAGAATGCACTGGAAGTATCAAGCCTGCCGGGCAAGCTGGCTGACTGCTCGGTGAAAGATCCGGAACAGGCCGAAATTTATCTTGTAGAGGGTGATTCGGCAGGTGGTTCGGCCAAGCAGGGACGTGATCGGCGTTTTCAGGCAATCCTGCCATTGCGTGGCAAGATCTTGAATGTAGAGAAAGCCCGACTGGATAAGATCTTTGCCAACGCTGAGATCCGTACGATGATCACTGCTTTCGGTACCGGCATCAGCGAGGAGTTTGACTTGTCGAAGCGCCGCTATGGTAAAATCATCATCATGACTGATGCCGATGTCGATGGTGCACATATCCGTACGCTGCTGCTCACTTTCCTTTACCGCTATATGAAGCCGCTCATCGAGCAGGGACATGTATTTATTGCCCAGCCGCCGCTTTATCAGATCCGCAAAGGCAAGAAACAGTGGTACACCTATAGCGATGAAGAGTTGTCGAAAAAACTCGACGAAGTCGGTCGTGACAGCATTACTGTCCAGCGCTACAAAGGTCTGGGTGAGATGAATCCAGAGCAGCTCTGGGAAACGACGATGGACCCGGAGGGCCGTACAATGCTGCGCGTTCAGACGGAAGATGCTGAAGCAGCAGATGAGCTCTTTACGATTTTAATGGGGGACAAGGTAGAACCGCGCCGCCAGTTCATTGAGGAAAATGCGAAGCTTGTCCGTAATCTGGATATCTGATCGTCATAGCAGTTTCATTCAGATATGACTTGTATCTTTTCTGTAAAAATGATATAGTATTTCGTATAGAGAATCCCGTACAAGGGGAGTAGCTGAACGGTCAGATATCGTCAATACGGTGCAAGGCACCCGGTATGACCGGCTAATTAGTAAGCAAGACCTTGTCTTACAGGCAGTTTTTTAGCTGCATGCAAGGCAAGGTCTTTTTTTAGAATAACTGCAAAGAAGTGATAGGAAAAAAATGGAAAATCTATTTACAGGGGGCGCTGCAACGGAGTGGCTGGCAGCTTTATCTGGTATATTGCTGCTTGATCTGCTGCTGTCAGGTGACAATGCGATCCTTATTGCTCTGGCCTGCAAGAATCTCCCCCGTGCTAACCGCCGCAAAGCCATACTTATTGGCGGACTCGGTGCGGTAGTTATCCGTATTGTCTGCACCCTCTTTGCAACGGGGCTGCTGGCTGCTCCTTATCTTGAGTTCATCGGTGGTGCGGCGCTGCTCTATATTGCCGTGAAGCTGGTAACAGACAACAATGAAGGCAGCAGTAATGATGCTGAGACCCAGCCTGCTACACTTGGCGCAGCAGTCCGTACGATACTCATCGCTGATTTCATTATGAGTATTGATAACATCCTGTCGCTGGCCGGACTGGCTAATACGGTATCGGAGGGGAAATGGAGCCTCATCATCTGTGGTCTCATGATATCGATCCCTATTGTTCTCTTTGGGGCGCAGATCTTTCTCATGATTATGCTGAAGATCCCGGCACTGATCTATGCTGGTGCGGCTATTCTGGGGTGGACAGCGGCTGAGCTCATGACCAGTGACAAAGCAGTCGGTATATATCTCATTGAGTATGTGTTGTATTTGAAACTATTATTTGTCGCTGCTGTTATTGGCATCGGCTATTTTATCAATCACAAGAAGAAGGAGTGATTTTTTATGAATAACCTTAAAACGTTGATGCTGATGGTTCTTCTCGGTGCTATTATGATCTTTATTGGCGGAATCGTGGGCGGACGCACGGGCATGATGTTCATGTTGATGCTGTCGCTGGGCATGAATATGTTCTCCTATTGGTTCAGCGATACGATGGTGCTTAAAATGTATGATGCACAGGAAGTTACCCGCGAGGAATCGCCTCATCTCTATGATCTGGTCGAACAGCTGGCAGCGAATGCTCAACTGCCAATGCCCAAAGTATTCATCATCGAATCGGATGTGCCCAATGCCTTTGCAACCGGCCGTAACCCTTCGCATGCCGCCGTTGCGGTTACGACCGGTATCATGCAGGTTTTGGACTATAAAGAGTTATCCGGTGTTTTGGCACATGAGTTATCGCATGTCAAAAATCGTGATATCCTGACTTCGACGATTGCTGCGATGATGGCCAATGTCATTACTTATGCAGCTCAGTTTATGGCATTTTTCGGCGGCAGATCCGATGAAGAAGACAGCGGTAATCCGATTGCAGCACTTGCTATGGTGATCCTTGCACCTATCGCTGCTATGTTGATTCAGATGGCAATTTCACGTTCCCGAGAGTATGAAGCGGACCATGATGGTGGTGTCATCTGTGGGAACCCGAATCATCTGGCTGATGCGCTGGAGAAGATCGAGTATTATGCAACACATGCGCAGCCGATGCGTGATGCCAATCCGGCAACTGCGCATATGTTTATTATCAATCCGCTGAAAGGAAGCGGCGCCGCATTGGCAAATCTATTCAGTACTCATCCGGATACTTCGGAGCGTATTGCCCGCCTTCGTCAGCAGGCTGCAGAAATGAATATCCGCTGATTTGCTAACAAAAGGCCGATCGATCGGCCTTTTTTAGTATATTGATAAAGCAATGGAAATCGTATCGATAGGTAAATTGCAAGTTGAAATTGAACAAAACATAATCAATAAATATTATCAATAGAATAGACTCCATAGAGGAATGTATCGAATAGTTCTGTTGGAGAACGGTAGCCTAAAATACGGCGCGGACGCTGATTCAGCGCATCTGCCATATTCAAGACATCTTCATCAGTAAAACGTTCAATGGACATGCCTTTCGGGATGAAATCTCTTAGCAATCCATTGTGGCGTTCATTCTGAGGACGTTCCCAGGAACTGTATGGATGCGTAAAGTAGA
>JAGPMW010000050.1 GCA_018052705.1 Selenomonas sp. | reverse complement strand
TAGAATGGGATTGATCCATAGTGCTTGCTCCTTTGTTGATGATTTGTCGCAAAACCATTTTAACACGGAGAGTCACTATGGATTTTTGTTTTTGATTAACTGTTCAAGTTCATTTTACAACGGACCACCTTTTTAATATAACTTTCAATATGACTATTTTCCTAACTTTTATCCAATTTATATGTGCCAAAGCGTCACTGCTAACGCTTACATCGCATACCCTCCACGCTTTGCCATATTTCTTATTACTTGAAATCAGTTCCAGCTCTTAATATAATTTTATTTAAAATATGACCTTAGTCCTATATCACGCATATCGTTCATCGTATTTTATATTGTTTTTCTGCTATATATTTATTATTCTATATTGTTTACATGAAAACAATATTCATTTTGTGCTCCACCAATCAGTAAGACCGCTAAAAAGTATAATCCCGAGGGTACTTTTCTTCTCCGATTAAAAAAACGCCCCATTCGCCAGACTGCTTTATTCTTTCCTTCGTCTGCCGGATGGGGAGTATATCAAGTTTTACGGATGCTTTTTTTCGTCACCACTATCAACACCGGCTGGAAGCAACCGCTGCAAGCGCAATTCCAGCAGCCTCAATCGTCCGTTCAATAGCGGCCTCGCTGTGCGCACCACTCATGAACAAAGTCTCAAACTGAGATGGCGCCAGATAGATCCCCTGCTCGAGCATGCTCCGGAACCATACCTTGAAGGCCTGCTGGTCCGAGGCACAGGAATCCTCATAATTATAGACTTCCTGATCGTTGAAGAAGATGCCGAACATCGAACCGGCCTGATGCACCTGAATGGCCACGCCGGCTTCTTTTGCTTTTTCCTGCCAGCCGAGCAGCAGCTTCTTGGTCTTGAGCGTCAGGCTGCGGCTGTAATCGGCCTTGCCCGGCTCGGGTTCTTTGGTGATGATCCGCAGCGTCTCAAGACCGGCTGTCATCGCCAGCGGATTGCCCGAGAGCGTCCCGGCCTGATAGACGGGACCGGCCGGAGAGACCTGCTGCATGATGTCGCGGCGGCCGCCATAGGCAGCAACCGGCAGCCCCCCACCGATGATCTTCCCGAGACAAGTCAAGTCCGGCGTGATTCCATAGGCCGCCTGTGCGCCGCCCAGCGATGCGCGGAAACCGCACATTACCTCATCAAAGATCAGCAGTGCGCCATGCTTTGCCGTCAGGTCACGCAGCGTACGCAGATACCCCTGCTTCGGCAGAACGCAGCCCATATTACCGGCCACCGGCTCGACAATGACGGCCGCAATTTCATCACCGATGTCAGCCATCACCTTAGCGATGGCTTCCGCATCATTATAGGGAACAGATATGGTATCCTGCGCAGTCCCCTTTGTCACTCCCGGCGAACTTGGTACGCCGAATGTCGCCATCCCTGAGCCGGCATTAACAAGCAGACTGTCGCTATGTCCATGATAGCAGCCGATAAATTTGACGATCTTCTGGCGTCCGGTATAGCCGCGGGCCAGACGCAGGGCGCTCATTGTTGCCTCGGTACCGGAATTGACCATACGGATAGTCTCGATTGACGGATAGACCTCCATCACCAGTTTGGCCAGCTCGGACTCGATAACCGTCGGTGCGCCATAGCTCGTACCACGGGTTGCCGCCTCCTGCAGTGCCTTGACAACCTGCGGATGTGCATGTCCGACCACCATCGGCCCCCACGAGCCGACATAATCGATATACTCATTGCCATCGATATCGTAGATCTTATCGCCCTCTGCCCGGGCAATGAACGGCGGATTGCAGTCCACATTCGCATAGGAACGGACCGGACTGTTAACGCCGCCCGGCATCAGCGTCTTTGCCTCAGCAAAAGCCGCTGCCGATTTTTCCAGATTCAGCATCATTTATTCTCCTCTTTCAACCAGCGGGCTGCATCCAGCGCATGATAAGTGATGATGATATCCGCACCGGCACGCTTCATACCGGTCAACGTCTCCAACACGATACGCTTCTCATCAATCCAGCCATTCTGAGCGGCGGCCTTGACCATCGCATACTCACCGCTGACATTATAGACCGCCACTGGATGATGGATATGATCGCGAACCTGACGAACAACATCGAGATACGCCATGGCCGGCTTGACCATGATGATATCCGCGCCCTCCTCAAGATCGAGATCCACTTCTTTGAGTGCCTCGCGGGCATTGGCCGGGTCCATCTGATACTGACGGCGGTCCCCGAACGACGGCGCACTGTCAGCTGCATCACGGAACGGTCCATAATAGCCTGAGGCATACTTGACCGCGTAGCTCATGATGGAGACATTTTCAAAGCCCTGTTCATCGAGCGCCTCGCGGATCGCCGCTACCCGGCCATCCATCATATCCGACGGCGCAATGATATCGGCACCGGCCTTAGCCTGTGATACGGCAACCTTCTGCAGCAGAGCCAGCGTCTTGTCATTGTCGACATAATGCCCTTCCAAATGGCCGCAGTGTCCATGATCGGTATACTGGCACAGACAGACATCGCCCACGATCATAAGCCCTGGAACTTCCTGCTTGATCGCCTTGATGGCACGCTGCACAGGACTCGTCATATCCCAGGCACTTGAACCGTCCGCATCTTTATACTCTGGCAGACCAAAGACTTCAACTGACGGAATACCCAGTTCCCAGCATTCCCTGGCAGCCTCTACCGCATTCTCAACCGACAGATGATAACAGTTCGGCATGCTGGGGATTTCCTCTTTGACCTGCTCGCCCGGTACGACAAACAACGGATAGACGAAATCCTTCGCGGACAGCGTATTCTCACAGACCATGGCCCGCATTGCCGGACTGATCCGCATGCGGCGTGGACGAAGTTTCTGGTTATACATAGCTACATCTCCTAAAAAGAAT
Organism: Selenomonas sp.; assembly: GCA_018052705.1. GTDB lineage: Bacteria > Bacillota > Negativicutes > Selenomonadales > Selenomonadaceae > Selenomonas_A. The sequence goes on along the minus strand of JAGPMW010000050.1, from coordinate 7,765 downwards.
CTACCTGTGACTTAAATCAATCAAAATGCCTGCCGGATTGCCTCTATCATGCCATCGATGGTATAGGTATCGGCAGTAATATCCGGCTCGATGCCATTCCGGCGGGCTGTATCAGCCGTGATGGGGCCAATGCAGGCTGTCTTCACCGGTAAAATGGGATCAGCCGAGCCAAGAATCTGAATGAGGTTGGTGACTGTCGAGGAACTCGTAAAGGTGATCAGATCGATCGCCCCCGCCAACAGTTCCTTCTTCAGCGCCTCACTGTCGACTTCACCGCAGACGGTGCGGTAAGTTGCAACGACATCAACCTGAGCGCCCATTTCACGCAGCTTATCCGGCAGAATCTCACGTGCTTCCTGCGCCCGGGGCAGCAGAATCCTCACGTGTGCCGGCAGCTGGCCTTTGAGCGCCTCAATGATGCCTTCCGCCCGGAATTCCTGTGGAACAACATCCGCCGTAAGACCATATTGTCGAAGCTTTTCAGCCGTAGCCGTACCGATGGCGGCAATCTTCGCATACCCGAGGGCACGGGCGTCTTTACCAGCAGCCAGCAGGCGGTTGAAGAAATGCTCCACCCCGTTTGCGCTCGTGAAGATCAGCCACTGATAGTCTGACAAACGGGCAATGGACTGATCCAGTGCCTCGTAATGGTCTGCCGGCGCCTCGAGCCGGATAGCGGGGGCCTCGATGACCCTCGCGCCCAGCTGTTCGAGCCGCGCCGTAAGCTTCGATGCCTGGCTGCGGGCGCGGGTGACCAGCACCGTCCGGCCAAACAACGGATGCGTCTTGGGCTCGTCGAACCACTGCAGCTTCTCCCGCAGCCGGACCACCTCACCGACAATGAAGATTGCCGGCGGCTTGAGCTGTGCTTTCGCCACATCCTCAGCCGCCGTTCCCACCGTCGTCATCAGCACGCGCTGCTCCGGCTTTGTCCCCCAGCGGATCACCGCTGCCGGCGTAGCTGCCGGACGCCCATTGGCGATGAGCTGCTTCGTAATGTGCGGCAGGTTGGCGACCCCCATCAGGAACACCAGCGTATCGACTCCCGTTGCCAAATGTTCCCAACGCATATTCGAACTGGCCTTCGTCGGGTCCTCATGCCCGGTCACCACCGCAAACGATGTCGCCACAGCACGATGCGTAACCGGAATCCCGGCATAGGCCGGAACCGATATTGCCGAGGTAATCCCCGGCACAATCTCAAATGGCAGCCCATTTTCCTGCAGCAGCAGAGCCTCTTCTCCGCCACGGCCGAATACGAACGGATCACCGCCCTTGAGCCGTACCACCGTCTTCCCAGCACGAGACTTATCCACCAGCAGCTGATTGATATCCTCCTGCTTCATGGTATGATTGCTCGATGCCTTGCCAACATAGATATATTCGGCTTCATCCGGCGCCCATTGAAGAATGCGGTCATCCGCCAGGCGGTCATAGATCACCACATCTGCCTGCTTCAGACAATCCACCGCTTTGATGCTGATCAGCCGGTAGTCTCCAGGGCCTGCGCCCACTAAATATACCATTCCTGCCATAAGTCTTCTCTCCCTTAGCTCTATTCCAGTATAGATCCTGCTGCCAGCGGCCCGCTTCAGCGGTCCAGCAGCAGTCCTATCTCATGCATGATTTCGAGACCGCCCATAGCCAGCAGCCCTTCAGCCAGCTGGCTGCCGATCTTCTCGGCTTCATGAGCCGGGCCGCAGGCCTTATCCCGATACAGGCGGGCACCATCGAGCGAAGCGATCACGGCCTCAACCAACAGCATACCACCCTCAGCCGGAACCGCATATACACCAACTGGCACCTGACAGCCGCCCTCAACCTGACGCAGGAACGCCCGCTCAGCCTGTGCGCATTGTACAGTATCGGCGTCATTGAGGAACGCAATGAGCTTACGCACCTCAGGATCATCCTCACGGGTCTCGATAGCCAGCGCGCCCTGTCCGACTGCTGGCAGTACCATCTCCAGCGGCAGGACATCGGTAATCCGGTCGGCAAAGCCCAGCCGTTTGAGTCCGGCAGCTGCGAGAATGATTGCATCGAAATTCTCTTCCTCCAGTTTCTGGAGGCGCGTGTTGACATTGCCCCGCAGATCCTCGATAGCAAGATCCGGCCGGGCATGCAGCAGCTGGGCCCGGCGGCGCAGGCTCGATGTCCCGACCTTCGCCCCTGGCGGCAATGCGGCAAAAGTCCGATACTTTGGACTCACTACCGCATCGCCGGGATCGAAGCGTTTCGTGATGGCTGAGATGACGAGCCCCTCGGGCACCTCAGTCGGCATGTCCTTGAGACTGTGCACGGCAATATCGATGCCGCCAGCCAGCATGTCCATCTCCAGTTCTTTGGTGAAAAGTCCTTTGCCGCCAATCTTGGCCAGTGGTGCATCGAGTACCCTGTCCCCCTTGGTCGTCATGAGCTTCAGCTCGGCCTTCAGCCCCGGATATTCCTTCTCGAGGCAGCTTTTTACATATTCTGCCTGCCATAGCGCCAGCTTACTGCTGCGCGTACCGATAATGATTGTGTCTTTCTTCACTGGTTGCTGTCTCTCCAATCGTATCTAACTTAAACAAGGAACGCATCGCATCAATATAAAACTGCTCCTGCGCTGTACCAGCGGCGGCATTGAGCTTCATCATCGGCATACGCAATATCTTGCGAACGATCATGCGGCTCATATGATCGATCTGGCGCCACTCATCATCGGTAAGCTCTGGCAGTTTCGAGCTCGAGCGCTTCACCTCCCGCTGGCGGATTCGCTCACAGCGGTCTGATAACAGCGCCATCAAGGGCCGGAACGAAAGGTACTGGAACTTATCCTCGATTGATTCCACCTCATCGTCCACGATTTTTGCCGCCAGCCGCGCCTCTTCGCGACGCTCCTGGATATGTTCATCAACGACCTCTTCCAGTGCATCGATATTATACAGCGTCACCCCCTTGATCTCACCGACCTCCGGGTCAACATCACGTGGCACAGCAATATCGATGAGAAACAGCTGACGACCCTTGCGTTTCGTCATAAGCTGCCGGGTCTCCCATGGCTTGATGACATAATGCGGCGCACCAGTGGATGTCACGATGACATCCACATCAACCGCCCGCTTCATCGCCTCATCGAATGGCACCGCCTCGCCGCCAAATTCCTCGGCCAGCTGCACTGCCTTCTCCTGATGCCGGTTTGCCACATAGATTTTCTTAATGCCGCGGGACATCAGATGCTGGGCCGTCAATTCTGCCATCTTGCCCGCACCAAAAATCAAGGCATTGGACTGGCTCAGATCCCCGAGCTCCTCACGGGCCAGCTCAACAGCAGCATAGCTCACTGATACCGAATTATACTGGATGCGTGTTTCCGTACGCACCCGCTTGCCGGTCGCAATGGCCCGATGAAAGAGGGTGTTGAGTACCGTACTCGTTGTCCCCTCCTCGCGGCCCAGTGCATAGGCATCCTTGACCTGCGACAGGATCTGCCCTTCGCCAAGGACCAGCGAATCAAGACTGGAGGCAACCTGGAACAGATGACGAATACACTCTTCCGATGCAAAATGATAAAGATATTCATCAATATCTTCCTCATTACCAGTCAGATCAAACAGGAACTGCTTCAAAACAGGCAGATCCTTGCCCTCATCATCGACTACCGCATAGATCTCGCTGCGATTACAGGTCGAAAGCACCACTGCCTCAGACAATCCTTCATATTCATTCAGATTTGCCAGACCGCTTCTGACGGCCTGTTTCGTAATAGAAAACCGCTCACGTACCTCCACAGGCGCCGTTTTATGATTCAGCCCCAGCATCAATAATTCCATGTCGTATCTCTTCCTCCGCCAGGTCAAGCTGACCCGCTCTCACCAAATCAATAATACGTTTATCCATAACCTTACGCCAGATTACCTGATGCAACATACTGCCGCCGCCACGGTCCCGGAGTTCCTGACGGATACGCACCAGGCGTTCAACAAACTGCCCGAAACTCTCGGGATACTCTTCTTCCAGCTGCTCACGCAGCAGCCGCGAAAATGCGGGGCTGCCACCACCGGTAGAAACAGTCAGCAGAAAATCGCCATGATGAATCCGCGACGGTACCTGAAAGTCGGACTGCTTCGGTTCGGCCGCCGCATTGACCAGCGCGCCGATTGCTCTTGCTTCAGCAACCGCCAACCCATTCGCGTGCGCATCATCCGCCGTACAAAAGACCAGTACCGGTGAGGATGCTACGAGCATTCCCAGCCGATAAAGCGCCGCTTCCCATTGAATACGTTTTGACGCGGCCAGCTGCTGCAAATGGGCCGTAAGCGTGGGCGCAATGACTGTCACGACGGCGCCGGCCGCCAGCAGCGCACCAATCTTACGCTCAGCAACACGGCCGCCGCCGATCACTGTGCAGCGCCGGCCGCAAAGTTCCAGATTAAGTGGATAGAGCATATTTCCGCCTGCCATTTCCTGAATGAATCTCAATTACGAATCCGGTTCATATTTTGAAACACTTCCTTTATTATACCCCATCAAGCGACAAAAAAAAAGGAGCGGACCTATAAAAGATCTCTCCTTTTTCACTCAATCGGTCATACAATACTCAAACAGCAGGGACAAGCGGAATCGTCCCGGTTCAGTCAGCGTATCACTCCAGCGAGATAATCTTATTCTTGAGCACATAAACCAAAGCCTGCGTGCGGTCGTTGACCTTGAGTTTATGGAAAATGCTCGTCAAATGATTCTTAACCGTCTTCTCCGAAAGCCCCAGCGCCTTGCCGATATCCTGATTGGAAAATCCTTTGGCAATACATTCAAGCACATCCATTTCGCGAGCCGTCAGGCGTTCCCCGCGACTCTCATCGAGCATCTCGCGGGCCTTGCTCTCCACATCATCAGCCGCCGACAAATTGCCGAAAAGGCGTTCAGCCAGCATCGGATAAACAAACGCATTCCCATCATTAACGACATGAATAGCTTTGACCAGCACGGATGGCTCAACATCTTTCAGCAAATATCCGAGAGCACCATTCTTGAGCATTTCCAATACATAATTATCACTATCATGAATCGTCAGCGCAATGATCTTGGTCTGGCATTCTGCCTGCTTGAGCTGACGAGCTACCTCCAGTCCGCTGAGCCCCGGCATATTGAGGTCTAGCAGCAACACATCTGGCTGCAGCATCAATGTACGGGCCAGCGTCTCCTGCCCATCCTCGGCTTCTCCGATAACCTCCAGATCATCCTCGAAATTCAGCACACGCTTAATTCCCTGCCGAAGCAGTGCATGGTCATCTGCTATCAAGATTTTTATCGCCATAATGTAACTCCTTTGCTCTCTTACGGTTGCGTAACATTTCTGCCACCAGAATCATCCAAAATATGCGCCGTCAGAAAAATCATGATTTCTGACTCCGAACGGCTGCGTTTTAAATTACGGAAAAACGCTCCTAAAACAGGCAGATCGCCTAAAAAAGGAACCTTGCTCAACGTCTTTGATTCTTCACGGCCAATCAGGCCGCCAATAACCATGGTTTCACCATCACGCAGGCGGACCGTAGTATCGGCACTGCGTTTCTGAAACCGGTACGCCTTGATATCCTCAACATACAAAGGCGAACTGACCTCGGTATGTACCTGTGCGGTAATGTGTCCATCGGCATTAACCCGCGGCGTATAGCGAAGGATAATTCCCGCCTGCCGATAGGTAATGGAGGTCGTCCGCGTGGAATCCGTTACCGACAGCGTCGGCACCGGAACCTCTCCACCAATGTTGATGACGGCCTCATGCCCCTGTATAGTCATAATATTGGGCCGGGCCAGTATCCTGGCTTTTCCGGCAGTCATGAGCGCATTAAGCTGCGCACTGAAATAAAACTCAAATGGCTGGCCTTCCGGACCGTGCCCGAACTGAATGATGCCCGGTACCTGATCATTCCCCTGCCACTGGCGCTGAACCTCGCGGTCTACCCGCTCGCTGCTTTTTCCCTCATTCCGATAGGTCTTGCGCTGCTGCGGATACTGCGGCAGTTTGGACCACTGCCATTCAATGCCAAGATCTTTGGAAGCCTGTTTAGAAAGCGCAACGACCTTCGCCTCGAGTGACACCTGCGGCACCGGCACATCAAGCTGACGCACCAGCTTTTCCACTGCCTGTGCCTCAGCTTCTGTGCCATAAAAAAGTACCGATCCGGCTGACTCATCTACAATCGTGCGCCCAGCCGGATGCTCAGCATCTTCTATTTTGCCATTATTGATTTTCGCCAAACGTTTACTCATCCTGGTATCACTGTTCTTATTCGACACAAAAGCTGATTCTCCTGCCCCCTGAAGAGATAAATTTATTGCTTTTGCTAAATCTGCCGGATTGGCATACTTTGCCGTATAGACATGTACACAGCTCAAAGACGCGGATTTGGCTCGCGTCGTAATAATATACGTCTGCCCATCCCGGATCATGATGAGGCCTTTTGAAGCCGTTACCAGCTGCAAAATATGCTCCGGCTCAGTGCAAAGATTCAACGTGATCTGCCCCGCTACGGTATCATCGAGCACGAGTTCCAACCCCCCGAGCCTGGCTGCCGAAAGAAGTACCGCCCGCACATCCCCATCCACGACCTGCATACGTACCGGCGCGGCCTCCACTGACGAATTTCCATACCAATCACCCAGCAGACACAACCCCAGCACCATAAAACGAACCAACCAGCCAAACCTGACCATAACGACATCTCCCCCAACCGCATCGGCTGTTATCCGCTATCAGAACGGCATAAGCTGAAGGCTCTCTGCCTCCTGCCCATTATCGAGCACAACAACAGAATCGTGAATATCCCGGACCTGCCAGGTTCCCGCCCATTCGCCGACGACTGCAGTAATGGTCTGCGAGCCAATCCGGATCATAGCCAGCTTCCCGTGATCCCCCTGCGCCAGCCCGCAAAGTACCGGCCGGCTCGATACGTCCACGGCCGGCAAGCCGGTTTCATCGCCAGCATGACTGCAACGCAAATAGGCGGGCACTGTCACTGCCCGCCTATTTGCGTTGAAATCCCCTGTCACCGTCGCTATCTCGGTCTTGCCTTCGGCCGGGGCCGATGGTGCTGCGTCGAGTTCTGTCTCATGCCTAAGCGAGAACGGATTGCGCATATCCCGCTGTGCCTCCGACTGTTCCAAACCAGCAATTGGCTTCACTCCCAGTTCTTTTCCGCTCACGTCCTGGCTCGCCACAGGCTGTTCCGTTACCTGCAGCGGTGAATCAGGCAGGCAGCTGAAGCTGATCCCCGCTCCAAGCAGCAGAACCAGTCCCCCGCCTAACAATAAATTCTTACGTCGTTCATGTCCATCCATAGTATTCGCTTCCTTATATTGTACATTATCAATAGACTATATCCTAATTATAACGAAAACTTTTCTGAATGTATAGTATTTTCTAATATTTTATTAATGAAGAGCGAATCACGACCGCGTGTCACCGCATAAATATGCTAAGATTCCGGTCGTAAATCGAAATACCGAACGCACCTGTTTTAGCAGGTATTGAGAAATATTTTTGAGCCATTATCCCTTTTTCTGATTTAACACTCACCAGATACGAAGCCCCATTGGCAACATAACCAGCATCACTGTTGAGGCTTTCACCAAGTGCTAATGAATTTAATTGATGGTAAATTGCAAGTTGAAATTGAACAAAAAATAATCAATAAATATTATCAATAGAATAGACTCCATCGAGGAATGTATCGAATAGTTCTGTTGGAGAACGATAGCCTAAAATACGGCGCGGACGCTG
>JAGPMW010000024.1 GCA_018052705.1 Selenomonas sp. | reverse complement strand
TCTTATCTCATTCATTCGAGCTTGTCAAGAACTTTTTTGTTCTTTTTTCTCGTCCTGAGCAGCGGATATCTTGTCGCCGTCGCTGCAGTACGTTGTGCTGTTCGCTGACGACTTGTATTATAATACACGTCATCAACGAACTTGTCAACACCTATTTAGATATTTTACCATATTTCTTTCATGATCGGGCGATAGTTCTCATTCAGGAAGTTGATCAGAACATCCAGCATACCATATATCTTATCCCCCAGATCATCAAAATCTTCCACCGTCTGTCCAGGTGTCAGCAGGCAGATATCCAGTATGAGCGAGCCAGCCGGATCGAAGTATAATTTGAACGGCTTGAATTTGAGATTTTGCCCGTTGGCCATCTTCAATACGTTCAACTCATTTTCCTCAGTCTGCGCCTTAGGAGAAATCTGAACTCTTATCATCGAAAATACGCTGTCATCAAGTATAACCAAAACTGGCAGCTGCTGCCCTTCCACGACTATATGTGAACGAAAAATCGCGGTATTCTGGGCATCATCCGGCACCTGTTCTGACTGAAATGCCTCAATATTCTTTTCGTCCAGATACTTTTGAAAGGCTTCTGCTTTAAGATTCATGTCTTATTACTCCCTTTAAATAATGACTAAGTAACAATCCCACACCTCAATATAAAATGTTACCCTGCATGGAATTAATATTCTACACATATAGATTTTTCCCTTTATTTTCTTTTCTGGCAGGAGTTTTTTTCCCATGAATAGAATTAACCTTTAATCGGGGAATGGATGAGGTGAGGCTTTATGGAAAAAGAGAAAAAACCTTTATATTTTGCTTTTATCGTCAGCCTTTTCTGTCTGCTGACTACATTAGGTATTCAGACGGTTTCAACCTATGTTCTCTATCAGAATTCTTTGGAATTTGAACGAAGCTATATCAAAAACAACGTTGATAATACCATCACCATGATCGATTCACTGCGCACAGAGCTGCGCCACCAGCGGGAAGATCTCGGAAAAGACACCAGCGAATCGCTGATCCGCCCCGAGATTGAAGCAATCCTGCGGCAGCAGTTCTATCAATCAGCGAATGATAATGGCAGTTATCTTTGGATTAACGAAGTCATTGACTATGGCGGTGGTAAAAACTATGCTCGTCGCTTGATTCATCCGAATCTCCCTCATAGCGAAGGAATGCTTCTCTCCACCTCGATGAACGATTCTCATGGCAATAGACCTTATCAGATTGAACTGGATGGGATCAACACCAGTGGGTCGCTGTTCTATAATTATTATTTCAAGTCACCAGATAACAACAAGGATACCGAAACGCTGACCTATGCACGACTTTATCCGGACTACAATTGGATTATCTGCATGGGACTGCCCTATAATGCGGTCTTGGGTGATGCCATGCTCTTCAGCAGCAGTTCAAAATGGGCACTTTTCTTCGCCTACCTGATTTCACTTAGCGGCATCCTCGGCACAATTCTCTATGCATTCCGTCTGTATCAGCAGGAACAGGTCCGCCAGAAGTATGAAGTCGATACACTGAGCCGGGCCATCAATTATGACACGCTGACCAATGCCCGAAGCCGCCATTTTGGATCCATATACCTGCGTAAACGGCTGGAGCATTGTCAGGCTACCGGCCGCAGCGATATCATTGCTATGTTTGATATCGACTATTTTAAAAATGTCAATGATACACACGGCCACGACTTTGGTGACGCCGTCCTCTGTCAGATTGTCAAAACAATCGAAGAAAACACGCGCCAAAGCGATGTTTTGATCCGTTGGGGAGGCGACGAATTCATCCTGATCTTCCCTGCGATGAATGAGCGGATCACCCGTCAGCAGCTGGAACGAATCAACACGCTTATCCGCAATCAGGAATTCCTGACCAAAGATGGAAAAAAACAACATATCACCATATCGATTGGGGTCAGTCGTTTCCATCCGACCGATAAAACAATTGACGCCGTTCTGGACCGGGCCGATCAGGCACTCTACCTTGCCAAAAAGACCCGCGATACCTATGCAATCGCTGAGACCCCGACACCTGAACGCAATTAAAAAAACCGCTTTCTGCAGCCATTCCTTGATCTGCAGAAAGCGGTTTTTTCTCATCAGTAGTTAAATTTGGCCTCAAACATCCGATGCCACGGCAGGCTTACGCTTAAATTCATAAGCTCTGGATAGGGTGGCAGGTTCTCCTGTGCAAACCTGGTCATCAGGCGATTGATTCGATACACGACGCCAGATTCATAACTGCCCAGATGGCTATAAATTCCCTCATCCCGAAAGTGATAAATACTTGCGCCGACTTTCCCGCGTATATTGGACTGGTAGCCCCAGTCCTCCAGATAACGACGTGTCAGCAGACTATCACAGGCATCATTACTCAATCGATTGGCCAGTAATCCGGTTCCAATAACAAATCCCGTCGAATTCGTCGCGGTATTCCAGCCAGCATAGGCGCGGATCTTGTACAGCAGCCCCGCATCACGCAAGCGATTCATCAGAGCATTATCCGCACCGTTCGAGAAGGCAATATCGGCAATCCCGACCGGATATCCGGCCGCAACTGCAGCATCGACCATACGCACGAAATGCTGTGTATTTTCACGATCAAAACCATCATTGGCAATCTGGCCGCCCGCCCGGCTCAGCGTATTGCTGTCAGCTGTCCGGCCGTCCTGATTCGTATTCACTAACAGTACAAAATCTGCCTTTTCCGGACGCGATACCTGCATACCGCCAGCAACAAGAATCGATGAGCGGATTGTCGAGCCAATACGCACATCCGAGAAGCTGGGAACCGTATCTGCCCCCGTACCACTGTTATAAGCTACATAGACAAACGGAATCTGCCGCTCATGGTCATTGACCGCCCTAGACAGCAGGAGCAGTCCAAACTCATCAATACCCGCCAACAGTTGAAACTGCGTCTGTGGTATTCCTCTGGCATAAGCCTCTAAAGCCCGCCCCTCACGATGCGTTTGTGAGAGTGGCGCATTATCGTCCTTGCCGATGACAAAATAACTGAATACGCCTGCCCGGACCTGGTCAATCAGTGCCTTTGATACCGACAGATTCTTCTCACGGCGGTTCATCCAGTCCTGCCAATCCGCGAGTGGCACTGCCGCCTGATGCCGCTGCAAACTCTGTTCCTCAGCTGGCGTCAAGGGCTGCAATTCCTGCTTATCCAGCATTGCCGTGGCCTGGAAGATATCCGCACCATATTGTTGATAGTATGCCGGTTCCTCAGCCCCGGCATATGCTCCACTGCGTGGTGTCCGCATCAGTGAGCCAAAACCGTACAGTTTAAGCGCTGGATGTTCCTTGCGCACCGCTTCAAATCTTTTCGCACGTGCCATAAGCGTATCCTGAGACAGCTCATGATTACGTGAGGATACCAGCCCGCCATAAATCATCGTATCCGTAGAGACCATCGCTGCATCGACACCATTCAGATGGCTTTCCATCCAGTCCCATAGCTTATCCACCTGCCCATAGCGGTTCACGCCATTTGACAAAATATTCTCTGGCGGCATCACTACTTCATAGCCTAGTTTCTGCACTACTTCTGCCGTCTCATCCTTTGATATGGGCCGGTTATCATGCGGGATAAAGAGGAGCCTGCCCTTCGCCCCCGTGCCCGCATCCTTGGCAGCAGCCATGGCTGGCACAACCACCAGCATCAGGAGCAGCAGGATGCTCAGAATTCTTTTTTTCATTAATAATCCTCCTCTCAACACACATATTATTCATCTGACAACAAACGACAGCAGAATATCCTTGTATCTATTCCACTTTCACCTGCAGCCAGAGCTTCGTATAGAGTCTGTCGAGCTTTTCGCCAAGATAGCTGTACGTTTCCTGACCCTGATAATCTTTTTGCGGGGGAAACGCGATATCACGGTACTTCTCGTCGATATCATCCCCCACCAGAGCCCGTACCCCGGTATTCGGGGTCGGATAACCGAGCGCCTCAAAGTTCTTCGCCGCTACATCCGGCCGGCAGAGGAAATCAATGAAGCGATGCGCATTCTCCACATGCCGGGCATTCTTAGGAATAACCCAGGAATCGATCCAGGCATTGGTTCCTTCCTTCGGGGTCTGCACATACCGAAGATCCGGATTGGATTTCAGCAGCTTGATAGCCTCACCCGAAAAAATGACGCCGAGCGCCGCCTCGCCAGAGCTCAGCTTATCGCGTATATCGTCCACACCATAGGCCTGCACAAGGGGTTTCTGCCGGATCAACATATCCCGGGCCGCCTCAAGTTCCTGCACATTGGTCGTATTCATTGAATGCCCCATGAGCCGCAACGGCACCATGAACGCATCCCGGGCAGAATCCTGCATGAGGATCTCTCCACGGTATTTCTCATTCCAGAGAATGGACCAGCTGTCGACCGGCTCATCGACCATCTTCGTATTATACATAATGCCGACCAGTCCCCAGCAATACGGAACAGAATAACGATTCTCAGGATCAAAGGCCTGTGACTGTTTCATGAAATCCTGCCCGATATAAGCCTTCGCATTCGGCAGCTGATCAAAGTCCAATGGCTGCAGCAGGTCGTTCTGGATCAGCTTTTGAATCATGTAATCGGATGGACAAAGAACATCATAGCTCTCCGCTCCCTCTGCCACACGCGGATACATGCTTTCATTGGTATCGTACTCATCGAGCACAACATGGATGCCGGTCTCCTCCTCGAACTGTACGAGAACGTCCGGATCAAGATAATCACCCCAGCTGTAGACATAAAGCACATCTCCGCCTTCATCTTTGTCCTGCGTAAGCATATCACAGCCACCCGTGATTAGACTAATCCCCAAAAGTATCAGGGCAATCAAAGCAGCGGTATAGTTCTTCATACGTGCTGCCCCCTTCCAGCCTGACGATAACGGCTGATCACACGATAGTTCACCAGCAGCAAGGCAACCAATACGATAACCGCAGCAAAGAACAGCGTCGAGAGCGCATACATCTCTGGATGGACACCGATCTTGAGCTCAGCATAGATCTCCGTTGTCAGCGTATCAATACCAGCACCCTTGGTAAAATACGTCACGATAAAGTCATCAGCCGACATCGCAAAGGACAACAGATAAGCCGCAAGAATACCTGGAACCAGCTCAGGCAGGATAACCTTGCGAAACGCCTGCCATGGTGCTGCCCCAAGATCGAGTGCCGCCTCATAGCAGACATTATCGAGCGCCATCACCTGTGGAAGGATGCACAACATCGCATAGGGCAGGCTGATAACGATATGTGCTAGAAGAATCGTGTCATACCCCAGCCTGAGCCCGAGCCCAAGGAATAATAACATCAGCGAGATTCCTGTGACAATATCCGCATTAAGCAGCGGAACATTTGCCGTGCCCCGCAGCACCAGGCGGCTGCGATAGCCCATACTGCGCAGACCAATAGCCGTCACAAGTGCCAAAATAGTAGCCAGCGCCGCCGAGGTGAGCCCAATCGTCAAGGTATTGCCAAATGCTTCAATAATATCCTCATTCCCCAGCAGTGAAAGGTACCAGTCATAAGTAAAGCCTGTCCACTGACCACGATAGCGGCTGGCATTGAATGACTGCGCAATGAGCACGCCAATTGGCGCATACAGAAACAGCACAATTAGCCCCAGATAAGTGGTTTTGAGTTTCTGCATCATACCTTCACCTTCCTTCCATGTCCTTCCCTTTCGGAAAAAGCTTCCAACAGGATATTCAGGATGATGAATACCATCAGGACCATGGATAAGGCGCTGCCAAGCTGCCAGTCGTAGGCCGCCGTAAATTCCTGCTCGATGATATTGCCCACAAGCAGAACCTTATTGCCGCCCAACAATGCACTGATGACAAATGTCGTTAGCGCCGGGATAAATACCATGGTACAGCCGCTGACGATTCCTGGCAGTGATAACGGCAGCATAACATGACGAAAAGTCTGCCAGCGGTTTGCCCCAAGATCCCAGGCTGCCTCAATAATATTGTGATCGATACGCGTGATGGCTACATAGAGTGGTAACACCATATAGGGCAGGAAATTATAGACCATGCCGATGACAATCGCTACCGGAGTATTGATGAGATTCACGGCCGGCAGCCCCATTGCCGCCAACAGCATATTAATGATACCATGCCGCTCCAGTATAGTCTGCCAGGCCATGGTCGTGAGCAGTGAGTTCATCCAGAGCGGCAGCAGGAACAGCAGGAAGATCAGCGCACCCTTTCCCTGCTGACGCTCTTTGAGAATCAGACAAAGCGGATAAGCCAGCAACAGGCAGACAACTGTACTGATCAGGGCCAGTTCCATCGAAAGCCCCAGCGCCTGCATATACTCGGGCTCGAGGGCCGTTCGCAAAGCCACCAGCGAAAAACGCCCGCCCTCACCGGTCAGGCCATGCCATAACACGAAAAGAAGCGGCAGAACAACAAATAACGCAGCCCAAAGACCGAAAGGTATGGCGAAAAGGCGCTGCATTGTTTTTTTCTTATTCATCCACTGCAGCCTCCTCATCCACTGATGCCGGCTTTGCCATAATCTGGATATTAGCTGCCGCCAGGCGCAGCCCTACTTCCTTGCCCTGATCATGCCCCGTGATGGTCTGCACCAGCCAGCAGAATCCGCCGGCCTCAACCGTGATATCGTAGACTGTTCCCTTAAATACCACCTGCCGGATGACCCCCCGGAACTGCCCCTCTGCCGGCTCACAAATCTGGATGTCCTCTGGCCGGATCTGGACATCGACCGGTACATTTTCACCAAAACCTGTATTGATGCACGGGATATCCTGTCCCAGCAGATGTACGAGCTTATCGCGCACCATCCGGCCGTCAATGATGTTGCTGTCACCGATAAAATCGGCCACAAAAGCATTTTCCGGCTCATTGTAGACACTCTCCGGCGTACCGATCTGCTGAATCCAGCCCTGATTCACAACCACGACCGTATCAGACATCGAGAGCGCCTCCTGCTGATCATGCGTGACAAAAACGAAGGTAATTCCGAGCTCTTTCTTGATCTTGACCAGCTCACGCTGCATAGTCTGCCGCAGTTTGAGATCCAATGCCGAAAGTGGCTCATCCAGCAGCAGTACCTTGGGCTCATTGACGATAGCCCTGGCAATTGCGATACGCTGCTGCTGCCCGCCTGACAGCTGAGTTACGCTGGCATGATCATACCCATCAAGATTTACCAGCTTCAACGCATACTTTATCTTATCCCGGATGTAACTCTTACTCTTGCCTTTAAGCTTCAGGCCGAAAGCAATATTGTCAGCAACATCCATATGGGAAAACAGCGAGTACTTCTGAAAAACCGTATTGACCGGCCTCTTTTCCGGACGCAGCTGTGTAATATCCCGGCCATCAAAGAGAATACGCCCACTGTCGGGCACTTCAAAACCGCCAATAAGCCTCAGCATTGTAGTCTTGCCGCAGCCAGACGGGCCCAGAAGTGTCATGAATTCATTCTCGTGGATCGTAAGATCCAGATCCTCAAGAATCTTTTTTCCATCATAAGATTTATTGATATGTTCCAGTTTGAGTAGTTCTTTATTCATTTATCGTCCTTTTGCTTCGCGCTAATAATCATTACTATATATTTATTATTGTAACATGAAATAAGCAAATATCCAAAGCAGTCCCTAAACCAATAAACTCGATTTTGCAGGAATAAAACCGCGGCCAGGCAAGACCAGACAGGTATGAACAAAACCGCCTGCCTGCAGCAAGCGGTTTTGTTCGTTATTCTTCCACGTAATGGCTGAAACTGCCAATGACAAGTTGTGGAAATTCCTTATGCAGTGTATCAATGAACGCCCGTGTTCCGACGGCCTTCCCCTGCGGTTCCGGCATGATGTCGAGGAACGCATCAGGATCGATATTAAGGTTGCGTACCTGAATCATCTGCACGGGCAGCTCACGGAAAAAGTCCTGCCAGGCAGCCAGTTCCTCCTCACGGTCATTGAACCCCGGAAAGTACAGGAGATTCAGGGAGACATAGACACCATGATCCAGCGCATAACGGATGGATGCCTTAACATCTTCGAGATGATAGCTGGCCTGATAATATGCATCATAGCCTTCCTCTCGGGCACTGATAATCGAAACGCGCAGCGAATCCAGCCCTGCATCCACAATCTTCTGCACGCCTTCTGTCCAGCCCACATTCGAATTCATATTGATCTGACCCTTATCGGTCTTAGCCCGGATTAATTTGATGCCAGCAGCAATATTTTCCGCGGCCAGCGACGGTTCCCCCTCACAGCCCTGTCCAAAGCTCACGATGCCATCTGGTGCCACCAGCAAATGATAAATACCGACCTCGGCAATCTCCTCTGCCGTCGGGCGGAACTTGATGCGTTCCTGCGGCGATGGACAGCACTCAGCCGGCTGCAGTGAAATACAGCCGAAGCAGTTGGCGTTGCAGACTGGTGAGGTTGGAATCCCGCACTCCCAGCGGCGATAGAAGAGATTCTGTGCCGTACAGCAATGCCACTTCAGCGAACAACCACCGACCTGCTCGACAATGCGGTTGCCAGGCAGTTCCTTCTTTGTACGCTTGACAAGATTCTTGAGTTCCTTGGTATTGTAATGGACCGGATCCCACTTATCATTTTCATCGGTATAAACCGCCGCACAGTAAAGACTGTTGCGATAGACAACCACAGCCGTATAGCCATAGAGAGGCAGCCGGTCCGCCTCCTCAGCCCGCTGATAGGCCGGCATATAAAGACGCGTATAGCCAGCCGGCAGGATAGCCGACACGGCCAGCCCGCTGATTGGCATATCCTCACCATCGGAAGACATTCCGACCGCCAGATGATCCGGCAGCAGCATGAGGTCCGCACTATCCGGCAGCGGAATCAGGTCTTCCGGCTTCAGCAGGATATTCTCCCGACCAGTACGGCCCATTCCCCGCATACCAGCGGCATCCAGGATATTGCCATCCTCGTCGGCATAGATTGCCGTAATCTGCTCATTCATGGACTACCTCACCTTCCCCTGCTGCCTCTGCTGCCATATCAGCTGGCTGCGCCTGTTTCTTCTGCTTTTTCTGCTTCTTCGGATTATACCGGTTCATCGCCATATCCACATCCTCGTTCACGATGCATTCCACCGCGGGGATCAGATAGTTGATTGCCTCAGTAATCTTTGGCGCATCCTCCTCAGAAAAGGCCGCGAGCACATGATTGACTACCGTCCAGCCGGGCAGCGGTCGGCCGATGCCAATGCGCACGCGCGAGAAATGCTCATCCCCGACATGTGCCAGGATTGACTTGATGCCATTATGGCCGCCCGCACTCCCCTTCTTACGGATACGGATCGTGCCAGCCGGAATATCCATGTCATCATGTGCTACAATGAGATCTTCCGGGGTCAGCTTGTAGAAATTCATGACAGGACCAACCGCCCGGCCACTATCATTCATATAGGTCTGCGGCTTCACCAGCAGTACCTTCTCCATGCCAATGCGCCCTTCGCCGATCTTCGCATCGAATTTATCTTTCCACTCCGTAACACCAAGCTTGTCGGCCAGCGCATCCACGAACATAAACCCGACATTATGTTTTGTTTTCGCATATTCTGTTCCCGGATTCCCCAGGCCAGTAATGATTTTCATGACACTCTCCTAAAACTCCGAAAAAGCCCTCCCCAATGGGGAAGGCTGTATCGGTACCAGTATGTACTGATCAAATGTTGGCTGTCGGATCGCCGACCAGGAACAGGTAAGCAATAACCACGATGCCCAGCGCAATGCGGTACCAGCCAAATGCTTTGAAGTCATTTGTCTTGATATAGTTCATGAGGAACTTGATGGACAGGATGGATACGATAAACGCTGTCACCATACCGACAACCAGAATCAGTATCTCCGCCCCTGTGTAATGGAAGCCAAACTTCACCATCTTCAGGAGACTCGCACCGAACATGACCGGAATTGCCAGGAAGAACGTGAACTCTGCAGCCACATAGCGGCTCGCACCAAATAAGATACCACCGAGAATCGTCGCGCCCGAACGGCTCGTGCCCGGCACCAGTGCCAATACCTGAAACATTCCGATGATAAAAGCCGTCTTATAGTCCAGACGACTCAAATCCGTAACTTTCGGGCGGCGATGCTTATTATAGTTCTCAACCACAATGAACATAATGCCGTAGAAAATAAGGGTTGAAGCCACTACCGGCGCCGTCATGAAGTGCTCCTCCATGAACTTGTTAAACGCCAGACCAATGACTGCTGCTGGCAGGCAGGCCACAATGACCTTGCACCAGAGACTGACCGTCTCGCGTTTCTCCTGCCGGCTCTTCCATGACGACCACGGGTTGAGCTTTTCAAAATTCAGGGCCACAACCGCCATGATTGCACCAAGCTGGATTACCACCAGGAACATATCCATAAATGCCTTACTGACATTCAGCTTGATAAACTCATCGACAAGAATCATATGTCCGGTACTCGATACCGGCAGCCACTCCGTCAGCCCCTCGACCACACCCAGAATGATGGTCTTGATTAAATCCATGATACTTAAATCCACCGCTAAGTTTCCTCCTAAATTCATTATCTTTTTTCATAAAAGCAAGTCCCATTATAGCACAGGGGACAAGCCTCTGCATGGTTTTCTGGACAAATTTAGCAGGAATTTATCTTTATGTGAGCAACTCACGGAAAAAGCCCCTCAAAAATTGCTATAATAAACCTTAGAAACAGCGGTGCAACAGGCTTCACAGGCCTCCCGTTCTTTCCGATACTAAATTTATCTGCATACGATATCAGGAGGCTATTATCATGGCAACGACAGTAATCACCAAAGAAAATTTTCAATCCGAAGTTCTTGACGCTCAAGGCACCGTTCTGATTGACTTTTGGGCAGACTGGTGCGGCCCCTGCCGCATGCTTTCGCCAATTGTTGATGAAGTTGCCGCGCAGCGCAGCGATGTGAAAGTCGGCAAGATCGATATCGATGCACAGCCGGAACTGGCAAATCAGTACGGCGTGATGAGTATCCCGACTCTGCTGGTCTTCAAAAATGGTCAGAAAGTCGGCGAATCCGTCGGACTGATTCCCAAAGAGAACGTTGAAGCCCTGCTGAAATAACCTGTGACCGAAAAACAAATCATATATCAGAAAGGACCTTCCATACGGAAGGTCCTTTCTGATATATTCAGCGTTCACTGCCAGCCAGTTTCTGCAAGGCAGACTTATCCAGGAGTTCAATGCGTCCACGCGATGGCTGTACCCAGCCTTCCTGGCTGAAATACTTCACCAGCCGGCTGACAACCTCGCGGGCCGTCCCCATAAACCGGGCAATCTGCTCATGCGTCAGATGAATCTCATCACTCTCTGTCTTCTCGCTTTCCTCCAGCAGAAAAATCGCTAAACGGCGGTCCGCTGACAAAAACAATACCTGCTGCATCTTCCAAAGCATTTCCGATAAGCGATGAGCAGACATCTCATAGCCATAGCAGCGTACATAAACATTTTCTTTCGCCAGTTTGCGAAAAGCAAATGCATCGGTCAACAGAAGTTCGGTATCTTCCTCGGCATCGATATAGACATCGAATGTTACCGACTCAAAAGCGCAGGATGCGGAGAGAATTCCCACATCATCCGCAAATAAACGATAGAGCGTGACCTCACGTCCGTCCTCAGACATCGTATAGACCCGGAGCTGCCCCTTCTTTATAAGCATAACACCGATGCAGTCCAGCTTTCCCTGATGCACTGTAGCTCCCCGCTTATACTGAACCACCTTCGAATGCGTATTGATCAGTTCTTTTTCCTTTGTGGACAGATGGGGCCAGAAATCAAAATGGCGGATAAATAAATCCGTTGTGGTCTGCTGCTTTTGCACCATAAACCCTCCTCGTTCTATTTGCATATCCCAATTCGCTTGATTCACTGACTCTATCGTATCATATTCTGGCATCGGCTTCTGTAACCAACACACCAAAATCCTACAGGTACAAAAAAGAAGCTGCCACGCCTCAAGGATTCCACTCAAATCGATAAATCTGGATGGAACCTTCAGGCACAGCAGCCTCCTATGATTTCCGCTTAGCGGAACAACTGGCTGACCGAGCGACGGCTCTGGATGCGCATGATGACATCACCAAGGGCATCAGCCAGCGACAGAGAAATAATCTTGTCCGATTTTTTCTCTGGCGGCAGCGGAATGGTATTTGTGATAACGAGCTTCTCAATCGGAGAATCATTCAGACGCTGCACAGCGGGATCACTGAGGATCGCATGCGAGCAGGAAGCGAAGACATGCTTGGCACCGCGCTTCTTGAGAGCCTTGGCGCCCTCACAAAGCGAACCTGCCGTATCGACAATATCATCGATGATAACAGCTGTCTTGCCCTCGACGTCGCCAATCAGATTCATGACCTCAGCACAGCCCGGTTTCGGACGGCGCTTCTCAATAATCGCGATAGGAGCCTGCAGATGATCAGCCAGAACACGGGCACGAGTTACACCGCCAAGGTCCGGAGAAACGACCACTACATCATCCAGTTTCTGGGAGCGGAAATAATTGGCAATAACCGGTGCGGCAGCCAGATGATCAACCGGAATATCAAAGAATCCCTGGATCTGGCCAGCATGGAGGTCAACGGTTACGACACGGGTAACACCAGCCGTCGTCATCAGATTAGCGACGAGCTTAGCAGAAATCGGCTCACGGCCGCGGGTCTTGCGGTCCTGACGGGCATAAGCATAGTAAGGAACAACCGCTGTAATGCTGTGTGCAGAAGCACGTTTGCAGGCATCTGCCATAATCAGCAATTCCATCAGGTTGTCATTGACCGGGAAGGACGTCGGCTGGATGATGAAGATATCCTTGCCGCGGATGCTCTCGCTGATCATGACCTGCGTCTCGCCATTGTTGAAATGACCGACATATGCATCGCAGAGATTAATGCCAACATGATCAGCAATCTCTTTTGCCAGCTCCGGATTTGCGTTACCGGTCATAATGCATAAGTTTCCAGTGTCTAAAGCCATTTTGTAAAAATCCTCCAAATCGTTTCTACTAAAAATTTCTTCTCCTGAACGTGACGGCTATGACAATCGCCACCCTCTTAACACAACAGTATAGCACTGTTTGCTGCAAATTAACACAAAGCATTTGGTTTTGCTTAAAAAATCAATGGAAAAACTGTGCTTCCTACACAGCCCAGCATTTCAGCTACTACTGGACGGATAATCAGTTGCGCTTGTCTGTCCAGCCGTCAATATTCTTTTGGCGGGCACGAGCAATGGCAAGTGTTCCTGTCGGGACAGTTTTCGTAATAGTTGAGCCTGCACCAATATAGGCGCCATCCTCCACCTCGACTGGCGCAACCAGATTAGAGTTGCAGCCAACAAAAGCATCATTGCCAATCTTCGTGCGGAACTTCGTCTTGCCATCATAGTTGACAGTGATTGTGCCACAGCCCATATTGACCCCCGAGCCCATATCCGTATCACCGATATAGGAAAGATGCGGCAGTTTGGAACCCTTGCCAATGGTGGAGTTCTTGACCTCGACAAAATTACCGATCTTGACCTTCTCTGCCAGACGGGTATCCGGGCGGATATGCGTAAACTGGCCCAGAATAACGCCATCCTCCATCACGCAGTCGTGCGCATAGGTGAACTGCCCCGTTACACCATTGCCAGCCTTGACATTCTGGAAGCGGACACTCGGTCCGATCTCACATTCCTCACCAACCTCGGTATCACCTTCGAGCCAGGTCATCGGATAAATGACTGTGTCATGACCGACTTTGACATCACAGTCGATATAAGTCGTTGACGGGTCCATGATGGTCACGCCCTCAGCCATAAGCTCCTCATTCTTCCGGCGGCGCAGAATCTTCTCTGCACCAGCCAGCTGCAGGCGGGAGTTGATGCCCAGCGTCGACTCATAGTCATCTGCGGCAACAGCCCAGATCTTCTCGCCCTGCTTCTTCAGGATCTCAAGGACATCCGGCAGATAATACTCACCCTGTGCATTATCATTATTAACCTGTTTCAGCGAGTCAAACAGCTCCCTGGCAGCAAAGCAGTAGATACCGGAGTTGACTTCCTGCACCTGACGCTCTGCCTCAGTAGCATCCTTATGCTCCACAATCCGGGCAACGGATCCATCCGCCAGGCGGATAATCCGTCCATAGCCCGTAGCATCTGGCATAATGGCCGTAAGGACAGTAGCCTTGGCTCCGGCTGCCACATGCTCATCATAGAGTTTTTTGAGCAGTGCCCCCGTCAGCAGCGGCGTATCACCGCAAAGCACCATGACTGTTCCATTCTCGCCAGCGAGCAGATCAGCCGTCTGCTGGACCGCATGACCCGTACCCAGCTGTTCTTTCTGCTCAACGAATTCTGCCTGATTGCCCAGTGCCTCACGGACCATCTCACCACCAAAGCCTGTGACGACAATATTACGCTTCGCGCCAGCCGATCTGGCCGCATCGAGTACATGCTGGACCATCGACTTGCCGCCAGCCTTATGCAAAACCTTTGGCAGCTTGGATTTCATACGGGTGCCTTTGCCGGCAGCCAGGATTACCGTTACTAAATCTGACATGTGTTTCGTTACCCCTTTTTGTTCATTTATTCCACAGCCCAATCAGGAATGGACTGTTTTCTTGCGCTTCATGCCCTTGGCCTTGCTGCGTTTCTCTTTCATAGCTTCCATCGCCTGCAGCAGTGTCTTTTCTGAATTCTCCATATGCCGCTCGGCCGCCTTGCTAGCCGATCTCCGGTCGCCATTTGCGATCGCTTCGACAATAGCTTTATGCTCCTCAAGTGTAGCCTCCAGGCGCCCCGGATGGGACATGGACAACGTACGGAAGCGGGTCAGCTGATCACGCAGGTTCGAGATGATCCCCACCAGCCGCTGGTTGCGGGCTGCATGATACATGAGATCGTGGAATTCAATATCCGTCTCAACAATCTTTTCCATATTGCCTTCTTTGATATAGCCGCCAATAATGACCAGCAGCCGTTGCAGATGTTCCAGCTCCTCGTCCGTGATATGCTCAGCTGCCAGACCATTCGACAACGACTCAAGTGCCGTGCGGATCTCAAAGATTTCATTTATATCACGAATTGACATATTGGCCACATACGTACCGCGGCGTGGCATCATGACCACGTAGCCTTCCAACTCCAGTTTACGGATAGCCTCACGCACCGGCGTGCGGCTGACCCCAAGCTCTTCAGCCAGCTGAATCTCCATGATCCGTTCACCCGGTTTCAGTATTCCCCTGCGGATGGCCTCGCGCAAAGATTCACATACAACCTCACGCAACGGCTGATAGCTGTCTAATTTTATTGGAGCTAGTCTGTTGTCCATTATGATTCCCTCAATTCCAGATTGACCAAAGTTGATAACACAATTGAATCAGTGATATGGGTTCATCGTACGTGTGATAAACACATCCGCTTTTGTCGAGGCCCGCAGATGATCCGCAATCTTATTGGCCTGCGCCCGGCTGCCGACCAGACCAAAAACCGTAGGACCGCTGCCAGACATCATACTGGCCATGGCTCCCTGCTCCAGCATCATCGTTTTATAGCGCGAAATCACATCATACCTTCTAATAGTAACACTTTCAAGCACATTGCACAATAATTTGGCCACTGCTTTTCGATCCCCACGAGCGATTTCCTGTTGAATCCGTGCATTGTCCGGATGCTGCTCGGCGCCCTGCTCGTCGTAATTTTGATATGCCCAGGCTGTCGATACCGAGATACGCGGTTTCGCGAGTACCACCCAGGTTTCCGGCAGATTGGACAGACGTGTCAGCACCTCACCGCGCCCGGTTGAAAGCATGGTTCCGCCCAACAGGCAGAATGGAATATCCGAACCAAGGCGTGCCCCCAGCTCGCAAAGCTTCGCATCACTGAGCCCGAGCTCATATAAACGGTTCATGCCGCGCAGGACCGCTGCCGCATCCGCACTTCCACCCGCAAGCCCTGCCGCCACCGGGATGCGCTTTGTAAGATGCATATTCACGCCCCCTGACAGCCCATATTCCTGCTGCATCAGTTCGGCTGCGCGCCAGGCCAGATTCTTCTCATCCGCCCGAAGCCATGGCACGTTGATAGTCAGCGCAATCCCCGCTGCCGATTTCTCCATTTCGATGGTATCGTGCAGGCCAATAGACTGCATCACCATTGCCACCTCATGATAGCCATCCGGGCGCTTCCCCAGAACATCCAGCGTCAGGTTGATTTTCGCATTTCCTTCTATTTTAATCATTTATGCACTTCCTATCTTTTTCACTGTCCATATAAGGATAGCAAGATTTCCCTGCCGGTTCAAGTATTTTTGCCCTGCTTTGGCGTATCTATTGACACAAATCCCTGTTTTGCAGGATAATGTCCTATAGGAACATCAGGTTCTCCGAGAATCGAGGTACTCAACATGAAAAAACATTTTCCCATACGATACTATATTTTACTGGCCATCCTGCTAAGCATCGGCATGTCCACTTACTGGTTTTTGGCCGGCGAACTACTGCCTGTAGCCGCGGAAGCCGCAGTTGCCATCCTGATTGCTGCGTTGCCACTACCGCTCTGGCTTGGTCAGCATCTGCCGCTGGCCCGCGGCATGAGCAAAACCCATGAAGCTGATATTGAGCTGCAATCACCGTCTATCCTCATGGCAGCCAGCCAGATTGATACCCTTGTCGTATCCAAAAATGGCATTATCACCGAAGGCCGGCCCTATGTCGCCGGACTGATTCCCGAGGGCGTCAGTCAAAGTACCCTGCTCGCGCTGGCCGCTTCTGCCGAGCGCGAAGCACTTCACCCCATTGGTCAGGCCATCTATCAGACAGCGATAGAACGCCATCTTCGGCTGCAGCCATTGGCCGCCTGCAACGAGATCCGGGGCTGCGGCGTCGAAGCACTTATCAGCCATACCCCGCTTCGTGTCGGCCGGCCAGACTGGCTGCTCGAGGAAGGCGTCGAAATCAGCGCCGAGCTGCTAACCAAAGCCGACCAGCTCTCACTGCGTGGTCAGCTCCCCATCTTCGTCGCCAACGGCAAATATTGCCGGGGCATTATCGCCCTTGATGATGAAATCCCACAGAACACCATCACTTCCCTGCATAAATTGCAGCGGCAGCAAATCAGCATCGTCATGCTGACCAGCGCCAACAAGCGCCTGGCTACCGCAATCCGCAAACAGACCGGCATTGATAACGCACTCGCGGGTCTGTCCAGTGATGGCAAGGCCCGCGAAATCCAGCTTCTGAAAGCCCATGGCGCCTCAATTGCCATGATTGGCAAACCCCGTGGCGATGAATCCGCACTGGCTGAGGCCGATCTTACCATCCAGCTGGGCCAGCCCGCCCCAGCTGCCGGTAAACCGGAACAGGCTATCGATCAGCCGGAACCCGCAGCGATTCTGTTGAAAAGCGGACTGCTTTGGGATCTCGCCACACTCATGTCCATTAGCCGTCAGACCATGGACACCATCCACCAGAACCGGCTCATCGCCATCATCGCCTGGCTCATGCTGCTGCCACCAGCAATGGGGATTCTGCATTCCTTTGGCGGCCCCTTTTTGCCGCCATTTGGCGCACTGTCCGGGCAGATCCTCGCAGCAGTACTCATCACCGCCAACTCCCTGCGGACCTGACCAGCCGGCGCCAAGCCATCTCTATCGCTTTAGCAAGCCTTTCCAGCAGGGAAGGCTTATTTCATTTCCGTATCATAGTTCCGCCCGTGTATCATCCGCTTGCGGCTGCGATCAAACAGCGGATTAATCACGCTCTTGGCCGGGTTGAATTCCGCCGTGCGGATATCCAGCAGATCCATGATGGTATGAATCATATCATCCGTCATATAAGGCTGATTGACTGCCGCGCAAATCGCCTGCCATTTCTCCGGATGATGTGCCTTATAAGCCGGTGATGCCCAGAAAATCATAGGAATTTCCAGCTGCTGATGATTCGGATTTTCATCCACATGCCCAGCCAGATTGCCACCATCATCATAGATTGTTTCCCCATGATCCGGCAAATAGATTACAATAGCTTCCTTGTCCTGGAACTTGCCAATCAGCGAGCTGACCACAAAATCGTTATAATACATCGCATTGGCATACTGAGCAATCTCGGTGCGTCTCTCATCGGACAGCACATCCTGCGGAGCTGGTACATCATCCTTCGTAAACTTCGAGAAGCTGTACGGGAAACGCATATAGTACAGTCCATGCCCGCCCATCAGATGCAGTACATAAAAATTCTTCGCAGCAGGCTTCTTTAATGCCTGGTCGAGCAGTGGGAACAGCTCCTCATCCAGTTTGCCACTATCCTCATGCGACTCTCTGAGCTGCGTAAACTGCTTGACGTCGCTGCGTCCCGCAAAAAGCTGTGCAACATTCCCCCATATTCCCGAACTTTCCTGATTCGACAGCCAATACGTACGATATCCCGCTGCTTTCATAACATCGATAAGATTATTATAGTGGTACCATTCCTGATCCGACTCCACGTCATGAAACGTGAACAGCTCCCGCAGCACCGGAACAGTCGCACTCTTCGGACTGATCGTATCGCGGAACACCGCAATATCCCCCTTTGCTGCCAGCTCATCAAGATTCGGCGTATTCGCCAGCGGATACCCGTACAGATGCAGCCGGTCTCTGTTTGTTGCTTCGCCAAGGATAAACACCACATAGGGCACATCACTGCCATTGGCTGTCAGTTCCACATCCGCCGAAGCCTGCTGCTTCAAATTTTCAAACGCCTGGATATTCCTGACCGATGTATCCACCGCCCGACCAAAACGAACCACCGGGATATCCAGCGAGTCATTGACCACAAACGAATGATACTGCTGCCAGAGACATCCCCCGGCTGCGAGTCCGGCAGCCAGAAAAAGCAGCAGAGCGCGGCTGCGGCGATGCCGTGTAGAAAGCGTAAGCCGCGGCTCCTTCAGCCAGCGTCTTCCGGCCAGTATTGCCACCACCAGCAGCACGGCCGCAGCCGCTCCCTTTACGCCCACATACATGCGCAGGAATTCTCCCGACTCATGCGAATTCGTCTGCAAAAGCGCCGTCACAATCCCTGCGCCGACCAGTGACTGATAATTATAGATGGAAAAACACTCCAGGGCCCCGAGCAGCACCGATATCCCCATCGCTGCCTGAAACAGCAGCCGCCTCAGTTTGATTATTGGCACCAGATCCAGCAGAATAACGAAAATCGTCACCCCGGCCAGCAGAAACAGCGCATCTACGCCCAGCACTGCCAGCTGCTCTGATTTATACATATGGGTATTCTGCCAGGCAATCGTAAAGAAATTCAGTCCAAACAGCACCAGCAGCCGTCCCCAGCCAGTCTCCACACTATGCTGCATTTGCGCCCACAGCCGGAGCACCAAAATCTTTATCCCCACAAGAAAACCTCCCGCAATTTCGATTTCATGATATAATATACCATTATATCATCTATTCAGTGAAACAGGAGGTTTTCAATTCATGACACAGGATGAATTTCATAAACTTGTCCATTTCGTAATGGACTCTCCGGCCAAACCGCCGGAAACACTCTTCACCGGCGGCATGGACAACTGGCATGCCCGCGCCCGTCTCGCCCACTTTCTGGCGATGAAAGGCATCGACAAGACCAATGAGGCCCTCGAACTGTTCCACAGCATCGTCGATGCCGACTTCGACGAAGACAAGGCCGAAGACGTCGAGGAAAAGGTCTTTGCTCTGCAGCGCCTGAGCTCGCTGGAAAAAGAACTACGGCAGACCGACGCCGCCATGAATCATATCAACACGGCGATCGAGCTGGCAGAATCGACCGACTTCCTTTATAAATACGTGCTGCGCGGTGAACTCTGGGCTGACCGCTGGAATCTGATGCACAGACTTGGCCTCTCACAGGAAGCTGAAAATGAAGTTGATGAGCGCATCGAAGCCTACAAGGACATCCCAATCGAACATAACAGCTACCTCTACTACGGCTACCGCTTCAAAGCCCAGCTGGCTGCAGAACGCGGTGTGACATTAGTGGCCAAAGACTACATGCACATGGCCATTCACGCCATGGAAATCCCGCAGACCTATGCTTTTGGTCTTGAGACGGCCTTTGCCGCCACGCATGATAATGCGGCCTGGATTCTCAGCGAAGTAGACAAGGCTACGCCGAACCCGGATCAGCTGCACTGGGACATCTGATCTATAACTCCACACAAAAGAGCAGGAATGAGTATCATCTCACTCCTGCTCTTTTTTTTTGGCTGCTTTCTTCATATCGCGCCGTTCTTTGAAAAACCGTTTCATAATACCGGCACATTCCATCTGCAGGACTCCAGCGGTCAACTGCGGCTGATGATTCAATGTCGGATTTCCAGGGATATTGAACACCGATTCGCAGGCCCCGGCCTTTGCATCGGTACTACCATAAACGACCCGATCTACACGACTCATAACGATTGCCCCGGCGCACATCGGGCAGGGCTCGATGGTCACATAAAGCGTCAACCCTGAAAGACGCCAGCGGCCCAGCTTTCGGCAGGCCTCCTGGATCGCGATCAGCTCCGCATGAGCCGTTGCATCGGTCCAGACCTCGCGCATATTGTGGCCAGCAGCCACTACCGCTCCATCTGTATCCACCAGAACTGCGCCGATTGGCACCTCTTTCAGATCATAGGCCTTCTGCGCTTCTACCAAAGCCAGCTTCATATATTGCGTATCATCCAGCGTCATGCATTTTCCCCTCTGCCTTGGTAAGATCCGCCCCTTCTTCATAAAATAACGATTGGGTCGGCTTAGTCGTCAGGTCCAGCTGATAAGCCTTTGGTGCATCCGGACCAGCCTCATTTTCCGGCCGCGGTTCCTTCCGAAGCTCACGCTCGAGATCCTGCTCAAACATCTGGTGCTTTTTCTTCCCATCCGCATAACCTTCCTTGCGGTTAAAGAACTGATCGATTCCCTGATTAATTCCTTTGACTCGAGTAATCCTCTCAATACGATCCACCATGACAGCCACCTCCCTGGCACCTTTATCACACTAGAACTTATTTGGACTTTAATCATACCCTACATCTATTATAACGTCAACCGGGTACAAATGTTAAGTCCTTGTTTAATGTTTTTTTAAAATTATGAATATTATTGTGCAATATATAAAAATAAGAGGGGCGCTCCTGCAGAACAGAAGCACTCCTCTTATTTTTTAGGACACCATTATTTCAGTGCATCACCGAGTTTGGAGTTCGTATTACGAGCAGCAGCTACGCTCTCATCGAACTTCGCTTTCTCATCGCCCTCGAGCTTGTACTCGACGATCTTCTCCACACCATTCTTGCCCAGCAGAACTGGAACGCCGATGCAGAGGTCTTTCTCACCATACTCGCCTTCAAGGTAAACACAGCACGGCATGAGCTTCTTTGCATCGAGAGCAATTGCCTCAACCATAGCAGCTGCAGCAGCACCCGGAGCATACCATGCCGACGTCCCCAGCAGGCCCGTCAGCGTAGCGCCGCCAACCTTCGTCTGAGCAACGGCATCGTCAAGCTGCTCTTTAGAAAGGAGCTGCGTAACAGGAATGCCGCGATACGTAGCAACGCTCGTAAGCGGAACCATCGTCTTGTCGCTGTGGCCGCCAACAACCATACCATCGATGTCCGTCGGCGTAGCCGGATAGCCTGCAGACTGCAGAGCTTTGGACAGGAAATAACGGAAACGGCTGCTGTCCAGCATACCACCCTGGCCGATAACACGGTTGCGCGGCAGCTTGGAATCCTTCAGCGTCAGGAATGTCATTGCATCCATCGGGTTGGAGATGATGATGAAAATAGCATTCGGGGAATATTTCAGGGCCTGATCAACAACACCCTTTACAATCTTTGCATTAACACCAATGAGATCTTCACGGCTCATGCCCGGCTTACGCGGCATGCCGGAAGTGATAACGACAACATCAGAACCTTCCGTTGGAGCGTAACCATTCGCATCACCGATCTCAGCGGTGACACCCGTTACCGTCGTATCGAAATTCAGCAGATGAGCCGTCTGCATGATATCCATAGCTTTGCCTTCAGCATAGCCTTTCTTGATATCAACGAGCATAACCTCGCTGCAGAAATTCTTACCTGCCAGGACATTTGCTACGGTAGCGCCAACGTTACCTGCACCAACAACTGTTACTTTCATAATACTTCCTCCTTATGATTTGAAAAACGGTCAATCCGTCCAAACCATCATAACGGAAACCGCTTTCGGAATGCCATATTCCATGAATTTGGCTTATGATTCACTACGTGTAAATTATAACAAAGTCGCCTGAGAAAATCAATCGTTTTCCTAAAAATTTCATATTTTATCATTAATTTTGATTATGAAAAATATTACCTGCTAATAATTTTTCAGACAAAGAAAGACGGCTCTTTCGTCAAGCCGTCTTTCCTTTATGCACCATTCCGGATTGTCATGGTTCCATGATTCACAGAAGCTTTAGGACTGCTCTTCAAACATATCCTTGCCTACGCCACAGAGTGGGCAGACAAAATCCTCCGGCAGTTCCTCAAACGGTACGCCGGCAGCCAGATCATAATCCGGATCGCCCTTTTCCTCATCATAAATCCAGCCACATACCGTGCAAACCCAAGTTTTCATAAATGAACCCTCCTCTATATGCTACAGAAGTCAGATCGAGCTAGATGCTCCATCCATCATAGCATAGAAATTCGCCCTGCCCGGCTCATATTCCTGCTTGCCCGTTTATTTTTTTTGCAACGGCTCCGTACTTCGTCCAGAAAAACTGACGGCACAGACAGATTATGTTCTATCCCCGTCCCCATGGCTGTACCGGGCCGATTGGTCCCATGAAAATCTGAACCGCCAGTCGCTAACAGATCATATTTCTGCGTCAGATATGCCGCAAAATCCGTATCCTCCTCACTATAAGTTGGATAATAACGCTCCATGCCGTCCAATCCCAGCTTGTGCAATTGCAGGATAGCCGCCTCCTGCTCCCGGCGGCTGAGCCCCTGCAGGCCAATCTCTTTATGAAAATGAGCCAGTGAAGTCGCCCCGCCGGCCTCATGAATCAGTGGCAGTGCCTCCTCAGCCGTAATGCTGAAATTAAGCCCTAGTTCTGCCGCTGCTGGATCAAGATAATGATCCCATAACGGCTGCGCCCGATCATACAAATGCAGCGATACCAAATACCGCATGATTGCATAACGGTCCAGCGGTCCGTCATAAACAAACTCCTGAACCTTCGCCAACGAAATATCTACACCCTTACGCTGGATAAAGGCAATCATTTCAGGGATACGCCCTTCCTTTATTGCCCGGACCCGCTGATAGACAGTCCGAAATGCTGGATGCGCCGGATCAAAGCCCAGACAGACAATATGCAGCTTGCGCCCCTGAAACTCCGTGGTCAGTTCCATCCCGTTGATGAATCCGATCCCCGCAGCTTTCGCGGCCGCCGCTGCCTCATCCGTACCAGCAATAACATCATGGTCCGTGAGCGCAAACGCCGCCAGCCCCTGGGCTTTGGCCAGTTCCGCCAGCTCAGCAGGCTTGTAACTGCCATCCGATACAATGGAATGCACATGTAAATCTACCGTTTTCATGAATGCTCTGTTTCCTTTCCTTTACCCTCTTTGCGACTGAGTCCCTGCTGCACCTGAAAGAACTGATACACACCCTCAGCCGCTGGCAGATTCATCCCCGGAGCCTCAGCCAATTCTTCCACACTGGCTGTCCGCATCTTATTCAATGTGCCAAAATGAGACCATAAGGCCTGCCGTCGCTTGGGACCAATCCCGACAATATGATCCAGCACCGACACGAGATTGCGCTTGCCACGCAGCTTCCGATGGAACGTAATGGCAAACCTGTGCGCCTCATCACGGATACGCTGAATAAGATACAGGGCCTGGCTGTGCCGCGGCAAAACCACCGGCTCAGAACTGCCCTCCGTAAAGACCAGCTCGAACTGTTTGGCCAGTCCCACTACTGGTACATCCTTATGCCCCGCAGCCTGCCGGATAATCTGCAGTGCCGATGAAAGCTGTCCCTTGCCGCCATCGATGACGATGAGGTCCGGCAGCTCTTCCGGTGGCAGGCCTACATAGCGCCGTGTCGTAACCTCCCGCATCGACAGGAAGTCATCCGGCTTACCCTCCGTACTGCGGATCTTGAAGCGCCGGTAAGCCGACTTCTTCGGCAGCCCGCCCTCAAATACCACCATCGAGGCCACGGTCTCGCTGCCCTGAATATGCGAAATATCAAAGCACTCCATACGATCCGGCAGATTCTTCAGCCCCAGATAACGTCCGAGCTCCTCCACTGCGCCCATCGTCTGCGCATTCGCCTGCTTGATACGGGCCACCTCATCCGAGAGGTACTTTTCGGCATTTCCCCGCGCCATCTCCAGAATATCATGCTTCGTGCCACGCTGAGGAACCAGCAGCTGAACCTTCGACTTCCGCTTGCGCTCTGAGAGCCAGGACTCCAGCAGCCCCCGATCTGCGATCGAAAGCTCCAACGGCAGCAGCACCTCACGCGGAATGAATGTCGCCCGGTGATAATACTGCTGTAGAAACGCTGTCAGAATCGCGGCATCGCTCTCCTCCTCACTGCCCTGCAGCAGAAAATGCTCCCGCCCGACCATCTTGCCCCCCCGGATAAAGAATACCTGCACGACCACCCCCAGCTCTGAG
The DNA here is from genome assembly GCA_018052705.1 of Selenomonas sp. Classification (GTDB taxonomy): domain Bacteria; phylum Bacillota; class Negativicutes; order Selenomonadales; family Selenomonadaceae; genus Selenomonas_A. Next base: position 7,165 of record JAGPMW010000024.1, on the reverse strand, counting down.
CGTGCCATACCAATAGCATCCTGATCGCCGGAACCAGTGACAATATTCTGCTTCTCGACAACCTTGCGAACCGCCAGCAGCTGATCGCGCAGCCGCCCGGCCAGTTCGAAATGATAAGCCTCAGCCGCAGCTTCCATACGGAACTGCAGCTCCTTCTCCACATCCTCGGTACGGCCCTCCAGGAACAGCAGCACCGCATGGATCATTGCATCGTAGTCGCCTTTCTCCACCTTGCCCACACAGGGAGCCAGACAGCGGCGGATATGATATTCCAGGCAGGGACGCTCCTGCAGATGCTTGCAGGTACGCAGTGGGAACAGGCGGCGCAGGAGTTTCAAGCTTTCATGCACCGCGGTCACATTCGTATACGGACCAAAATACTGCGCCCCGTCTTTGAGCACCCGCCGCGTAATAAACACCCGCGGAAAATCCTCCTGCACCGTCACTTTCACATACGGATAGCTTTTATCATCCTTCAGGCTGATATTATAACGTGGCCGATGCTTCTTGATCAGGTTGCATTCGAGGATCAGTGCCTCCACCTCTGAATGCGTCATAATAATCTCGAAATCCGCAATATGCGATACCATAGCCCGCACCTTCGGGGTATGATTTTTATTTGACTGGAAATACTGCCGCACCCGGTTTTTCAACACGACAGCCTTGCCCACATAGATGATCTTGCCATGATCATTCTTCATAATATAGACGCCAGGCTGATCTGGCAGCAATTTCAGTTTTTCCTCCACGATTTCCGTCATCGGCTCACTTCCTTTCCTGTCCTGCCGATCTGCCATCGCAACAACTCCGGCACAGATTCAATACGATTCATTATACTCCAAAACCTTGCTCCTGTGTGTATACAATATTTATAATTCTTTTAAGGCATCGTTGAAATAACTTCATTTTATCATTGATTCCCCATATGAATTGTGCTACAATTTGTTTCATAGTCGTTTAGTAACAGGTTCTAACACCTGTTTGTGTGCAACCTATTACCAAATAGCAACCATTAACGATTGATATATAAAGTTTAGGAGGTAATCCTATGTTTAAACGTGTACTCATTGCCAACCGTGGCGAAATTGCCGTCCGGGTTATCCGGGCTTGTCAGGAGCTCGACATTGAAACCGTCGCCATCTATTCAGAAGCCGACGCCAATGCCCTGCACGTACAACTTGCTGATCGATCCGTCAACGTCGGCCCCGCCGATGCCACGGAAAGCTATCTGAATAAAGCAGCCATCCTCAAGGCTGCCCGCGAAACCCACGCCGATGCGATTCATCCGGGCTATGGATTCCTCTCCGAGGACGCCGACTTCGCCGAACAGGTAACTGAAGCCGGTATCACCTGGATCGGACCTATGCCCGAAACGATCCGCCTGGTCGGCGACAAAGACATCGCCCGCGCCACGATTGCCCCGTCCGGCATCCCAATGGCCAAAGGCAGCGAGCCGCTAACCAGTAATGAAGAAGCCATCAAAGCTGCGAAAGAAGTTGGCTACCCGGTCATCCTGAAACCAGTCGCAGGCGGCGGCGGCAAAGGCATGTGTGTAGCACACAACGAAGAGGACCTGCGCAACATCCTCAATATCCTTGTCGATATCACCAAAATAAAATATTACTTCGAGCACTATATCGAGCGCTCGCGTCATATTGAAGTCCAGATCGTCGCTGACAACTATGGCGAAATCATGCACCTCGGCGAACGTGAATGCTCACTGCAGCGCCGCAACCAGAAACTCCTCGAGGAGTCACCCTCCATCGCACTTACGCAGAATATGCGCGAACGCGTCGGCCAGCTGGCTGTAGTTGCCGCCAAGAGCGTCCATTATTCCAACATCGGAACTGTAGAATTCCTGCTGGATCTCGCGAACCACGAATTCTACTTCATGGAAATCAACCCGCGCATTCAGGTCGAGCACGGCATCACCGAAGCCGTCACCGGCATCGATCTGGTGCGTACCCAGATCCGTATTGCCGCCGGCGATGCCCTGGATTTCTCACAGAAGGACATCACCTTTACCGGGCATGCCATCGAGTGCCGGATCAACGCCGAGGATCCAAATAACAATTTTCTCCCGTCCCCGGGACAGATTTCCTTCCTGCATGAGCCCAGCGGCCCTCGCGTGCGTTTCGACAGCGGCGTAACCGCCGGCCTCTCGATTGAACCCTACTATGACTCCATGATTGCAAAAATCATCGTGCATGGCCGTACCCGCGGCGATGCGATCAAGATCATGCAGCGAGCCCTCAAGGAATTCCGCATCGACGGCGTCAAGACGACCGTATCCCTGCATAAGAAAATCCTTAAGGACACCTACTTCCGCACGGGCAACATCGACACCCAGTTCATCAAGAACCGTCTGGATGTCTACGAAGCTGCCCCCAAAGACACCAAAGACATGAGCAAAGAACAACTCGCCAGCACCATCAGCGAGTCCATGTACTTTGCCTGAATACCGATCGTCACAAAAACCCCGGCTCCATTCACAAAATGAAGCCGGGGTTTTCTCTATCGAACCAGATTAAATCTGGAAATACTTCTGCACGTCCTCGCGTTTACCAACGACCAGTATCGTATCGGCTCCCTGCAAGTGCATCTGCGGCGTAAACTCCACCGTCAGATTACCATCCTGCCGGATTCCCAGGATATTCACCCCGTAGTTCTGCCGGACCTTCAGCTCACCAATCGTATGGCCAACCCAGGCCTCCGGCATCGGCAGCTCATACACCGCATAGCGGTCACTAAGCTGAAAATAATCCAGAATATGATCGAATCCAAAACGGATAGCGGTCCATTGTGCCAGCTGCTTTTCCGGATAAACCACCTCATCAGCACCATTGCGCAGCAGGAACTTCTCATGGATGCCCCGCGAAGCACGCGATACAACATAGTTAGCACCCAGCTCTTTCAGCAGGGATGTCGTCTCGAGCGAGCTCTGGAAATCATCACCGATCGCGACAATGCATAAATCAAAATTCCGGATGCCAAGCGACTCCAGAAAATGCTGATCCGTACTATCTGCTACCAGCGCGTTCGTCACATAGGACAACGACATATTCACGAACTCTTCATCTTTATCGACCGCCAGAATCTCATGATTCAACTCATGCAGTTTTCTGGCCACATGACGGCCAAAACGCCCCAGCCCGATCAACAAAACTGTCTTTCTCATGATTTCACCTCAACCAACCGTTATCTTTTCTTCCGGCAATCGTCCCGTCACAGGGCGGCGCCGCTTATTCATCGCATAGATCATCGTCAGCGCGCCGACACGGCCAAAATACATCAGGCCGATCAGAATCAACTGCGAAACCGGACTCAGATTTTCGGTCAGACCGATTGACAGTCCGACCGTCCCCAGCGCCGAAGAAGTCTCGACCATACAATCCACCACCGGCACATGATCCACCACACTGATAATAAACGTACTGGCACTGAACAGTGTCAAATACAACAGGAATATCGTCGATGCCTGCTGCCGAACATCTGGTGGGATACGACGATGAAAGCACTCGACGTCCATCTTCATGCGCAGCGATGACACCGCCGAAGCCGCAAGCAGGAATGCCGTTGTCACCTTGATACCGCCAGCCGTCGACCCTGGGGCCCCACCGGTCAGCATCAAAACCACCAGCAGAATGCGGGCCGGATCGCTCAACGTCTCAATATCTACCGTATTAAACCCAGCCGTACGGGGTGTCACTGCCTGAAACAAGGCCTCAAGCCAGCGCACCTGCAGCGGCGCCCCTGACTGATCCATCAGGAAAAGCAGCAGGGTTGGCAACGAAATCAACAGCACTGTCATCACCAGAATAATCCTGGTCTGCAGGCGCCAACGGCGGAAATGAAACCCATTCACATGAATATCGGCCCAGGTCATAAAACCAAGACCACCGGATATAATGAGCCCGACAATCGTGAAGTTCACCAACGGATCACTAGCATACGCCATCAGCGATCCGCCACCACGTTCGCCCATCAGATCAAAGCCCGCATTACAAAATGCTGAAATCGAGTGGAAGATTGCCATCCACAGACCCTCCAGCGGACCATAATCCCGCCAGAATACTGGCAGCAGCAGACAAGCGCCCAGGAGCTCTGTACCTACTGTAAATTTCAGAATAAATCGCAGAATGCGGACAATCCCCCCGAGCTGCGGTACCGCTAATGCCTCCTGCATCGTACTGCGCTGCATCAGACTGATCCGACGGCCAGAAGCCATCGCCAGCGCAATAGCCATAGTAACAACGCCCAACCCGCCGACCTGAATCAGCAAAATAATAACCGCCTGACCAAACCGGGACCAGTATAGGCCCGTATTCACCACCGTCAGCCCTGTTACACAAGATGCTGAGACCGTCGTAAACAGGGCCGGCAGCCACTGTGCCCCCTGTCCATCCACCGTAGCCAGCGGCGTCATCAGCAACCCTGTTCCCAAAAGAATCCAGCCCAAAAAACTCAGCAGGATAATCTGAAACGATGACAAGCGCCGCAGCCCACGAACAAGATTCATATGAATCCCTTCCTTTAGCATTCTAAAAAACATAGCGGAAAGGCCGACAGATCAATGAATTGATACTGTCGGCCACATATACAAAACTGGTGCGGATGAAGGGGCTTGAACCCATACGCCTTGCGGCACTGGATCCTAAATCCAGCGCGTCTGCCAATTCCGCCACATCCGCATCTCGGCTATTATACTATAGAATGTAGAATCATGTCAAATCAACACTTCTAATAATCGCATCCTTCTCTAAAACATAAGGAGTTTTACGGTTATCAAAGGCTCCATCATTACTTGCGCACAAACGATGTAATAGATGTAATAATAGATATTAAACTGAACATAACACTTGGTGACAATATATGTCCCTCAGACCTATCTCTCTTAATTCACAATAGAGCGATACAGCGCCCAAATATTAATATATGGTGCTACATCCGTACCGAAAATAACCTTGCCTGAATCTGGCACATAGATGATATCTCCATCTTCCAACTCGATATTTTGACTTAGATCATGTTTTTTCACAAAGCCATCCAGGTTGACCTCGCGATAGAACAGCACTCCATCAATCTGACGCAGAAGCTGTACATGCTTTGAACGGCCTTTATTATCTACTCCCCCAGCCATAGATATAGCAGCATAGACATTCATGTTGTCTACGTTCATTTCCTTAAGGCCCGGTGTATTTACATTTCCCATTACATAGACCTTACGTGGACCATAGCTTTTCATATAGACATTCAGATCTGGGAGTTTAAAGTACTTGCTCATCTTGCTCTGAATCAGGTCTCTAGCCTCATCCAAAGTCAAGCCCACCAGCTCTACATTTCCCACATAGGGCAGTCTTGCCATACCATCCACGCCTACTGTGATGTCATCTACGCCAAAACCATCAGGAAACCCTATCGCCATAATATTGATGGTGTCATACTTTGCCAGGCGATACTCTCCCAGCATGCGCTCCGGACGCATTTTGGCCACCTTGAATATGGTCCCGTCCTTAGACTCTATGGCTTGAGGCGTCTGCGCCTGTGCCTGTGGCAGCCCCGCTAGTACGCTCATCCCCAACACCATTCCTGCCGCTAATGCTAATGTCTTTTTCATCCATGCACACTCCCGCAATTGCACCTTTTACAATAAGTCTTCTTAGCAAAATTATTTTTTCCTAATATCAACCGTTATATTATAGCATATTATAAACAATATATGCAGATTTTTTTCATATTATGACAAATATCATACTCCCCTTTACCGGCAGCACATTGGCTATTTTTTTGTAAAAATGAACGGTAACAGGGCCGACTACACAGTGAATCCACACTATTACATTGGCTATAAATCGAGCCCTACAATAGACGTTCAAATACTCCAACCAGCCAGGAACTGATGCTAAATCCTTTTTGAACATTATCGGCTATCATTTCAACGCTGCCGACTGCTTGTCCATCGTAATTGATGATTACTTTGCCAACTGGAGCCCCTTCTTTAAGCGGAGCGGTCAATACTTTGGGCACATCATATGAAAGGGTGTAATGATTTGCAGTCTCCCCGCCGATAATCGGATAATTCACGTCACTGACAGGATGCAGTTTTACGGTGGCCTGCGTTCCGTCCTTTACCCAGACAGTACAGTTAACTCGTTCTTTTGAGATACCTTTAACCATATGAACCTGACTGAATCCATAGTCGAGAATTTTGCGGGCATCGCTGAAACGATCATCCGGTGTCGGAGTCTGCATGAGTACGGCGATGAGCTCTACGCCATTGCGCTTGGCCGACGCGGCAAGACAGCCTCCTGAGATCTGTGTCCAGCCGGTCTTGATGCCAGTTATCCCTTCATAGTGTCCAAGCAGTTTGTTGCTGTTGCTTACCACAAGACGCTTGTTTTTTGGAAAAGTCCAACTGATGGTGCGGTCCTTTTGTCCGACGATTTCCCGGAATTTCTTATTTTGCATGACATATTGAGCCAGTTTAGCCATGTCGCGGACTGTCGAGTGATGATCCGGATTAGGCAATCCATTCGGATTGGCAAAATGTGTATGATCCATCCCCAGTTCTTTGGCCCTTGCGTTCATCCGTTTGGCAAAAGCGCCAACGCTGCCATCAACCTGCTCGGCTACAGCTACGGCAGCTCCGTTATCAGAGACCATGAGCATACCCGTGATGAGTTCCTCTGCGGTCAGCCGCTCACCAGCATGAATATCAAGAAAGCAGTCCTCTGTCCCTGCAGCATTGGGTGAGATAAAGACTTCTGAATGTGGTGGAAGATTCTCCAAGCCCAATATGCCAGTCATCATCTTAGTCGTACTGGCTGGGTAATGCTCTTCATCCGCATTCTTTTCCCAGATAACACGGCCAGTCGAGGCTTCAATCAGGATAGCCGACCGGGCCGTGATCTGGGGCTCAGCGCTCTCTCCTCGCGCAACCGGTACAGGCCTTTGTATGGTCAGCAGGAAAATCGTCAAAATCCCTGCAGCAAAAATTCGTAAAAACTTCACGTTCTATGCGTCCCCCTGACAAAATAAGATAGTGTAAAATCATTTGTGTAAACTCAAAGTGGATATAGAAAAAGGAACCACTTTTCTTTATAGTGTTAAGTGACCAAACAAAACACAAAGAAAGAAGGTTCCTTTATGTCTTATCTTACCACAG